>DASZJF010000028.1:0-112772 GCA_035948355.1 Solirubrobacteraceae bacterium
GACCCCATATGGGGTCACGACCGACGCAGGGTTCAGCGCCCTGTCGAGCGCGCAGGCGATCTTCGAGCACGCGGGGCGATCTGCTACAGAAGGTTCCCCCGCCAGCGCCAGGTGTGCGGCACGCCCTGGCAGCCTGCCTGCTGCGCCCCATGCCAGCACCCTTACTCACCTGTCCACCCAGAGCCCACCTCTCCTCCGTCACCCATACCGCAGGCACCGCACGGCCGATAGGCCGTGCGACAATGCCGAAGGTTGGGGGGCGGGGGAGCCACAGACAATCGAGCAGCACCTCGACACCCCCGCCGCCGATCACGCGCAACACGCGCGCGCCGCCACAGCAAGGCCGGCGAGCGTCAGGGCTCACAGCCCTCGCAACGCCGGGAGCGGGGTAGGGAAAGGCCCCGGCCACGCACGTCCAACCCGTCGTGGCCCCGAACGAGGCCACGACGAGCGGCGTAGGGTTCAGCGCCATGTCGAGCACACAGGCCATCTACTACAGGGACTCCCGGCGGCGTCAGCCCGTGGAGGAATTCATCGACTCGCTGCCCGTCAAGCACCAGGTTGCTGTGGATCTCGCCATCGACCGACTCAACGGCCTCTCGCCAAGTGAGCCACCGCTGGCCTTCCCGGCCAGCTCACAGATAGACGGCGAGCTACGAGAGCTTCGCTGCCACTACGGGCCGGTGCTCTACCGAGTCCTCTACCGTCGCTCGAGGAACCTCTTCGTCCTGTTGCACATGCTGCGCAAGAACACCGGCACGGTCCCGACCTCGGACATCCAGATCGCCAAGCTGCGATGGGAGGACTTCAAGACCCGCATGGATGTACAACCGAGACGCCCACCACGAGCAGCCGGACACGACGCCCCCTGAGACCTTACCGATTTTGGTAAACTCACCGCCGAGGTGGCCAGCCATGACCACGCCTAGAAAGAACATCTCACCGATCGGGACTCCACACTCCGAGTCCATGCGCCGCCGCGCCCGCAATCCCGAGTACAGAACCGAGTTGGAGCGCCTCGCGCCGTTTGAGGCGCTGGCACGAATCGTGATCCGCCGCCGCGGCCAGCTCAAGCTCAGCCAGGCCGAACTGGCTAAGCGCATGGGAACCAGCCACTCGGCCATCTCTCGCATCGAGAGCGGGCGATACCCCACCACCGTGCAAACACTCCGCCGACTCGCCAAGGCGCTGGACACACACTTCGTCGTCGGATTCGCCGACGACGTTCCGAGCATCCCAGGCGCCGACATCACCGCGAGCGCCGCAGACCTCGTCGCCGTCGGATAGCTCGCCCTCCTTCGGCGCAAATAGAACACAGATAGAACATTGGGACTGCCTGCACGAGAGTCCCTGTCCTGTCAAAAAGCGCTGATTTGCAGGCTTTTTCCTCTAGTCGGGGAGACAGGATTCGAACCTGCGACCGCCCGGCCCCCAGCCGGGTGCGCTACCAGACTGCGCCACTCCCCGTGACGTTCTCGATTCTACGGATCGCGGTGCCGACGGGACAACCGCGTGCGCGCTTGGCCTACTATCGGCTCGGCGAACATCCCTGCGAGCAGGGTTCGCGCATGCGGGGGTAGCTCAATGGTAGAGCCTCGCCCTTCCAAGGCGATGATGCGAGTTCGATCCTCGTCCCCCGCTTGCTCTGCTTCAGCGGCGGGCATCAGCACCAGCACTCAGCCGGCTCCTACGCCGGCCCTCCTCCACCAGCCCTCGCCCCTTTCCGCTCCTCCGTAGGCACCTCCCCCGTCCCGCCCGTCAGCCCCGGCGGCGGCCACGGCCCGAACCAGTTGTCCCTCGCGCCGTCCAGCGTGATCGTCGACCCGTTCAGCGCCCATCTCAGCGGGGAGCACAGCAGCGCCACCAGCCAGGCGTGCTCCCGCGGCTCGCCCAGGCGCTGCATCGGGACCGAGCGGGCCATGCCGGCGCGTACCGTGTCCGGGTACTTGCCCATCGCCTCCGTGTCGAAATGACCGGCCGCGATCGCCGTCACCGCGATCATCCGGTCCGACCAGCGCGCGGCCATCGCGCGTGTCAGCGCCTCGACCGTCGCCCGCGCCGCGCCCGAGTGCGCCATCCCGGGCATGCCGTGATGCGGGGACAGCGTCACGTTGACGATCACACCGCCCGCCTCCTCCCCACCCCGTGCCGCCCCGGCCCGTGTCGCGTCGGCTGCGCCCTCTGACTCCCCCGCGCGCGCCGCCACACCGCCCATGCCCCGCTCGACCGCCGCCTCGGACATGTTCAGCATCCCCTCCACGTTCAGCCGCCACACCGCGCGCCAACCCTTCGGGGCTATCCCCTCGGCCGGGATGAAGTATTGCCCGCCCGCGTTGTTGATGAGGATGTCCAACCTCCCGCGACGTTCGATCACCGTCTCGATCAAGCGCCTCGCGTCCGCCGCCTCGCGCACGTCCGCGGCCACCCAGTCCACCAAGCCCCGCCCATCCAGCCCATCCGTGCCAGTCCCCGTCGCCGTGCCCTCCGCGTCGCCCCCGTCCGCGCCACTCGCGGCGCCCTCGACGCCGGCGCCACTCGCGGCCTCTCCGGCGTCCGCGCCGATCGACTTCAGGACCTCCCCCGCAGCCGCCTTGAGCGTCTCCGCGCGCCGGCCCGCGATCACCACCCTCGCGCCGCACCGCGCGAGCTCGATCGCCGTCGCCTTGCCCAGCCCCGTCCCGCCGCCCGTCACGATCGCCACCCTGCCGCGCAGCATCCCCGGAGCGAACACCTCTGAGCGCGCGCTGTCTGCCATAGCCGCGATCATATGAGCGTGACCGGTCCGTCCGTGAGCAGGCGTGCACGCTGGATCGCGGCCGGGCTCCTGCTCCTGCTTGCCGCGCTCGCCCTCGGCGGCTACCTCTACGAGCGCCACCGCACCGGCAGCATCTACCACCCCCACGCCCGCTTCATCCCCCAACCCTCCCCCGTGCTCCCCGCCCGCGGGCCCGAACGCTCCTCCTGGCCCTTCTACGGCTACTCCCGCAACCACACCCGTTTCTTCCCCGCCCCCGCACGCGTCTTCCCGCCCTTCAAGCGCCTCTGGGTGCGCAACGGCAGCTCGCTGCTCGAGTTCCCTCCCTCCCTCTACGGCGACCACATCTTCCAGCTCGCCGACGACGGGGCCCTCAGCGCGATCAACCTGCACACCGGCCACACCTTCTGGCAGCGGCGCATCGGCTCGCTCTCCGCCTCCACCCCCGCCGCGATCGGCAAGGTCGTCTACGCCACAGTCCTCGCGCGCAACACCGGCGTCCACAAGGGCGAAGCCTTCGCGCTCGCCTACGCCACCGGCAAGATCCTCTGGCGGCGCGCGCTGCCCAGCCCCAGCGAGTCCTCGCCGCTCGTCGATCACGGCCGCGTCTTCTTCGGCTCCCAGTCCGGCACCGTCTACGCGCTGAACGCCCACAACGGCGACGTGATCTGGACCTACCACGCCGCCGGCGCCGTCAAGGCCAGCCCCACCCTCTCCGGCGGCGTCCTCTACTTCGGCGACTACTCCGGCCACCTCCAGGCGATCTCCGAGCGCACCGGCCGGCGCATCTGGGACAGCGACTCCGGCGGCGCGCTGCTCGGCAGCGGCACCTTCTACTCGACCGCCGCCGTCATGTACGGGCGCGTCTTCCTCGGCAACACCGACGGTCGCGTCTACGCCTACGACGCCTCCACCGGCCATCTCGACTGGGCCGTGCAGACCGGCGCCTACGTCTACGCCTCCCCCGCCATCGCCAACGCCCCCGGCCTCGGCCCGACCGTCTACGCCGGCTCCTACGACGGCGCCTTCTACGCGCTGAACGCCCGCTCCGGGCACGTCGAGTGGCGCTTTCATCCCGGCGGGCGCATCTCCGGCTCGGCCACCGTGATCGGGCGCGTCGTCTACTTCGCCGACCTCGCCAGCCACCGCACCTACGGCCTCGGCATCTCCACCGGGCGCGTCGTCTTCCAAATGAACACCGGTTCCTTCGACCCCGTCATCAGCGACGGGCAGGACATCTACCTCACCGGCTACACCGGCCTCTATGGCCTGGCGCCACGGTAGTTCTCGCTCTTTGGCGCCGGGCGTCACCACGACGTGATGAGCGCATGCGGGATCCGTTCGCACCCGCCCGCACGATCGCCCCACACGAGCCCGAACCCGTACCTCCCGCACCTCAATGACACTCACCGCCCAGCCCGAGTGCCCGACTCAACGAGAACCGCGCGTCGACCACGATCTCACCCGGCGCGCGGGCCTGCACGTACGTCCAGCCCCCCGGCGCGCTCGCCACACAGCCGCGGCCGGAGGCGACCGTGTCATAACGGGTGTAATGCACTCGCACCAGCAGCCTCCCCACAGCGTCGGCGTACAGCGCGAACGTATCGCTCCCCAGCGCCGTCACCCGCCCCGTTCCCTCCAGCAGCGGCGTCGCTTCGCTGAACCGAAACACGCGCCAGTGCCCGTTCGCCCACACCGGTTTCAGGTACGGCAGCCCTCCGCGGATCAGCTGCCCCTCCCGCGCGCTGGAAGGGTCCAGCGGCACGTCCGGCAGCGCCACATACGCGACCGCCTCCCTCTTGAGCCACGCGCGATACCTCTCGGCGGTCAACCCCGAGCCGAGCAGCGTCGAGTCATAGCGCTCGTCCAGCTGCTTCTCCCACCCTCGCGCAAGCGACACGCTCGGCGCCAGCATCGCCGCCTCCCAGTGCGAGCGCGTCAGCGGCACCTCCACCCGCTCCAGCCCCGCGCCGTGCTCCTCCAGGTAGCGCTCGATCGGCGCGTAGTAGGACGCCCGCGTCGCCGGCGACCCCGCGACCGCCCTTGTCTCGCGCACCGGCCCCCACACGGTCCACATCATCGCCACGCTCACCCCAACGGCGACGGGCATCGCAGACACCGACCGCCTTTGCGCAAACCGCCGCCGGCCACCCCGCCGTCCGCGGGCCGGCGCTCTCGCCCCGGCGAGCGCGCACAGCAGCAGCGGCGCGGCGAGCAGCACCCCGTAGCGCTCGACATTGCTGCCCATCGGCGTTCTTACCGCCACACACAAAAGGCACGCCACCAGATACACGACCGCCCCCACCCGCAGCACCCGATTGCGCTCCCCCCGCGGCAGCGCCCACAGGAACGCGCACACGACAATCGCCGTGGCCGCGAACGACGTCGCCGGATACGGCTCATACCCGCCTTCGGGGAACAGCGCCCGCACCGTCAGCACCACCAGCGCCACCGGCGCGCCGACGGCGAGCAACACGATCGGATCGCGCCGCGCGAGCGCGTAGGACAGCCCGGCCAGCGCCAGCAGCACGCCCGCGACCGGGCTCGCCGCCGCGCACACCCCCGCCATCAGCGCCGCCACGAGGAGTCGTTCACGAGTCAGCGCATACGCGCACGCCAGCGCCGGCGCGACTCCCAGCGCGAACGTCAGTCGCCCGCTCCACACGTCCCCCACGGCCGCCACCGCGAACAGGCAGGCACCGAGCCGCACACATGCCTCGTCTCCAAAAGCCCCGAGCACGATCCGTTCGAACAGCGCCACCGACACCAGTGCCGACACGACCGCCAGCGCGCGCATCCCCACCACCGATGCGAGCGGCCCGAACAGCAGGCTGTAGCCGGGCAGCGCGTGCCCCGCGTACCAGTGCTCGTCGAACACGCTCAGCCCCGCGCGTTCATACAGTCCCAGCCGATACACCTGCGCCGCCAGGTCCGGCGTGCGCGGATCGACGAGCAGCCACAGCACCAGCAGACCCGCCGCCATCGCCACCGCGACCGGCACCGGTGAGGCGCGCGTATAGGCCGGCGCTCGGGGTGCTACCCCACCGAACCCCGGCCCATGCCTGTTAGAACCGGCGGGGCGTCTTGAAGTAGCGTCGATAATGGCCCTGTACGACACGCGCAGATCATGACGAGGACATCGACAACACGAGCGTGGGCCGGTCTGGCGCTCCTGTGCGCCACCGCTATGACGGCGCTCGCCGCGGGCTGTGGCACGACCAGCCACCCCGGCCCGATCGGCTCGAGCGAGCTGGCCGAAGCGCAGACGTTCCCCTACTACCGCATCTACTGGGCCGGTCCCACCTTCCAGGGTCAACCGCTCGTCGCCGCCGACGGGCGCAAGAGCTACAACACCTCCGTCGGCGACAGCGTCTACTACGGCGACTGCGCCCGCGGCCACGGCGTGTTCGGCGGCGGCGGCTCCTGCCAGCTGCCGCTGCAGGTCACGACCGTGATCTACCGGCTGCACTCCAACTCCGCGCTCGGCCCGCAGCGCAACATGCTGATCCGCGGCGTGCCCGCGACCGTGTATGACGAAGGCCGCTCGATCGAGCTCTACAGCGGACGCGTCGCGATCGACATCTTCTCCGACGCCTACTCCCGTGCTCGCGCGGCCGCGCTGGAGCTACGCCCGCTGAACGCCGCCGGCTCCGCCACCGGCCCGCTGCCCCCACCCGTCTACTGCCCCGGGCTCTACGGCCCGCAGGAACCTCGCCTTCTGCGCGCGATAGGGCGCCTGCCCGGGCACGCCTGCCAGACCGCCGCGGCGGAGGTCGCGTTCGCGAGCAGCCTCCGCCTCGCTAGCTCGGGGTCGCGGGCGCGAGCGGACGCGACAGCTCGCGGCGGAGGCTGAGGAACGCCGCCGAGCCGATCAGCGCCGGGACCCACAGCGAGATCGCCCGGTAGGTGACGACCGCCGCGAGCACCAGCGAGCCCGGGCGCACCCCGAACGCAAGCAGCATCCCGAACAGCCCTCCTTCGACCGCGATCAACCCCGCGGGGATCGGCAGGGAGTTGGCGAGCATCCCCACGAGATACGCCATCGCCACCACCCACCACGACGGGGCGGGGCCATAGGCGAGCAGGCACGCATACAGCGCCCCAATGTCAAACAAGCAGTACCCCACCGCCCCCAGCAGACGCCAATCGCGCGCACGGATCAACGCCAGCGCGTCAAACACGCCGCCGCTGAGCGCGACCAGCGCGACATACATGCGCCCGCGCGTGCGGATCCGGCGCGCGGCGCCGCGGCGCGCCCACTCGGCCAGCGCGATCGTTCCCAAGATCGTCGCCACGGCCGCCGCCGCCGGCAACAGCGTCAGCAGCGGATTGCGCGAGCCCGGCAGCAGCCCCAGCCACATCGGCAGGCCGATCAGCGCCGTTGCGCTCACGTTCACGGCGCTCGTCAGCACGAATATCAGCACCGAGCGCTTGGCGATCCGCTGCACCGACACGCCCTTGCTGCGCAGCACCCACGCCCCCAGCGCGATGCCCGCCAGGCCGCTCACCGACACGACCGAGTTGACCGCCAGCTCCGACAGCGACAGGCGCGAGATCAGGCGCCTTGAGAGCATCCCGAACACGAGCCCGAACAGGACCACGTAACCCGCGCAGGACAGCAGCTCCAACCCGATCCCCACCGCCACCCAGCCCGGGCGCGCATCGCCGATCCGATCGGCGGCCGCGCGCAGCCCCGGCACCGACAGCAGCAACGCCGCGACCAGGGCAAAGAAGATCGCCAACCCGATCAGGCTGTTGCGCAGCTTCCGCGAGTGCGCCGCCATCGCCGCGGCGGAATCCGCGGCTCCATCCGCCGTAACATCTTCTTCGTTGCGGTCCTTATCGACGATCTCAGGCATCCTCTCCGCTTTAATCACTCTATGGCCGAGCAACTCGCTCGCATCCTCGTCGTCGACGACGAGCCCGCGGTACAGAGCGCGCTCTCACGCGCTCTCACGCTAGAGCACTACACCGTCGCTCAGGCGATGGACGGGCGCCAGGCGCTCGAACGCCTCGGCTCAGACCCCTACGAGGCCGTGATCCTCGACGTCGCCATGCCCCACGTCGACGGTCTGGAGGTCTGCCGGCGCCTGCGCGAGGGCGGGGACCGCACCCCCGTGCTGATGCTGACCGCACGCGAAGAGATCGACGACCGCGTCGCCGGGCTCGATGCCGGCGCCGACGACTATCTGGTCAAGCCGTTCGCGCTGCGCGAGCTGCTCGCCCGCGTACGCGCGCTGCTGCGCCGGGCGGGGGACGAGGACGACGACGAGCAGGAGCGCACGCTCGCCTTCGAGGACCTGCGCCTGGACCGGCTCGCCCACGAGGCCTGGCGCGGCGATCGTCTGCTGGCGCTCACCCGCACCGAGTTCCTGCTGCTGGAGATGTTCTTGCGCCATCCCCGCCAGGTGCTCACGCGCTCGGCGATCTTCGAACACGTCTGGGGCTATGACTTCGGGGCGACCTCCAACTCGCTCGGCGTCTACATGGGCTACCTGCGCCGCAAGACCGAGTCCGGGGACGAGCCGCGCCTGCTGCAGACGGTCCGCGGCGTCGGCTACGTGCTGCGAGCGCCATGAGCACCCCTGCTGCGGTTAAGGGCATGACCCGGAGGGAACCCGACTCCATCAAGCTGCCCGACCGGACGTCGGCCCAGTGAGCTTCCGTCGGCGGATTACGTTCGCCTCGGCGGCCGCCGTCGCCGTTGCCGTGCTGCTCGCCTCGGTGCTGGTGTACCTGCTCACCTCCAACGAGCTCCACGGCCAGGTCGACTCGCAACTGCGCAGCCGCTCGGACAACCTGCGGCTGATCGAGCACCATCCCGCGCGCCGCCACGGCGACCGCCTGCTCGACGCGCTGGCCGGCCGCGGCGGCGTCTCGGCGCAGCAGCTGTTCGAAAGCGGCCCCCAGCCCGGCGAGGCGCTCGGCAACGTCGCCCCGCGGCCCAACCAGGTGCGCGGCTATCAGCAGCTCGTGGACTCGAGCGGCAAGGTCCTGTTCCGCTCGGGCGCCAAGAACGTCACGCTCCCCGTCGAAGCGCGCACGCGCGCGCTGGCGGCGGGCAAAGGCGAGGCTTTCTTCCGCGACGCCACCGTCAACGGTCTGCCCCTGCGCATCCTCGCCGAGCACCTCGCGCCCGGGCGCGTAGTGCAGTTCGCCCAGCCCCTGAGCGAAGTCGATGAACTGCTCAGCCACCTGCGCCTGATCCTCGTGCTGCTCTCGCTCGGCGGGATCCTGCTCGCGGCGCTGCTGGGGCAGCTCGTCGCCCGTGCCGCCGTGCAGCCCGTCCGACGGCTCACCCGCGCCGCCGAGCACGTCGCCGAGACCCAGGACCTGTCGGGGCGCATCGCGCCGACCGGCGACGACGAGGTCGGGCGTCTGGCGGTCAGCTTCAACGCGATGCTCGACGCGCTCGAGGTCTCGATGGCCGCGCTCGACGCCTCCGTGCACGCCCAGCGCCAGCTCGTCGCCGACGCCTCGCACGAGCTGCGCACGCCCGTCACGAGCCTGCGCACGAACATCGAGATCCTGCAGCACGCCCCCGGCATGGACGGCCCCGAGCGCGAGCGCCTGCTGGACGATGTCGTCGAGCAGATCGGCGAGCTGACGCTGCTGATGAACGACCTGATCGACCTCGCCCGCGACGAGGAACAACGCGCCGACGCCGAGGACGTGCGTCTGGACATCGTCGTCGAGGAGTCCGTCGCGCGCGCCCGGCGCAACTCGTCGAACACGCCCTTGCGAACGAGCCTGGACCCGGTCCTGATCAGCGGCGTCGCCGCCCGGCTCGACCGCGCCGTCGCAAACCTGATCGACAACGCGATCAAGTACAGCCCCGCCGGGGAGCCCGTCGAGATCGAGCTCCATGGCGGCGAGCTCACCGTGCGCGACCACGGCCACGGGATCTCCGCCGAGGACCTCCCCCACGTCTTCGACCGCTTCTACCGCGGCGCCGAGGCGCGCGGGCGTCCCGGCTCCGGGCTGGGGCTGGCGATCGTCAGACAGGTGATCGCCCAGCACGGCGGGACCATCACCGCGCAGCGCGCGCCCGGCGGCGGCACGCTGATGCGAGTCACGCTGCCGGGGGCCGAGCCGCCCGACCAGGACGGCGCACGGGAGACGACGGCCACGGCCGACGCGGCGGTGAGTCCGCCCGTCCACGCATAGGACTCCTCGCCGCGTGCCGCAGCGCTCGCTTGCGAAACAGGGCAGGCGAGAGCCCGTAGCGGCGACGGAACGCGCGCGCGAAGTATGAGCTCGGGTAGCCAACCAGCCGTCCGACATCGCCGACCGGGATCGACCGCTGCTCGCTCAGCAGCTGCGCCGCGACCGACATCCTCCGCGCGTACAAGTCCTCGTGAAACGAACTGCCGAACTGGGCGTACGCGCGCTGCAGCTGCCGGGGCGAGGTCGACAGCGCCCGGGCGACAGCCGCGAGCGTCAGCGGGCGGCGATAGTGGCGCGAGACGACCACCCGGGCGAGCAGATACAGCCGGCGGCGCTCGCTGAGCGTATCGGGGTGCACACTCTCTCAACCGACCCATTCCGCGCACCGGGACACGGCGGTCGGGCAAGGAGGGGCTGGGCGTAGTGCGAGGCGGCCGTTCGAGACGGCAGGGCTGTGCGGCACAGGCTGTCCTCGGGCCGAGCAGCGGGGGCGCGGGGGCTCCGCTCCGCGCCGCGCCGGTGGCACTACTCCTCGCCCAGCTCCAGCACCGCGAGGAACGCCTCCTGGGGAACCTCGATGCGACCGACCTGCTTCATCCGCTTCTTGCCCTCCTTCTGTTTGGCCAAGAGCTTTTTCTTGCGCGTGATGTCACCGCCGTAGCAGCCCGCGATCACGTCCTTGCGGAACGCTTTCACGGTCTCCCGCGCGATCACATGCGAGCCGATCGCCGCCTGGATCGGCACGTCGTACTGCTGGCGAGGGATCCGCTTGCGCAGCTTCTCCGTCAGCGTGCGCCCCATCTCATACGCCTTCTCGCGATGCACCACCATCGACAACGCGTCCACCGGGTCGCCCGCCAGCAGCACGTCGAGCTTGACCAGGTCCGACGGGCGCACGCCGCTCAGCTCGTAGTCCAGCGAGGCATACCCGCGCGTGCGCGACTTCAGCTGGTCGAAGAAGTCCAGCACGATTTCCGCCAGCGGCAGGTCGTAGGTCATCTGCACCCGCTCGGGCGAGAGATAGTGCATTCCCGCGTGCTCGCCCCGGCGCTCCTGACAGAGCTCCATGATCGCCCCCACATACTCTTTCGGCGCGATCACCTGCGCCCTGATGAACGGCTCGCGGATCTCCTCGATCGTGCCCGGGTCCGGCATGTCCGAGGGGTTGTGCACCTCCGTCTCCTCGCCGTTCGTCAACGTCACGTCGAACTCCACCGAGGGCATCGTCGCCAGCAGCTCCAGGTCGTACTCGCGTTCCAAGCGCTCTTTCACGATGTCCATATGCAGCAGGCCCAAAAAGCCGCACCTGAACCCGAACCCGAGCGCGTCCGATGTCTCCGGCTCCCACGACAGCGCCGCATCGTTCAACGTCAGCTTTTCCAGCGCGTCGCGCAGGTCCGGGTAGCGATCGGAGTCGATCGGGAAGAGGCCGCAGAAGACCATCGGTTTGACCTCCCGATACCCCGGCAATGGCTCACTCGCCTCGCCCGTCCGGCTCCCGGCTCCGGTGCCGCCACCCGCCTTCGCGCGCGTCGTCAACGTGTCCCCGACGCGCAGCTGCGTCACGTCCTTGATGCCCGTGATCAGATACCCCACCTCGCCCGCACCCAGCCGCTGCGTGGGCACCATCCGTGGGGAAAAGCAGCCGATGTCGTCGATCTCCGCCTCCGTCCCCGTCGCCATCGCGCGGATCGCCCCGCCCTTGCAGAACACGCCGTCCACGACGCGGATGTAGGCGATCACGCCCCTGTACTGGTCGAACTCCGAGTCGAAGATCAGCGCCCGCGGCGGGGCGTCCGGGTCGCCCGCAGGCGCTGGCACGCGCGCGATCAGCTCCTCCAGCACCTCGCCCACGCCCTCGCCCGTCTTGCCGCTGATGCGCAGGATCGACTCCGCCGGCTCGCCGATCAGCTCCGCGACTTCGCCCCCGACCCGCTCTGGCTCCGCGCCCGGCAGGTCGAGCTTGTTCAGGCACGGGATCAGCTCCAGCCCCGACTCCACCGCCAGATACGTGTTCGCCACCGTCTGCGCCTCCACCCCCTGTGCCGCATCGACCACCAGCAAAGCCCCCTCGCACGCCGCCAGCGAGCGCGACACCTCATACGTGAAGTCCACATGCCCCGGCGTGTCGATCAGGTGCAGCTGATAGCTCACCCCGTCCTTCGCCGTGTACATGACCCGCACCGCCTGCGCCTTGATCGTGATCCCCCGCTCGCGCTCCAGATCCATCGAGTCCAGCACCTGCGCGCGCATATCCCGTGCGGCCACGGTATGCGTCAGCTCCAGGATGCGGTCCGCCAACGTCGACTTGCCGTGGTCGATATGGGCGATGATCGAGAAGTTGCGGATGCGCGATTGATCCATGAGCCCGCGTCACGATAGATGGTGGCGGGTCCAGGCGGTCGGGTTGAGCACCCCATCGCGGGTCAAGCGCCCCATGAGAGCGCGCCCTCAGTCAAAGCACGAACGCGCTAGCCTTCATGGTCCGGCGGATCGCCAACTCGACAAGGACTCATTCAGCCGCGGCAACGCGCCAGCCCTCGGGCCGGCGGCCTGTCCAGGTGTCGAGAGTGTCACGCCGCCCAGGCAAGACACATAGTCCTGGGACGTAAGTAGTAAGCGGCGATCTATGTCCGGATGCAGCCGGGCGGGTCATTGGCCCGTCCGGCTTCATTGGTCGACGTCTCCGTTGTCATTCACCTTCACCGGTCCGCTCTTTAGCGTGGTGCCACGGCTCGTCTCGATCTCGCCCAAGCGCTGCATAGACTGCGTAAACCATTCCATAATCTTCTCAGCGGCGAGCCCATCCCGTGAAGCATTCGCCGAAAGGCCGAAGCCAGGCTGCAACTCGGCAAAGTGCCCAGCTATCTGGGTGCTGGTCGCGCCTTCGCGCAATAGACGTCCGATTCGCCCGACATAGCCGTCGTACTCGTCAATCGCCTCAGGGATTCCATACACACCGATCGGGTCCCACCACAGCATGAGCAGATCGCGCAGTTCACTGCCGCCCTGCCGCTTCCACCACCGATGCCAGTCGCTCAGATCAAAGACTTGCTCCGGACTCATTGTCATTCATCCAATACTTCTTTGATAGCTTTCTCCCAATCCGAGATAGCGGCAGGATCGGTCGATATCCTATCGTCCTCTACTTCGACATCTGAGCAAATCGTAGCGATATCCCCCTTACCTTTCGTTCGGTCGAAGTATGCACGTAGGAATCTTCCCATGGCAAGAAATGCATCACTCGCCTTCAGCTCGACACCGTCAAGGTCATCAAGTTTTCGTGGCTGCTCTGGCATGACGAACTCCTTAGCTACCGCGGCGTCGAGTTAACGCCAGCATTTGTGATTGAACCATCCTTGACCTCCGCCCAGACCTGTGTGCCATTAGACAACGTTTCTCGGTAAACATCAACTCCAGGATATTTCGTCTCCACGTGGTTATCAGATTTAACGACACTTTCGATGAGCGCCCGATTCTCTGGCGTATCCTCCGCAAGATGACTGTCGGCATCCCGAAAGATATGTCCGGCTGCGCCCTCAGCAATCCCAATCCCCTCACCAGCCTCCTCGGCACCATCGCCTCCAGCGAATAGAGCAGTGCCAGCTAGCGCCCCTTCGAGCCCATGCCCAACCGATGCAAGATACCCGCAGCCATTTTCGTACGATTCGATCTCTTTTTCGTAGTAGGGGATCGGGTTGAGTGGGCTTTCTGAGATAAAATTGCCTTCGGTCCAGAAACTTTCGCTGAACGGGTTCCAACTGCTGAGTCCCGACGCATCGCCGTAGTTCAGTGGGTTATCGCTGGCGTAGCTGTATGGCGCTCCCGTGATGGATACAAATGGATCGACACTCACGAACTGCGCCGTGGCGGGATCGTAGGTCCGTGCTCGTAGATAGATCAGCCCCGTGTCTGTGCTGGTGTATTGGCCGTCATACTCAAGGGGTGTGGTCCCCGTGCCTTCGCAGGTAGGAGTTCCGTAGGCGTCGTAGGTGCATTTGCCCGTGACGGTGCCCGTCGATCCGGTGAGAAGTCGCGTCGAGCCTTGTTGATCGTGGTGCAGATACGTGACCGTGCCTCCACTGGAGATTTGCTCGACCGCGAGGTTGTTGGGTCCGTAAGCATAAAGACCTCGGAGGGAGTCGCTAGCCATCGACGGCATCAGGACGGCTAGTCCGCTCCCTTTAGCATTTGCTCAGGAAGAAGTCGAGAAGCTCCGAGGATCTCGATCCCAACGAGATGGTCCGCAGCATCGAAGTCAAGCACTACTGAGCAGTTGGCCAGCTCGATGTCGCAGACATGCGACTTCTCGACATGCCCTATTCGTGTTGCGCCACCGAGGTTAATCTTGGCGGCGTCGGCGTCTGAATCATGTATAAGCTCTATCGAGGTCGTCGTTCTCATTAATGCCATCCGTAGTTCTGGGCTAGTCGATTGACTGCACCCTGTGGGATATTTTTGAGCGCAGTGACTACGCCGCGCTGTCCTTCGACGATAACGTTGAACCGCCCGGATGAGGTTTCCTTAAGATAAACGGTTGCGCCATCTGACTGAGTCAATACCTCTCCGCTCTTGGTCAATGCAATGTCTGAGCCGGAAAAACCTCTCTCGGCTAGCTGTTCAGCCCCGTGAGCCGTGGCTGCCAGACCCTCCTCGGCGCCCTCTGCGGCCGCGCTCTCCTCGCCGGCGCCGCTGGCGTCCAGAACGCCGACGACGGCGCCTTCTAGACCATGCGCGACGGATGCGAAGTACCCGCACCCGTTTTCATAGGATTCGATCTCTTCTTCGTAATATTTGACTGGGTTAAGCGATTCCGCGACTTCGCCGGGGGACGGGAGGCCGAGGTTGAGCCAGTTCCCGAGCCCCGTAGGGTCGGACTCGTTTATTGGATTGTCGCCCGCGTAGTAGTAGGGAGCATGTGTCTGCCCTACAAGCGGGTCGACGGTCAGGAACTGCGCCGTGGTCGAGTCGTAGACCCTGGCGCGCATGTAGATCAGACCCGTGTCGCTGCTGGTGTATTGGGCGTCGTAGCCGAGTGGGGTGGTCGCGGTTCCTTCGCAAGTGGGGGTGCCGTAAGCCCCGTAAGTGCACTTGCCTTCGACCGTGCCCGTCGAGCCGGTCAATAGCCGTGTCGAGCCGGCCTGGTCGTGGTGCAGGTATTGGACGGTCCCGGTGCTGTTGTTGATTTGCTCGACAGGGAGGCCGCCAGGACCGTAGACGTAGCTGTTCGTCCCGTCGTTCAGGATCGAGGGGAGTCCTTCGGTCATGTCCCACGTAAGATAGCTCGTAGTCCCCGAGATCGTCTGCGATGCGCGGAGCCCGTTCCCGTCGTAGGCGTAGGAATCTTCGATCGCCGGCACTTCGCCTTCTTCGGGGCGTTTGACCGAGGTCAGGTTCCCGGCCTCGTCGTAGCCATAGCTCGTCGCCGGACCGCTGGACGGAGTCGTTTTGGTGCGCTCCCCGAGTTCGTCGTAGGCGTAGGTCACGTTCGTGCCTTTTTCCAGCTCGCTGGCATTGTCGTATGTGTTTGTTGAGCCTGGCGTTTTGGTCGGGTTGTTCGCGGCGTCGTATTCGTAGGTGTTGGCGCCGGCTTCCGTCAGACGATTGTTTTCGTCGTAAGCGTAGCTCGTGACTTCTTCTCCGGGCAGTTCTTTGCTTGTGGTTTTCGTGAGCTGGCCGATATCGTCGCGTTTGTAGACGAGCGATGCTAGCGTTTCGGCGCCTTTCTTCATCGCCGTTTCGCTCATCTGGTCGGCTTCGTTGTAGACATATTTGTCTTCCTCGCCCGTGCCGGACGGAAATACAGTCGCCGTCAGGTCGGAGTCGGGGTCGTAGACGAATTTGGTGGTGTGTTCGAGCCAGTCAGTGATCTTTTCGAGACGCCCGTCTTTGTCGTAGGCGCGTTCGACCGCTTTGCCGTTGGGATAGGTGATCTTCGTCTGCTCGTTGGCGAGGTTGTATTCGTAGCCGGTGGTGTCGCCGTGGCCGTCTTTGCTTTCGGTGAGCCGGTCGAGCTGGTCGTAGCCGTAGGTCGTCGTGCCGGTGCCGTCGGTCATGCTCGTCCGGTCGCCGTCTTCGTCGTACGCGTATTTGACGGTCGGTGTTTTCCCGTCGGAGTAGGTTATTTCTTTGAGCCTGTTCGCCACGTCGTATTTGTACGTCGCCGTGCGTTTGGCAGGGTCGGTCAGGCTCGTGAGATTACCGGCCTTGTCGTATTCCTTGACGGTTTTGCGTCCCAGCGGATCGACCACTTCGGTCACCTCGCCGATGACGTTACGCACGTATTTGGTTTCGTGTTTGTTGCCGTCCGTCTGACTGACGACGAGCCCGGCGCCGTCGTATTCGGTTTCCGTGACCGTCCCGCTGGGCGCTTTGACCTTGGTCGGCTGATTGTCGGCGTTGTAGGTGTATGTCGTTTTGTGCGAGTTGGCGTCCGTTGTGGTTTCCACGTTGCCGTCGCCGTCGTAGGTGTATTTCGTCGTATGCCCCAGCGGGTCCGTGACCTTCAAGGGCCTGCCCTGCGCGTCGCGTTCTGTCGCCGTCGTGTATTTCGCGGCTTCTGCCCCTTCCACGTTCCCGCGCGGACTGACGGTCGCGATCTCCTGCGAGTTTTCGTTGTATTCCCACGTATGCTTATCGCCTTCGGGGTCGGTTTCGCTCGTCCGATCACCGTCGGTGTCATAGCCATATTTCCAAGTGTGTTCGAGCGAGTCGGTCACGCTCTCCAGTTCCCCGTGAGCGGCGTATGTGTATTTCGTAGTCTGGGTGGTGCTTCCCGGTGCTGAGCGCGAGATCTTTTCGGGGTTGCCGTGGGCGTCGCGTTCGATTGTTGTTTTCTCACCGCGCGGAGTTGTCATGGTCAATACGTCGTGGGTCCCGTCATACGTCCATTTTGTTTCGTGTCCATCGGGATCGGTCATGCTCGTCTTATCGCCCGAGCCATTGTACGTATAGGTCGTCGCGTGGCCGTTCCCATCCGTGACGGTCAGCGGCTCGCCTGCCGCGTTGTAGGTGAACGTCTGCGTGCTCGCGCTGCCCGTGCCATAGCCGTGCGTGATCGAGTTCACGAGATCGGCGCTGGTGAACTTCTCCAGCGTGACGCTGCCCGTCGCTTCGTTGGTGATCTTGGTCTGGAAGGTTTCGTATTCGAATTTGAGCACGTGACCCATCGGGTCTTTTTGAGAGACAACTCGGTTGGAGCCGTCATAAGTGTTTATGGTTTTCCCACCCCGGCCGTCGATCATTTCAGTCATCTGATGCGAACCGTCGTATTTGAACTGCCAACGCGCGCCTTCTTCGCCCGGAAGCGTCACGCTCTTGAGATTCCCGCCTTCGTAAGTGTATTTGACGGTATGCCCCATCGGGTCTTTCGCGCTTTCGATCAACCCTTCGCCGTTGTACGCGAGCGTGATTTTCCGGCTGGCCGGATCGGTGATCGTCGTCAGATGGCCTTCCGCATAACCGAGCGTCGTTTGGTTGCCGTTGCGATCTGTCACGCTTTCCAGCCGGCCGCTGCCGCCGAACTGGTACTTCGTCTGGTCCACGAGCGTCAGCGTATAACCTTCTCCCGAAGTGCCTTTCAGCATGTCCTGTGTCCACGCCGGCGCGGTGAACGCTCCACCGCCGGCTTCCACAAAGGGTACCGTGCTCCCGTTGGCCTGATACAGCGTGGTCACTTTGGTCGATTCGTTGACCACCAGGTGATCGCTGAACGAACCACTCCACCCATACCCGAACGCGCCATGTTCCCCGGCCGCCGCGGCCTGAGAGTTATACGACCGCGTCAGGTCGAGCCCCACGCCCCGGCCGCCAATCGACAGGTCGGTCTGCGTCTCGGTCGCATTGCCGGTCACGCAGTTCACTGGGTCCCCGCAGCTCGAGCGTGGAGACCCGGACGCGGACGGATTTTCAGATCCCCACTGCGGCGATTTTTCGCCTTCAAACGGATGGCGTATTTCGAGATGACCCGTCAATGCTTGGACGGTACGGTAATTGTAAAACACCACTTCTACGATGGTTGTGCCCGTTCCTGCGGTCTTCTGGAAGACGCCATTGTTCACGAACAGCGGCGCCGCCCCACTGCCAGGCGACATATTGGATGATTCGGCGTTGGCATCGAATGTATTGTTGTTGGATATCTGAGCGCCGTCTCTCGCTTCGATATATCCGGAGCTCCACGTCAGCGTGCCGTCGTTGATCAGCGTACGTTCATCGATGATCGCGCCGCTTTCGATCGTCCCGGTGGCAGCCGATTCGACGGTGATGCTGCCGGTTCCAGAAAGAACCCCGGCGCCACCCCACGTCAAGCCGCTGGAGACATCGATGTCACCCGCGCCGCTCAGGACCGCGTCGTTGGAGATCTGCAAACTGGACAAGGTCGAGACACCCGGCCCGGAGATTTCCACCGTGCCGTGCGTGCAGCAACCAGTATTGAAGACCGTCAATTCAGCAGCAGGGCCTTCCACCTTGCCGGCAGTGACGTTGCCGGCGGGTACGAGGATGCCTCCGGACAGGGATACGGTGGCGCCGAGCGCGAAGCTCCCGGATCCGAACACTATCGCCGTACCACCGGACGCCGACCACGAGTCGGCTTTTTCTTTCCCGGATGTCCCTCCGGCGGTGAATTCAAGCTCACCCGCCGTCGTGTTGACCGTATTCTCGTTGTCGATCGTAAAGCCGACCCGCGCCTTGCCGCCGCCTTCCGTCTTCCTCACCGTCCCGGTGTTCGTCAATATGGGCGTGGGACCAGGAGATTCTACGTGCAGACCCTTGGTTTCGCCTTCGCCGTTGATCGTCAACGTCCCGCTGTTGACGATCGATGCGCCTTCCTTGCCCAAGATCCCCGCTTCGGCTGGGATCGTCAACGAGCCTTCGTTCACAAGCGACCGTTTGACGAGTGCCGGGTCGGGTCCGGTGCCGACGGATCCCGATGCGCCCGATTCGAGCAGCGTGGACCCCGACCCCGACAGCGTACCCCCGGAGGACCATGAGAACGCAGTCGAGACCTTCAGCGTTCCCGCACCGTCGAGCGTCGTGCCACTGTAGATCGTCAGTTCCTTGACATGCGAGGCGGTCGAGGTGCTGGTCACTTCCAGTTCGCCACCACTGCTCCACAAGTACACGTGGGCGTTGGCGGCCTGGACATCGCTCGCATGGATTCTGCCACCCGCGAGGAAGACAGAACCTTCCATTTCCACCCCCGCGCCCAGAGTGTAAGAGCCGCCGTTGAATGCAAGCGAGCCGCTTTCAGACGCACGCCACAGACCGCTTGGCATGCTCCCGCTGTGACTGCCACCGCTGAAGATGATCTGACCGGTGCTCGCCTCCACTTTGCCTTCGTTAGTGATCTGAAACTGGATCTGGGTAAATTCGGTACCGACCGCCTTTCGCATCGTACCCGTATTGTCCATCCAAACATTCGACCCATCGGAGTTGAGAAGCCCGTGCGACGAATATTCCGCACCAGATACATTTGCATTCGCGTTGAAGGTTCCCACATTGTCGAACTCCGCGCTTGAGCGCCCTTCGACCGAGCCCGTACTCCACGTCAACGTTCCTTCATTCACGAACCTACGTTTCGTCAGCGACACCGAGTGCCCAACCCCTGGATTGATCGAGCCCGACGTCACACCCGATTCCAGCACGGTCGAGCCGGTACCCGACATCGTGCCACCCGTCCAGGAGAACGCACTGGATACGTTCAGGGTCGCGGCGCCCGTGAGCGCGCCGCCTTCAAGAGTCAGCGAATGAACGCGCGAAGCTTCTTCAAGGAGCGAGTTGGTCAGTTCCAGCGACCCACCGGAGATCACAAGCGCGCCTTCGCCCTGCACGACCCCTGCCTGACGAGCCCCTTCGGTGACCTTGACCGTCTTGCCCGTGCCGATACAGGCGACATCGGTCGACGCTGGCACGTGTTCGGCAGACCAGTCCGCCGCCGTCTGCCACGTCCCTTCGCCAGGACCCGTCCAGGCATCGGTACAGAGTGGTTCGGCCCAGGCGTTCGCCGAGGCCAGGGCCATGGTCGCCAACAGCAGCGCAGCCAAGCAACCAAGCAGCCGCGCCGCGGCTAACGCTCGTCGCCGCGCGGTGTCCTGCTCCCGCACCGGCCGCCAGTGGAACCTTCCCGAAGGGACGCCACCCATAGGACCTCTCCTTCTCGCCGTGTTATGGCTGGATATTGAACCAGAAGCGAGATACGAACACGCCAAAAAATGGGTCGCTTTGGACAATTGTTCGATTAATTGGGGCTTATAGGGGCCGTAGGCAGGCGCCACATGCCAACGATCGACGATTTGAGCGACGCCGCGCCCAGCCGGGCAAACTCCCGGTCGAGCGGACGGTAGTCCCCGCGAAGGTCCGCGCCTGGCAAGCCCAGGTCCGACGAACCTACGCCCGCCCGAGCTGCGTGCGGATCAGACGGTTGACCTGGTGCGCCTCGGGTATGCGCATCACGAGGACCGCGCGCGCGTACACGAACAGCCCCGCGGCGGCGGCCCCGCCGACGCTGACGATCTGCGCCGGCAGCGAGGTCCCGAAGAGACGGTCGAGCACGGTCCACACGACCCAGGAGACGGCGCCCAGAAGCGCGGAGGCGAGCAGGATGCGTGCGGTGATCATCGTCGTCTGGGCGCCTTCGAGGCTGCCGTTGAAGCCGATCCGCAGGCGGTGGAACTGCAGCGCGGTCATCACCGCGTTGGCGGCGACCGTGCCGATGATCAGTCCGGCGATCCCAAGCGGCTTGTACAGGCCGATCGAGACGATGATGTCCACGACGATGTTCAGCCCCGCGAGCCTCGTGGGTATCCAGGGACGCTGCACCGAGAAGAACACGCGCGTCAGCAGCAGGTTCAGCCCGCCGAACGGCAGGCTGAACGCGAACCAGAACAGCGCTTCGGATACCAGGCTGGTGGATTTTGCGTCGAAGTGTCCGCGTTCGAATATGAGGCGCACGATCGGAGTCGTGAGCACGAGCATGAAGACCGCCGAGGGAATCAGCAGCAGGTTGATCTGGCGCATGCCCACGCCGATCGTGCGGCGCATGTTGCCCACGTCGCGCCGCGCAGCCATGCGGCTGAGCGTCGGGAACAGCACGGTGGCGACCGCCACGCTGAACAGGCCCTGCGGGAGCATGTAGATGCGGAACGCATTGTCGATCGCACGCGGGGCTTCTTCGGAGACGAGCGTGCCGAACACAGAGTTGATCAGCTGATCCAGGTTGACGATGCCCAGGCCGATCGTGACGGGCAGCATCAGCGTGAACACCTGGCGGATGCGCGGGTCGTGCCAGTCGATCGAGAACTGCAGGCGGAAGTCGATCCGTCTGAGCGCCCCGAACACCATCAACATCTGTACGAACGTCGCGACCAGGATCGCGATGGCGTAGGCATACAGCTGATCGCCGTTCTTGTAGCCGCCCTGGAAATGAGGGCGCAGAACCACGAGCAGCACGATGATTACCACGTTCCACACCGCCGGGGCGATCGCGGGGATCGTGAAGTGTTCGTATGACTGCAGGATGCCGACGAGCAGACCGATCAACCCGATCAGCAGGACCACCGGAAACAGCACCTGCGAGAGCCCCACCGTCAGCGAGTCGAGCGCACTGTTGAACGTGGGGCCGGTGAACAGCGGCATGATCACCCCCGCCGCCAGCACGAACACGGCGGTGATCGCCCCGAGGACGATCAGCATGATCCAGAACAGCGTCGAGGCCAGCCGGAACGCCTCGCGCTTACGACCCTGCTGGAGCAGATCTGTGAACACCGGCACGAACGCCGCCGACAGCGCCGCGTTGGCGAACAGGTTGCTCACCAGGTTGGGAATCTGAAACGCGATCGTGAACGCCGAGGCGGGGCCGCCCGTCCCGAAGAAGCTCGCCGCGACGATTTCTCGCCCGAGCCCCGCCACGCGCGAGACGCCAGTCGCGAAGGAGACGATCGCGGTGTTACGCGCCACGCGCTCCCGCCCACCGCCGGGGCCCGGCCCAGCGCCCTCCTCAGCCATCTGCTCGGGCTCGGGCTGCCCGAGCCCGCCGTATTCCTCCCCGAAGCTCGCGTCGGGTATGCCTACGAACTCGACGCGCGGATCGACCGGCGACTCGGCGCCGACGTCCAGGTCACCGAGTACATCGTCGGGCAGGTCCGTAGGGCTCTGCTCATCCCCCTCTGGTATGCCCACTACATCGTGGGACGGTTCTACCGGACCCTCCTCGAGGGCACCCGGGTCGTCATAGGGCAACCCCTCCTCGACCGGCTCTCCGTCTGCTGGGATCTCCGACAAGGCCCGCTATAGTACGGCGCTGCAACGATGGCCAACATCCATTCACAGAAGAAGCGCATCCTGCGCTCCGAGCGCGAGCGCCTCGAGAATCGCCAGTACACCTCGGCGATCAAGACCTACTTCCGCCACCTCGAGGCGGCGGTGCAGAGCGGCGACGGCGAGACCGCGACGAGCGAGCACCGCAGGCTCGTGAGCACGATCGACAAGGCCGTCAAGCGCGGCGCGATGCACAAGCACACGGGCGCACGCCGCAAGTCGCGCGCCGCCCGCACCCTCGCCGGCTCCTCCTCCTCGTAGGCTTCCCGGCCGCGCCCACTCGGGCGAACTGGCTGGCCCTAGCGACCGGTGGTTATGGCCTCGATCGCCCGCAGCGCGAGCGTCTCCTCGTCAAGGCCCGACATCCGCGAGCGGGCCTGCGACACGGGCGAGCCTCCGCGGGTGTCCAGCTCCAGATCCGCGAGCACGCCGAGCGCGGCGCGCAAGCGCTCGGGCTCGGTCTGCGCGACGTCGCGCACGAACCGCTCGGCCGCGCGCGGCGGCATCCGCAGCCCGCGCTTGACCTCGGCGGCGGACTCACCCGCGCGCAGGCGCAGCGCGATCGCGAGCGCGTCACGCAGGCGCGAGGCCATCAGATAGGTCAGCCCGGCCAGCCGCTCGCCCTGCTCGCGCAGACGGACATACACACGGGTGGCCTCGCGCGAGTCCCCTCCGACGAGCGCGTCGGCGAGGGCGTAGGCGCGGTACTGAGCCGAATGCGCCGCGCGGGCTTCGACGTCCTCCACGCTCACCCGGCTCGGAGGGTCTCCCTCGAGTTCCAGCGCCAGCTTCTCCAGCTCGCGCAACAGCCGCTGCTGGCGCTCGCCGACCTGCCCCACGAGCGCGTTCGCCGCGGCCACGTCGAGTTCGATCCCCATCCGCGCCGCCTGCGCGCGTACCCACTTGGGCAGGTCCCAGGGCTTGACGGTCGCCTGCGCGACGACCTGTCCACCGGCCCGCTTGACGGCGGCATGCAGCGCCGCGGGCGCCTTGGCGCGGCCCTCCTCGCGCGCGAACAGCGCCACGGTCGTATCGGGCGGCATCGCCTGCAGGGCGGGCACGAGCGCCTGCTCGACCTCGGCCTGCTTCCAGCGCTCGACGCCCTCGACCAGGATCACGCGCCGCCCCACCATCAGCGTCATCGCCGCGAGCGCCCCCGCGAGGCCCTCCGGCGTGGCCGACTCGCCCTCCAGCGCCTCCACGCCGCCCGACCCGCCCTCGCGTTCGGCCAGCGCGCGCAGGCCCGAGCGACGCTCGGCGATCGCGCCGTGATCGTCGCCGTGGATCAGATAGACGGGCTTGAGCTCGGGCACCGAGGCCAGTGTAGGCGCGCTGGCAGACCGCTACTTGACGACGAGATTAACCAGCTTGCCTGGGACCACTATCTCCTTGACGATCTCCTTGCCGTCCACGTGCGCGCGCACGTTCGGGGCGGCGTGGCAGAGCGCCCGGAGCTCGTCCGGACTCGCGTCCACGGCGGCCTGCACGCGGTCGCGCAGCCGGCCGTTGACCTGACACACGAGCTCGTATGTGTCGCGCTCGAGCATCTCCTCATCCGCCCGCGGCCACGGCTGCTCCCACACGCGAGCTCCCGTCAGCAGCTCATACGCCTCAGCGCTGACGTGGGGGGCGAACGGGAACAGCAGCGAAGCGGCCGTAGCGAGCGCAAACCGCTGACTGTCGACGCTCACCTCTTCGCGCAGGCGCGAGCAGTCGTTCAGCAGCTCCATCACCGCGGCGATCGCAGTGTTGAACGCGAACCGGCGCAAATCCCCGCTGACCTTGTCGATCGCCCAGTGGGACTTGCGCAGCAACTTCAGATCATCGCCCTCCAGACGCTTCCCGCGAGGAACCTCATCCGCTGCACTCGTCCCTGCCGCTCCAGTCGGCGCGTGCGGCACAGAGGGCGGGTCCGCATGCTCTTGAAAAGCTGATGTAGTTCGGGGTGGCGCATGCGCCACCCCGCCGGGCGGCCCATGTGCCGCCCGGGGCAGGGTCGCATGCGACCCTGCTGGAGGAGCCGCATGCGGCTCCTCCCCACTCTTATCCGAGACTTCGTCCGCCAACCGCCACAGTCGACTGAGAAACCTGTGCACCCCCTCCATGCCCTCATCCGACCAGTCGGCGTCCTGATCGGGGGGGCCGATGAACAGGATGTAGCAGCGCGCGGTGTCCGCGCCGTAGCGCTCGACGATCGACGCAGGCGAGACTACGTTCCCGCGGGACTTGCTCATCTTCGCGCCGTCCTTCGTGATCATCCCTTGGGTGAACAACGCCCTGAACGGCTCCTGCGCATCGAGGTGGCCGAGGTCGGCCAGCGCCTTGGTGAAGAACCGCGCATACATCAGGTGCAGGATCGCGTGCTCGACCCCACCGATGTACTGATCCACGGGCATCCACTCGCGCAGTACCGCCGGGTCCCATGCGGCCTGGTCGTTGGCGGCGTCGCAGTAGCGCAGGAAGTACCACGAGGAGTCCACGAACGTATCCATCGTGTCCGTCTCCCGGCGTGCGTCGCCGCCGCACTCCGGGCAGCTGGTGCGCACCCACTCCTCGGCGGCCGCCAGCGGCGAGCGTCCCCGCGGCGCATAGTCCTCGACGTCGGGCAGCCTCACGGGGAGATCCTGCTCGGGCACCGGCACCGCCCCGCAGTCCTCGCAGTAGACGATCGGAATCGGACACCCCCAGTAGCGCTGGCGAGAGATCAGCCAGTCGCGCAGCCGGTAGTTGACCGACGCGTGCCCCTTGCCCTCGCTGTCCAGCCAGCGCACGATCGCGCTCAGCGCCTCGCGGTTGCCCATCCCGTCGAACTCCGGGTTGGAGCCGACCAGTGGCCCGTCGCCGGTGTATGGCAGGCCGTGCTCGTCGCCCGAGCCCTGCGGCGCCGCGCCCTCGATCACGCGCCTAATCGGCAAACCGAACGCGCGCGCGAACGCGTAATCGCGCTCGTCATGCCCCGGCACCGCCATGATCGCGCCCGTGCCGTACTCCATCAGCACGTAGTCAGCCACATACATCGGGATCTGCTCGCCGTTGACCGGGTTGGTGACGGTTCGCCCCAACGCCACGCCCGTCTTGGGCTTATCGGCGTTGCCGCGCTCCTCGCCGGACGCGGTGATCGCATGGCTGACGTACTCGCGTACTTCCTGCTCGCGCTCGGTGCCGGCGACCAGGCGCAGGACGTCCGGGTGCTCGGGCGCCATCACGAAGAACGTCGCGCCGAACAGCGTGTCCGGGCGAGTCGTGAACACGGGGTAATCGATGCCGAGCTCCTCGCAGCGAAACGTCACCTCCGCCCCCTCCGAGCGCCCGATCCAATTGCGCTGCATCGTCTTCACGTGCTCGGGCCAGTCGATCTCCTGCAGATCGTTCAACAGTCGCTCGGCGTAGTCGGTGATGCGCAGAAACCACTGCTCCAGCTGCCTCACTTCGACTCTCGCGCCGCAGCGCTCGCAGGTCCCCTCGGGTGAGACCTGCTCGTTGGCGAGCACCGTCTGGTCTTTCGGGCACCACTTCACCGCCGCCTCCTTGCGATACGCAAGACCGGCGTCGAGGAGCTGCAGGAAGATCCACTGCGTCCAGCGGTAATAGCTCGGTTCGTGCGTGGCCAGCTCGCGCGACCAGTCGATCGAGATGCCCCACTCGCGGAACTGGCGCTGGAAGGAGGCGATCGAGGCGTCGGTGGACGCGCGCGGGTGCACACCCGTCTTGATCGCGTGGTTCTCCGCCGGCAGGCCGAACGAGTCATAGCCCATCGGGTGCAGCACGCGCCGGCCGAGGCGACGGTGGTAGTGGGCAATCGCATCGCCGACCGAGTAGACCTTCAGGTGTCCAATGTGCGGCTCGCCGCTCGGGTAGGGCAGCATCTCCAGCACATACGAGCTCATCCGTTCGGACTCAGCGCCGGACGCCCCGCGCCCGACCGCCGCGGGAGCGCCTTCATTGGCGACCTCCCATGTGCGCTCGTCGGCCCACACCGCCTGCCAGCGGGGCTCGATCTCGCGGGGGTCGTATCTGCGCTCTGACATCGGAGAGCGGAGGTTAGCGAGCGACGGTGGGCCGACCACGCTGTTAGCATCCGCCGACCATGCTCATGAGAAAGCCTCGCTGCCCACTGTTCGGCGCGCTCGCCGCGCTCCTACTTCTGCTCGCCACCGCTCCGCTCGCCGCGGCCGCACCCCGAGCGCACCGGCCGTTGTTCGCGCCGCGCGGTTCGCACCTCCCGTTCGGTGGATCCCAGCACGCGGTCTGCGGGCAGGCCAGCGGGGACGCCGGCAGGTGCCTGATACACGTCCTCCAACCCGCGGCGGGCGCCGCGCCGGAGCGCTCGAGCACGACCACGGTCGCCACCCCGACCGGCCTGTCGCCGAGCGCGATCGAGGGCGTCTACGGCTACACCACCTCCCCCGGCGCGGGCGCCGGACAGACGATCGCGCTGGTCGACGCCTACAACGACCCGAACGCCGCCGCGGACCTGAGCCACTTCGGGGCGCAGTATGGCCTTCCCGCCGCGAGCTTCACGCAGGTCAACCAGACCGGCGGCAGCTCGCTGCCCGCGACCAACGCGGGCTGGGACCTCGAGATCAGCCTCGACATCGAGTGGGCGCACGCGCTCGCGCCGGGCGCGAACATCCTGCTGGTGGAGGCGTCCACCAACAGCCTCACGAACCTGCTCGCCGCCGAGCGCTACGCGGCCGCGCACGCGGGCTACGTCTCCAACAGCTGGGGCTCCTCGGAGTTTTCGAGCGAGGCCTCCTACGACTCCAACTTCACCGCGCCCGGGGTCAGCTACTTCGCCGCGGCCGGCGACGAAGGCGGATCGCTTTTGTGGCCCTCGGCCTCGCCCGACGTGACCTCCGTCGGGGGCACCAGCCTCACGCTCACCTCCGGCGGCACGCTCGCCCAGGAATCGGTGTGGAGCGGTAGCGGCGGCGGCTGCAGCCGCTACGAGCTGCCCAGCCCGAGCCAGCTGACGGGCAGCGTCAGCTGTGCGGGCAAGCGCGCGACCCCCGACGTCGCGCTGGACGCTGACCCGAACTCGGGCGTGTCGGTATATGACAGCGTGGCCTACGAAGGACGCGCGGGCTGGTGGACGGTCGGGGGCACGAGCGCCTCCACCGCGCTGTGGGCTGCCGACGCGGCCGTGTCGGGCAGCCACGTGAACGCCCCCTACGTGTATGCCAGCCCGGCGAACATCCCCTTCCGCGACATCCTCCTGGGCTCCAACGGCCACCCCGCGCTGAGCGGCTTCGATCTCGCCACCGGCCTCGGCAGCTGGTCCTACACGCCCGGCGCCCCGACCGGCCTGATCGCCACGCGGGAAGCGGGCGGCGTGGCGCTCTCCTGGAGCGCCCCGAGCGGCGCCCCCGCCGGCGAATACGCGATCTGGCGCGGCGCCTCACCGGGCGCGGAGACGACCCAGGTGGCGACCGTACCGGCGCCGGCGAGCACCTTCCTCGACGCTTCCGCGACGGGCGGCACGGCCTACTACTACACCGTTCAGGCCCTCGACAGCGCCGGTCCCGGCCCGTTCTCGAACGAAGCCCTGGCCGCGCCCCCGAGCGTGCCACCCGTCGCGAGCTTCAGCAAGAGCTGCTCCGGGGCCACGTGCAGCTTCAGCTCGACCTCGACCGACGCATCGGGCACGATCGACGCCTACGCGTGGAACGGCGGCAACGGCAAGACCGGCAGCAGCTCGAAATTCTCCGACACCTATTCGGCGGCGGGCAAATACACGGTCACGCTCAAAGTCGCCAACACCGCCGGGCAGTCCTCCGAAACCGCCGAAGGGCCGGTGACGTGCTCGATCACGACGACCAGGCAGCGCGGGCGCACACAGTCGACGCTCGCCTGCACTTGAGGCTGACGGCAAGGCCCACATGGGCGGATCGGATCGTCCGGCGCGTCATAGCGCCGGCGTGACACCCGGATCCGACGGCGCGGCGCGGACCGGGTGGCTACGAGGACGCTCAGAACTTGTCGCTCGTGTCCAGCGGGCGCCAGAACACCGGCTGGGGCTCGTTGCTGACCCCGGCCGCGCCCATCAGCGCGCCGATTTCCTCGCCGGCCGCGTCGAAGAACGCCTGAAACGCCTCCGCGCTCGGCCACTCGTCGGCCGCCATCACCTCGCCGTCTCCCGCCATGAACATGTGGTGGATCGCACCCATCTGCTTGGCGCGCTCGGCGATCGCGTTCAGCTGCTCCTGCTGCTCGCGCGCGACCTCTTCGAAGCGAGCCGGGTCTACCGTCAGGCGCAATCCCATCATCACAGACATCGTCACTGCCTCCCTGTTGTCTCGGGCGATCTTGACCGTGTACGAGCCTACGCCCAATCCGCTCGCGAGGCGTTCACGAGCTGTGCGGCGCCGGCCGGCACGGCCGACCGCGCGTGACGCGGCGTGCTCGGGGACGATGAGCAGCGGCCTGAGGACGCTCAGCGCCCGCCGAAGATGCGCAGCAGCGCGAGGAAGATGTTAACGACGTTGATGAATATGCCGGTCGCGATCCACACCGCGTCCTCGGCCTGGGCGTGCCGGCGCAGGTACTGAAAGTTGATCGCCAGGAACGCCGAGGCGAACACGTAGATGGCGATGCTCAGCACGATGCTCCCGCCCGAGCTGAACAGCACGAGCAGCCAGCTGGCCAGGATCACGACGAGGAACCCCCAGAACAGCGGGCGCGCCCAGCGCACCAGATCGCGCGAGGTGGCGAACCCGAACGCCCCCATGCCGGCGACCGTCAGCGCCGTGCCCCCCGCCGCCTGATACAGGACGGCCTGGTCGTAGGTGGTGTAGTAGTTGAGGATCGGCCCCAACCCGATGCCCAGCAGCAGCGCCAGCGCGTACAGCCAACCGACGGCCAGCGTGCCCGTGCGCAGCGGCGCCACGAACGCCTGGGCGAACAGCATCGCGATCGCGCCGATCTCGAACAGCAGCCCGGTGTTGTAGGAGAGGTCGCGGCCGATGTAGGTGCCGAGCGCGAAGGACGCGAGCGCGACCGCGACCAGGAACATGACCTGCCCGAGCAGCAGCGACGCGGTGCTCGACCGCGCGCCCGCGTTGGAGGTGAAAATGCCGAGTTCCCCGCCGGATGACTCCACTGCCACGTCCCCCTGAGTCTGATTTGACTTTGTCAGACCTCACGGTAGCGAAGGCAGCAGATCCGAGCGTACGGTGAATATGGCGAGCGCATCGTGCCGGAACGCCGGATGCCACCTACCGGCACCACGGCCTGATGGCGAATGAATGAATCTATCGTTCGCTCTCAAACCGCGAGTGCGCACGCAGTCCCTCGACGATCGCCGCCGGCGCCTTCGCCGGTGAGCCCGCGTCGAACGGAGGCTGCGGGTCGTACTCGATGCCCAGCTGGATCGCCTGCGCAACCTCCTCGCCCGCAATCGTGGCGGCCAGCGTGAGCGCCATGTCGATCCCCGCCGAGACCCCCGCGGCCGTGACGAGCTTCCCGTCGAACACCACTCGCTCGGACACGGGCTCGGCCCCCAGCTCGCGCAACTGCTCCAGCGCGAGCCAGTGGCTAGTCGCGCGCTTGCCGTCCAGCAGTCCCGCGGCGGCGAGAATCAGCGAGCCGGTGCACACCGATGTCATCCAGGTGCTCGTCTCATGCACGCTGCGCAGCCAGTCCAGAGCCGTTCCGCCGGCGCGCGCGGCTACCTCCCCTGGCCCTCCCGGCACCAGCACGATGTCCGGCTCGCTCGCGTCTTCCAGCGAGCCCTCGGCCATGAGCGTGAGCATGCCATTGTCGGTCGTGACCGGGCCCGGCTCGACCGCTACGAACCTCGCACTAGCGCCCGGGAGTCGGCTCAACACCTCATACGGACCGATCGCATCCAGCGCGGTCAGGCGGTCATACAGCAGTATCGCGATGTCCATCGTGCGCATCCCTTTCGTTGTCAGGCGGCGAGCGCGCCGGATGGCGACCCGTCCGGGTGGTAGCGACGGCGGTACTCGGCCGGAGCGACACCAAGCGCGCGCAGGAACGTGCGACGCATCGTCTCGGCGGTGCCGAACCCGCACGCCGCCGCGACGGTCGCGATCGGCTGGGCTGTGTCCTCCAGCTCACGCCGGGCTGCCTCCAGGCGCACGCGCTCGACATAGCGACCGGGCGTGATCCCGGTCTCGGCTGCAAACGCACGGGCGAAGTTGCGCGGGCTCATATGCGCTCGCGCGGCGAGTGCCTCCACCGACAGATCCTCGGCGACGTGCTCGAGGGCATATCGCTGGACGTCACGTAGCGGCTCGCGCTCGGGCTGCTGCGCCGCGAGGGCCGCACTGAACTGCGACTGATTGCCGGGCCGGCGCAGGAACAGCACGAGGTGGCGTGCGATCGTCAGAGCCGCCTTGCGGTCGAGATCCTCCTCCACGAGTGCTAGCGCCAAATCCATGCCGGCCGTGACGCCAGCCGAAGTCCATACGGGACCGTCGCGCAGGAATATGGGCTCGGGGTCGACCTCCACCGCGGGATACCGCTCCGCCAGCTCCGCGGCCGCTGCCCAATGGGTCGTCGCGCGGCGTCCGTCCAGCAGCCCGGCGGCCGCCAGCACGAACGCGCCTGTACACACCGATGCCACCCGGCGCGCGGAGGGCGCAGCGGTGGCGAGCCAGTGGAGCAGCGCCTCGTCAGTGCTCGCAGCGTTCGATCCGGCGCCGCCGGCGACGATCAGCGTGTCGATCGGGCCGGGCAACTCGGCCAAACTCGCGTCCGGAACGATCTCCAGGCCGCTAGAGGTGCTCAGCGGCCTCGCGCCATCGGGGCTTGCGACGGTGACGCGATAGCCCCGCTCGGAGCGCCCTGTGGCGATGACCAGCTGCTGGGCACCAACGAATACCTCCAGCGGCCCGGCGATATCCAGGCTCTGTACGCCGGGGTACACGACGATGACGACGTTCCTTGGTCTCGTGCCTCTACCCATGCACCGATCATGGCCCATCCAGCGCCTGTCCGCAAGGACATATTTCCAACGATTTCTGCCGTACAAGTGAGCGCCGTGACCACCACCGCAGCGGTGGGCGACGCTCGGGTCTAGGATTGCTTCACTGTGGAGTCCTCCGCTGCCCTGCACGCCGCTTCCGAGCACGTCGCGAGCATCATCGAAGCGGCCGAACGCACGGCCGCTGAGCTGCGCGAGCAGGCCGAGTCTCGCGCGCGCGAGCGGATCGCCGAGGCCGACCGCGCCGCCGAGCACCGCGTGCGAGCGGCCGAGGAGGAGGCCCAGGAGATCCTGCACGCCGCGCGCTCCCAGGCCGAGACCGCGCGTAACGAGGCGATGGCGTCGGTCGCGGAGATCTACGGCGAGGCCGACGAGCGACTGAGGGACGGCGGGCGGATCAGAGACGAGGCGCGCGAGGAGGCGGCGCGGATCGGCGCCGACGCACGGGCGGCGGCCGAGCAGACTCACGCGGCGAGCCGTGCGCAAGCCGAGGAGGCGCTCGCCGGAGTCCACGAGCAGGCGAGCCAGACGGCCGCCGCGGCTCAGGAACAGGCGGCCCGACTGCTCGCGGACGCCCAGACGGAGTCCGAGCGTACGCTCGCCGCCGCGCGCGAGGAGGCCGGCGCCATCGTGGACGGCGCCCGCCGGGAGACCGAGCGGTTGAGCGCCGGCACCAAGGAGGAACTGGCGGGTCGCCACGCCGAGGCGCACGCCCGGGCCCAGGACATCCGTGCGGTCGCGCGAGCCGAGGCCCGTGAGATCGTCGGCGAGGCCCACGCCGTCGTCCATGATGTCGTACGCGAGGGAACCGAGGTCTCCCGCAACCTGCGCGAGCTTTCCTCCTCGCTGCGCAACAACGCCGAGCGACTGCTGCGCGACGTGCGCCTGGCGCACGGCAGCATGACCGCGCGGCTGGATCAGGTCGGCCCCAGGGGCGGGACGGGCGCACGAGGGCGTGACGAGCCTAATGAGGATCTCGACGTGCCGGAGTTCATTCCTCGGGGGTGAGGCGATCGCCTGCGAGAGGCGACTGGAGTCCTAAATCGCCCGATCGCAAGCTCTTGACCGACCGGCCACGTTGTACGATGTCCTTGCACTTGGGGCTATAGCTCAGCTGGGAGAGCGCCGCCATGGCATGGCGGAGGTCGAGGGTTCGAGCCCCTCTAGCTCCATGTAGCCCGACTCAATGCGAACCGCGGGTACGCGGAAGGTCGGTTCGATGTGGTCGCGTGCGTCGACGCGGATTTCGTCGATCATGGCTTGGAGTACGTTCTTGACGGCTTTGGGGTTGCTGTCGTTGAGCACGGTGTGCAGGTGGCCGCGTAGCGTGTCGAGGTCGGCGGCGCTGAGGCGCTCGGGCGGCCCATCGTCGTGTTGTGTGGCGAGTTCGCTGGCGCGGCGTTCGAGTGCTTTTGCTTGCTCGCTGAGGCTTGCGATGCGTGGGGCGCAGGTGTCTTCGGGCATCGTCCCGGCCTCGAACGCGCGGAAGTAGCGGTCGAGAGCGGCGCGTGTGTCTGTGAGCTTGTCTTCTGTCGCGGCTAGCTCGGATTGCTGCTCGCCGGCGCGCTGGGTCAGACGCTGGTATGTCTCGGTGATCGCGCGGTCGATGAGGTCGTGGTCGTCGAGAACGTGCCAGAGCCGTTGGGCGACTGCGTGCTCGAGGCGCTCGGCGGGTAGCCGGTCGTTGGCGCAGTGCTTGGTGCCGTAGCGTGTGCGTGTGAAGCAGGTGTAGTAGGTGTAGCGGCCGTTGCGTCCGTGCGCGGCGGTGCCGACATAGGCCTGCCCGCAGCGCCCGCAGCGTATCCGGCCGGTAAGCAGGTACTCGGCGGGGTTCGCTGCGCGCTTGGAGCGATCTTCGCTGCGTTCGGTGAGGATCGCCTGCGCCTTCTCGAACAGCTCTTTGGGGATCAGTGGTTGGTGCGGCGCGGCATACCAGTTGCCTCGGTAGTAGATCTCGCCGATGTACACGCGGTTGCGGAGCACGGTGATGACGCTTTCCTTGCTCCATAGCCGCCCGTTCTTTGTGCGGTAGCCGTGCTCGTTCAGCCAGTCCGCAAGCGCGGATGAGCCGGCCCTGCGGTTCGCGTACCGATCGAAGATCACAGGGATGAGCGGCGCCTCGGTCGGGTTGGGCTCCAGGCTGTCACGGTCGGCTGCGATGTTCAGCCCGTAGGGGCGCTGTCCGCCGCACCAGCCGCCGCGTGCGGCCTTGCGCTCAAGACCGGCGGTGATGCGCTCCACGATCAGCGCGCGCTCGAACTCGGCGAACACGCCGAGCATCTGCACCATCATCCGCCCCGCCGGCGTCCCCGTGTCGAACGGCTCCGTTGCCGAACGGAAGACGACACCGGCCTGGTCAAGCTCATCGATGATCTGCGCCAGCCCGCGGATCGAACGGGCGAGCCGGTCCACGCGGTAGACGAGCAGCACATCGAAGCGGCCGAGCCGCGCGTCGCGCAGCAGTCGGGTGAGCGCCGGGCGCTCGATCAAGGTCCCGGTGAACTGGTCCTCGTAGCGCAGGCCGTTCTGCCAGCCCGGCTGGCTTGCGATGAACGACTCCAGCCGCACGCGCTGGGCCTCCAGCGAGTTGGGCTGGCGCTCCTCGTCGGTCGAGATCCGGGTGTAGGTCGCCACCCGCACCCGCTCGACCTGCTCGGATACGGGGGATACGGGTGCTCGGCTGCTCACGGCTGCTCCTTGGCTTGGGTGTCGTCCACAAGACCAGATTCTCGCTCGTGGCGCAACCCGTCGGGCAGCTGGTCAGGATGCGCCGCCAGCCAGCCCGTCAACAGCTCCGCCAACGCGTCCACGAGCTGACCCTCCTCGGCGGCGGTCATAGCCCGCGTGTGCCCCGCCAGAAGGCGCAGCGGCCGCTCAGCCGCCGGAACGCAAGATGGACGACGCGGCTTGCGAGCAGCACCAACCGCCTGCCCGGCACGAGTAGGAGCGCTCACCGACCCAGCGCTCCCCGAGCTCGCGAACCACCGTCGTGGTAGGCGACGATCCGCTCGCTACCGGCGCAGTAATGGCACGCCGGTCGACGCCGGCCATCCCGTGCGCTGCCGGCTGTCGGGAAGACGGTCTCGTGGCAGGCACCGCAGACACGCAGCCGCTGCTCGTCGAGCTGGGCGTAGAAGTCCTCGGGGCGGTGCGTGAACCGTCCCAGCGGGCCGGCCTTACGAGCAAGGCTCCGCGCGGCCGCCTCCCGCGCAGCTTCATAGGCCACACGGCACTCGGTCTGCTCACGCCGCCCCTGCTCGTCGCGCTCGGCGTCGCGCGGCAGGCCCTCAAGGGTCTGCCGGTCGAGCAGCCCACCGGATCGCAGACACGCGATCGCGCGGCGTAGACGCGGCCCCTCGCCGTGGCGGGCGGCGAGCGCGCGCAGCCGCTCATGCTGTGCGGCCTTGTAGGTTTCGATGAGCAGCGCGGTCTCGCCGCGCACCGGCTCCCCGGGGGGCTGCAGGCGGTGCATCCCGGGTTCGCCCAGGGCCTCGCCGAGATCGCGTGCGACCGCGCGCAGCACACCCAGCTCATCCGGCGTAAGCCGCCCGGTCGAGTCGAGCAGGAGAGCAAACGCCGTCTCGCCCGGCTGCCCGAGCGCGCGAGCATACGACTCGAGCTGCGCGCGATCGCGGCGCAGATGCTCACGCAAAGCGACAGGATCCTCGAGCAGCCGCCGACGCTTCTCCGCTTCCGCCTCCCGGTGCTCCCGCGCCGCCGTGAGCTGCCGCTCATAGGGTGCCCGGCCGGCATACAGCACATCGAGCAGGGTCAGCCCGTCGCGACCATCGAGATCCGCCAGGCACCTCTCCGCCAGCAGACGCCCAGGCCGCCACGCGACACCGCCCGCCCCGGCGACCAGGGCACGACGCCCGGTGCGCTTCGGACCGTAGGACAGCGCACCAGCGAGGGCCCGCAGGAACCTGGCGGCCCTCACATCCGTGGTCGTGCAGAACAACAGCACCGGCTGAAAGGCGTGCGGTCCGCGCCACGCCTGTGCGGCCGCGTAGGCGCCGTACAGCTCGGCCTTCTGGCGCAGCCTGGCGTGCGACATCGTCCCCAGGTCAAGCTCCACAAACGCCAACAGCTCCCGACCCTCGCCGTCCACGAACGCGAGCAGCGCATCCGGTGCGAGCGCACGCTTCTTACCGACGTGCTCGAACGGCTCCCGCGCCTCCCCCTCACGCAGATAGCCCCGCAATGACAAGCCGGCCCTATCGCCGCCGGTGGCGAGCGTCACATACAACTCGGTCAGCGCCGCCGCATGCGCCAAAAACAACGGGTTCGGCGCACGGCGCTCCCCACCACGCGGCACGGGATCACCACGCATCAAACAATCCGCACGCCGCGTCGGCCAGTGATGATTCGGCGCAGACCCCCGCTCCCGGTACGGCCGCGACCGCCCCGCCAACCCAAGACCATGCAGACGACGCGTGCGATAACGCAAAGTCCGGTCAGGCACCCCCGGAAACAACCTGCCCAACTGCGCCTGCGTCACCACGCGATGCGCACACAACACGCCAAGCAGACGCCGGTCGACGTCGGTCAACGGCGCGACGGGCGAACCGCGAGAACGACGAGTCCCGACGACACGATCCGGGCCGTAGGCAGTCAACAGAAGGGCACCCCGTCAGCGGGGGTGATGGTCACGGAGATACACAGCCGAGGGGAACGGACAGCCAGGTAGACAGGCGGACAGAGATAGAGAGGAGACTCGGGCGCGCCCACACCCCCCGAAACCCCAATACCAAAGAGAAAAACCGGCCCCACGCCATTGCCGATCGCAGACGACCGACCGGCAAGCAACAGGCACCCTAAGCCAGAGCACGAACGATTCAGGAAGCGGGCGAAGAACCACACACTGCGTAAACCGACCGCGACCCCACAAGCGGAACGAAAACCTGACGCACCCAGAGGAGGCCACCGCGACAATCCGCGCCGGCCGGCGGCGATCGAAAGAGCTCCCATGCCCCCTAATGCAAGCTAGACCCCGAACGAACTACGAAATCTCTCGCCCCGAACGCCAGGCGACTTGTCCTGCCTGCGCGAGCGGGGCTCGGTCGGCACTGCGCCACCCCGGTCCGGACGTGCTCACACATCAACTCCAGTTACCCAAAGACTCTCGATCGATTAGAGCGTCGGGCAGCTTGACATAGCTATCGCTATCTGAGATAGTGAGCTATATGGTAGCTGGCTCCAGCCGACCATCCCTCCGCGACGAGCAGAGGGCACTCACTCGTCTGCGCCTTCTGGACGGCGCCGAAGCCGTGTTCGCCCGCGGCGGCTATCACGGTGCCTCTGTCGAGGAAATCGCACGCGAGGCTGGCGCGACGACCGGGGCTCTGTACTCGAACTTCGCCAGCAAGGAGGACCTGTTTCTGGCTCTCTTTGAGGAGCGCATCGCTGCCGATGTCGGCGACTACTCGCAGATCGTCGCTGAGGCGACGACGGTCGAGGAGCAGGCACGTGGGGCCGCGGACCGCTGGATGGCGATCCTGCGCGAGCGTCCTAACTACTTTCCGTTGCTGATCGAGTTTTGGGCCTACGCGATCCACGAGGCCAGGCTTCGGGAGCGTTTGGCTGAGCGGTTCGCGGCCCTTCGCTCGGCCAGTGCCCGTCTAGCCTTGGAGGGCGCGGAGCGTCAGGGCTACTCGCCGGGTGCTGAGGCGGGCGAGCTCGTGGGCATGCTCATCAATGCTCTGGGCAACGGTTTGGCGCTGGAGAAGCTGGCTGACCCGGATGCCGTTCCCGATTCGCTCTACGGGGACATGCTCGTGCTCATCTTCCAGGCCCTGGAAGCCCTCGCGCGCGATAACCCGAGCGCAGCCAATCCGGCCGTCGCAAGCTCTGCACGATCAACAGCGACGGAGAAGAAAGGAGCCAAGGATGGGTGAAATCTCGTCGACGGTCGGGCCGGACGCATCGTCCAGCCGGCTCGCAGATCCCGAGCTGCGCAAGGCCACCGTCGAGGACGTGCCCCAGCTCGCACAGGCCCTTGCTGCGGCCTTCAACGACGACCCCGCGTTCGAATGGCTGCTACCTAACGAGCGCAAGCGGCCACTCGGGCTGCGTCGGTTCTTCGCCATCGAGCTACGCGCGGTTGGGCTCGCGCGGGGGAGCGTATGGACCACCGACGAGCTCGCCGGCGCCGCGCTTTCCACCGATCCCGGCAAGTGGCGGCTACCGCTGCATACGCTCGCCTTGCACGGTCCGGCCTTCCATCGGGCATTCGGCCTGAGGCTACCCCGCGCTGTGACGTTGCTGACGCGCATGGAGTCGCGGCACGCACGCCAACCTCATCACTACTTCCCTGCCATCGGTGTTGCCCCCGAGCATCAGGGACAGGGCATGGGGAGGCGGCTGATGGCGCCCACGCTCAAGCACTGCGACCGAGAGGGACTGCCCGCCTACCTTGAGGCATCCAGCGAACGCAACACGTCGCTGTATGAACGGCTTGGCTTTCAGGTCATAGGCGAGATGCACTACGGCGGCAGTCAGCCACTGCGTCTGATGCTCCGCCCACCACACCCTCGGGACGCCGTGTGAACGTTGCCCACTATCAACGTTCCGGTGCCGTCGACGGGTACAGCCCGATCAGGTTTGCGGGCCACGCGGGCATATTCAGCATCGCACTCGGGATTGCTGGCGGGATCATCGATGAAATGTGGACCTTCCCAGGAACCGGCGCGACGGCAGGCCAGATCACGGGCTTCGCCAGCGCGCACCAGTCGGCGCTGCTCGTCGCCATGGTCCTCAACACGACCGCAGTGGGGCTCTGGCTGGTATTCGGCGTCGGCGTCTGGCTGCGGCTGCGCGAGACGACCAGCGGCGAGAGCTTCCTCGCGGTGTGCTTCCTCGTCGGGCTCGTCAGCTTCGTCACGCTGCTCTTCGCCGGGTTCACGTCCCTGTTCCTGCTCGCCTACCGCGCACCCGAAGCACCCGATCCGCGGCTGCTCTACGACCTCTCGTGGGGTCTGCTCGCTATGTCGGGAGTGCCCACGGCGCTCGCCCTGGGCTCATACGCGGTACATGTGCTCCGCGGCGGCCGTCTCCCTCGTTGGACAGCGTGGGTGGCAGCGGTGGGCGCCGCTGCGCACCTCGTGCTCCTGGCGTCGCTCCTGATCACGAGTGGATTCCTCTCGCTCGAGGGAGGAGTCACCATCGCGATCCCCGCCACGCTGTTCGCGTGGATCCTCGGTACGAGCATCGCCCTGCTGCGGCCCGGGACTCCAAGGACGGAATGAAGGCATCACCGCGTGAGCCGGGCCAGATACGGACGCCGCGCGGCGTCCACGTCCTCGATCTCGACGACTTCGAGGTATGGCGTCCGCGCGTGATGGCGCTGCTGATCCTCACCGCCGCGCTATTGGTGACGTACTGGGCTGCTTGGTTCGGCGACCGCGGCATCGTCGCCAGCGACCACACCGCTGAGTACATCGCCTTCGAGCAGTCGTTCCCGCTTGCGGACGCCTGGCTGCTCGGAGCAAATGTACTGGCGGCCATCGATTTGTGGCGTCGTCGGCCGAGTGCCCTGGTGTGGCTGCTGGCTCTCGGCGGAGCGGGTCTCTACCTGTGCGCTCTCGACGTGCTCTACGACCTCGAGCATGGGATCTACGCCAAGGGCCAAGGCGGCGCGATCGAGCTTGCCATCAATCTCACCACGGCGACGTTGAGCATCGGACTCCTGAGATGGACATGGCGCTTCCGGCAACAGCTACTTGGCGCACCCAATTGACCGGTAAGGGCCGGCGGCCACCCACGCAGGGCACCTGTGCCATCTCCGTGACACTAGGCTGGCGCCCTCGTGCTGGTTGACCTCCACGCCCACTATCCGATGCACCTCGCGCCGCGGAGACCACGGGGAGCGACACGCTTGCTGTCGTCGGGGGACGGTCGCGCGGAACTCACGGATTACTTCGATGCGCGCGTGATGGGTCTAGCAGGGCGGGTATGGAACTACGAGTCGCTTTTCGCAGGACCGCGGGTCACGGTTGAGCGCCTGCTCGAGGGCGAAGTGGGGGTGGCCCTCTCGGTACTAGGGTCGCCGCTACTAGAGATCGGCCATCGCCTGACGAGATGGTATCGGCGCCGACCGCCATACGGCGGCCCGCCCGATGACAGCTATTTCGCGGCCCTCATTCGACAGCTTGAGATGGTCGAGCGACGCATCACCGAGCAACATCACGACCGCGTGATCGTGGCACGGAACTTCAGGGCAATCGAGACCGGTATGGCGCAGGGCAGACTCGTCCTCGTTCACTGTGTCGAGGGCGGCTTCAATCTTGGCGCGAGCCCCGCAACCGTCGACCGCGCAGTCACCGAGCTGGCCCGCCGTGGCGTGGCCTACATTACGTTGGCCCACCTCTTCTGGCGCCACATCGCGACGAACACGCCGGCTGTCCCGTTCTTGTCAGACCGTCTCTATGGACGCCTCTTCCCACAGCCGGCCCTCGGACTGAGCGAGCTCGGGCGCGCGGCTATTCGCGCCATGATGCGAGAGGGCGTATTGATCGACATAACCCATATGAGCTGGCGTGCTCTCAACGACACCTTCGCTCTGCTCGATGAGATCGACCCAGGCCGCTCACTGCCCGTGATCGCATCGCACGCCGCCTATCGGTTCGGCAGCCGCGCGTACAACCTGGATGCCGCTACCGTGCAGCAGATCGCGCAGCGCGACGGCGTGATCGGCCTGATCGCATCCGAGCATTTCATCTCAGACGGCCTACGACAAGACGCGACCCGCTCCGTTGAGCACTCGCTGTCGCTGCTCTACCGGCACATCGACCGCATTCATGAGATCACAGGCTCCCATCGCCATGTCGCGCTCGGCACGGACCTGGACGGGTTCATCAAGCCAACCCTGGCCGAGTTCGAGCACAGCGGGCGACTATCAGGGCTCGGTGAGGCACTGACAGACCGCTACGGCAACGAGACCGCATCATTGATCACCAACGAGAATGCACTCCGGGTCCTGCGCGAGCACTGGCGCGCCTGAGGTCAAGCCATCAACACGCGTCGGCGCCCACCCAGTGAGCCTCCCGCCCACCCATTACCACCCCCGATCACCCTAGAGGGCGAGACGCCCGCCTGAGACGGCCGCGAAGCGGTTCGCATTGAGTCGGGTTGGCTCCACCATATTGTTCTGACTCCAACCCACGACCTCGACAGGGGTCGTGGGCGAGTCTGCGCCCGCGAGGATTCCTTGCGGGCGCTGTTCGTTTCGGGACTCGACCTGATATTTGGCGCTTAGCAGGTCTTGGACCTGCTGCCACGTCTCAGGCTCGACCAGGCGCGGATGCTTGCCGGGGTAGATCACGCCCCGGTAGCGCACCAGACCCATGTAGTAGGGGTGGTGCAGCAAGGTGTGGAGTTGCGAATCGCTGAGCGGTTTGCTCGGTGTCTTGGGGCCGGTGCCGTCGTCAGACCCCGGCGGGTCAGCTCAACCTTTATGGGGGACACAATTCCACACGGAACTTCTGACGCAGTAGGCAATTTGCTGATGTGAGAACTCGCGCTTGCGGGAAAGCTCCACCACCATATGGTAGACACACCCGCAGTAATTGCAATGACTACCACAAAACTGATAATCATGCTGCAATATCTGTGCACTGTGTTCTCGTAACATTTCCACGAAGAGAGCGCATCCTCTTTCTCTCTTTTAATAGTGTCTTCGATGATGTCTGACTTTATCCCAAATGATTCTAGCTTTTTCCTTCGCCTGACGAGTCGCCGATCGAGTTTGGCGAGATTCTTGTCCGTATGCAGACCGTTGAGCCGCCGCCTTGTCCAGATAGTCGTCACGAGCCTGAAGCTGTAGCCGAGCAAAACGTAAAACACAAATACCGCAACGCTACTGACGATGAGGAGGATGCCCAGGACAGTTGAAGGAATATCCCAATGACCGCTATCTACATTTTTGTGTACAAGGTGAAATGATGCGACAACAAGAAAGGCCACACAGAGGCACAGATACCCCCATAGGATTCCACGCTGCCGCCTTGTGGCGTAAGCATAATAGTGGCGCTGTTGCTCCACGAGAAACGCAGTTAGAATGGTGGGAGTGGCCAAGAGCCAGAGTTGCACTGAATTACTCGCTATGGCGTTAAAGCCGCTATGAGCTACCAATATCACAAAGATAACGTTTAGTAGGGCCCCTATCGCAATCTGCTTGTGGCCATGAGACGAGGAGCGTAGATAGGCTCGAATCAGCCGCTTTCGGTGTGAATGGTTAGATTCTATGCCCTCGGAGTTATGGATATGTATACTGTGCAGCGAGCAGTCAGTCTCGCTATTTTCGTTCTGAAAATTATTAAAGTGCTCAAAATCTATATAAGTGACATCCGTACTCTCAGGTGCATCTATAGTAAAGTAATAACTGCCAATCTGACTGTGCCCAGGAGCAGGAAATTCATAACCCATGGGCGCAAGTCCAAACTCAGTGTACCATTTCGCAATTACTTCTCGCCGCTCCTTACGTGGTTCGGCAAAGCCTTGCCAGAATGTCTTAAGCGCTTGACCGATACCTCGGTATGGTGGTTTCCGTCTTATATCGTCGGTCGTGTGCTTCGCTGTAAGCGAAATAACCTCGCCCGGTTCTGCACGCACCCAGCAAAGGTATTGTGTTTTCCTCTGTAGATTAAACAGATGGAGGATAAAGGCGGTAGTTCTAGTTTCGGCGTCACTTACTCCTACGCCAAAATCAGCGAGCAGATCTGCGTATATCGAGGCTATCTGAAATGCTTCCGCTTCAGCCTCATTGTCAGGAGCATCGCCTACAGACGTAACCATCTTGTAGATGTCAGCATACAATTTTTGATAGCGCCACTGAGCGGTCCAGTAAGGCGCGTTTTGGATAGCATTGATCTGTTGCACAAAGTCGCGCAGATGTTCGATCAAAAGAGATTGAGTGACGACGTCACCGTGTTGGTGGCGAGTGAGCAAGTTAACATGCTTCCCGGTGGCATCACTAACCTCGACATCGGGAAATCTGCGACGGGCATAAACCCCCAGGGACACAATCTGAAATGGCGGGGTGCGTTGAGCCGATCTTGGAATCCGAATTTGAAGGCGGCGTGTCCACGTTTGACCACCGTAGGACAAGAAAGACACGTGCTCTACACAACGCTGGGTGTAGCGTGCTGATCTAGTAGATTGACGGATCAGGCAATCTACATGTTGCGATGTGACAAGATATCTATCCCGCCTCAGCCTAGAGGCCAGTAGCTCTTGGGCACGCGAGCTACGCAGCCTTAGAGAAGCTATGCTAGCCACTTTGCACTCCCGTCCTAAGAGTAAACGACCTACGATACTACCGGCAAGCTAGTAGTCACCTTCTTCTCGACGCGGTGCCAGCGCGTTGATGAGAGATATCACTTCTTGGTCGGTGTCACTATCGAGCGTAGTTTTCGGGTTGGCGATGGCATCTTGATACTCGTTACTCTCAGGTGGAGCGAGCAAGCGCCAGTCTGGGCTTGCAAGGCGCGGATCTTGCGACCGTGCCGGACTGGCAATGACAGAGGGGAGTAGACGACCGATGCGGCTGCCAGGTTCGTACGCGGCACTTTGGGCATCCATGGCTTTCGCACGTTCCATTGCGTTGCTCACCACACTTTGTTGTCGCCGAGGACTGCCACTACTACGATTTTTGCTCACCCCGTCGCCTCCTTGCTCGCCATCCATCCAGCGGGGCAGTTTGTCCAGCAGTCCGACTTTGTGCAAACACTGCAACGTCGATTGCAAGCGATATAATCGGGGTTCGGGTTCGACGGTCTCCATGAAGGTATCCTAGACGATCGCGTATATATTGACAACCCTCCACGACGCCTGAACCGACCTGACGTTCGACGGTATGCACCAGCGCCAGAGGAAGTCCCACCGTAGCGCAAGTGAACAACCCCGATAGGCGGAACCTGCGAGCTCCCCAGGGGCGGGCCGACCTGTCCAGCTTGCATGGCGGCGCAGCCTATAGCACCGGCCTGCCATAGCGTCGCCTCATGCCAGCGACCCGGCAGCAGCCTACTCGATAGGCTCGATTGATTCGATGTTTCCGACTGCAATACGCTGGTTGCTTGCCGGTCGTGCCCCCGCTCTCGCCAGTAAAGCCCACCGTAGCCTGTCCGCGCTAGAGGCACGGGCAACCAGTTTGCCGTCGCCATCGGACGAACACCCTGCATGTCGGAGCAATGCACCGCCCAGCCCCGTACTTTGCGTTGTTCCCAGCCTCGGCACCCATACTCATTAGACCCGGCAGGAAGGCCGGGGTTGCGGCCTATGAGAACTCCTGGCCTGTGTCGATTGTGGTGGCGGTCCAAGCTCCGGCGCCACCTGTGGGGTTGGTAGAAGTCACTACGCGTCCGGCGTCATCGAGTGCGGCGCAGAGCGAGGTGGAGGGACACGGATCGATCACGGTGGCCCCGCCTGATCGTCACCGTGATCGATAGGCAAGCCGTGCGTAGGCTGTCGCACGGCCGGTATTCGACGGCCAGGTCAGCCTGAGACCTCACGAGGCGCGGCGAGGGTCGAGGCTCAGGTGCAGGACGCTCGGATGGACATCCGCCCCGTCGACGTGTTTAGATGGGCGTATGCGGGAGCAACGAGCATGGTCGCCATAACACTCGCCGTTGCAGCGTTGTCGCTTACTGTGTCTACGGTAACGGCATGGCTGACGCTTTTCCGTCGTGGGACTGTCAAGATGACTCATCCGACACAGGTCTTCTTCGGCCCGTGGGACGCGCGACACCCAGGTGAACACCCGCTTCCAAAGATCTATCTTCGCACGCTGCTGTTTGCGACCGCGAAGCGAGGACGGGTAATCGAGAACATGTATGTCGTACTAATTCGCGATGACGCCGTCCGCCATCACTTCAATATCTGGGTCTATGGAGAGCGTCACCAACTCGTCCGCGGTAGCGGGCTATTCGTGGGGGAGGCTGGCATCGCTGCCAATCATCACTTCCTGTCGGCGCCCGATCGGAGTGAATTCTCGTTTTTGTCGGGTCGCTCCGAGTCTTCGTGCGACTTCTTGGCGATCACAGAGACAAAGAACTGTTCGCCCAGGAACTTGATATCTCCCCGAGATCGCGGCCTCGCTTAGCGAGTTCGACACGGTGTCTACTTTGATTGGGCACCGGACAGCGCCAGCTACGTGCCGTACATCGACAGGTGGGAGTCTCCCGGGGCCGACCGACTATCTCCTAGGGACGATGATTAGACATACCGTCGCACAATCGGCGTTGGCGACCGGAGCTGCAGAAGCCCACGAATCTGCTCGCGGCCGAGGTCGACTGCCTTGGAGATCGAAGCAGCAAGCCCGGTTCGATGCGCATGAGCTGCGATCTGTAGCGACGAACGCCGCTGAAGGCAAAGATGTCAGACTAATCTGCTAGCTGTCTGAACTCGTTGATGGGATAGCACGCAGCTTAAGCGGATCTCGCATGCGGCCCCATAGCCAGACAAAATCCTTCCATCCACCCTCTTTGTTGACATTCTTGATAATCAGTCTTATGTAGTCAGGATCTGTAGCATTAATTAGCCGCTTCAAGCGTGAGCCATAGCAGCGTTCGACGGCTTCGATGTCTAGGTAGCCTTTCTGAAGCAGAAGACCTATCCGCTCAAGCGCAGCTATGTATCGCCTCAGTTCTTTTTCGTCTGTCGGTGCGTGATGGTGTTCGATCTGCCGGCGCACAATCTCAAACGGTGCCAGTGACTGATCTATGGCCAGAATGAATTGACCGCGAGCGATGTTCTTCGTGTCGCGCAACTGCAAAAACGCTGCGAATGCTGCGCCCGCGGCAACAACAAAGCCGACAGTCGTGATGACGTCTGCTGATGTCATGATATTGGATCTTATCGCATCCTCGGAAGACGGGATCACGAGCCACGTCGCACAACCGGTAGTGGGTGGCGAGACTGGAGCTTTTCGACCCGTGCCCATCTCCACCAAACTGTTCAGGTGGCCAGCATTGCTTTGACGCTTGCAGGTAGAACTTCCGCCCAGCTTGACGCGCAGGTCGGCGATGAGGATGGCGAGCAGCGCCTTTGCTTGGCTCGTTGCCCTGTCCAGGCCCTGGTCGCTCTCTCGACGGCCCCGGCTCGTCCAGAGCCACAAACGGGGACCGGCGCGGCTCAGTCCGGGTATTCGTCCTTGCGGAAGCTGCGCGGCTCGTCGGGCTGGGGCTTGGGCGTGCGGTCGAGCAGGAAGTTGAAGTATGGCGCGACGAACGGATCGGGCGCCCTCACGGTGTAGGTGTGGTAGACGGTCCCGTTCTCGCGCGCGAAGGCGATCCAGGTGGGAGCCTCGCGTAGTCCGTCCTTCAGCTCGGCCCCGATCTGGTGCGACCACTCGACCAGCCAAGCGGGCGGGTTGTCGACCATCTGCTTGATCTCGGGGATGTGCTGCGCCTGCTCCTCGGTCAGCGCGAGTCCGAAGTCGAAGGGGAATTCGGTGTTGTAGGTCGATACGTAGGGGAACTCCCAGCCCATCCGCTGCTTGTAGGCGCCGAGCCGATCGATCGGCGCCCGCGAGAAGCACAGCAGCGTCACGTCGCGGTGGTTGAGGTGGACGAGCGACCCGTCCAGGCCGTCGCCGAGGGACGTGCACCCGGGACACGCGCCGCCCGAGTAGTCGGGGCCGAACATGATGTTGTAGGCCAGAAGCTGGGAGCGGCCGTCGAAGAGCTCGGCGAGCGTCTTCTTCCCGTCTTCGGTGTCGAACTCGTACTCCTTCTCCACGCGGACCCAGGGCAGCGCCCGTCGCTTCTCCTTGATCTTCTGGTTGCGCTCTGCCTGCTCGGCCTCGAGCTTCGCGAGCTCGTCCCGGGCCGCCTGCCATTCCTCCCGCGTTCCGATCCGCCGGTCAGCCATTGTGCCTCCCTATCTCTTCGTACTCATCATGTCGGCGGATCCACGACGGCGTCGAGGCGCTCTCGTCGCGTCCCTTCGGCGTCCGGTCCAGCAGACCGTAGTAGGCCATTGCGGGCTCGAGGCCACGGGCGCTCGTCACGTAGGTCCGGTAGACGGTGCCGTCCCCGTCCGACAGCACGTACACGCTCAGGCCCGGTCCCTCCGTAACGTATCCCGCCGCGTCTGTCCCGCACATGCGCGCGTTCTGCTCGACGGTGGCCGGGATCTCGCCTGCAAGGAACGGCTTCAGCTCCTCCTCTGTGTGCAGGAAGCCGAGGTCGCGGTTGAAGTCGCTACCGTGGGTCGAGACCCAGTCGATGCCCCAGCCCATCTGCTCCCTGAAGGCGAGGAGCCTCTGCAGCGGCGCGCGGGAGGCGAGCAGCAGAGTGGTGTCCCTGGCCTTCAGGTGGACGACCTGGGGGGCGAGTGTGTCCGCGATCGAGGAGCAGACCGGGCAGCCCGCATCGTAGGGCGGTCCGAACATGAAGTGGTAGACGAGCAGCTGGGAGCGGCCGTCGAAGAGCTCGGCGAGCGTCTTCGTGCCATCCTCGGTCTCGAACCGGTAGTCCTTCTCGACCGGGACCCAGGGCAGCTCGCGCCTCTTGCGGGCCAGCTCGTCGCCGCGGCGGGTGAGCTCCTTCTCCTGCGCCAGCAGCTCGTCGCGCTCCGCCTGCCACTCCTGCTGCGTGGCGATCCTGTGTTCGGCCATGACTCCCATGATGTCTCGTTTCTCCCAAAGGGCCTATACCCGACGCGACCATACCTCAGACGCGCCGCGAGAAAAGCTGCAGAGAGGCATCATCATTCACTTCCCCTGCATCGGAGCCACTGCACGCCCCGGCATGCTTGCGCTCACGCGGTGCATCGCGGGCATCGCGGGCATCGCGGCCCCGGCCTGCGGCGAGTCGGGCAGCGTGAGGCCCGGGACGTGCCGTGGCGCGAGGGCAACGCCGAACCCGAGCACGACCAGCGTGATGGCGATGAGGCGGTTCGCGACATCCTTGCGGGGCAGCAGCTTCTCGACTGTGATCAGACCGGCGATGGCGACCATCCAGGTCAGGCTCATCACGCCGAGGGCGAACAATGCGGCCATCAATCCCCAGCAGCAGCCGACGCACCATGCGCCGTGCGCGATGCCCATGCGGAGCGCTCCCGCTGGCCCCTCACGCCAATGGGTGAGCACGAAGTCAAGCGGTCCGCGGCAGCGGCGCAGGCAAGCAGCCTTCATGGGGGTGAGTTGGTAGATCGCGGCCGCCAGGAGCACGCCGCCGGCGAGATAGGGCCCGCCGCGATGCCACGACAGCTCGGCGATCGAGAGCGAGCGCACGCCGACATAGAGGCCGTACGCCAGCAGCCCGAACGCTGTCCACGCCAGGAGATATCCGCCGACGAACACCCACGAGGAGACGGCGCGATCCACCGACCCGCGATCGCGTCGACGGCGCTGGACAAACCCGAACGCGAGCACCATCGGCACGATCGAAGGGAACATCATCGCGCTCATCATCACGACCCACGACACGACGTAGAAGCCGAGACTCCCTGGGTCCGTGCCGGGACCGGCATCCATACCCAGCATGCGTTCGTGCGTCAAAAGCCAGGCGAGGGCGGCCAGCCCGAGCAGCGACGCGAGGACGCCTGCTTGAAACCGCGCGGCCGGACGTTGCGCGGCGGAATGCTGCGCGGCGGATGCCATTGCACGATCGACCGTAACGCAATAGTGTCGGCCGGGCAACCCCGAGCTATCGAGGAGGCAGCGCTATGGCTATGGGCGACTGGCGTCTTGAGCCACTGGCTTGACGTCGAGGTTCGCGGCATCTGCCCCCAACACCTGGGGCCGACGGACGACGTGTTGACCGTGGGATGGCCTGCTCAACTACTATGGATGCAGTCATGTCGACCCACGCTGCTTATCACCATGCCGCCGAAGCCGGCGCTCACGACTCCAGCCAGCCCCTGCCCACCACCAAGAGGTCTTGGCGGCTGCCACCGCATCTACGCCGAACCCGCCTTATACCCGTTACACACTTGGTCGAGGCAGAGCAATTCGCGCTTTACCTTGACACTGCCGTTCGGCAGATTTCGGATTATTACACTGACGCCTCGATATCGGTGAAAAGGGTCCGAATAGAGGAAATGCGACCGCTTTCTCGTGTCGTCGAGAGAGATCGCTGGAAGCGGGCCAGAAGGCTGAGGCGCAGAATGCGTCTGCGTCGTATCAACCTATTCGAGCCCTGTCTGGTGCGATACCGCGGCGAGGACACATTCAGGCTGGTGTTGCCGCCCGTGGTCGAAAAGAAGCGTCGCGGTTACGTCGTGGTTGATGGTGTGCATCGCCTCACCGGGCTGTACAAATCAAAAACCCGGCAAGGGCTGAGACGTTTTCGTTGGCTGCCTCGGTGGCTAAGAGACGAAGTTGAGGTCGTCGTTATCGATGGCAAGCTACCATCCGCTGCGGCAAGGTCGGTCGGATTTGAGGCGATCACTGTCCCAAAGAAGAACGATCCTCCCCCGAAAAAGAAGTTTCTCCGGTTGAGAAAAGACCTCTTTCGACCGGCTAACGCAACTCTCAGCGGCAGCCAGTTCCGCTTTACCTCGACAACCAGCTTTGTTGAGGCATGTCGCAAGACCTCACGTCAGTAAGAGTGAGAAACATTTGGCGACAATCGCGCCCTTGCCATATAGCGTAAAGGCTACATGACGGAGGACGGCAACCAGACCGAAATCTATAGGCGCTTCAGCGACTCTGCGAAGTTCGACCCGGAGGAGGTCTTTAGTCCGCGTCCAACAACGCTCGTAATGGTCGCCACGCTGGAGATTACCGTCACGGACGAGTTTGGGACGTACCTGCTTGTCATCAGTCCTAGATATGACGAGGTGGAAGTTGCCGACCCTGCGCTTCGGACTCCGCTGCCCGAGAGCGCTCGCTGGACGGTCCCCTACATCTCACGCACGCTCGATCGGCCCAGTGGCGGCTACAGGACAATCCAAACGACGCTCGATGAGGTTAAGAAGCAGCTGAAGACATGGAACCCTAAGCCCAAGCTGAAAATCTACGGCGATGCCCTCTTCCGCGGTGTCACCGATCTTGAGCCGGTCGCAGGTTTCTACGAGCTCAAGCGGTCGTGGAGTCAGCCACAAGTCACAAAGCTGTATCGGATTCTGCGCTACCGTGCAACGCTCAACTGTGAGAACAGCATGCTGGCCGATCCCGACTCACGCAAGGGCATAGCCTTTATGCCCATCGATAAGCGCTACGAGGCGGTCACACGCTCGCGCTACTGCGAGGCGCACCGTCGCACCGAGCGTCTATACCGGTCCATGCCTATAGAGACGAACGTCTGCGCCATCATCGAGGACGAGGAACACGGTCGCGATCTCAAGAGGCAGGCCGTCCAACTGAAACGGGATGTCTTTTTCCGCGAGTACGTCGGGTTGCTCTTTTGTGGAGACATCGCCGGATATGGAGCCGCAACAACGTACGCGGAAGGCAGCATGAAGGACTTCAGCAAACAGGATCATGGTGCTGTTCTGCGTGACTCCGCGGCAGTGGCCTTCACCGACCTATTCCTAGCTGCCGGCGTGACTCAGGTACACATCGCAGGTGATGGCTTCATCTGTGCGATTCCGCTAGCAGTGTCATCCGATGTTTCGACGGACGCGGTTAGCTCGGCCCTCGATCAATTCACCGCCGCCTACATGAAATATATCGAGAGTCTTGATGTTCTGAACGATCAGCTACAGCATCATGCAAGAGCTAATGCAACCAGCAAGGCGCCCACCTTGGGATCGCGCTTGGCTGTTCACTACGGCCGCTACCGCTACGGCAAGATGAGCCAGGCCGCAAGTCTGCTGACGGGCTTCGACGGTCGTGAGATCGTCGCAGTCAGTCGATTCGAGCAGGGCCTGCGGACCATCCGCAAGACGCCCGTGCTCGCAAAAAAACACGAAATCCACAACCTCGCGCACGTCGCCGCGGCAAGCAATGAGGCTATGCGCGCTTGGGGCAATACGCGTGGATTGTCCCGAAGCCTCATCCGGCTTGGCTCATTCAAAGCGGTCAGCAAGGAGTTCAAGGGAGCGGCGACACTCCTGCGACTGGAGCCGCCGCGACAAGAGAGCTAGGCCCCGGAGCGACGATGGAGGCGATCGGGTCAACGTGGCGACCAGGGGCCAAGCGAACACATCGAGTCTGCCTAGCGCCTAACCTCTTGGTGTCGGTTTGCGTTGTCGATGTGTGAGGCATGAGCGATATCGCGCTCCCCATCCATGGAGCATCGGGACTGCCGCTCGCGGGGCGGCTGCTGAGCGACGAGCGGCTTGCGAAGCTCGCCGGCCGTGGCGACGCGCGAGCTTTCACGACTCTCTACGAGCGCTATCACCAGGCGATCTACCGCTACTGCCGCTCGATCGTTCGCAACGACCACGACGCGCAGGATGCGCTGCAGAGCGCGATGGTCCGTGCCTACACGGCGTTGTGCGCGTCCGAGCGCGACCTCTCGGTGCGACCGTGGTTGTTCCGGATCGCTCACAACGAGGCCATCTCGATCTTGCGGCGACGCCCCCAGGAGGATCAGCTCGTGGACGTGCACGAGTCGCTGGACAGCGATGTCGAGCGGACGGCGGAGGAGCGGGAACGTCTGTCCATGCTGCTCGCCGACCTGCAGGCGCTCCCGGAGCGCCAGCGCGCGGCGCTGCTCATGCGGGAGTTGAGCGGCCTTTCGATCGAGGAGATCGCCGGCGCGCTGTCCGTATCGACCGGCGCGGCCAAGCAGACGCTGTTCGAGGCACGCAGCTCGCTGCACGAGTTCGCGAAGGGACGCGCGATGGAGTGTGAGGCGGTGCGCCGCGCGATCTCCGAGCACGATGGGCGTGTGCTGCGCGGACGCGGGCTGCGCGCCCACCTGCGCGATTGCTCGAGCTGCCGAGACTTCCGCGCCCTGATCGAGACGCGCGGCGCCGACCTGCGCGCTCTCGCGCCTCCTCTGCCCGCGATCTTGGCGAGCGCCACGCTGACCCGACTGCTAGCTCGCGGGGGCGGTGGTCACACCGCCGGCGCCGGCGCGACTGCCGGATCCGCGCTCGGCGGCCATGTCGCGGCGTCGCTCGTGGTCAAGGGGCTCGCCGGTGTCGCCGTGCTGGCGGCGGCAACCGCCGGGACGCTCCGCTTGACGGCCGGCAACGGAGGGAACGCGCACCGGTCCCCAAACGCGATCTCCGCGTCCGGGCGCAATCACGCGCGTTCGAGCGACACGGAGATGCTCGTGAGCTCCGGCGCGGCCGCCAAGCGAGCCGCGCGCGCTCGCTCCTCGACGTCGAGCATCTCGACAGGCGCCTCGACGAGAGGCCGCTCGTCAGCGGTCTCCGGGTCGATCGCAGGTCCCGAAGCAGCACCTGGACGGGCGCCGGCGTCGGGCGGGACGCGGTCCGGCTCGGGTCACGCGCCGGGGCTTTCGCACGGCGCCAAGACCGTCGGATCTCACGGCACGGGGAGCAACGCTCCCCACAGGACCGCGAGTCGCGGCCAACGTCACGCGCACGGCGGGTCTTCACCGAAGCCATCCGCGCACGCCCGTCATCACGCCACGAAGCCCGCTCATCCGTCGAGCTCGCCCCAGCCCCAGGGCTCGCATGGCGGAAATCCCACCGAGCCGTCCGGTGCGAACGGCAAAGGCGCCGGCCAGGGAGCTCGCGCGCCCCAGCCCCACGAAGCGCCTGACGAAGCTCAAGCCGACGGGTCCTCGAGCGGAGCTGGGCGAGCAGGCGCAGCTCGTGGACAGACGCTTACCCCGGGTCCACCGCCGGCCAAGCAGGTCGAGCGGTAGCACCTGACCTTCGCTCGCGAGGAGCGTTTTCACTAATGGAATGGGGCTCACGGCGCAGACGCGAACCGTTCGCCCCGGACAATTCAAGCGAGATGAGCAAGCCCACTCAAGGAGGCATCAATGATCGTCCGCAAGACTCTGCTTGTCGCATCGGCCGCGGCTCTGATGAGCACTCCGGCATGGGCGCTGCCGAGCCAGGCGCCGTCCAACCCGGGCACGACCCACGCGCCGAGCACAACTCCCGCCGGGCCACCGAGCACGACGCCCAACAACACCAACAACCCGGGTAGCGCCAATCGCAACTCGCACGCCAGCAAAGGAGACAAAGGGTCGAGCGGCTCCAACGACAGCCGGGGCTCCAATGGCTCCAATCCCGGTGACAAAGGCAAAGGAAACGGCAGGTCCGGCCATCCTGGTCAGTCGCACAAGTGCGCGCCGCACAAGGTCGGCTACGTCGCGAGCGGCACGCTCGTGAAGCAGACGCTGACGAAGAACGCCGACGGCACCTACAGCGGCGAAGTGGAAGTCGAAGTCATGCGCACCAACCATCACGCAGCCGCCGACAGGGGCAAGACGATCATCTACAAGGTCATGAACGTCCACGTGACGTTCGGCCTCACGGACACGAACAACGACGGCAGCGTCGGCCTGGACGACCTCGCGAAAGGCGACCGGGTGCACTTGAACGGCAAGATCACCGCCCTGGCCAAGAGGTGCGATCAGAGCGGATTCACCGCCGAAACCACGATCCGCAGGATCATCTTTCACGCGCCGGCCGGCCCTGCAAGCAACAAAGACTAGGGTCGGGCTATAGAGCTGCAGCGTCAGCCGCGCCGGCCGGCGCGGCTGACGCTGCTTGACGCTAGGCCACGCGGGGGACGCAGAGCGCGAACGAACGCGACACCGCCGCCACACGGCACGTCGAGGATCGTCGCGCCCTCGCGACGCGTCCGATGGGCTCCATGCTCCCGTATAGAACCGAAGCGTCGATGCCCCGGCGCAGGCGCCCGATCGAGCGCATGAGCCGGGGCCGCTCGATGTAGAGGTCATAGAACGCGCCGAACGGTCCCGCGCAGATGTGAGCGTGTCATTCACCGGCTTGGAGTCGAATGGCCGCGACGTCCAACCCGGGGACGCGATCGAAGTGACGGATGTTGGCGGTCCCGACACGCCATCCGGCAGACATGGCGGTGGCTGCGACAAGCCGATCGTGAGCTCCGACTTCGGCCCCGGACGAGGCAAGCCCAGCCCAGAGCCTCGCGTGTGTTCGTGCTACGAGCAGGTCGAAAGAGAGCACCGGGAAGGCGATGAGCAGCGCCTCCACGAACGCCTCGCGCTGCCCACGATGCTCCTCGGTGGCTCGGTGCACGCCGTGCAACAGCTCCGATGCGGTGATCGCGGCGATCCCCACCTCTTCATTCCCGCCGAGCTGTGTCTCCAGACGCTGTGTGACTTCCGTCATGCCACGCGCGACGGACAGCCCGCGCGTTGCCCGCTCGAGGTCGATGAAGACCGTCGTGTCTAGGAGCGTGCCCACGGATCGCCCGGCGCCGGTCCGATGGTGTCCAGCAGGGCCTCCATGTCCTCGGCGAAGGCGGGATCGGGTGGCGCGGCTTGCGCGAGCAGTGCCAGCGCCTCACTCAAGGGTCGTCCGCGACGCGAGACGGCCGCGCGTCCATGATCGTCGGGATGAACGATCACGTAAGCCGGTCGCTCCCGGTTGAAGACCACGACCTCCTCGTGGTGGGCTACGGCATCCCGAGCCCGGCGAGGAATCCGGATCTCGTCGGCTTTGATCGTCGTCATAACCCAACTGTACCGGATCAGTACGGAAGCGTACGGAAATGTACGGCATGAGATGCGCGTCCCTCGGATGCAGCTGCTCGGGCGAGCCGAGAGCTGATCACCCGGCGACGGCCATTCCGAACATGCGGGGTTCGGACGCACGCCCGAATGGGTATGGGAGACACGCGGGTCCCACCGACAAGACCCCGCCGGGGAGTTTGCTTGACACATCAGATTCCATCAGCCGTCTATGTTCGATAAATTCGTCATTCCTAGGGACGAGGAGACCATCGGCAGATCCACCGCGCGTGGGTCTGGGAGTTCAGAGAGAGAAAGGATCGATCCATGTCTCACCGTTCGTTGTCCCGCGCACGGCAGACCGCGCGTTCGAGCGTTCGGCCGGGCATCCACCCGACGCTCCGGCCAGGGCTGTGCCTCGCCGCGCTGCTCGCGGCAGTGATGGCCTTCGTGACCACACCCTCCCTCGCGGGCGCGGCGCCCGCGTATGTGTCGCTGGGCGACTCCTATACCGCCGGCCCGTTCATCCTGCCGCCGGCGCCGGGCGCGCCGCTGGACTGCCTGCAGTCCGGGCGCGACTACCCGCACCTGACAGCCGCGGCGCTGGGGCTGTCGCTGAGCGACGTGAGCTGCTCGGGGGCGACCACCGAAAACCTCACGACCACCGCCCAATATCCCGATCAGCCACGCCAGTTCAACTCGCTGAGCTCCTCCACACAGGTGGTGTCGGTTGGCATCGGCGGCAACGACAAAGGCCTGTTCCTGAACACGCTCATCACCTGCGGAGCCGAGGATCTCGTGTTCCCGTTCGGCACGCCGTGCAAAAATACCTACGGCCATAAACTCGCCGAAGAGATCGCCGAAGACGGGCCCGTGGTCGGGGCGGCGCTGGCGCAGATCCACGTCATCTCGCCCGCGGCGCAGGTGTTCGTGGTCGGCTATCCGGACATCCTGCCTCAGAGCGGCAACTGCTGGCCGACCGTGCCGCTGACGACCGGTGACGTGGCTTACCTGAACGGTGTCGAGCAGGAACTGAACGCGATGCTGAGCAGCGAGGCCGCGTCGAACGGCGCGACCTACGTGGACACCTACACGCCGAGCATCGGCCGCGACGCGTGCAAGTCGGTGAGCGTCCGCTATGTCGAACCGGTGCTGCCCGAATCGGACGCCTTCTCGGTGCATCCGAACGAACGGGGCATGGCCGCGGACGCGAGCGAGGTGCAGGCGGCGATGGTCGCGCACGGGATTTCCTAAGCGATTTGAGTTTTTGCTGTCCTGGGCGGCGCAAGCGCCGCCCGGGGAGGTCGCGCATGCGCGACCTCCCGACGGGCCGCATGCGGCCCGTCACCGATGGCGCATGCGCCATCGGCGGAGCGGCGCATGCGCCGCTCCGAGGCAGGCCCGCATGCGGGCCTGCTGGCCTTGCCGCATGCGGCAAGGCCCCTCCCCACTCACAATGCCGCGATCCGCCCCATCAGAAATCGCCGCTCGGGCTCTGCGTGAGCCAGTTCCAACGCGTGCCCATATGCCGCCCGCGCCTCCGCGGGGCGGTCGAGGCGGCGCAGCAGATCGGCGCGGGCGGCGTGGTAATAGTGGTAGTCCGCCAGCCCCTCGATCCGCTCGATCTCCCGCAATCCCTCCCGCGGGCTCCGAGCGTGCGCCACCGCGACGGCGCGGCCCAGCTCGACCACCGGAGAGTCCGTGATTTGCACGAGCTCGTCATACAGCGCCGCGATCGCCGCCCAGTCGCTCTCCGGTCGGGCATGCAACGAGGCGATCTCAGCCTGCAGCGCGTAGGGACCGCGCCCGCGCAGCGCCCGCGCACGCTCGAGCGCCGCGCGCCCGTCCCGGATCCGCTCGGCGTCCCACAGCGTGCGGTCCTGGTCGGCCAGCAGCACGATCTCCCCCTCGCGCCAGCGGGCGTCACGGCGCGAGTCGTGCAGCAGCATCAGCGCCAGCAGCCCGTACACCTCGGGCTCGTCGGGCATCAGCTCCACGAGCGCCCCGCCAAGACGGATCGCCTCTTGCGTGAGCTCGTTGCGACCGTCATAGCCGGAGTTGAAGATCAGATACACGACCGCCAGCACCGCGCTCAGCCGGTCGGGCAGCAGGTGCGCGGGCGGGACCCTGAAGGGGATGCCCGCAGCCTTGATCTTGCGCTTGGCGCGCACCAGCCGCTGGGCCATCGTCGGCTCGGGCACGAGGAACGCGCGCGCGATCTCCTCGGTGCTGAGCCCGCCGAGCGTGCGCAGCGTCAGCGCGACCTGCGCCTCGGTGGCGAGCGCAGGGTGACAGCAGGTGAACACGAGCTCCAGTCGCTCGTCCGGGATGGTGCTCGTCTCGATGTCAGTTTCGTCTGTCACGGTCCTCTCGGGCACCTGCAGCAGGCGGGTCTTCGCCGCGAGCGTGCGATCGCGGCGGATGCGGTCGATCGCGCGATTGCGGGCGCTCGCCACGAGCCAACCCACCGGATTACCGGGGGTTCCCTCGCGCGGCCAGCGCTCGGCGGCGATCGCGAACGCCTCCTGGGCGGCCTCCTCGGCGAGGTCGATGTCGCCGAGGAAGCCGATCAGCGCCGCCAGCACGCGCCCGTAGTGATCGCGAAACGTCTGCTCTAGCGCGGCCGTCACTCGACGATCGGTCGAACCTCGATCGCGCCGCCCATGCTCGCGGCGGGGATGCGCGCGGCCAGCTCGATCGCCGCGTCGAGATCGTCGGCCTCGTAGAACAGATATCCGCCGAGCGCCTCCTTGACCTCGACGAACGGGCCGTCGGTGCTGAGCGTCTGCCCGTCCTGCACGCGCACGGTGGTCGCCGTCTCCGGGGGCTGCATCCGCATCCCGGGGGTCGCGCGCGGATCTTCGTTGATCGCCCGATAAGCGGCGTAAACGGCGCCCTGCTCGGCCTCGGACAGGCCCTCCCACTCCGGCGTGCCCGGCAGCGGAGTCGTGCCCTGGTGGATCAGCAGCATGTACTTCATCGTTCTCTCCTTCGTAGGGTACGTGCACAGTCCCTTCCAGGACGAACGGGCGCTGCGAAAATCGACACCTCGCCGGAGAGCCGCTTGCGGCCGGCTGAGGTGAACGGGGGATCGACACGAGCAGACCGACCTGCACTGACTAACGCACGCCCCGGTCGCGATCGTGCGCGGCGAGACGACCCTCTGGGTTGACGCTCCCCCAGATTCGTGTTACTGTCGGTAACTTGAAATATGGGGAGCGCGACTTCCAAGCTGATCATCGCGGGACGCCATGCACGCCTGACACCGAAGCTTCGCGCCGGCACGCACGAGCGCGACATACTTCACATCAGATGAACCTCCCACAGATCGACATAGCCGGCGTTCGCGCCGCCGGGCCCATCGGAGTCCTCCGTGCCGTCGTCGTCGCGCTGGCGATCTGCGCCGCGCCGGCGGGCGCCGCGCAGGCGGAAACGGTCGCCTCGATCGCGCCCTCCCTGTCACCCAACCGGCTGCACGCCAGAGCCGCTCTTACATTCACGATGCGCTTCTCGGGTGGCCAGTTCGGCGTGCCCACTCCCCTGAGCCGCTCGGTCCTACGGTTCCCGGCCGGGCTGACGCTGGATGTCCCTCATCTGAGCAGCTGCCCCGCGGCGCGCCTGCGCTCTCACGGAGCGAGCGGCTGCCCAGCCCGGTCGCAGATCGGCAGCGGACACGCGCTCGTGGAGGCACACGCGGGAACCGAAAACATCACCGAGGAAGCCACCCTGTGGGCGTTCCTCGGCCCGCCACACAACCTGCAGCCGACGTTCGAGATTCTCGCCCAGGGCTACACCCCACTGGACGAACGCAAGGTCTTCACCGGGATCGTGCTCCCAGTCAGCGCTCCCTACGGGGAAGAGCTCGAGATGTCGATCCCCCCGATCCCCACGCTGATGTTCGAGCCCGACGCCTCGATCGCCGCGTTCACGCTGACGATCGGCACGAGCGCTCGACACGGCAAGCACGGCGCCAACGCCGTGCTCACGCCCTCCACCTGCCCGGCGGGCGGGTTCCCGTTCGCCGCCGAATTCACCTACGCCGACGGCTCGGTCGGTGACGCGTTCGCCACGACCCCCTGCCCGGCATGAGCAGCTCGACGCAGCTCGCCCGCACCCTTGCGGCCCTGGCACTGTGCCTGCTCGTGCTGGGAACTCTCGCGCCGCTCAGCGCCGGCGAGCGCACCTCCCCGCGTCCGTCCGCGCGCACCTCGCGGACGATCTCCCTGAGCGAGACCGGCCGGCTGCACCTCACCAGCAAGCACAATTTCACGCTCAACGAGCAGGGCTCGGCGTCGGGCACGGTCGCGGGCACGATCTACGTGCACCTGACCGCGGTCTCCACCAGCCGGGTGACGGCCGAAGTCAACATCTACCACGGTGGGAGCTCGATCTCGGGCAACGGCACGGCCGGCTACCACCGGGCGAGCACGACGGCCAGCTTCTCCGGCTCGATGTCGTTCGACCGCGGGACCGGGAGCTACGCCCACGTCCGCGGATCGGGCCTGAGCTTCAGCGGCACGATCGCCGAATCCAACCACGACGCCATCACGGTGCACGTGACCGGCAGGGTCTTCGACTGATGAGGATCGCCGGGGATCGCCTCCGGCGCGCACCCGAGGATTGAGTCGAGACACGGTGCTGGAGCTGCGCAACCTCGTCAAGCACTACCCGGCCGTCGGCGGCGAGCCGGTGCGCGCCGTGGACGGCGTGTCGCTGACGGTGGCCCCCGGCGAAACGGTCGCGGTGTACGGGCCGAGCGGGTCGGGCAAGACGACGCTGCTGCTGATGGTCGCGATGCTGCTGGCGCCCACCGCCGGCACGATCTTGATAGGAGAGCGCGACCTCAGCACGCTGTCCGAGCGCGAGGCCTCGCACTTCAGGCTCGCCGAACTGGGATTCATCCGCCAGAGCTTCGACCTGCTGCCGGGCGTCAGCGCGATCGACAACGCGACGCTGAAGCTGCTCAAGACCAGGCGCTGGCGCCAGGCGCGGCGCGAGATCGCGCCCCTGCTTGAGCGGCTCGGGCTGGGAGAGCGCATGGGCCATCGCGCCGAGACGCTGTCGATGGGCGAGCGCCAGCGGGTGATGATCGCGCGGGCGCTCTCCACCGCGCCGCGCCTGCTGCTCGCGGACGAGCCGACCGGAAGCCTCGACAGCCGGCGCGGGCGCGAAGTGCTCGAGCTGCTGCGCGCGCTCAGCCGCGAGCGCGAGGTCGCGGCGGTGATCGTAAGCCACGACCCGATGGCGGCCGAGTACGCCGATCGCGTGCTCGCGCTGCACGACGGCAGGCTCCGCGACCACGCGCCCGACCGCGTGTATGCCCGGCAATGAAGCCGCTCAACGCCCTGCATCTCTACCGCGTGCGTCTGCGCGCGCGGTTCTGGCAGGAGTGCTTTGCGATCGTGGGCATCGCCGCGGGAGTCGCGCTGCTGTTCGCCTCGCAGGTAGCCAACTCGAGCCTGCAGAGCTCGGTGACCCAGCTCTCGCGCGGGATCGCCGGCAGGGCGACGCTGCAGCTGCTGGCGCGCGACCCGCACGGCTTTCCGCAGAGCACGCTCGCGCGCGTGCGCGCCATCCCCGGCGTGCGCGTCGCCGCGCCGGTGCTGGAATCCGGCGCGCAGGCCGGCGGCCCGCGCGGGAGCGAGTCGGTCGAGCTGATCGGCGCCGATACGAGCCTGTCCGAGCTCGGCGGGGCGCTCGTGCGCGGCACGGCGCTCAGGCCGTTCGGCGGGATCGGCGCGGTCGTGCTGCCCGCTCCGCTGGCGCGGAGGATCGGCGTGCAGAGATTCGGTCAGGAAGTGGTGCTCCAGCTCGACGGGCACACGACCGAGGCGCCACTGTATACCCAGCTCCACGAAAGCCAAATCGGGCCGTTGATCGCGAGCACGGTCGCGATCGTGCCCCTGACGTTCGCGCAGGAACTGACCGGGCTGGGCGCCCGCGTGAGCCGAATCCTCGTGCAGCCGGCGGCGGGCGCGCAGCCGCGGGTGCGGGCCGCGCTTGGGCGGTTGGCCGGCGGCCGCTTGAACGTCGAGGCGATCGACTACGAAGAACGGCTGTTCGCCAAGGCGGCCGCGGCGAGCAACCAATCGACCGCGCTGTTCTCGGCGATCAGCGCGCTCGTGGGATTCCTGTTCGCGTTCAACGCCGTGCTGCTCACCGTCCCGCAGCGCCGGCGACTCGTCGTCGATCTGCGCCGCGACGGATATACGCCGCGGACGGTGATCGCCGTGCTGCTGCTCGACGCGGTCGTGCTCGGCCTGATCGCGTGCGCGCTCGGGCTGGTGCTCGGGGAGGAGCTCTCGATCCACCTGCTGCACTCCAACCCGGCGTTCCTGTCGCTGGCGTTCGCCGTCGGCTCGGGGCGTTTCGTCAGCTGGGAGAGCGTGGCGTTCGCCACCGCCGGCGGGATGGGGGCTGCGATCGTGGCGGTGCTCACCCCGCTGCGCGACATCCTCTCGCGCGATCCGCTCGCCGCGATCGGGCGACGGGAGAGCCCGGACACGGGCGCCTCCCGCAGAGCGTCCGCCCATGCGCCCGCGCGCGCGGCGCTCGCCGGGCTGGCGTGTCTCGGCGCCGCCACGGCGATCCTGCTGGCCGCGCCCGACGCGGCGATCCCCGGCATGGTCCTGCTCGTGGGGGCGCTGCTGCTGGTGCTGCCGTTCGCGCTCGGCGTCACGCTCGCGCTCGTCGGCAGGCTCGCGCGCCTGATCACGGGCGTCGTCCCGCACGTGGCGGCGATGGAGCTGAGCGCGGCCGGGGCGCGGGCCGTGGCGATCGCGGCGACCGGCGCGATCGCGATCTTCGGCAGCGTCGCGATCCAGGGCGCGCACGGCGACCTGCTCCACGGTCTGGAAAACGCGGCGGAGGATATGAACGCCTCGACCGATGTGTGGGTCTCCCCCGCCGGCTCCTACAACCTGCTCAACACCACCCCGTTTCACCCGGTCGATCGCGCCCGGCTCGAACGCGTCGCGGGTGTGCGCGCGGTGGGGTTGTATCGCAGCGGGCTGCTGGACTACGGGCAGCGGCGGGTGCTGGTGATCGCCCCGCCGGCCGAGGCGAGGCCGCTGCTGCCCGCGACCCAGCTCGTGCAGGGCGAGTTGCGCCAGGCCGGCGAACGCGTGCGCGCGGGCGGCTGGCTGGTCCTCTCGCGGGCGATCGCCTCCGAACACCACCTGCACATCGGTCAGGCGCTGACGCTGCCGACGCCCGTGCCGAGCACGTTCCGCATCGCGGCGCTGTCCACGAACATCGGCTGGGCACCGGGCGCGATCGTTATGAACGCGGCGGACTACGCGCGCGCCTGGGGCAGCTCTGACGCCAGCGCCTACAGCGTCCTGCTCGATCCCGGCATCTCGCCCACCCGGGCGGTGCGCGCGATCCAGCGCGCGCTCGGCCCGCACTCGGGCCTGGCCGTGCAGAGCGCCGCGAGACACACGATTCGCCAGAGCGCGCTCAGCCGCGAAGCCCTGTCGCGTCTCACCCAGATCGCGACGCTGATCCCGATCGCCGCTGTGCTCGCGATGGCCGCGGCGATGGGCGCGATGATCTGGCAGCGCCGCCCGCGCCTGGCCAAGCTCAAGCTCGAGGGGCTGCCGCGCGCGGACCTGTGGCACACGATCCTGCTCGAGAGCCTGCTGCTGCTGGGCGTCGGCTGCCTGACGGGGGCGATCTTCGGCCTCTACGGCCAGCAGCTGGCCGATCGCGCGCTGGCCAACACGATCAACTTTCCCGTCGTCTACTCGGTCACGGCGCTGACGGCGCTGAGGAGCCTCGCGCTGATGAGCGCCACGGCGCTGGCGATCCTCGCGGTCCCCGGATATCTCGCCGCCTCCGTACCGGCATCGCTGGCGCTGCAGGACTGAGGCTCTCCTCCAGTGCATGCACCATGACAAGACGACCATCGACATCTGCCGTTCGATACGCGATGCTCGTATATGCCGGCTTGATCGCCGCTGCCGATCGGCGCCAGTATAAGAAGGTCGCACGCGAGCAGTCCCAGCAGCGCACTCGTGACGCGCTGCTCGACGCCGCCGACGAGGAGTTCTACAGCGACCGGTGGCAGAAGACCTCGCTCCAGGAGCTCTCAAGGAAGGCCGGGGTCAGCAAGCAGACGCTGCTGCGCCACTTCGGCTCCAAGGACGGCTTGCTCATCCAGGCGCTGATGCGCGGCGCGGCGCAGATACGCGATCAGCGCTGGAGCTTCCCGGCCGGGGACGTCGCGGGCGCGGTCGAGAACCTGCTCGATCACTACGAAGCCTGGGGTGAGCGCTCGCTGCGCGTGGGCGCCTGGCAGCACGGCCCGGCCATGCTGGCCATGCTCTCGCGTGGGGCTCGACAGATTCACTACGAATGGATCGAGTACGCGTTCGCGCCATGGCTGGAGGATCTGAAGGAGCCCGCTCGCACGCGCCGCCGGGCCGCGCTGATCGCACTGTGCGACGTGCAGACCTGGTGGATCATGTCGAACGACCTCGGGCTCGAGCGCGCGGAGATCCACGCGACCCTGACCGACGCGATCGAACGCCTGCTGGCGGAGGCCAGATGAGAGTCCTCGCGTACACCTCACCGGCCCGCGGACACCTGTATCCGATCGTGCCGATCATGGCCGAGCTCGTCGCGCGCGGCCATCGCGCGTCCGTGTGCACGCTCTCCGGCGAGCTCGGGCATCTGGCGCGACTGGGGATCGAGGGCTCGGCGATCGACCCGGCCGTGGAAAGCATCCAGATCGAAGACTGGCGGAAGCGATCGCCGCGCAGCGCCGGGCTGTCGGTGCTGCGGACCTTCACCGAGCGCGCCGACGGGGAGGCGCCCGACCTCGCGCGGGCGATCGAGCGTTACAGCCCCGACGTCCTGCTGATCGACGTCAACTGCTGGGGCGGGACGACGGTGGCCGAGGCCTCGGGGCTTCCCTGGGCCGTGTACTCGCCCTACCTGCTGCCGCTGCCCTCTCGCGACGCTCCCCCGTTCGGACTGGGACTGCGCCCGCTGGGCGGTCCCATCGGCAGGGTCCGTGACGCGATCGTCGGGCGCGTCTTCAGCGCCACCTTCGACCGCGCGGTGATGCCGACGATCAATACGTTGCGCGCCCGGCGCGGACTGCCTGCGCTCGAGCGCTATACCGATCTGCTCGGCAGCCCACCCCTGCTGCTGGCGCTTACCGCCGAGGGGTTCGAGTACCGGCGCGGCGACTGGCCCGCAAACGTGCGCCTCGTCGGCGCCGTCAACTGGTCGCCGCCGCTGCCGGCGCCCCCATGGCTGGCCGATCTGCGCGACCCGCTGGTGCTGGTCACCTGCTCGACCGAGCGCCAGCGCGACAAGCGCCTGCTGCACGTCGCGCTGCAGGCGCTGCCCGCCGCGGGCATGACCGTCCTCGGCACCTCGGCGGCGCACGATCCGCTCACGTTCAGCGCGCCGTCCGGGAGCAGGGTCGTGCGCTTCCTCCCCCATGAGGCGGTGCTGGAGCGCGCGGCTTGCGTCGTCTGCCACGGTGGCATGGGCATCACCCAGAAGGCCCTCGCGGCCGAGACGCCGGTCGTGGTCGTGCCCTGTGGACGCGATCAACTCGACACGGCGCGGCGCGTGGAGTCCGCCGGCGCCGGGGTGCGCCTCTCCCCCCGGCGGCTGACCCCCGAGCGGCTCGTGAGCGCCGTGCGCGGCGCCATCGGGCTGCGCGAGGGAGCGCGGCGCGTGAGCCGCGCCTACGCGGCCGCGGGAGGCGCCGTGGCCGCGGCGGATGCGATCGAGGCCGTCGCTAGGATGCGAACCCGATGACTTCGATCGCGCCCACCTCTTCAGCCGATGCGCCCGGGCGAGGGTCGCGGGACGATCCGAGCGCGATTCGCGCGCGCGATTTGCGGCGGACGTTCAAGGGTGGCGTGGACGCCGTGCGCGGGATCGACCTGGACGTGGCGCCAGGCGAGATCTTCGGGTTTCTGGGACCCAACGGCGCCGGCAAGACGACGACCGTGCGGATGCTGTGCACGCTGCTGCCCCCCACCTCGGGCAGCGCGCGCGTCGGCGAGCTGGACGTGGTCGAGGATCCCGCGGCCGTGCGCCGGCGAATCGGCGTGGCGCTGCAGGAGATCGGCCTCGACCCGTTGCAGACCGGGCGCGAGCTGCTGGAGCTGCAATGCGGGCTGTACGGGATCGTCGGCGCCCAGGCGCACGCACGGGCGCAGGAGCTGCTCGAGCTCGTCGGTCTGCTCGACGCCGCCGAGCGGCGCACGAAGACCTACTCCGGCGGGATGAAGCGGCGACTGGACCTCGCCAGCGCGCTCGTGCACTCGCCGCCGGTGCTGTTCCTGGACGAGCCCACGACCGGTCTCGATCCCGCCTCGCGGCTGACCGTCTGGGAGGAGGTGCGGCGCATCAACGCGCAGGGCACGACTGTGTTCCTGACGACTCAGTATCTGGAGGAGGCCGACCAGCTGTGTGATCGGGTGGCGATCATCGACAACGGGCAGATCGTCGCCCAAGGCACGCCCGAGGAGCTGAAGTCCCAACTCGGCCACGACGTCGTGTCGGTCGAGCTCGACGGCGCCAACATCGACTCCACGCAGGCCGCGATCGGCGAGCTGGACGGGTTGGAGCGTGTGGTGACCGGACGCGACAGCCTGGCGCTGTATCTCGAGGACGGACCCGGCTCGATCGCCGAGATCGTGCGACGCCTGGACGGTGCTCAGATCCGGGTCGGGGCGCTCTCCGTCGCGCGGCCCTCACTCGACGACGTATTTCTGCGGGCCACCGGCAGGAGGCTGGAGGGCGACGAGGAGAGCCGGGAGGAGCTGGCCGCATGACCGAGGTGCTGCTGCTCGGCCGGCGTGCGGTCCGCGAAGTGATTCGCCTGCCCGCGGCGACCGTACCGACGCTGTTCATCCCGCTGTTCTTCCTCGCGGTCAACATCGGCCAGATCTCCAAGACGTTCCCCTCCACGACGCCGTTCCTGCACGGCCAGGGCTACGTCGGATTCCAGCTCCCGGTGTCGCTGATGTTCGCCGTCTGCACCGCGACCTCGGGCCTGGCGCTCGTCACCGAGATCGACCTCGGCTACTTCGACAAGCTGCTCGTGGCTCCGATCCGCCGCTCGTCGATCATCTTCGGGCGCCTCGCCGCCGACCTGGTGCGCGGCCTGGCCGTCGCGACGCTCGTGCTGCTCGTGGCGCTGGCGTTCGGCATGCAGGTGCGCAGCGGCGTCCCCGGCGCCCTCGTGCTGGTCCTGCTCGCGGCCCTGTGGGGCGTCGCCTATGCGGGCATCGGCATGCTCGTCGCGCTGCACACCCGCAACGTCCAGGCCACGAACGCGAGCTTCCTGGTCTTCTTCCCCCTGCTGTTCCTGACCCCCAACTTCGTGCCCTTCGAACTCCTCACACCGCTGATGGAGGCCCTGGCGCGCGCCAACCCGGTCAGCTACGTGATCGAAGGGCTGCGCTCGCTCGTGCTCGAAGGCTGGGTGCTGGACAAGCTCCTGATCTGCTGCGGCGTGATCCTCGTCACTGGCCTTGTGCTGACGTGGCTGTCGGTGCGGGCGATCGACGGCTACGACCGCTGAGCGACTTCGACCGGCCGCCGCCTCCGAGGCTCTACGGGCCGCCGCAACCCTCGGTACGGCGACCCGGCCTGCGACCCGCGGTTACCGCTTGGGGCAGGGCGCCTTGTACAGCGTGGTCACGGTCGCGCCGGTCGCGAATGTTATTTCGGACTTGACCGGGAACCCGCCTCTGGGGCACCTGGTCGGCAGCGTGCCGTATGAGACCGTCTTCTTGCCCTTCTTGTATGCCGCTCCGACCTTGATGTTGATCGATTCGGTCGACACGGGCGGCGCGCCGGGAACCGACTGAACCAGCTGGACTTCAGCGTTAAGCTCGGGTCCGTAGGGAGCTTTCGCGGTCATGATGTGCCCCTTGGAGACGAGCAGCTGGGCCGAGATCGGGGAAGCGGCGTTCGCGTAGAACTGCAGACCGCCGCCGGGCGCGAAGAACGCCTGCAGCGTTGCGTTCTCTTTGACGAGTTCACCGCCGATCGGATCGACCACGCCGGCGCTGCCCACCGGGCTGGCCTGCGACTTCTTGGGACAGCCGCTCGGACCGATGTTTTCGAGCGTCGCCGGCGAGCATGTCACGAAGCCTTTCTGATTGATCTTCGTGCCGGCCGGCAGGAAGAAGTTGACGTGCGTGATCTGCGACACGACCCCGCCGGTCGATTCGGTGCCTTTGATCGAGTATTTCGCTTCGAGGGCCGCACCGGCGCCAAGTTTGTTACCGGTCCCCGGGAAGCCCTTGATCGGGACCGCTTTCGCGATGAGCGTCACCGTCGGACAGGGTCCTGCCGTGCTGCAGGTCGACGCCGACGAGGCGGCCGGCAGGACGAGCGCGCCCAGGCCGAGCAGGACCAGACAGGCCGACGTTCTGCGCAGTCGATGGATATGTCCGATTGTGCGCATGCGATAGCTCCTTGGGGTTCGACAGGATGGTGTCCGCCGGACCCGCGCCGTCTGGCGCCGTCAGTGCCGGCCGTTCAGCTGCCGTCTACCGATAGAACCCCTCGCGCGCGCCCAAGTAGCGGTCAGGCGCCCCCGGCGGCGCGCGCGGGAACCTCTCCCCACAGCTGCTCCAGCCGGTAGTACTCGCGCGTGGCGGGCGTGAAGATGTGCACGACCACGTCGAGGTAGTCCATCAGGATCCAGTCGCCCTTGCCGAACCCCTCGACGCGGCGCGGGAGCGTTGAGTGCTCGCGCTTGCAGCCCTCGAGGATGCCGTCGTGGATCGCTTTGGTCTGGCGCTCGGTGTTGCCCGAGCAGATCAGAAACCAGTCGGTGTAGCCGAGCACGTCGCGCAGGTCCAGCTCGACCACCTCGCCGGCCTTCTTGTCGGCGGCGTAGCGCGCGATCTCGTCGAGCAACTCCCGTGAGCGCGGGGACTCCGCGAGCCGGGCGGGCTCGCGGTCGGGCTGTGAGCCGCGCCCGAGCACGGGCTCCTCGGCGCTCACGCCGCACCACCGACTGCCGGCGGTGTGGCGCCCGCCGCGCGGTAGAGGCCCTGCTCGGCGATATAGCCGGCGACCCTCTCTCCCACCAGCCCAGCGATCGACTCACCCGCGGCGATCCGCTGGCGCACGACCGACGAGGACAACGCTACGGGGGGCATCTCCAGCGCCGTCAGGCCCGGCCGGGACCCCGATCCCGACGCCGAGGGCGCCATCAGCGGGCCCAGCTGCGCGCTCGTCTGCCCCAGGTCCAGCTCGTCGCGCTCGGCCACAGCGAGGCTCCTCACCATCCCGAGCAGCCGCTCCGGTTCGTGCCAGCCCGGCAGCGTGCGCGCGGTGTCGGCTCCCACGATCAGCGTCAGCTCGGCGTCGGGATGGGCGTCATGGATGGCCTGCACGGTATCCACGGTATAGGACGTTCCCCCGCGTTCTATCTCGAGCGCCGAGGCTTCCAGGCCGGGCTCCGAGGCGACCGCGAGCCGGCACATCCGCAGGCGGTGGTCAGGACCCGGATCGTCTCCGACCACCGGCTTGTTGGGGGCGAGGTTGGCGGGCATCAGCAGCACCCGCTCCAGGTCCAGCTCCGCGCGCGCGTGGCGCGCGAGCGCGACGTGCCCGACGTGCGGCGGGTTGAACGTCCCGCCGAGGATGCCGATGCGCTCCACGGGGGTCGTTCAGCCGCGGACGTGCCCGTCGCCCGTGACGAGGTACTTGTATGTGCACAGCTCGCGCAGCCCGATCGGCCCGCGCGCGTGCAGCTTCTGGGTCGAGTTGCCGATCTCCGCGCCCATCCCGAACTCGCCCCCGTCGGTGAACCGGGTCGAGGCGTTCACGTACACGCACGCGGCGTCCACCCCCAGCTGGAACGCGCGCGCGGCGTCGGTGTCGCGCGTGAGGATCGCCTCGGAGTGTCCGGACCCGTAGCGGGAGATGTGCTCGATCGCCTCCGGCACCGAGCCGACCACGCCGACGGCGAGGGTCAGCGCCAGGTACTCGGTCGCCCAATCCTCCTCGGTGGCCTCCGCCAGGGCCGGGGAGACGATCTCGCGCGTGCGGGCGTCGGCGCGCAGACTCACGCCGGCGTCCGTCAGCGAGGCGAGCGCCCGCGGCAGGAACTCGGCGGCGACGGTCTCGTGCACGAGCAGCGTCTCGGCCGCGTTGCACACTCCGGGGCGCTGGGTCTTGGCGTTCAGCACGATCGCCTCGGCCTGGTCCAGGTCCGCGGAGGCGTCTACGTATATGTGGCAGTTGCCCGAGGCCGCATAGATGACGGGCACCGTGGCAACCTCCTGCAGCGCGGCCTTCAGCCCCTCGCCGCCGCGGGGGATGATCAGATCGACGGTGTCGTCCTGGGTCGCGAGCTGCGCGAGCTCCTCGTGCCCGCCGCCGGCGACGAGACCGATGCACCCCTCGGGCAGCCCCGCGGCGACGGCTGCCTCGGCGGCGATCTGCGCGAGCGCCGCGTTGGAGTGAGCCGCGGTGGAGGACCCGCGCAGGACGATCGCGTTGCCGGACTTCACGCACAGCGCGGTGGCGTCGATCGTGACGTTGGGGCGGGCCTCGTAGACGACGGCGACCACCCCCAGCGGCACCCGCACCCGGCGGATGTCCAGTCCGTTGGGCAGCCGCCGGCCCTCGATCGTCTCACCGGCCGGATCGGGGAGTGCGACGATGTCCTGCACCGCACCGGCGATCGCGGCGATCCGGGGTGTGTCCAGCGCCAGCCTGTCCAGCAACGCGTCGTTGAGGCCGGACCGGCGCCCGGACTCCATGTCCAGCGCGTTCGCCGCGAGGATCTCCTCCGTGCGCTCGATCAGCGCGTGCGCGATCCCGGAGAGGGCGGCGTCCTTGCGCGCGGTGTCGATCTGGGCGAGCTCGCGCGCGGCACGACGAGCCGCGCGGCAGACGTCCGCGGCGGATGCGATGGCGGTGGCGGTGGCCATGGCCCTACAGGGTAGGGCCCTCAGTCCAGCACCAGGTAGTCCCGGTGCACGGCCTCGTCGGTCGCGCGCGGCAAGAGGGTGCGGACGGCAGCCGACTGCATACCCATCACCTGGCGCAGCTCCGGCGCGGAGTAGTTGCAGATGCCCTTGCCGATCGCCCGGCCCGCGTCGCCTTCCTCCTCGCGCACCGCGATGTCGACCGCATCGCCCGCGTCGAACTCGCCGTAGACGGAGACGATGCCAACCGGCAACAGGCTGGCGCTGCCCTCACGCACGGCGCGCGCCGCGCCGGCGTCGATCGTGAGCGTGCCCCGCGCGGGGCGGGCGTACTTGAGCCAGAGCTTGAACGAGGAGTAGCGAGCCTCGCGCGGCGCGAAGCGCGTCCCGGCGCGCCCGCCCGCGAGCACGGTGCGCAACGCGTCGTCGTCCAGGCCGCTGCAGATCGTCGTCGCGATCCCGGCGGCCGTGGCCATGTCGGCGGCGACGACCTTGGAGCGCATCCCGCCCGATCCCAGCGGCGAGGTCGTGTGTCCTATGTCGAGCTCGTCGAGGGCCGCGAACTCGGTGACGTCGTCGATCAGCCGCGCATCGGGGCGCAGGCGCGGATCGGCGGTGAAGAGACCGTCGATGTCGGTCAGCAGGATCAGCTCCTGCGCGCCGACGAGCACGGCGACCTGGGCGGCGAGAAAGTCGTTGTCGCCGAAGGAGATCTCGTCGGTGGCGGTGGTGTCGTTCTCGTTGATGACAGGCAGCACGCGCCAGGCCAGCAGTGTGGCGAGCGTCTGGCGAGCGTTGAGGTAGTGGGTGCGCGCGGACATGTCGAAGAACGTCAGCAGCACCTGGGCGCTGGTCACGTCGCGTTCGCGCAGCAGCTCGTCGTAGACGCGATAGAGCTTGCCCTGTCCGACGGCGCTGGCGGCCTGCAGCTCGCCGATCGCGCTCGGGCGCTGGGGCAGCCCCATCGTGCGCATCCCCCGCGCGATCGCTCCGCTGGTGACGAGGATCGCCTCATCGCCGCCACGGTGCAGCTCGGCGGCGGCGTCGCACACACGCGCGAGCGCATCCTCACGCAGCTCACCGTCGGCGTCGGCGACGACCGAGGAACCTAGCTTGATGACGACGCGTTTCATGGCGTACGCAGGGTAGACGGTCGTTATGCGGGTGGCGTGCGCGCGAGAGGTGGTGGAGGGTGTGGGGCGAGTCGAGTCCCGGCGTCAGCGCGCGTAGTGACGCCCACCTGTGTCGGTCGGTTTGCAGGGATCTTTTCGGTCCCGTTCGGTAACGCGCGGGCGGGGACGCGATCTCGACCGCCGTGTGGATCATCATGTTATGATGACTTTATGTCTGAGCCAATCCCGATAAGCGTGGCGGAGGCCAAGCGCCGGTTCGCCGATGTGCTGGGCATGGTCAGATATCAGGGCGAGCGCTACATAGTCGAGCGCAATGGCACACCGATGGCGGCCCTGGTTCCGCTCAAAGACGTGCCAGACCTCTCCGAGCGAACATTGCGTCCCGGCTTTCTGGCGCTCCTGGGAGAGTTCGAGGACGAGCCGGAGTACGCCGACTCGCTCGCAAGTGTTGTACGTGACCGGCGCACCCAACGCTCACGCTCGGCGCCCCGGCTGAGTGACTGATGATCGTTCTAGACACCGATGCGATCAGCGATCTCATGCGTGCAAAGCCATCTCCGACCTTGGTGGCAAGGCTTGCGGAGGTCTCCGCCTCGGAGCAGAGTACAACGGCCGTAACGCTCGGAGAGTTGGCCTACGGCGCAAACCGAGCACAGCGCCCAGAGCTTTACACGCGCGCCATGCGCCTACTCAAAGGCACGCGCGTTTTCCCGTTCGACCGCGACGCAGCCGAGCACTATGGTCGCATCCGCTGCGAGCTGGAGCGCGACGGAACGAGACTTGCGGACCCCGATCTGCGCATCGCCGCCATCGTGCTCGCGCATGGAGCGACCCTCGTCAGCGGCAATGTCCGGCACTTCGAGCGAGTCTCCGAGCTGACCGTCCAGGATTGGATGCGCAGCTGACCGGGACGGTCGTATCTCTTGCCGGACCCCGGCCTGAGGTGCGCACCGGGGCTGGGACGCACACGCGGAACGGACACCAGTGACTCACCTCAGCCCAGCCCCGTCCGGGTCCAGCTCGAAGACCATCCCGGCGATGCGCACCTCGTCGCCGGCGACGAACCCCTCGCGCTGGAGCGCGTCGAGCACGCCGATGCGGCGCAGGCGTTCCTCGACGTAGGCGAGGGCGTCTTCGTTGTCGGTGTCGTAGCGGCTCAATAGCCGCTCTACCCCTCGGCCATCGACGGCGAAGGAGCCCGGTCCGAGCCGTTGCACGACGTAGCCGCGGCCGCCGTCGCGCGCGCCGGGCCGGAAGACCATGTGCTCGGCGAGCTCCTCCTCGACTGTGTCTCCTGCGCCCGCGGAAGCGTCAACGGCCCCGATGCCCGAGGCGCCGTGCGACGTGTCGCCGGCGTCGGGCACGATCCGCAACAGCAGCTCGCCGAGCTCGCGCACGCCCGCACGCGTGGCGCTGGAGGTGGCCAGCACGGGCACATCGGGTCCGAGCCGCTCTTGCCACTCGGCGACGGCCGCCTGAGCGCGCTCGGGCGTGACGAGGTCGACCTTGGAGAGCACGAGCACGCGCGGGAGGCGCGCGAGGCGCTCGTCGTGCGCGGCCAGCTCATGCTCGATCGCGGCATGGTTTGAGACCGGATCGGCGTCCTGCGCTCCGGACAGCTCGGGGGCGATGTCGAGCACGTGCACGAGCAGCCGCGTGCGCTCGACGTGGGCGAGGAAGTCGTGCCCGAGCCCGGCGCCTTCGCTCGCGCCCTCGATCAGCCCGGGGATGTCGGCGACGATCAGCTGGCGGCGCTCGTACTCGTCTTCGAGCACTCCCAGCACCGGCGAGAGCGTCGTGAATGGGTAGCTGGCGATCTTGGGAGCCGCACGGGTCAGGCGCGATACGAGCGAGGACTTGCCGGCATTGGGCATCCCGACCAGGCCGACGTCGGCCAGCAGTCGCAGCTGCAGCTCGATCCAGCCCTCCTCGCCGGCCAGTCCGCGCTCGGCGAAGCGGGGCGCCTGGCGGGTGGGTGTGGCGAAGCGCTTGTTGCCGCGACCGCCCGAGCCGCCACGCGCGATCGTGGCGCGCTGGCCGTGGGCGAGCAGCTCCCAGCGCCGGCCCTGCAGGTCGTCTGCGTCACCGTCTCCGGCGCCGCGGGCTTCGGTGCCCGGCGGCACTCTGATCGTCAGGGTTTCGCCGTCGGCGCCGTGCTTGAGCGCGCCCTGACCGTGCCCGCCCCGCCCGGCGTGGTACTGGGAGCGGCGCCGGAAGGAGTGCAGGTCGCGCAGCGAGGTGTCGCACACGAGCACCACCTCTCCCCCGCGCCCGCCGTCGCCGCCGTCGGGACCGCCGCGCGGCACCTTGGCTTCGCGGCGAAAGCTCATGCAGCCGTCGCCCCCGGCGCCGGCCCGGACGTGGATTCGCGCGCGGTCGTGCATCGTCGTCGGCAATCGTGACAGCCCGTGCGAGCGAAATCGGTGTGGCCGACTCGGGAGCCGGCGAACCGCTCACCGCGGGCGTCACTGCGCCCCACAGGGCTGGTCGGCTACGCCGCCGGGCTGTCCCCGGCGGTGAGCACGCTGACGACGCGTCCGCGCCGCCCGGTGGTGAACTGCACGGTGCCGGCGGCGCGCGCGTAGAGCGTGTCGTCCTTGCCGATGCCGACGCCGGCGCCGGGCTTGAATTTGGTGCCGCGCTGACGCACGATGATCTCCCCGCCGGTGACGGTCTGGCCGGCGAACGTCTTGACGCCGAGGCGCTGGGCGTTGGAGTCGCGCCCGTTGCGACTGGATCCGAGCCCCTTCTTATGAGCCATCGTCGGTCTCCTTGCTCACGGCTTTTTTCGCTTTCGCGGGGGCTTTTTTGGCAGCCGGTTTCGGTTTGGCGGCGTCGGCGGCTTTGTCGTCGCCTGACTTGGCCGCGCCGGCTTTCGCGGCGCCGGCTTTGGCGCTCGCCGGTTTGGACGCCGCGGGTTTGGCGGCGGACGCTTTCGCCGGCGCGGCTTTCTCCCCGGCGGGCTTCGCGGCCGCCGGTACGGCGCTCGCCTGCGCGGGAGCCTCGTCCGCCTTGGCGGCTTTGGCGCGGGAGCCTGCGCCGATTCCCAGCTCGGTGACCTCGATCCGGGTCAGCTCCTGGCGGTGGCCGGTGCGGCGCTTGTAGCCGCGCTTGGGCTTGAACTTGAACACGCGCAGCTTCTCGCCGCGCTCGTGCGCGATCACCTTCGCGGTGACCTTGACCTTCGCGAGGCCGGTCTTGTCGAACACGGCCTCCCCGGAGCGATACAGGATCGGCTCGAGCGCCACGCTCTCGCCCTCGGCGACGGGCAGGCGCTCGACCAGCAGGTGCTGGCCGCGCTCGACGCGGTACTGCTTGCCGCCTGTCTTCACGATCGCATACATCCGCTTCAGCCGCTGCCTTTCGATGCTGTTGCTATGAGTCGGTGCCGGCCTCGGCCGCCGCGGCCTTGGCCTTGGCAGCCGAACGGCGTCGCCCGCCCCTGCGGCCACGACGCCGAGGTTTGGATTGTACGCCATCCTCGCCGCCCTCCGCCGGCTCGGTGGGCGCGACGTCCTTTGCGTCCGCGGGCTCTGGCACCGCGCCATCGCTCTGTACGGGCTCGACGCCGTCGGGCTTGGGCTCGGTGACACTCGGTGCGGACCCGTCAACGCTGACTTTAGACGGCGCCCGTTTGCGGGGTCTGCGTTTGGCGGGCGCGGGCGGGCGCGGGGCGGGCACGACGACCTCGCCGGACTCGTCCAGCAGCAGCGCGCTGGCGGCGGTGCGCCCGACCTGGTCGATGCGCACCATCCGCTTCTCGCCGACGTGGGGGGCGGCGCCGGCGATCGAGATGATGTAGCCGTCGATTTTGGCGACGGCGTCGTCGACGTCGTACATGTGCGGCTCGACGATCTCGACGAGCACCTCGTCCCCCTGGCGGAACGGGAGCGCGCGCTCCTCGACCTCCTCGCGGGTGCCCGCGAAGGTGATCGCGAAGTGCTCGAGCGTGAGGCCTTCGGAGCCCTCGAACAGGAACGACTTGCCCGTCTGCGCCTCCAGCGCGTGCAGCACGCGCGAGCCGTGCCCGGTGAACTGGGTGGACACGCGTGGGTTCATCTGCACGAGCAGCGCGTCGGCGTCGGGGTGCTCTGCGGCGAGGTCGCGCAGGCGGCGCTCGAACTCGATCGCGATCGTCTCCTCGCTCTTGATCGTGCCCTCGCCCTCGCACGTCGGGCAGGGCCGGCTCATGATCTCGCGCACGCCCTCGGTCACGTTCTGGCGGGTCATCTCGACCAGGCCGAGCTTGGATATCTCGGCCGTGAACGTCTTCGTGCGGTCCTCGTCGAGCGTCTTGCGCAGCGTCTTCATGACCGCGTCGCGGTTGCGCGCGCGGGCCATGTCGATGAAGTCGATCACGATGATCCCGCCGATATCGCGCAGCCGCAGCTGATTGACGACCTCCGCGGCGGCCTCGAGGTTGGTCCTGGTGATCGTGTCCTCCAGCGCCGCGCCTTTGCCGCGGCCGATGAAGCTGCCGGAGTTGACGTCGATCACGGTCAGCGCCTCGGCGTAGTCGATGATCAGGTAGCCGCCGCTGGGCAGATCGACGCGCCGGGACATCACGCCTTCGATCGCCGCGTCGACGCCGTAGGCCTCGAACAGGGGGCTGTTGCCGTCCTTGTCCTCCCACAGCTCGACCCGCTCGACCAGCTCGGGGGCGGTGCGCGCGAAGAACGACACGAGCCGGTGGTGCTGCTGCTCGTCGTCGACGATCGCGCGCTCGAAGTGCTCGGAGAAGATGTCGCGCACGACGCGCACCGACAGGTCGGCCTCCTGGAAGACGAGGTCGGGCGCCTGCGTATCCTCGACGCGTTTGACGAGCACCTCGTGCAGCTTGTGCAGGTACTTGAGCTCGCGCTCGAAGTCCTCGCGCTTGGCGCCGTGCGCGGCTGTGCGGACGATCGCCCCACCGCCACCGAGGTCGAGTTTGGCGCTCTGGCGGCGCAACCGCTCGCGCTCTTTGTCCTCCAGGCGCCGGGAGACGCCGATGCCCTCGCCGGTGGGGGCGTAGACCATGTAGCGGCCGGCGATCGTCAGCTCCATCGACAGGCGCGCGCCCTTGGTCTTCAGCGGGTCCTTGATGACCTGCACGACGATCTCCTGCCCCGGTTTGAGCAGCTCGGCGATCTTGTGCCCGCCTCCGCGCCCGCGGCGGCCGACGTCCACGCCGGGGAGCACGATCTCATCGACGTGCAAAAAGCCGTTCTTCTCCAGGCCGATGTCGACGAACGCGGCCTCCAGGCCGGGCAGGACGTTGTCGACCTTGCCCTTGTAGATGTTGCCCACGATCGAGCGCCCGCCGCGGCGCTCGATGTACAGCTCAGCTATCCGGTAGCCGGCCCCCGGTTTGCCGCCGCCCTTGCGGGCGCGGGTCGAGGAGGACTTCGCGGCGCCCGGCGTTCCGGTCGCCTCCAGCAGCGCGACGCGCGTCTCCGCGCGGTCGACGCTGACGAGCACTTGCTTTTTCAATTTTTCGATCCAGTCTTATCATTGGCATAATTAGTAAAGTGGCACGCTACGGCCCTTCAGCGCAGTTGAGGCGCGGGCCCGGACGTAGATTGACTGCAGCAGACCTACGGCCAGAAGAGTTGTGATCACCGACGAGCCGCCATAGCTCATCAGGGGCAGCGTGACGCCGGTGATGGGCATGATCCCAATGGTCATTCCCACGTTTACAAACACTTGAAACATCAGCATAGCCGCTACCCCGGCGGCGAGAAGCGACCCGAACAGATCCCTGGACATCGTCAGGATGCGCAGCGTGCGCCAGATCAGCAGCGCGTACAGGCACAGCACGAGCCCGGCCCCCACGAACCCGTACTGCTCGCCGACGGCGGCGAACACGAAGTCGGTGTGACCCTCGGGCAGGTAGTTGCCCGTGAGCTGGGTGGAATCGGACCCGCGGCCGGTCTTCTGGCCCGAGCCGATCGCGATCTTCGACTCCGCGAGCTGATAGGCCGGATCGGGTTCGCCGGTCTTGGATTCTTTTTCCTTGATCTCCTGGAAGTTCGAGGAGGGGTGCAGGAAGGCCGTCAGCCGTTCGCTCTGATACGGCTTGAGCGCGTGTATGCCGACCGCGGGCGCCGCCACCAGCACGATCGCCAGGGAGACGCACACCAGCGCCACCAGCCCGCCCAGCTGACGCGCCGGCGTCCCCGCCACGAGCAGCATCACGAACGCGATCACCATGTACACGAGCCCCGAGCCGAGGTCGGGCTGGGCAATCACGAGCATCGCCGGCACGAGCGCCGCGAGCATCACCCGCGCGGTCGTATCGCGCTCGCGCAGCCGCCGCGCACGGTCGACGACGAGCGCCGAGAGCGCCAGGATCAGCAGCACCTTGCCGAGCTCCGATGCCTGGTAGGAGAAGAACGGCAAGCTGATCGCGCGCTGGGCGCCTTTGGCCGAGTGGCCCACCCCGAGCACAGCCAGGATGCTGAGGATCAGCAGCGCGTAGATGCCGTTTTTCAGCGGTCTGAAGCGCGCGTAGTCCACGCGCGCGAGCACGAGCATCAGCACGGAACCGATCACGAGGTAGATCGCCTGGCGGTCGACGTAGTAGTTGGGCTGGCCGGGAATCGTTTCGCGGGTGGCAGTCCCGAGGGTCATCACCGAGGCGATCGCCAGGCCGAGGACGGCGAGCGTCAGCAGCGGATCGAGCGGCAGGCGCAGCGTGCGCGGCGCAGACACGGCCGGCGCCTGCTCGGGTGGTTTGATCGGGCTGAGTGCGCTCATGGCGTGCTCAAAATGTTTTGGAGGTTCCGGAGACGAACTTCTCGGGCTTGCCGAACCACTTGGAGGCGATCAGCCGCGCGATCGGCGCGGCGGTTTCCGCGCCGAAGCCGCCCTGTTCGACTGTCACGGCGATCACGATCGGGCGCTGAGGGTCGCCGACGAAGCACATGTACCAGGACTGGTCTTCCTTGCCGGTGTGTTCGGCCGTGCCGGTCTTACCGTAGACGGGGTGCTGGGACTGGTCCCAGCCGCTCCACACGTCCGCGGAGGTCCCACCGGGCTGGCTGGCGGCCTCGTGGATGCCTTCCATCACCAGGCTCAGATCGGCGTAGTTCAGGCGCACGTGCCGCGCCGGCGGGAAGTTCAGGGTCTGCACGAGACCGCCGTCGGTTTCGTCGATCTCCTTGCCCAGATGCGGACGCACGACGGTGCCGTCGCCGCCGTGCATGAAGGCGTTGGCGAGCGTCGAGTAGGCGACGGCCATCTGCAGGGGCGAGGTCAACAGGTCGCCCTGGCCGACCGCGAGGTCCATGTTGTCGCCGACGCTCCAGGGCCTGACTTCGGCGACGATGTCGCACGTCCCGTGATGGGGCTCGTGTTCGCACTTCTCCTGCAGACGGTTCTGTTTGGCGCGCCACGCCGGGTCGGGGATCGTGCCTTCGATCTCGCTCGGCAGGTCGATCCCGGTGGTATGCCCAACGCCCAGCTCGCGGGCCATGTTTTGAATCACTTCGTGGTAATGGTTGGCGAGCTCGCCGACTTCGAAGAAGTAGGTGTCCGATGAGACCTTCAGCGCTTCGACGAGCCCCACAGGGCCATAGTCGGCCTTGCCGGCGTTGCAGAACTGCTCGGTGGAGACGTGGATGCACTGCCCGGCCCCCAGCCCCTCGGAGGGGTTGATGACGCCGGCTTCCAGGGCGCCCATCGCGGTGAACGGCTTGAACGTCGAGCCCGTCGGGTAGGCGCCATTGACGGCGCGATCGGTCAGCCGCGCGGGGGCTTCTCCACCGCCTGAGGCGCCGGCCTTGCCCTCCAGTTCGGCGAATTCGCGCTGCGTCAGCGGTTTGGCGAACTTGTTCGGGTCGAAGCTCGGATAGGAGCCGATCGCGAGGACTTCTCCGTTCAGCGGGTCGAGCGCGGCAAACGCGCCGGCGGTCGCCGGTTTGCCGCCCGCGCGGGCGTTTTCGATCCCCTGCAGCAGCGCTTTTTCGGCCTCGCGCTGCAGACCGAGGTCGAGCGTTACCTTGAGGCTGTATCCGCCCTTGGGCGGCGTCGGCTGCAGGCGCGTGGGCACGGGGTAGCCTTCGGCGTTGACCTGCACGCGCTGCACGCCGTCCTCGCCGCGCAGGTAGCGGTCGTAGTAGTACTCGAGCCCTTCCTGCCCGACCACCGCCCCCTGCTGGACACCCTGAAACGCGCGCTTCTTCAGCTCCGGTTCGGTGACACGCCCGACATAGCCGAGCACCTGCGCGGCCATTTCGCCGTAGGGGTAGGAGCGGATCGAGACCGGCTGCTGGGTGACGCCGGGGAACTCGTTCTGGCGCTCGGCGAGCACCGTCAGCACGCCGCGCCCGGCGTCGGTCTTGATCGTCACGGGCGCGTAGGGCAGGGCGGTGCGGCCCTTGATCACGAGCGCCTCGATGTGGGGAGCGCTCATGCCCAGCAGCGCTCCCAGCCGCCGGTACAGCCTCAGCCTCGGCGCGCCCGCGGGCGGCAGCGCGGAGGGCACGATCTGAACGGCGTTGGTGACCGTGCTGGCGGCGATCGGTTTGCCTTCGCGGTCGAATACCTGCCCGCGCGGCGCGGCGATCGGCAGGTCGCGCACGCTGTTGACGGCCGCTTCCTGGACGTAGCGTTCGCCGGTGAGCACCTGCAGGTACCACAGCCGGAAGAAGATCACCCCGAACATCACGAGCGCGATCCCGCCGAGGATCGCCACGCGAAAAGCCATCTGCGGCGAGACGGGGGGCATGCGGCCACCGGGCGAGCCGGATGACCCGCCGCTCGGGGCGTCGCCGGGGCGAAAGCGTTCGATCGCGCTCACGCGGCCGCCTAGGACCTTGACAGCGGGCTCAGCCCGCCCGTCGTGTAGGCGCGCCGGCGGCGCCGGCGCGGGTCTGCGGGCAGGCCCCCGATCAGGCAGCGGCGCACGAGCACCCACATCGGCAGCGCGACGATCGTGTTGACGAGCACGCCGAGCACGATCTGGCGCAGCAGTTCCAGGCTGACCGGGGCGTCGACGCCGAGCATGAACTCCATCAGCGAATAGGCCACCAGCGAGGCGGTGGTGGCGGCGGCGCCGACGAGCAGCGGCGTCAGCGCCGCCTGCGGATCGCGCAGCTCGCGCAGGCGCCCGCACCAGTAGCCGACGAGCGTGAACACCAGCGAGGTCAGCCCGAGCGTCTGCACGAGCGCGAGGTCGACCAGCAAGCCGACGGCGAAACCGCTGGCGGCACCGACGGTGGAGCCGCACAGCAGGCCGATGAACGCGACCAGCAGCGGGGAGAGGTCGACGGTCACGCCGAACACGGGAACCTCCGAGACGACGCCCGCCTGGAAGAACACGACGACGAGCGAGAGCGCGGCGATGCGCGCGACGAGCCCGCCGGATACCCCCTGGTCGCTCACCCGCCGACACCCGTTGACGCCAACTGACCGGCGCTGCCGGTTTCGGTGCCGGGGTGTCCTCCGGCGGGGAGGTTGGACAGCAGGCCGCTCAGCCGCGCGGGCTGCGAGCCGGCGCCGGCCGTGAGCACCTGCACGACATCGAGGTTGCGCAGGTTCGCGAGCGGGTGCACGTTGACGGACTCGTACGCGCTTTCTTCGTTGACGGAGGTCACTTGCCCGATCGGGATGCCGCGCGGGTAGAGCGAGTCGTCGGGGCTTGCGACGGTGCCCGAGGTGTAGACGTATTCGCCCTTCAGCGCGACCGTGCCACCGGGCAGGTATTGCAGCAGCAGGTCGTTGGGGTCGCCCACCTTGGGCTGGACGATGCCGGTCGCCGCGGAGGAGCCGATGCGCGCGCTGACGCCCATCGAGCTGTCGGTGATGAGGCTCACCTGGGCGCCATCGGAGGCGGCGAGCGTGACCTTGCCGACGAGCCCTTCGTCGTTGATCACGGGATCTTCGACCTGCACCCCCGCCGCGGTGCCTTTGTCGATCGTGACGGTCGAGTACCAGATGTTCGGCGTTTTGCCCACGACCGTCGCCGTCACCGGCCGGTAGTCGGCGACGCTCAGCTGGTTGTCGAGGTGGAACATGCCCAGCAGCTGGTGGTAGGACTGCTGGTCGACGTGATCGGCGACCACTTCGCGGCGCAGGATCGCGACCTGCTTGCGCAGTTCGGCGTTCTGGCTTTTGGCGTGCAGCGTGTCGCCGAACCAACCGAACAGGTCGCGCACCGGCTTGAGCGCCTTGTTGGCGCCGTCCTGAATCGGGGAGACGACCGTCAGAAAGCCGCGCTGCACCGAGTGCAGACGCCCGCCGGACGCCTCGCCGAAGTAGGCGGTCAGGAGGATCAGGGAGAGCACGACGAGCAGCGCGAGCACCGCACGTCGACGGCGGACCGTCTTGTCATACACGAATGAGGGCCTTCCGAAGCTTTCATGGAACAGGGTACGCGTCGTCCCCGATCGACGCTACATCCAAACAGATACAGATGCCCGGTCCGTGGATGAGATACCGATTGAAGATCGACGAGATATTCAAATCGGCCAGCACTCGAGCGCAGGCGTCGTCCAGCAGATCGCCGCGGACCGGTCATCTGCGCCTGCGGTTGCGCGAGTTGCGGTTGGAGCGGTGGATCGCCTCGAACTCCTCCAGCGAGCGGCCCGAGCCGACCGCCACGCACGTCAGCGGCGACTCGGCCAGGTGCGCGGGCATCTGCGTCTCCTCGCGCAACCGCTCGTCGAGGCCCTGCAGCAGCGACCCCCCGCCCGCGAGCATGATCCCGCGATCCATGATGTCCGAGGCCAGCTCCGGCGGGGTGCGGTCGAGCGTCTCCTTGACCGCGTCCACGATCTGGCTCAGCGGCTCCTCCAGGGCCTGGCGGATCTCCTCGCTGGTCAGCACGACCGTCTTGGGCAGCCCGGAGACCATGTCGCGCCCGCGAATCTCGGCCTGCAGCTCCTCGGACATCGGGCAGGCCGAGCCGATCTCGAGCTTCAGCTCCTCGGCGGTCTGCTGGCCGATCAGCAGCTTGTACTCCTTCTTGGCGTAGTTGATGATCGCCTCGTCCATCTCATCGCCGCCCACGCGGATCGACTGCGAGACGACGATCCCGCCGAGCGAGATCACGGCCACCTCGGAGGTGCCGCCGCCGATGTCCACGACCATCGACCCCGTCGGCTCGCCGACGGGCAGCCCCGCCCCGATCGCGGCGGCCATCGGCTCCTCGATCAGGTAGGCGGTGCGCGCGCCCGCCGACAGACAGGCCTCCTCGACCGCGCGCTTCTCCACGCCGGTGACGCCGGAGGGCACGCAGACGACCACGCGCGGGTGCGCCCAACGGTTCTGGTGGACCTTCTGGATGAAGTGGCGGAGCATCTCCTCGGTCACGTCGAAGTCGGCGATCACGCCGTCCTTGAGCGGGCGGATCGCCTGGATCGTCCCGGGCGTGCGGCCGAGCATGCGCTTAGCCTCGATCCCCACCGCGTGCACTTCGCCGGTGCGCGAGTCGATCGCCACGACGCTCGGCTCGGACAGCACGATCCCGCGCCCGCGCACGTATACGAGCGTGTTGGCAGTGCCGAGATCGACCGCCATGTCGCGGCCGCCGAAGCCTGTCAGGTAGGTGAAGATGCTCATCGTCAGGGTGTGGGATGCGTCCGTCCGCGCTTGGGCGCGAAATTCGGCTCTGGGGCGCGGATTTCGGTTAGCGCTCCCGCGGGGGAGAGCATGTCCGGCGGCCGGCGTCTGCCGCGGCGCAGTCTAGCGGACGCCCTTCGGCGTCTACCACGGCTGCCAGCGGATTTGCAGGTAAATCCGCCGGCCGGAGCCGGCTATCCCGGAGGGATGCGCAGGTACGGCAGCGCGAAGCTCATGATCTGACCGAACGCGGGGGCCGCGACCGTGCCTCCGAAGATCGAGCCGGACTGGGGTTCGTCGACTATCACTGCGCATAGGAGCTTTGGGTCTGAGGCCGGGGCGAAGCCCACGAACGAGGCCACGTAGGCACTTTTCGAATATTCCCCCGTTGCCGGGTCGATCTTGCTGGCCGTGCCGGTCTTGCCCGCCAGCTGGTAGCCGGGGATCGAGACCTCACTGGCCGTTCCCCCTGGGGCGAGGACGCCCTTGAGCATCGTGCGCAGCTCCGCGGCCGTCGTCTGAGAGATCACGCGGTGGCCGGAGGGGACGGGGCGGGGACGGCCGTTGACCGCGCCGATGAGGTGGGGGCGGCGGAGGATGCCGCCGTTGGCGATCGCCGAGTAGGCGGCGACCATCTGCATCGGGGTGACGAGCTCGCCCTGGCCGATCGGGAGGTTGCCCATCGAGGAGCCGGAGTACTTGGACAGCGGCAGTGTGACGCCCTGTTCCTCGCCGGGCAGTTCCACGCCGGTGGGGGCGCCGAAGCCGAAGCGGTGCACCCAGGCGTTGAAGCTCGGGGCGCCCTCGCGCAGCCCGATCTGGATCGCGCCGACGTTGCTGGACTGGGCGAGGATTTCGGCGGTCGAGAGCGTCTCGTCGGCGTGTTCGGTGTCATCGTGGATCGTGCGGTCGGCGACCTGGATCTGGCTGGGGACGTTGAAGCCGGTCGTGGGTGTGATCAGGCCCTGTTGCAGGGCACCGGAGACGGTGAAGGCCTTGAACGTGGAGCCCGGTTCGTAGGCGAATCCCACCGCGCGATCCTCCAGCGCCGCCTGGGAGGAGGCGGCGGGGTCGTTGGCGTTCACCTGTGGCCAGTTGGCGAGGGCGAGCAGCGCGCCGGTGTTCGGGTCCATCACGATCGCGGTGGCGTCTTTGGGGGCGAAATCGCTCGCGACCGCGTTCAGCACGTCTTCGGTGCGCTGCTGGATGTTGGCGTCGAGCGTCAGCGTCAGCGTGGCGCCCGGATGCTCGGTGTGGACGTTGGCGATCGAGATCGGCTGACCGCGCGCGTCGCTGATCGTGCGCCGCTCCCCCGCCGTGCCCTTGAGCAGCGCCGACTGCGAATACTCGAGCCCGGACAGCCCCTTGCCTTCGGTGCCGACGAACCCCAGCACCTGCGCCGCGAGCGCCCCGCGAGGGTAGACGCGGCGCATCGTCGGCGTGCCCGAGACGCCTTCCAGCTTCAGCGCGCCCACCGCCCGCGCCCGGCGAGCCGGTAGCGCCCGCGCGAGATACACAAAACCTGTGCGCTCGCTCAGCTTGGCCAGCACCTGGCCCTGGGTCTGCCCCAAGAGCGGCGCCAGCTCACGCGCCGCCTGCAGCGGTTCCTTGACGAGGTAGGGCGTCGCCGAGATGTCCTGCGCGGGCTCGGACACGGCCAGGTCGACGCCGTTGCGGTCGGTGATCGTGCCCCGCTGGGCAGGGAGCGTTTCGTTCGTCAGCTGCTGTGTCTGCGCGGCCCTGCGCAGCGCGCCGGCGCGCACGGTCCCGAGGTACAGCGTGCGCGCCGCGGCGAGCGCGAGCAGGAGGAGGAACAGCGCGAAGATGACCCCGATCCGGTGCTGGACGGTGGCCACCCGTCAGCCTCCGGGACCGGCCGAGGCGCCGCCGGATTCGCCGCTCGGCGCGGGTGTGGGGGTAGCTTCGCTCGCGCCGCTTTCGGCGCCGCTCGGCGGGCGTTCGCTCGATGCGGGCGCTTCACCGGACGCGGCCGTCCCCGTTCGGCCGGTTTCCGGAGAGCTCGCGCTCGGAGAGGCTTCTTCCCGGCCGCTCGTGGTCGTGGAGCTCGTCGATTCGCTTTCGCCGGCAGAGGAGGACGTCGAGGACGCTTCGGACCCCGGCGCGGACGAGGATTCGCTCGACGTCGAAGCGGTGGCAGCGCCGCCGGCCCGCGCGTTCAACGCCGCGACCGCCCTGCCGATCTCGGATTGGGAGCCCTGCGCGGAGAGGAACCGCAGCGATCCGGCGGGGATGAGCCGCATGCCCATGTGCGCGGCCTGCAGCTCGACCGTGTCGCCCGCCGCGACTTCGGAGTTTTCGACGCTCAAAGCCGAGTTTTCGCGCTGCAGCGCCGCCTCGTGCTCGAGCGCGCGCCCGATGCCCGCGTTCAGTTTGAGCAGTCCCAGCTGCATCGTCACGATCCCGATCAGCGCGAACGCCACGAGCCCGATCCATGCACGGCCGTGGATCAGCCGGTCGAGCCCCGTGCGAGGGGTGACGACCGTCACCGGGCTCACCGCTCTGCGCGGGCGGGCGGGACCCGACACGCGTCGTGGCCGGCGCGCCGGGGCCGGCGGAGTATGCCTTGGATGTACCGCGGGGGCAGCGGCAGCCGCGGCGGCGGCGGGCGGCGGAGTCATCGCTTGCCCCCGTGCTCCCCGCGGGTGCGCGTGACACGTCGCGCCGAGGACTTCGGGAACGGGTCGCCGGCCGCGGAGGAGGCGTCTCCGCCCAGCTTGCGGGCGGCGCGCAGGCGCGCCGATGAGGAGCGCGGGTTGGCGGCGACCTCCCCGGCGGAAGGGACGATCGAGCGGCGCGTCAGCAAAGTGGCCTCGGGCGCGCGCCCGCATCCGCACACGGGCAGGTCGGGCGGGCAGATACAGCCCTGGGCGCGGGCGGCCAGGAAGCGCTTGACGCGGCGGTCCTCGAGCGAGTGGAAGGAGATCCCGGCGAGCACGCCGCCGTCGCGCAGGAGCTCCCACGCGAGCGGCAGTGCCTCATCGAGCTGCTCCAGCTCGTCGTTGACGGCGATGCGCAGCGCCTGGAAGGAGCGCTTGGCGGGGTGACCGCCGGCGAAGCGCGCGGGCGCGGGGATGGCTGAGACGATCGTCTCGACCAGGTCCTGGGTGGTCTCGATCGGGCTGAGCTCGCGGCGGCGGACGATCGCGCGGGCGATCGCGGCGGCGTGGCGCTCCTCGCCGTAGTCGCGCAGCGCGCGCGCCAGCCGGCGCTCGTCCCATGTCGCGACGAGCTCGCGCGCGGTCAGCTCCTGGTCGGGGTCCATGCGCATGTCCAGTGGCGCCTGGAACGAGTAGGAGAACCCGCGCTCGCGCGCGTCCACCTGCATCGAGGACATGCCCAGGTCGAAATAGACGGCGTCGGCGCGTGCCCCCTCCTCGGCAAGCTCCCGAAGCGCCTGCGCGTAGCCCGAGCGGATGAACCGTACGGTGCACGCCACCGCGCAGGCGAGCTCCTCGCAACGCTCGCGCGCGTAGGGGTCGCGGTCGATCGCGATCAGCGTGCCCTCGGGACCGAGGCGCTCGGCGATCAGCTGGGCGTGGCCGCCACCGCCGAAGGTGCAGTCGATCGCGGTCTGGCCGGGGCGGGGGTCGAGCAGGTCGATCAGCTCGCCGGCGAGCACCGGGGTGTGGGTGCTGGTGGTCATGTCAAGGGTGAGGGCGCTCATCTCACGATAGGAGCTGGGTCGAGGGGCGCGTGATCTCACTCGTCGACACGGGCCGTGATCTCCGCGACGCCGCCAAGCAGCGTCGGTCGATGGTCGTTCCAGCCGGTGCGGTCCCACAACTCCAGACGGTCGCCGGCGCCGACGACGACGACCTCCTTGGTCAGGCCGGCGTGCTCGCCCAGGAAGCCCGGGACCATGATCCGTCCGGCGGCGTCGAGGTCGGCGTCGTGGGAGCTGCCATAGAAGAAGCGCTCCAGCTCGGTCAGCCGCGAGGACAATGGGGGGAGCTCGGCGAGCGCGCGCTGGGTGTAGCGCTCGTACTCCTCCGGGCGCCACACCCCGACGCACGGCTTCAGGTCGACGGGCATCGCCAGCACCACTCCCTCCGACAGCGCCGCGCGGTAGCGGGCCGGGACGGTGAGGCGGTTCTTGGCGTCGAGCGTGTGGTCGAAGGTGCCGCGGAAGTGGACCATGTATGTGCGGGGGGAGGGCTCGTCAGGTGGTTTACCGAGCCGGGGTGGAGGAGTGGGAGGAGCCCCTCCACCTCGGCTCGCTTCCGGCAATTTACCCCACTCTCCCCCACAACGCAACCCTAATTGCACATTTTTTCCCACAATCCCGCCCGTGGGCCCTCGGAGTCGGCGAAAAGATCCCTCTCCACGCCGCTTTTCCCACCGGTCGCCGCGTACGCCCGTAAGACCGCCGGCCCGCCCGATCCCTGCAATCCGTCGTGCATACCGGGTAGGTGCATCGTCCGTTGCGGATACGATCGGCTCATGCGGGTCGCACAGGGGCATCGGGGGCCGGGATCGGAGCGGAGACGCGAGCGGGGGTCGCGCGCATGGCGTGGGCCACAGGCGCCGCCTGGTCGCACGGGCCGGCGCGGGCGCTCCATCCCGGCTCGAAATGGCCTCGCCGTCGTCCTGGCGGTCACCGCGCTCGCCGGTGCGCTCGCGGGGTGCGGTTCCAGTGGATCGACCGGCACGAGCGCCGACCCCGCCGGGGCCGTTCCGTCCTACGCGCCCGTGTATGTGGGGGCGGTCGTGCGCCCGAACGGCAGCCTCAAGAGCGAAGCGCTCGCGGCCGGGCACACGTTGACGGGCCAGAAGAACCCGTATACCCGCCTGCTGGGCGTGCTGCAGACGCCGGGCTCCCCCACGCTCGACTTCGGCCGTGACGTCGCGCCGTGGCTGGGCGAGAACGCGGGGATGTTCTTCACGGCGCTCGGCTCGGCTCAAGGTTTGACGGGGCTGCTGCAACAGGGATTGACGGGAGCAGCGGGCTCGGGCACGCAGTGGCCGTTCGCGGCTGACGAAGGCGCACAGGGAGCGATCGTGCTCGACACAAGCGACCTGGGCAAGGCCGAAAAATTCGTCGCCACCCAGGCCGCGCACGCGGGCGCGCACACGACCAGCTACAAGGGCGTCTCCTTCCAGACGACCGCGGGCGGCGACGCGTCGTTCGCGACGATCGACAAGCTGGTCGTGCTCGGCTCGCAAGCGGGCGTGCGCGCGGTGATCGACACGACCCGGAGCGGGTCCTCGCTGAAGGGCAACGCGACCTACTCGCAACTGCAGTCGGTCGCTCCGGGGGGCGCACTGGGACACGTGTTCGCAAACCCGAGCGCGCTGACGAAGGCGCACATCGCCAAGGCCGCGAGCGGCGAATCGGAAGGCGCGGGGTCGCTGCCGACGCTGCTGAGCGCGCTCGGGGGCACGCGTCCGGTGAACGTCTCGCTCGTCCCCTCCTCCAAGTCGCTGCAGCTCGACGCCGACATCGGCCCCGCGTCCGCGTCCGCGGGCGCGGGAGCGGGAGCGGGAGCGGGCAAGGCGAGCGGCGGCCTCGTGGGCGCGCTCGCGACGGGCGCCGGCGCGCTCGGCGAACTGCCGGGTGAATCGTGGCTGGCGGCGGGCCTGGGCAACGTCGGCGGCTCGCTCGGGGGCGGGCTGGGCGGGCTGCACAACCTGCTCTCGCTCGTGAGCACGCTCAGCTCTTCCGGATCGGGCGTGGGCCCACTGGCGCCATCGTCGGCGCAGGTGACGCTGAGCATCTCGGGCATCCTCGAAGGGATCCTCAGGCCGCTGAAGACGTTGAGCGCGAACACCGCGCAGGCCCGGCGCGACTTCACGAGCTGGATGGGCGACGTGGGGGTGTATGCGAAGGGCACGACGATCCTCGAACTGCAGGCCGCGGCCGTGATCGACTCGACCGACCCGGCGGCCTCGCGCGCGGCCGTGGGCAAGCTCGCGAGCGCCCTGAACGCATCCGGAGCGGAAGCGAGCACCGCGACGATCCCGGGAACCGAAGCGGCGATCGAAGCGAAGGTGCAGGGGCTGCCGGTGACGCTCGTGATCGCCGACGGGCGCTCGGCGAGCGGGCAGGCGAAGTTCGTGATGGGCCTCGGCGAATCCTCGGTCACGGCCGCGCTGAACCCGCCGAGCACGATGTCCGGCTCGACCGCTTACACCGCCGCGCAGAGCGCGCTCGGGGAAGGGATCAAGCCGAGCCTTGCGGTGAACTTCGCGACGCTGCTGAGCCTGCTCGAAGGGGTCGGCCTCAGCGAAGACCCGACCGTCTCGAAATTCGTGCCCTACCTGCGCAACACGACCACGCTCGCGGGCGGGGGCAAGAGCCTCGGCGGGGGCATGGAACGGCTGCGGTTCGTGCTCGGCCTGCAGCAGCCCACCAGCTCGGGCTGAGCCTGACGGGCCCGTACGGGGGGAGCGACGCAACCATCCACCCCGGCGCTTCGCGTTCCACGCCGGAGACCTCGGGCCGGCGGGGCTCCAGCGGAGGCTCAGGCCGGGGCGGGCTCGGGCTCGGGCGTGGACCGCACGGGGCGGTTTTGGGTCTCGATGATCACGCGGCAGGGGCGCTTGGCGAGCAGATAGGCGGCGGTCGGCCCGATCCGCTGCTCGCCCGCGGGGGCGTGGATCGCCGACCAGTAGATCACGTCCGAGCCGACCCGGATCGCTTCTTCGACGAGCGCCGAGCCGGGGTTGCGCGTGCGGATCAGGCCGGTATGGATCTTGATGCCCGCGCGGCGCGCCTTGATGCGGGCGCTCTCGAGCACCGAGCGCCCCTGCGCCTCCTCCTCTTCAAGGCCCGAGTCCAGTGAGAGCTGGCTGGGGACGGGCAGCACGAAGATCGCGTACACGACCCCCTCTTCGCCGATCAGCTTGGCCGCCGAGGAGAGCGCCTGGGCGGAGACGTCGGAGCCGAAGATCGGCACGAGCGCGGTGCGGTAGTCGAGCTCGTGGAAGTCGGGCGGGCGCTCCTCGCGCGGGATGCGGTAGCTCTTGTAGGGGTCGAGACCCTGGCGGTGGCGGTAGTAGAAGTAGCCCGCCATGCCGAGGATCATCCAGGGGATGCCCACGACGCGGGCCTCGCCGTGGAAGATCACGACCGCGATCCACGCGCCGGCCGTGCCGATGCCGCCGATGACGGCCGTCATCGGGATGTCCGCGCCGCGGATGCGCACGCTCAGGGGCATGCGGTAGGGGCGCTCGCGGTCGGGGTCCTTGATGCGCAGCGCGATCACGGCCGCGTGGGCGGTCGTGAACGAGAGCATCGCGCCGAACGAGTAGAGGTTGCCGAGCACTTCGGTGTTCCCGTACAGGATCAGCACGCCCGCGAGGGCGGAGAAGAACATCAGCGTGAACCAGGGCGTGCGGAATTTCGGGTGCAGTGCTGAGAACAGGCTCGGCAGCTGGCGGTGCTCGGAGAGCGACCAGGACAGGCGCGAGATCCCGATCATGCCGGCGTTCGTGGCGATGAACAGGATCGTCGCGGCGAGCAGCCCGACGTAGTATTCGGCCAGGTGCAGCACCGTCCCGTGCAGCCCCAGGCGCGAGATGACCCCGAGCACGGGGTCGTTCTGGAAGTGCCCGCCCAGCGCGGTGGCGTAGCCGGGGGAGCTGAAGGACTGCTGCAGCTGCGCGTTGTAGCCGACGCCGTGATGGACGACCGGCAGCGCCGACAGGGCCACGACGGAGATGCCGGCGTAGACGCCGAGCACGGCCAGCACGACGAGGTTGACGGCCTTCGGGACCTGGCGGCCGGGGTCCTTGGCCTCCTCGGCCATGTTCGCGACCGTCTCGATGCCGGTGTAGGCGAGCATCGCCAGCGACAGCGCGAAGATCAGTTCGTGCCAGCTGGGGACGCTGCCGAGGTGCACCTGGTTGATCAGCAGCGTCGGGCTGAACACGAGCACCAGCCCCAGGCAGACGAGCAGGGTCTGCGTGCTCAGGTCGGCGATCGCCAGGACGAAGTTGAGCTTCGCCGACTCGCCCAGCCCGCGGATGTTCAGCCCGGCGAGCACCACCACGACGATCAGCCCGCCGACGATGTCGCCGGGGTTGTGATTGAGCGCGTGCAGCCCCGGGAAGGCGCTCAGGTAGTGGGGCACGAAGAACGCCGAGATGGCGATCGTGAGGATGTAATCGAGGCTCAACGCCCAGCCGGCGAAGAACGAGACGACGTCGTTGAAGGCATGGCGCGCGAACGAGGAGGAGCCGCCGGCTTCGGGAAACATCGCGGCGCCCTCGGCGTACGTTTTGGCCGTCAGCGCGAACAGCCCGCCGGCGAACACGAACACGAGCGGCGTCAGCCCGAGCGCGTGCGCGGCGACCAGCCCGAGCGCGTAGTAGATCGAGGAGCCGACGTTGCCGTAGGCGGTCGCGAACAGGCCGGGAACGCCGACGGATCGGCGCAGTCCTCGCTCGGTCAGGCGTGCCATGCAGCGCAGCGTATCCATGAGGTCGGCCCTGATGGCCGACCGTGGTGAGGGCCGGTGCATGCGTAGCGGTCACAGGATGTAACGAAGAGCGATGCATGCACCCGGCCTACAGGACGGAGGCCGTTTACGCGTATATGGGTAGACCTGGCCGCATGCGGCCAGGTCCGGGAACGCACATGTGCGTTCCCGCCGTCGGCGCATGCGCCGACGGTTGACGGGCCACATGTGGCCCGTCACGACCCCGCGCATGCGCGGGGTCGCAGACGGCGCATGCGCCGTCTGAACTGCAAAATCCCATGCACCTCCACGACCCGGGCAGGAACGCAGCATATGATCCCGACGACCCGGGGGCCCCAACGACCTCCCGGCCTCGATCTCATGGACCAGACATCATCGCGCCGCGGAAACTACGACTCGGGTGAGGACTTCGTCCTCGAATACGGCGAGCTGCGCTTTACGTTCAACGAAGAGGACTTCTCCGAGCGCTGCGAGCAGGCGGCGCTGAGGCTCGGGTTCGTCGGCGGACGGCTGGGCGAGGACGAGCTCGAAGACCTCGTCAACCTGGCGGTCAACGGCGAGGTCTACGACCCCGCCTCGGCGCTGGGCGAGCACGTCAACGACTGCTGGCCCGAACTCGTCGGACCGGCCGAGCGCTCGCTCGTGCACTGGCTGCGCCGGCTCGTGTTCAGGGGCGCGTGGCTGGACCAGCGCGTGAACGAGGGCGAGCTGGGCGTCGCCTTCGACGAAGTCACGGGCGGGTTCGTGTACGTGCAGCCCGAGCGCTCCGGCGAGCCGATCGAGCTCGCGCGCGAGCCCTCCTGGGGCCGCGTCGCCTACAGACGCTAGCCCGAGGAGTCAAGCGCGCTCGCGCGGGCCTTGGCGATCGCGGCTGCCCCCTCCTCGCCCACGAGCAGCTCGGCGCGGACGGTCCCGCTCGCGGTCAGATCCAGCGGCGGGCCGCCGGCGTCGGCCAGTGACGGGTCGAGCGCGATCACGGTCGTCTCCCCGCCATACGGGCGGGTGGCGGTCGCGAGGATCGTCAGCGAGCCGCCGTCGGTAAGGTTGCGCGCGGCGGCCAGCACCTTGCGCGCCGCGTGCGGGTGCAGCCCGTCGAGCGTGTCGATCAGCACGAGCGCGTCTCCGCCGCGCGCGGCGGTGCGCTTGGCGGTCTCGATCGCGCGTTCGACCGCCTGACCCTGGGCGTCGGCGGAGGCGGCAAAGCTGAGCGTGGTCGCGGGCGCGACCGGACCCTCGGCCCACTCGGCCACCTCCTCGGGACGCACGCCTACAAGCAGGAGCGTTGCCTCGAGGTTCTCGCGCCCTGACAGCGCGCCGAGCAGGCGCCTGAGGATCTCGGTCTTGCCGGCGCGAGCGGGGCCCGTGATGAGGACGCGCGAGCCGCGGCCAAACGGGGTGAGCCACTCGACCGCCTCCAGCGTCGCGTCACCCCCGTCGAGGGCCAGGCGCTCGCTCGGGTAGGCGACCGGGCGCTCGTCGTAGCGGGCGCCCTCGGAGACCTCCCCGGCGGGCGCGCCGTTGATCGTCTCCACGCGGATCAGCGAGGAGTAGCGCTCCGAGCGCCGGGGAGTGCGCAGCGGACCGGTGACGCGATCGCCGGTGACCAGCTCGCAGCGGCGCACCTGCGCGGCGGAGATGTAGACGTCCTCGTCCGAGGCCTCGGGCGGGTGCACACGCAGGAACGCCGAGCCGTTGCCGAGCAGCTCCACGACGCCCTCGGCCACACGATCCTCGTCGACCGGCGCGTCCTCCCGCGGCGAGCGCTCGCCCCTGGCGCCCCGACCTCTGGACGGGCGCTCGCCCCTGGGGGGACGGTCTCCTCTGGGCGGACGATTCTCCCCGGCGGGGCCGCGACGACGACTGCCGGGGCCGCTGCCGTCGATGAGGTCCCCTCCATCCGCCTGCTCATCCTCGATCGGGCGCTCCTGCGCGGGCGGCTTCTCCTCGGCGTCCTGCGCGTCGGCGTCTTTGGCCGCTCCACGCCGAGATCGACGTCCGCGAACGCTCGGGCGCCGGCGCGGTTTCTCGCCCGAGGGGACGTCCGCGTCCTGATCCTCGACAGGCTCGCCGGCGTCCGCCGTGGCGCCGTCGGTCGATCCCCCTGACGATCCCTTCGCGGCGGGCTCGCCGAGGATCGCGTCGATCAGGTCGGCCTTGCGCAGCCGGCGAAATCCTTCGAGGCCGAGCTGGTCGGCGATCGCATGCAGATCAGCCAGCGGGCTGGCCTGCAGCTCGGAGCGGTCGAATACTGACATGTGGCTATTCTCCTTCGCATCGGTGTGTGGGGCGGTTGGCGCCCGGCCGCGTTGCGCAGCGACCGGCACCCGCTATGAGCCTGCACCCTAGCGCCCAGAGCGGCCGTCCTAGGGCTCGTGTCGGAGTTCCTCGGCGAGGGCGAGATCCCTGCGCGGCTCGGACGCTCCGGCGAGCGCCGCCCGCACGGTGAGGAAGTCGGCGGCGGCGGCGATGTCGTGCAGACGAAATATGTGCGCGCCCGCGTCCACGCCGTGGGCCAGCGCGGCGAGCGTGCCCGCCAGACGCTCGCGCGGAGCGCGCGCGGTGAGCGCGCCGATGAAGTCCTTGCGCGAGATCGCCATCAGCAGCGGCCGCCCCAGCTCGTGCAGGCGCTGCACCTCGGCGAGCAGCGCGATCGTCTGCGCGGGAGTCTTGGCGAAGTCCGGGCCGGGATCGACGATCAGCTGCTCGTGCGCGACGCCGGCGACGGTGGCCAGCTCGATGCGGGTGCGCAGGAACGCGAGCACCTCGTCCGTCACGTCCTCGCCGTAGAGGTCGGGGTCCTGCAGGCGCTGCTTCGGCGCCGCACGGGTGTGCATCAGCACGAGCGCCGCGCCCGTCTCGGCGCACACGCGGGCGAGGTCGGGGTCGCGCAGGCCGGAGACGTCGTTGACGATCGTGGCGCCGGCGGCGATCGCGGCGGCGGCGACCGGCGGCTTGTAAGTATCCACGGAGACGATCGTCTGCATGGTGGTCGCGATCCGCTCCACGAGCGGGACGACCCGCTCGATCTCCTCCTCGACGGGCACGGGCGGCACGCCCGTGCGCGCGGACTCGCCACCGACGTCGAGCATGTCTGCGCCCGCATCCACGAGCTCACGAGCCAGCAGCGCTTGGCGATCGAGCGTGCGTGCGGAGCCGTCGTCGCTGAACGAGTCGGGCGAGGCGTTGACGACGCCCATCAGCCACGGCCGCGCCCCGAGCTGGAGCGTGCGATCCCCCGCGCGCAGAATGAGCGGGTCGGCGTGACTCACTCCGGACGAATCCCCTCGGCGTCGGCCTCCGCGGCGAAGCGCTCCACCTCGCGCACGGTGCGCTCGGGGCTCCAGCCCAGCTCCCGCGCGAGCACATCCGCGACGCGCTCGACGGGCAGCTCGCGCGCGGCCAGCAGCCCGAGGCGGGTGCGGCGCAGGAGCACGTCGCCGATGGAGCGCGCCTGCTCGCGGCGGGCGGCGAGCGCGACCTCGGCCAGCAGGTCGGGCAGGCCGGGGACGATCGGCTGGGCCAGCTCGCCGCGCTTGCCGGAGCCGGGAGACGCTCGTCCTTGGTGAGCATCCCCGTTTCGGCCAGCGAGCGCGAGCACCTCGCGTGCGGCGTAGCCGTAGCGGCCCGCCAGTGCCGTGTAGGACCGCTCCGGCACCCCCTCCACGCGTGGGAGATCCTCCGCGGCGATCCCCTGCCCGAGCGGGATCTCGTGCGTGCGGCAGGGCGCCTCGCGCGAGTCGCGCTCGACCAGGCGGTCGACCGTCAGCTTGGCCATGCGCCGCCACGTCGTGAGCTTGCCGCCGGTGATCGTGAGCATCCCCGAGGACGCCTCATACAGCTCGGCCTTGCGCGAGATGTCCACCGACTTCTTCGGGTCGCCGCTGGCGATCAGCGGTCGCACGCCGGCGTAGGCGCCCACGAGGTCCCGCGCGCCGAACGCCGTCCCGAAGAACTCGTTGATCGCGCTCAGCAGGTAGTCGACGTCCTCAGCGGAAGTGCGCACGTGATCGAGCTCGCCCTCGTAGTCGCGGTCGGTCGTGCCGATCAGCGTGCGTCCCAGCCAGGGCAGCGCGAAGATCGAGCGCCCCTCGCCGGCCGGAACGATGGCGCCCCCGATCAGCGGCAGGTCCTCGCGACTCAGGACTATGTGCGTGCCGCGGCTGGGACGGATGCGCGGCAGCTCGGCATCCTCGTTGAGCTCATCCGCCCACACGCCCGTCGCGTTGACGACGTTCGCGGCGCGGATCTCGAACTCCTCCTCGCTTTCGCGATCCAGCGCGCGCACGCCGCATGCGCGCCCATCGCGCTGAAGCAGGCTCAGCGCGCCGACGCGATTGGCGCACACCGCGCCGAAGCGCTCGGCCTCGCCGAGGACGGTCAGCACGAGGCGCACGTCGTCGGTCTGGCAGTCGTAGAACAGATATCCGCTCGTAGGCTCGCGCGCGGCGAGGGCCGGCAGCAGCTCGAGCACCTCCTCGCCGGAGACGATGCGGTGACGCTCGGGGCTCCACGACTCGCCCGCCTCGGACCGTGCGGGCCGCGATGTCGCTTGGGACTCGGACTCCACGGAGGTTGCGCTCTGGGCGCGCTCTACCCGACCCCGCCTGGAGCGACCGATCACAGCTCGGCCGGCCCGCAAGCGGTCCCGGTCCATCGACATCGCGTCGTAGAGATTCAAGCCCATCCCCATCAACCGATCCGGGCGGACGCCGTCGAAGGCGGGCACGACCAGCGGCAGCGGATGCACGAGGTGCGGCGCGAGCGCGACCATCAGCTGACGCTCGAGCAGCGCCTCGCGCACGAGCGCCAGATCGAAGTTCTGCAGGTAGCGCAGTCCTCCGTGGACGAGCTTGCTGGAGCGACTGGATGTTCCCGAGGCGTAGTCGGCGCGCTCGATGAGCGCCACGCTGAACCCTCGGGTGGCGGCGTCGAGCGCCACTCCCGCGCCGGTGATGCCCCCGCCGACCACGGCGAGGTCGAACTCGTGCTCGGCGAGGGCGGTCAGGGCCTGGGCGCGATCGATCACGCATCGCAGTCTGGCAGAGCCGTGGACGACTCAATGGTGGCGTGACGCCGGCGCTTGCGTCCCGGCCGGCGAGCCTCAGTGGCGAGCGCGATGGCGCTTGCGCTTGCGCCCCGGCCTCCGCGCCGAGACCTTCGCTCGGTGGCCGACGTCGGAGGCGAGGAAGCGCGCGATCGCGGGGTTGGCGATGCGCGTGTAGACGCCGGCGAAGCCCGGCTGGGCACAGCCGTTGCCGAAGTCGACGAGCCCGACGAGCACGTAGTCGGCGGGAGGCCGAGCGGGACTATCGCGATCGACGACGAGCGGTCCGCCACTGTCGCCGTAGCAGGAGTCAGCGCGCGGCCTGGAGCTGCCGGCGCAGATCATGCGCGGGGTGATCGTCTGTTCGATCGACGCATACTCTTCCTGGCACAGCGTTTCGGAGACGAGCGGCACTCTGTCCGCGCGCAGGGCGCTCGGATAGGTCGGAGGGCCCGAGGGCGCCGGGCTCGTGTCCCCCCAGCCACTGACGGTGGCGAGCGTGGGCGGCGTCGCGTTCGGTTCACCGTAGCTCGCGGCGGCCGCGAGATCGATCGACAGCGGGGCGATCGCGCCGGCGCCGTTGACGCTGGGCGCGGTCGACCCAGACCACAGCGGGTGTGCGAGCGTGATCACGCCGACGTCGTAGTCGTTGGTGTAGGGGTTGTAGTCGGGGTCGACCGACACGGTCGCAGCGGGGTCGCGGACGCTGCCCGGGTCGGGGCGGTCCAGGCGGGTGGAGCCCGCGAGCACCTCGATTTCCCCGGAGGCGCTGCCCCGGCCGTGGCCGCCGGCGAGGCAGTGCGCCGCGGTTATCACGTGGGTGGCGTCGACGATCACGCCTCCGCAGAAGAAGCCCGCCGCCGGGGAGCCCGCCGCGGGGTTGTACAGGGCGACCTGAAACGGAAAGCTCGTGATCGCGGCGGGGGCGCCGCCGACGATGCTCTGGACGGCGCGCGGTGAGCGCCCGGCGAGCGCGGGCGCAGTGACCGACCCCCATGCCGTCACCCCTATCGCCGCTCCCGTCGTCAGGGCAAGCGAAACATAGGAGTAGCACCGACGTCGGCGGCCGGCCACTGACACAGCAGACCCCTCTTCTCCACGCGCTGGAGTCGCGAGTTAGACGCTGTACCTCTCCTGTCAGTTGACGGTAGAGTACGATCGACTTTTACGCAAGCCCTTGGTGTGCCGAATCCATTGTGCGCTGGGTACAAACTTCCGCACAACCGTCGGCCATGCGGGCCACTGCGGACGTGCGGCGATTCATTGACAGCAGCCGCGACCGCGAGGATGCAGGCGCCGCGGAGCGAGGCCGCGACGGAATCCGACGGTCAGATGTCGCCCGGACAGCCCCGAGCGCTCGACGTGGCCCCGAGGGAGGAGCCGCGTCAGAGCTGGGCGAGCTCGGCGGTGATCTCGCTCACCGCGGACTTGGCGTCGCCAAACAGCATCGACGTCTTCGGGTCGAAATAGAGCTCGTTCTCGATTCCCGCGAAGCCGGGATTCATCGAGCGCTTGATCACGATCACCGAACGGCTGTCGGCGACCTCGAGGATCGGCATGCCGTAGATCGGCGAGGACGGCGTGTTCTTGGCGGCCGGGTTGGTGACGTCGTTGGCCCCGATCACGAGCGAGACGTCGGTGCGCGCGAACTCCGGGTTGGCGTCGTCCATCTCCTTGAGCTGGTCATACGGGACGTCGGCCTCGGCGAGCAGCACGTTCATGTGCCCGGGCATGCGACCCGCCACGGGGTGGATCGCATAGCTGACGTCGACCTGGCGCGCCTCGAGCTCCTTGGTCAGCTCGCGCACCGCGTGCTGGGCCTGGGCGACCGCCATGCCGTAGCCGGGCACGACCACCACGCGACTGGCGTAGGCCAGCTGAATCGCGGCGTCGGCGGCGCTGGTGGAGCGCACCGTGCCGGCGTGCGCGCCGGCACCCTGCGCGCCCTCGACGGCCCCTCCCCCGCCGAACCCGCCCGCGACGATCGCCGGGATCGAGCGGTTCATCGCGGTGGCCATCAGGTTCGTGAGGATCGTTCCCGACGCGCCGACGATCATGCCGGCGACGATCAGCGCGGGATTGTTCAGCGCCATTCCCGTGGCGGCCGCGGACAGCCCGGTGAAGGCGTTCAGCAGCGAGATCACGACCGGCATGTCCGCGCCGCCGATCGGCAAGACGACGGCGTTGCCGAGCAGGGCGGCGACGATGAGCATGCCGATGAACAAGAGTTCGGAGTGGGCGCCGGCGATCAGATCGACGCCGGCGGCGAGCGCGAGAATCAGCAGTACGAGGTTGACCGCCTGCTGAGCGGAGCCGAACGAGATCGGACGGCCGGGGATGATTTCCTGGAGCTTGCCGAACGCGATGTTCGAGCCCCAGAACGAGATCGAGCCGACGATCGCGGCGAACACCGAGAAGATCGCCACGTATGTCGGCACCCCGCCGATCTGGATCGAGGCGCCGGTCTGCAACACAAGGCCGTGTGGCAGTTCGGCGCCGAGATGGACCGTGTGGGAGCCATAGGTGGAGCCGGAATGGCGAAACTCGACCCAGGCGATCAGCGCGACCGCCCCGCCGCCGACGCCGTTGAACAGCGCGACCATCTGCGGCATCGCCGTCATCTTCACCTGGCGCGCCGCGGGCACGCCGACCGCCACGCCCAGCGCGATGCCGAGTGCGATCAACCCCCAGTTGCCCTCGCCGGGGTTCAGCAGCGTCGCGATCACCGCGATCGCCATGCCGACCGCCGCGGTGCGGTTGCCGCGCACGGCCGTCGTCGGGCCCGCCAGTCCGCGCAACCCCTGGATGAACAGGGCGAAGGCGATGATGTACAGGACGTAGATGAAGTCTTCGCTCTGCAGGAAAGAGGTGGCCAGTGGCAGGGAGACCGTCACGAGCGCCCCCCCTGCTGACCATCGCCCGCACCGGCGCCCGGACCGCCACTCGCGCCGCCGTCGCCCCCATCCGTCTTGGGAGGCTTGGGCTTGGACTTGAACATCTCGAGCATACGGTCGGTCACGAGGAAGCCGCCGATGATGTTGATCGTGCCGAAGGCGACGGCGATCACGAGCAGCGCCTTGCTGAAGGCGTCCAGTCCGGCGAGGCCGAGCAGCAGCAGACCGCCGAGCAGCACGATCCCGTGGATCGCGTTCGTGCCCGACATCAGCGGCGTGTGCAGCGTGTTCGGGACCTTCGAGATCACGACAAACCCGATGAAGCCGGCGAGCACCAGGATCGCGAGGTTGGTCGTGAGCGTGCTGGCGAGGATCATCATGCAGTGGCACCTCCGCCCGGCGTTGCGCCCGCCGCTTGCACCGCCGCCTTGGCCCCCGGATGGACGATCTCTCCGTCGCGCACGATGCACGCGCCGGCGACGATCTCATCGTCGAAGTCCAGATGCAGCGTGCCGTCCTCGCCGACGAACAGCTCCAGCAGCGCGAGCACGTTGCGCGCGAACAGCTGCGAGGCGTGCTCGGGCATGCGCGCGGGCAGGTTCAGCGGCGAGACGATCTTGACGTCGTGCTTGACCACCGTCTGTCCCGGCTCGGTCAGCTCGCAGTTGCCGCCCGACTCGCCCGCGAGATCGACGATCACAGACCCGGGCTTCATGCCTTGGACGGCCTCCTCGGTGACCAGCTTCGGCGCCGGACGGCCTGGAACCAGCGCGGTCGTGATGACCACGTCAAACCCCTTGATCGCGTCGGTCAGCGCCTGCTGCTGGCGGGCGCGCTCCTCATCGGTCAGCTCGCGCGCGTAGCCGCCCTCGCCGCTGGCCTCCAGGCCGAGGTCGAGCCACTGCGCGCCGAGCGACTGCACCTGCTCGGCCACCTCCGGGCGTACGTCATAACCGGTCGTGCGCGCGCCCAGGCGCTTGGCCGTGGCCAGCGCCTGCAGCCCCGCCACGCCCGCGCCCAGCACGAGCACCTTCGCGGGCGGGATCGTGCCGGCGGCGGTCATCAGCATCGGATAGAAGCGGCCCATGTTCTCCGCGCCCAGCAGCGCCGCCTCATAGCCTGAGACGTTGCTCTGCGAGGACAGCGCGTCCATCGACTGCGCGCGCGAGATCCGCGGGATCGCCTCCATCGCGAACGCCGTCGCGCCGGCGTCGGCCAGCGCGCGCGTCGTGCGCGGGCTCGTCAGCGGCGCGAGGAAGCCGACGAGGATCGAGCCTGAGCCCAGGCCGCGGACTTCCTCGGGGTCGGGCGGGGCGATCTTGACGACCACGTCACAGCCCCACACCGCGGCGGCGTCGCCGGTGAGCTCGGCGCCGGCTTGCGCGAAGGCGGAATCGGGCAGCAGGGCATCGGCGCCCGCGCCGTTCTGCACGAGAACGTCGAGGCCCTGGGCCTTGAGCTTGGCGACCACCTCCGGCACGAGCGCGACACGGTGCTCGCCGGCGGCGGTCTCAGTCGGAACTCCGATCCGCATGTGAGGTCCGAGAACGTATCCGATCGTCCCGACGGCGGGCGGTCAGACCGCCATCTGCGAGACTCGCAACGTGACGCTCCGGCCCAGCGTCCCAGGCCCGGGACTGTAGGCTCAGGCAAGCTATGACGGTCAACCTGACGCGGATATATACGAAGCTCGGCGACTCGGGTGAGACGCACCTCGGCGACATGAGCCGTGTCTCCAAGACGCACCCGCGCGTGGAGGCATACGGCACCGTCGACGAGCTGAACGCGACGCTCGGCGTGGCGCTGCTGCAGCCGGGCCTGCCCGAGCAGGTGGCCGCATGGCTGCGACGCGTGCAGAACGACCTGCTCGATCTCGGCGCCGACCTATCGGTGCCCGGGGCGGACCCGGACGCGGCCGGCGAGCAGGTCGGCGCCGAGCGTCCGCGGCTGCGCGTGACCTCCGAGTACACCGAGTGGCTGGAGCGCGCATGCGACGAGGTCAACGCGACGCTCGCGCCGCTGCGCTCGTTCGTGATCCCCGGCGGGACGCCCGCCAGCGCGCATCTGCACGTCTGTCGCACCGTCTGCCGCCGCGCCGAGCGGCGTTCAATCGCGGTCGTTGACGAAGGCGCCAACCCCGAGGTGGTGCGCTACCTGAACCGACTCTCGGACCTGTTGTTCATCCTCGCCCGGGCCGTCAACGAGGGCGCGGAGCCGCTATGGGACCCCGGCGCCCACGCCGCGGGCGGTGGCGGAAGCGGCGAGGGAACCTCTTAGCCGCATCGAGCGTGAGTGAGCGTCGGCGCGGCGCAGGGCGGCGAGCGCCAGCGCCATCCACAGCGTGCCCAGGAGATAGCCGCCGAGGACGTCGCTCGGCAGATGCCAGGCGAGAATCAAAAGCGAGACGCCCACGGCTGCCGCGAACGTCGCGCCCAGCACGGCCACGAGCGGGCGCAGGCGCCGGGGCGCCACGAGGATCGCGCACAGCACGAGCGCCGTGGCAGCGGTCGCGTGACCGCTCGGCCACGACGCGGCGGTGATCTCACTGACGCCGATCCGCGCGTGGGGATGCGCGAGCAGCGGCTTGAGCGCCTCCGCGCTCAGCGGCGCGAGGCTCAGCACGAGCGCGACGGCGAACGCGACCCGGGGTCGCCGGCGCACGAGCGCGACGGAGACGAGCAGCGCTCCCCAGAAGATGTACAGCGGCGGATCGAGCAGGTGCAGCAAAGCGTTCATCAGGTCGTCGAGCCGCGGCCCGCCGACCAGCGTGAAGTCATACAGCGCGACCGCGTCTTTGACATGCGTCGCCGGCACCAGCGCGGCCACCACCCAGGTCAGCGCGAGCGCGCCCACGCAGAAACCGGCGGCACACAGCGGCGCCACGGCGCTAGGCCGACCTGTGCCGCCGCGACGGGGGGCGGGAGCGGGAGCGGCGGACGGATAGACCGTGGACATAGTCCCCACAGGGTAGACGGGCCGGTAAAGACCGGCTGAATTGGATGTCGTGCAGCACGCCGGCACAACCCAGGGATCGCCGTCCGCTTGATCGTAAGGCTGCCGGGCGAGATAGTGCGGAGTTCGGCCGGTCGTTCAGACGCGATGCCGCTTGGGGCTGTATTGAACTGGGCCGAACAGGGAGATCGTGCGTAGTATGTCGGCGGATGCTGACCCGGCTGCGAGCACGCAACTTCAAGCAATTCGACGCACTCGACATCGAACTGGGCAACCCGGTCGTCTTCATCGGCCCGAACGACTCGGGTAAGACGACAGCGCTCCAGGTGTTGGCGCTATGGGGCCTCGGACTCTCGCATTGGACAGCGAAGTATGGGGGCCGTGGAGCACCCGGCCGGCGCCCGGCCGCAACGATCAACAGGCGGGACCTACTGGCCATCCCAGTGCCTGTGGCCAACCAGCTATGGCGCAATCTCCATACACGTGATGTAACGCAAGACTCAGGGAAACAGAAGACCAAGAACATACGCATCGACATCATCGTCAACGGCGTAGATGACGACACCGAGTGGGAATGTGGCTTTGAGTTTGACTACGCCAACCCAGAGTCGATCTACTGTCGAGCGCTGAGAGAGACCGAGGATGCCGAACCAGCTCGTATGCCAGTGCCTGACTTGGCTCGCAAGACGCAAATCGCTTACTTGCCCCCGATGTCCGGTCTGGCCGCAACCGAGAGTCGCCTGATGGAGGGGGCGGTCAATGTACGCATCGGCGAGGGACGAACCGCCGAGGTGCTCCGCAATCTCTGCTTCCAGATATATCAGAGCGACAACGGCGACGAGCGCTGGACTTCACTGGTTTCGCAAATCAAAGACCTGTTCGGCGTGACGCTCAATCCACCGGTACTGATCGAAGGACGTGGTGAGATTGAGATGAGCTTTCGCAATCGCGCGGACGTACCACTGGACCTGTCCGCCTCCGGCCGTGGCCTTCAACAGACCCTGCTACTGCTGGCGTACTTGATGACTAATTCCCAGTCCGTGCTGTTGCTCGATGAGCCTGACGCCCATCTGGAGATCCTCCGGCAGCGCCAGATTTACGAACTCCTATCGGAGGCAGCAAGGGAGTATGGCAGCCAGGTTGTTGCAGCCAGCCATTCCGAGGTCATCCTCAATGAGGCCGCCGATCGAGATGTCGTCGTCGCGTTTGTCGGCAACAGGCCCCATCGCATCGACGATCGCGGTGCGCAGGTGTTGAAGAGCCTCAAGTCAATCGGATTCGAGGACTACTACCAAGCCGAGATAACCGGGTGGCTCATTTATCTGGAGGGATCTACCGATTTGGCGATTCTGCGTGCTTTTGCAGAGACGATGAACCATGAGGCTCGAAATGATCTCAAGCGACCGTTTGTTGTGTATGTTGATAATCAGCCATCGCACGCTCGACAGCACTTTTTTGGACTTCGCGAGGCCAAGCAAGACCTAACCTGCTACGCACTGTTCGATCGGTTGGAGAGCCAGCCGAGCGACACTCATCCCAACCTTGTACTTCACTGTTGGGAAAAGCGCGAGATTGAGAATTACTTCACAGATCGAGACGTATTGCTGACATGGGCTCGCGAGATAGGAGACGAGCGACAAGGGCCGTTGTTTGGAGCCGCGTGGGAAGAAGCAATGGAGGGCGCCATTGATGAGATCGAGGTTGCTATGACAACTCTCGGCGAGTCGCCTTGGTCAGACGACATCAAGGTGACCGATCGTTTTCTCGACCCACTTTTTACGAACTTCTTCGCCAGGCTGGGCCTTCCGATCTTGCTGCGCAAGACCAACTATCACGAGCTTGCCAGGTACGTCTCGCCGGAGAAGCTGGACGGCGAGGTCCGTACGGTGCTCGATGAAATACACAGTGTTGCATTGCGGGCACAGCCGCGGGAGTGAACTCGCCGCCAACATCTATTTCGTCCCACCTCACGGCCCGACCGGAAACGTCCTGCCCGCGAGCGCGATCAGCGCTTGGGCGGTGACCCACACGGGCGTCTGTGCGCCGGTGCGGGAGTAGCGGATGCTGCCGTCGGGGGCGCGCAGGCTTTCGAGGAAGCCGAGCGGGCTGCGGCTGCCGCGGCGGCGCACCGCGCCGGGGCCATAACCGGCGGCGATCAGACCCTGTATCGCCCAGGCCGTGGACTGGGCGTTGGATTCGCCGCCATACTGCTGCGGGAAGCCGCCGTCGAGGTTCTGGGAGCGCATCAGATAGCTCGCCGCCGCGCCGAACACGCCCCGGTTGCGTGCACCGGCGTCGGCGAGCGCCTGCAGCGCCGCGCCGGTGTCGTCCACGTCGCTGGCAGCGCCGTGAGCGCCGAAGGAGAAGCCGCCGTCCGGGTTCTGCTGGCGCTCGATCCAGCCGGCCGCCCGGTGGATCGCGGACAAGCCGGGGGAATGGCCGACCGCGCGCAGCGCGAAGATCGCGAACGCCGTTAGGTTGACCTGATGGTCGAAGGAATCGTCGCGCTCACGCGAACGCAGCACTTCGGCGACGAGGTTGCGACCCGCGAACGAGTACGCGGAGGCGCCGCAGGCGCGCGCGGCGAGGATCGTGCGCTCGGCGTCCCCGAGCCCCTGCAACGTCGAAACCTGGGCGTGCAGCGAGTCGAGCACCGAGTGCCCCGAGCGGCGCACGCTCGCCGGATTGCGCCCGGCGGCGGCGAGTCCCATCGCGCTCCAGGCGGTGTAGAGCTCGCTGGAGCCCTGTCCGCGCGCGCCACCAAAACCGCCGTCGCTGTTCTGGGCAGACGCGAGGAACGAAAGCTCGGGCGAGAACGAGGAGGCGGCATGCGCATCCACGGTCACAGCTCCGGCCGTTCTCGGACGCGCGACCAGCCCACCCAATCCGAGCGACACGACGACGATCACGAGGACCGTCGCTGCCGCGACCCCTCCGCCCGGAAGCCCTGGCTTGGACGACCCAACCGCGGATGCCGCCGGTCCGACCGGCGGGGGTGGGTGGGGTTCCCAGCTCACGGTCATGCGCTCGCGCGTGCGCGCGAGCAGGCGCGCGAGCTCGGGGCCGAAGGCAAGTGCGAACAGCAGCGTGGCGAACACGTCGGTGACATCGAACGGCAGCGACGTACCTGCGATCGCGAGGAACGCCGCGGGGGTGTGGGCGCCGGCGAGGGTGAACGTGTAGAGGTTCATGATCTCCTTGGCTATCAGCGCGGCGATCGCGCACGCCAGCGCGAGTGGGACGCGACCGATACGTCGGTGGGTGAGGGCTCCCAGAGCGGCACCCGCGAGGCCGACGAGGCCCCAGGCGGCCATCTGCCAGGGGGTGTAAGGGCCCTGCCCGAGCATGATGTTGGAGGCAAGCATGCCGATCGCGCCGACCGTGAAGCCGGGCAAGGGCCCGAGGGCATAGCCGACGACGAACGCGATCGCCGTGATCGGCTTCACGTCCGGCAGCGCGACGAACGCGTCTCGTCCGAGCGCAGCGACGGCCGCGAGCGTCGCGACAACCGCGACCATGCGCGCCGAGGGCCGCCGGCGCTCATACGCGATCCAGCCGGCGAAGAGGATCAGCGCAACGATCAGCGAGGAGGCGAGCAGCCAACTCATCGCGTGAGCCCCTGGATCGCCGGGTCGGCGCCAACCCCACGCGCGCAGGAGCCATGAGGCATTGCGGGCTGCGCGCCGGGCGAGGACACAGCTACTCGATTTGCCTCCGCGGCAAGTAGCTTTGCGCCCTGCTCGGGCAGCAGCGCGCCACCGGCGCCGCCGAGGATGCGCGCGGTCTCGGTGGCGAAGTACCACCCGCCGGCGAGCAGTTCGCTCGCGGGCCCGTCGGCGATCGTACGGCCGTCGGCCATCAGGATCGCGCGCTCGGCACAGGCGGCGGCGAACTCGGGGTCGTGCGTCGCAACGATCACCGCCTGACCCTGCTCGGCCCGGCGGCGCAGCTCCAGCGCAAGCTCGGCCTTGGACTCCCGGTCCATCCCCCGCGTCGGCTCATCCAGCGCCAGCACCGCCGGCTCGTCTCCATCGCCCGTGACGATCGCGAGCGCCAGGCGCTGACGCTCGCCTCCGGAGAGGTCGCGGGGGTTGCGCTCGACCATGTCCCCCAGCCCGAGTGCCCGCAGCGCATCCGCGGATGCCTCCTCGGCGACGCGCTCGTGCACGAAGTAGTCGCCGGGGTTCTGCAGCAGCAGCGCGACCCGCCCCGCCTGCTCGATCTTGCCGCGCGTGGGCGTCAGCAGTCCGGCGGCGTGGCGCAGGAGCGTCGACTTGCCGGCGCCATTGCGCCCCATCAGCGCGACCGTCTCCCCTGGGTGCAACGTCAGGTCCAGTCCCCGCAGAATCGCGGGTCCGTCGCGCAGCTCGTGCCAGACGCCCCGCAGGCGCAGCGCGGTTGGCTTGGGCGAACGTCGCCCTGTGCGCTTGGCCGGTGTCGCCGTCAGCGTCTCGGCCGGCTCACCGGCGGGCAGCAGGCCCCGATCGCGCAGGCGGCGACGCGCCTGGCGTACACCGACCGGCGGCGGGCCCAGACCGGCGAGCGTGAACAGCTTCGCGCCGGGCGTCTGCAGCGCCGGGGACTCGCGCGCGGCCCAGTCCAGGAACGACGCGGGATCGCCGTCGTGGGCGATCCGCCCGCACCGCATCGCGATCACCCGGTCGGCCGCCGCCAGACAACGCTCCAGGCGATGCTCGGCCAGCAGGATCGTCGTCTCCCACTCCTGATTCAAACGGCGCAGCAGGCCGATCAGCTCATCGCCAGCGACGGGGTCGAGCTGCGAGGTCGGCTCGTCGAGCAGGATCACCGGCGGTCGGCCCGCGAGCGCCGCGCCGAGCGCGACACGCTGCTGCTCGCCGCCGGACAGCTCATGCACGGAGCGGTCGAGCAACGCGTCGATACCCAGCGCCAGCGCGACCTCCTCCACCCCACGCGCGACCTCACCGGCGCCGTGACCGCGGCTCTCCAGCGACAGGGCGAGCTCCGAACGCACCGAGCTCGTCACGAGCTGCGTCTCGGGATCCTGGAACAGGGCGCCGGCGACGGCACCGAGCCGTGCCGGACCGTGCTCGCGTGTATCCATCCCGGCGAGCGTCACCGCACCGGCGAAGCGTCCGCCGTGAAAGTGCGGAACCAGACCGCAGGCGGCGCGCAGCAGCGTCGACTTGCCGTGACCGGACAGTCCCGCGAGCAGGCACAGCTCGCCCGGCTCGATCTCGAGGCAGACGTCGTCGAGCGCCGGCGTATCGGCGTGCGGGTAGCGGTAGGTGACGTGCTCGAAGGAGAGGATCGGGTTCATGGGTCGATGCCTCGGCGATCGGCAAATGGCAACAGGATCGCGGCGATCAACGCCGCGCAGACCGCTCCGGTCGCGGCCGTGACGGGCATGCGGACGAGCGGATAGGCGTCGAACGATGCCGCACCTGCGAGCCGCCCAAGGATGCAGAGCGCGAGAATCGCGACGGCCGAGCAGGCGAACGCGAAATCATGGCGTGACCACGGGCGCGCCATTTGCGAGCGGCGCGGACGTCGATGAGGTGCGGCAAAGCCGCGCAGCTCCAGTGTGGCGGCGACGTCCATGGCGCGATCGAGCGAGCCGCCGACGACGGCCCCCAGCAGGGCGACGCGCGCGCGCGGACCGGTCGGAGCGCCCGCCGGGCGGGTGCGCTGGGCTTCGGCCAGGCGCTCGGAGTCGGCCGCGAGCAGCGGGATCATGCGGGTGGAGAGCGTGGCGGTGAGCGCGGAGCGAAACGACATCCGGCGCAGCGCGCGCAGCAGCTCGTCGGGGTCCACCGTGAGGCTCGCGAGCGTTGTGACGAGGATCAGCAGCGTGACCTTCAACCCGATCACCGCGCCATACACGGCCGCCTCAACGGTGAGGTTGCCCTGACCGAAGGGGCCAAGGTCGCCGAGTCGCGCGAACACGGTCAGGCCGTGGCGAGAGACGAGCACGTTGATCGCGACGATCGGAATGACGACGATCGCGGCGGTACGCAGGGTGCGCGTCAGCTCACGCCCGACTCCCGCGCCATACCCCGCGCCGATCACGCCGAGGATCAGCGCGAGCAGGATCAGCGGATGGAACAGCATCAGCGTGGCCACCGTCAGCGCGAGCGCCCACATCGCACCGATGCCCGCTCGCGCGGCGTGCAGCGGGCTGGCCAGACGGCGGTAGAAGAACGTGCGCGAGCGGGCGAACACGACCGTCAGCCTCCCGCCGAGACCGGGGCGGGCGCGGGCAGTGCGACGCCGCCGGGAGCGAGCGCCACCGCGAAGCGATCGGCGAGCGTGGCCGCGTCGAGCGATCGCGCCGCCGACTGGACGCCGGCGGCGTCGGTGCCGGTGATCACCCACGCGGGCGCTTCTTCTCCATAGCGCGTGGCCGCGATCAGACCCGCGCCGGTGGTCAGCGTGCGCGCGAGAGCGCCCTGCTCGTTCAGCAGCTCGAGCGTCGCGCCGTGAGTGGCAAAGCGTGCGTATACGCCGCTGGATCGAGGGCCCAGTTCGATCTGATGCGCGGCCGGATCGCCGCGCAGCTCGCTCCACGGACCGACCAGCACGCGCAGGGTTTCCGGCTCATCGCCCGGTCCGATTCCAGCGATAGCGGCGGGCACGCCGAGCGCACGCAGACGCGAGCTGACCGTCTGGCAGGGGGCGCTGGAGACCGCGGCGCATTCGATGCGCACGGGCAGGCGCTTGCCGTCGATCCCGTTCAGGAACGGCTCGGGGAACGACCCGACGACGGCCGGCACGCTATCGGTCTGGCTCCAGTCGTGCAGGTCCCACCAGATGTGATCGCCGGGATGCACGTTCGTCGCCGCCGCGCCCTGGGGCGCCTCAACTCCGTTGACGTAATAGAACCAGTCGCGCGGCTGCCCGCCCGTCGAGCCGCCGGAGGATCCGTTGACGCTCTCGACAAACCCGCCGCCGTAGCGGGTGGTGACGGTCGCGTTGCGCATCAGCAGGCTCATCACGGTCTCCTGGCCGTGGACCCGCGGTGCGCCGGAGGAGCTCATCGGCCGGGCGCCGAAGTCGCGGGTGACGGTCAGCGTGATCGCGCTCGGCGCGGGCCCCGCGCCGAGGCCGCAGCCGGCGAGCGCGACGGTCACCAGAGCCACCGCCGCGCCCACACCAAGAGCTCGCGGTCTCTTACCGGACATGTGACGTGGGTCTAGCGGACATAGAACACGATCCTCGACGTTCCCCGTGCCAGCGTCGTGCGGTTGCCGGCAGCATCCGTGGCCTGGATGTCGAGCACGTACCGGCCGGGCTGGAGCGCCGAGGGCAGCAGGTAGGAGAACGTGCTGTTGCCAGACACCTTGAATGGCTTGCCGGTGTCGCAGCGGACACGTACGAATTGGGTTGTGACTCCGTTGAACGCGTAGCAACGGTGGCGGTACTCGCGACGAAGCGTCAGGCTGATCGAGGAGACGGTCGTGTGCGCGAGCACGCTGCCCGCGAGGATGCGCGGAGCGTGAGCGCGGGTGTAGACGTGACCGTCCACCAGGCCTGTCACGTGGGGGACGAGCGCATAGGGACCTTTGAAGGGCACAACGGCTGCGCCAGCGGTCGTCGTGCCACCCGCCGATCCCCCCGAACCGGAGGAAGTTTGCGTGCCACAGTTGCCGTCGCTGCCATTGTGAACGCACACCGTCGTCTCGGTTCGAATGGAGCCCGGCGCGGTGACCTTCACTTCCATGCGTCCCGTGTGGGAAAAGGTGAGCGTCGCGTGTCCGCTGGAGTCGGTCGACGCCTCGGTTCCGTCATACACGACCGTCGCGTTGCCGGCCGGCGACGCCGCTCCGCTGGGATTTGCGTAAGAGATGACCGTCGCCGTCACGGGCTTGCCGACTTCCGCGACAGCGGGAGCTTCGATGCCGAGTGGATTCGGTGCGGCGGGACATTCGCCGAAGCATTCCGGGAAGAACAAGACTTCCTCACCCGCTGCCAGCTGCGCTTCGCACGCACCCACTTCCGAAGAGACGTGATTGACCCACAGCTCCCAGAAGGCCCCGCCGCTGAACGGATGAGACTCGCCCTCGATCGAGAAGATCTCGTACTGTCCGAAACTCGCTTCCCACGGTCCGCTCCAGTTGCCGCCGGTGGCTAGCTGCAGCGCACCGAGCGCGCTGGTCCCGGGACACGAGTGGGCCGGGTTGCCGTCCTTGACGACCGGTTCGGTCGTCGTGGTCACTTGGGTTGGAGGAAGGAGCGTCGCGGCGGAACCCTCCACTCTGACGGTGACAGTCGCCGGACCTGCTGCCTGGGCGGCAGAGACGAGACCGGACAGTGCGAGGCACACGACAACGAGCGCCAGTGCGATGCGACGAGATACGAGCATGAGCCAACCCCTTTCCACGAGGGTTTCAGTGGGCTTGCGGTCGGAGGCAGGTCTCCTGGCTCCCGGGCCTACTCCTCCGCGCCTTCCCGATCGCCGAAGGCGAATCGGTGGCTTGCGCTTGCGCGCCACGGCGAGCATCCCCGGTCACAGTGGCGGGTCCGCGCCGGATTCGCACCGGCTTCCCTTCACCACCGACCGTTATGGACCTGTAATCCTACTCCACCGGGCGCACGTCGTGGTGCCGGCGGTGTCCGCGAGCGGATGTCGCTATCTCGCCGCGGAGAGGTCCGTGTCGAGATCGGCGAGCGCCTCTCGCGTCATCGCGTCGAGCGCCGGCTTCTCGGCGAGCAGTCGCCGCGCGTGCTCGAGGTCGTCCGAGCGCCCGAACGTGAGCGCGGCGACGACGCGGCCGCCCTCGAGATACCAGTTGGTGAAGTCGCCGTCCTGGAGCGACCCGCGCAGGATCTCCTCGTCCCACGAGGCAGCGGGTCCAACGTACTCGAGCTCGCCCAGACCGGCCAGGACGGAGAAGAAATACGGGACCTCCGTGTGGGGCACGTCGCGGCCGAGCATGTTCAGCGCAGCGGTCTTGCCGTGGTTGAAGGCGACGTCCCAGTGCTCGATCCGCATCGGACCGCCGTGCAGAACCGAGTCGTACTCGCACACGTCCCCGGCGGCGAACACCCCCGGCGTGGAGGTCTCCAGCCGCGAGGAGCAGGCGATCCCGCCGCGCTCACCGATCGCAAGGCCGGCTTTCTGGGCGAGCTGCGTGTCGGGTGTGACGCCGGCGCCGATCACGACCGCGTCGGCCGCAAGCTCCAGCCCGCCGCGCGTGATCACCTTCGCGACGCGCTCCTCGCCCTCGAAGCGCTCGAGCTCGTCCTCGCCGTGGATGGTCACGCCGACGCCTTCCAGGAGGCCCTGGATGTAGCGCCCGACGCGCTCGCCGAAGCCGCGTTGCAGCGTGGCTCGCTCCTGCATCACGATCGTGCAGCGCTTGCCGATCGCCGTGAGCGACGCGGCGACCTCACAGCCGATGTAGGAGCCGCCAATCAGCACCACGTGCTCGGCCTCGGCCACACCCTCGCGGATCGCGTCGGCGTTGCCGAGCGTGCGCAGATAGTGGATCTGCTCGAGCTCGCACCCGGGCACGTTCAGCCGCCTGACGTTCGCGCCGGTGGCGATCAATGCCTTCTCGAAGGAGACCTCTTCCTTGGTCGAGAGCTTGGCCGTGCGCGCGTCCAAGTCGAGCGCGGTCACGCTCGCGCGCGTCAGCAGCTCGATGCCCTGCTCGGCCCACCACTCGTTCGGGCGAAACAGCGGCTCCTCGCGGGTCTCCTCGCCGCGCAGATAGCCCTTCGAGCAGTCCGGGCGGTTGTACGGCGGGTCGGGCTCGCGCCCCACCAGCAACACCGTTCCCTCGGCTCCTTCCTGACGCAGCCAGCGCGCGCAGTTGGCGCTCGCCAGGCCACCGCCGATCAGGAGATAGTCGACCTCGCGGTTCGCCATGTGCGCCACATTACAGCCCCGGCGGATGGCGCACCGACCACTGCGCCCAGGTGGGGATGTGGTCGAGGATGCGCCAGCGTGGGCCGTCTTCACTCTGATTGGGGCCGACGTCGGTGCCGTTGTGACTGGTGTCCAGGCGCAGCCCGGCGATGACGACGAACACGTGGTCGGTCGGGGAGGTGGTGGCGTAGATCGTCACCCAGCGCCCGGGGCCGGGCGCGCCCCAGTGGACGTAGTCCTGGGCCAGTGGGTTGTCACGGACGATTTCTGAGATCGGGCGCACTCCGGAGCGGTAGACCTTGCGGTGCTTCTCCTCGGACCAGCCGAACGTGCGGCAGAATTCGCCCGCGCCCATCTGCAGCCCGATCTGACAGGCCAGCACGAGACGCTGGTCGGGGCTCAGTCCATGCGCCGCCCGCTCGAGCGCGCGCAGCTCGTGGCGCAGCAGCGTGAGTCGCTCGACGTCGGCGCGGGGATCGGCCACCTCGACCGCCCGTCCGTCCGCGCCGGAGTGCGAGAGCGCGCCGTCGAGCATCGCCTGGGCCGGGCTGCGCCCGCGCAGCGCGCGGCGACGATCGCGCACGCGCGAGTGAAAGCGCAGCTCGAACAGGCTGCGCAGGTGCGCGCGCCCGGAGTAGCGCAGCTCACCGCGACGCGCCTGCGCCACGAGCTCGAGCGTCGCCTGGCTGTAGCAGTCCTCCAGGTCCTCGCGGCGCAGCCACGGGCGATACACCGACAGCAGCGGCCTGCGCGCCGCGTGTGCCACCAGCGCGACCTCGTCGGTGGGGTCGAGTCTCGATCCTCGGCGCGCGGGCGCCGGCCAGGCATCGCCCAGGGCTCGCGTTCGCGGCTGCGATGGAGTAGACACGTGTGCATGTCGCTCCCGTACACGCCCTGCCTCCCCCTGCCAATTTTTTTGGACCCGACACCTGGGCGAGCCGGCGACTCTGGGCGCGCGCGGGAGAGATGGGGACGGACGCGATGAGCCTCGGCGAGCGCCTGCACGCGCTGGACCGCCTGCAGCAGCGCCACCGCCGGCTGGCATTCCCGGCGGCGGTGATTAAGAAGTTCGGCGATGACGAAGCCGGGAGCATGGCGGCGCTGATCGCCTATTACGGGTTCGTGTCGCTGTTCCCGCTGCTGCTCGTGCTCGTGACGGTGCTGGGGTTCGTGCTCGAAGGAGACCCGAAGACGCAGTCCGAAGTGCTGCACTCGACGCTCAGTCAGTTCCCGATCATCGGCGATCAGCTCGAGAGCAACGTCCATTCGCTGAAAGGCAGCGTGGGCGCGCTGGCGATCGGCGTGATCGGCCTGCTGCTGGGCGGCCTGGGGATCGTCGGCGCCACGCAGAACGCGTTCCAGCAGGTGTGGCACATCCCGCGCAAGCGCCGTCCCAACTTCCTGGCCTGGCGGCTGCGCGGCATCGGCCTGCTCGCCGTGCTCGGCCTGCTGCTGGTCGTCTCGACGGTCGCCGCCGGCTATGTGACGGCGCAGACGGCGGGCGCGACCGCGGTGCTCGGCGGCGTCCTGCTGGCGCTGGCCTCGAACCTGCTGCTGTTCTTCGCCGCATTCCGGTTCCTGAGCCCGGATGAGATACCGACCCGCGATCTGCTCCCGGGCGTGGCGTTCGCGGCGGTGCTGTGGCAGATCCTGCAGCACATCGGCGGCTATTACGTCGCGCACGTCGTCCGCCACGCGCAGGAGACCTCGGGCCTGTTCGCGTTCGTCCTCGGCCTGCTCGCCTGGCTGTACCTCGGCGGTCAGGTGACGCTGATCGCGGCAGAGATCAACGTCGTGCGCGCGCGGCGGCTGTGGCCGCGCAGCTTCACCGCCCCCCTGCTGGACGCGGACAGGCGCGCGCTCACGTCCTCCGCGGAGACCGAGGAGCGCGTCCAACACGAGAACGTGGACGTCACCTTCGACGACCAGTGACAGCCCGCCCGGGCGAAGTGCCGTCCAATCGCCGCTTTACATCCATCGCCGGTCGCAGACCGGCGCCACAAACTCCTTAAAGCTCAATCCATCACTGGCCCATCTCCGGCAAGCCACAAACCGCGTGTCGCCACGCGAGTCAGCGGCGTAGCTTGTCTTCAAGGCGCATTCGACAACACCGCCCGCCTGGGAGGGGAGCAGTTCAGGCAGGCGCATGCGCCTGCCTGCGCCGGGCCGCATGCGGCCCGGCGGGCAACCGCGCATGCGCGGTTGCCTCGAATCGGCACATGTGCCGATTCGTCCGAGCGGCGCATGCGCCGCTCGGCGGGGGCGCGCATG
>DASZJF010000029.1:0-2302 GCA_035948355.1 Solirubrobacteraceae bacterium
CGCACGGTCGTCGAGCGCGGGATCGACCGCGTGCGCGGATCCGAGTTAAAGAAACTGATGGTGCGCGTGCTCGCCATGACGGCGGTGGTCCAGGGAGCGATGTTCTTCACCTACAACGTGCCGAACATGTGGGTATCGCTCAACTCCACCACCTGGCCGGACGACATCCAGAAGCGCTCGTACTTCACCGACTACATCTGTGGCGACGGCACCGATCGGGCGTGTCCCGGACCCGCCGTCCCACACGTGCGCAACGACAGCGAGGACGCGGGCAGGGGGTCTGCCTACCTGACCGGCGACGGCCGGCTCGGCGTGCCGCCGAAGACGACCTTGCCCAACATCGTGCCCTTCGAGCGCGGAAAGCCGGGCGGCTGAGTGATGTCCAAGTTGGGAATCGCGCGCCAAATTGCCGCCGTGGGAGCTCACGTCGCCCGCGAGCACGTGACCAAGCCGATGGCGGTCAGACCCACCGACGTGCCGCGCGGCCCGCAAGCCCTCACCGCCGAGTGGCTCACCGCAGTCCTCTGCAAGCAGGTCCCCGGAGCCCACGTCGTCGCGTTCACCCTCGGCGAAGCGCACTCCGGCACGACCGCACGTGGCCGCATCGAGCTGACCTATGACAGCGCGGGACAGGCCGCGGGTCTCCCGGCGTCGGTCTGGTTCAAGGCGACGCCGACGCTGACGACCCGGCTCGTCAGCGGCCTCACAGAGGCCTCACAGAACGAGGGCCGCTTCTACATCCAGATCCGGCCCGACCTCGAACTGCTCTCCCCGCAGGGCTACCACGCCGCCGCCGACCCGTCGTCGGGTCGCACTTTCGTGCTCATCGAAGACGTCGGCCGCACGCGCAACGCGCGCTTCGCCAGTCCGGCCGATCGCTACGTCACGCGGTGGATGGCCGAGAGCATGACGCGCGAGATGGCCTCCTACCATGGACGACTGTGGAATGGCGCGTGCTTCGCCGCGGACCTGAGCTGGATCGCCTCCGCGCTCCAGTGGCAGCAGAAGGTCAACGCGCGGATGCCTTTCGAGAAGCGCACCCTGATCGGCATCGACCGGGCCGCTGACGTCTGCGCGCCCGGTTTCCTCGATCGCCGGACCGAAGTATGGCCCGCGTTCATCCGCTCGCTCGAGCTCAATGTCGGCGGGCCGACGACACTCCTGCACCAGGACACTCATGCCGGCAACTGGTTCAACACGCCGGACGGCGAGATGGGCCTCTACGACTGGCAATGTATGGCGCGCGGATGCTGGGCACTCGACGTGGCGTACGCCTTCATGTCAGGCCTGACGGTCGAGGACCGCCGCGCGTGGGAGTACGAACTCCTCGACTACTACCTGCACCTGCTGCGCGAGGCCGGCGGCGAGCCGCCGGAGTTCGACGTGGCCCGGACGCTGTATCGCCAGCAGGTCTTCCACGGGCTGGCCTTCTGGCTGATCACGATCGGCGCGGGGCGGTTTCAGCCCGACATGCAGCCGGTCGAAATCTCGCGCGTGAACCTCCAGCGCATGACCCACGCCGTCATGGATCTCGACTCGTTTGCGGCGCTCAACGAGCCCGGTGGCGATCACGTGAGAGCGCTGTAGGCGGTCCTCCCTCCTCCGGGGCTCCTTAGGATCGCAGGATGCCTTCGATCACACGCAAGACGGCAAGCGGTCGGACGCGGCGCGATGCCGTGCAGGCCGAGCTGCTGGACGCAGTCGAGCGGCTGCTCGAAGCGGGCGAGAGCTACACGTCGCTGGGCGTTCAGCGCATCTGCGACGAGGCCGGCGTCGCTCGCTCGGCGTTCTATACGAACTTCGCGAACAAGTCCGAGCTGCTGCTTGCGGCCGTGGAGTCCGTCATGGAGAACGTCTTCGCGGGATCGCGCGGTTGGGCGCTGGCCGATCCGCTGCCCGGCAAGAAAGCGCTCGAGGCCACGATGGCAAATACGCTGCGCAACTGGCGAGCGCACGCCCCTGTGCTGCGCGCGTACTTTGAGGTCTCGGCCTACGACCACGAAGTCGCCCACTTCTGGCGTGGGCAGTTCGCGAGCATCATCGACGCGATCCAGAAAAGGATCGAGAGCGAACAGCACAGACGGCGCATCCCCAAGCGCCTGGATCCGCGGACCATGGCCGAGGTCATCGTCTACTCCGGCGAGCGGTTGGCCGCCGAGCACATCGCGACCAAGGACGCGACGCACGATCCGGCGCTGGCGCGCCAGACGGCCGAGATCATCTGGCGCCTCCTGTACGGGACGTGACACCTCCCGGCCCGGGGGAGGGACGCGGCTCGGGCCTACGAGCGCGGTGGTAGCCA
>DASZJF010000030.1:0-224957 GCA_035948355.1 Solirubrobacteraceae bacterium
TCGATCGCGCAACATGCGCACTCCGGGACGGACCGGGTCTCGATCGCCGGCTCTTGGTGGCGACAGTCGCCCCCCCCCGATCAGACACTCTTGTGGCTCGCCTCCTCCCTTCCAACGGCCACTGGCAACGCGGTGAGAAGATCGCCGATCTATCTCGCCGACGAGGAGGCTACGGCGTGGGCGGAGCGGTATCGGCAATCGCCGAGATCAGACTCCCGCCCACCCACGCGATGCCGCACGACCCCTGACGCCTCAACGTCGCCATCAAGGACATCGCAACCTCTCCACCCAGAGAAGCTCGCCAGTCTGGCCTCACGAAGGGGCGCCAGAACGAGTGCAAACGGAACCCTATTGGAACCTTGGCCCATCCGTTTAGCGACTCATCCCACGAAAAACCCCGCCTGAGCGGGGCTTTTTCGAGTAGCGGGGGCGGGATTCGAACCCGCGACCTTCGGGTTATGAGCCCGACGAGCTACCAGACTGCTCCACCCCGCGTCGCTACTTACGTTCTAGCAAAAAACCGCCGTGCAAGCCGGGAGGGCCGAGTCAGAACGCGACGGGAGACCCGTCCCGAAAGAACCCACCGGTGGGGCCGTCGTCGGGCAGAGTGGCCAGCCAGACTACCCCGGCGGCGCCGTCCTCGACGGGCTTGGTCGCGCCGAACTGGGCACCCATGTCCGTGGCGACGAGCCCGGGGCAGGCGGAGTTGACGAGGAAGCCCTCGCCGGCGAGCTCGGTGGAGAGGATCCGGGTCATCGCGTTGAGCGCGGCCTTTGACACGCGATACCCGGGCGACCAGCCGCCCATCTCGGCGACACCGCCCATGCCGCTGGAGACGTTGACGATCCGCGGGTGGGCGCCGGCGCGCAGAAGGTCGAGCAGCGCGACGGTCAGGCGGTAGGCGCCGTAGAAGTTCGTCCGCAGCGCGCGATCGATCGCGTCGAAGTCGGGGTCGGTCCCGCTGACGCCCCAGTCGGTGCCGACGCCGGCGTTGTTGACGAGAACGTCCAGGCGAGCCGGCTCAGCGGTGAGGCGCTCGGCGGCAGCGGCGATGCTCGCGGGATCGGCGACGTCGAGGGTCAGCGCGCTTACCCGAGCGCCCGTCTGCGCCGCCACCTCGGTCGCCGCCCGGCCGGCGGCATCGGGATCGCGGGCGCTCACTATCACGTCGTAGCCGCGCCCAGCCAGCTGCGCTGCGACCTCGCGCCCGATGCCCCTGCCTGCGCCGGTGATCAGCGCGACGGGGTTGGTGCTGTCGTGCATAGGACTACTACGCTCCTTCGTCGCATTTTGCGTGAGGACCTACGCCACAGTCAATAGCATCAGCCGCGTGCGCGCGGCCGTGGTCGACATAGGCACGAACTCGACCCGCCTGCTGATCGCCGACGTCATGCCCGACGGCGGGGTGACCGAGATCGTGCGTCGCTCGGTCGTGACGCGGCTCGGCGCGGGGGTCGACACCGAGGGGTCGCTGTCAGCGGATGGCTGTGAGCGGGTGCTGGCTGCACTGGCGAAGTTCCGCGAGGAGATCGACGCGCACGAGCCGCCCGACGCAGATGAGCCCTACCCGAACCTCGCGGTGATGACCTCGGCGGTGCGCGACGCGCACAACGGGCGAGCGTTCGCCGAACGGGTCCGCGGCGAGTGCGGCCTCGACGCGCGGATCCTCACCGGCGAGGAAGAGGCGAGGATGACGTTCCTCGGCGCAATGTCCGATCGGCCGAGCGCCATCGAGCCGACGGTCGTCGTGGACATCGGTGGCGGGTCGACGGAGTTCATCGTCGGCGTCGGACGAACGGCGGGATTTCATGTGTCGCTCCCTGCGGGCGTGGTGCGGATGAGCGAGCGCCACATCCACAGCGATCCTCCGGCGCCCGCCGAGCTGCAGGCGCTCGCGGCCGACGCGCGCGCGGTGTATCTCGCCGGTCTACCCGCGGCTGAGCGAGCGCCGGTGAGGCGCGGCATCGCGGTCGCGGGCACAGCGACGTCGGCAGCCGCGATCGACCAAGAGCTCGATCCGTACGACCCGGAGCGCGTGCATGGATATCCGCTGCTGCTGGCCACGGTCGAGCTGCTGCTCGCGCGGCTGGCCGACATGGACGAAGCCCAGCGCCGAGCTGTGGTCGGCCTGGACCCGAGCCGCGCGCCCACGATCGTAGCCGGCATGATCCTGCTGTCAGAGGCGATGCGCGCGTTCGATCTGGACGAAGTGGAGGTCTCCGAGCACGACATCCTCCATGGGGGCGTGCTCTCGATCGCCGCACACTATAGTTCAGGTTCCCACGGCAGTTCAGATATCTGATACTATCCTTTGGGCGAGGGTGTGTGCTGAAGACATATCCTTGAGCTGGTCCATACAGGCCTGGACTTCGCCGTGATGTCGGCGTTCCCGTGTCCGGGTCAACGGCCCCGAGGCACGTACCCCTGCCTGTTCCTCGGGGCCCGCCCCGAGGAAGCCGCCCCGCCCGGGCGGCTTCCTCACGTCCTCATACAGGCACGAACACCGACGCCAGGAGTCGGGCCTGAGATCGAGGGCGCAATCCCGCGTGCCGCGTCACGCAAGCCGCATATGATGCGCCGCGCATAACCAGTCGCGGGTGGCGCCGACACGCCGGGGCCGGCTCAGGCCAGGTTGGACTTGCGCGGGTAGATCACGTCCGGGTCGGTCAGCACGTTCACAAGCGCGGGCACGCCCGCGGAGAACGCGCGCTCGAGCGCCGGAACGACGTCCTGAGGACGCTCGACGAGCTCGCCGTGGCAGCCGAGCGCCTGGACGACCTGGTCGTAGCGCGTCGCCGGGCGCAGCTCGGCGGCGACAGAATATCCGTAAAGGAACTCCATCGGGTGCTTCTCCAGCGCCCAGATGCCGTTGTTGCCCATCACCCCGACCACGTTCACCCCGTGGCGGGCGAGCGTGTCGAACTCCATGCCCGAGAACCCAAACGCGCCATCGCCGAGCAGCAGCACGACCTGCCGATCGGGGTGGGCGAGCTTGGCCGCCAGCGCATAGCCGGGGCCCGCGCCGAGGCAGCCGAACGGCCCCGGATCAAGCCAGCAGCCGGGCTGGAAGGAGTCGATGACCCGGCCCGCGTAGGAGACGTAGTCGCCGCCGTCGCCGATCACGATCGCGTCCCGCTCGAGCACACGGCCGAGCTCCGCATACAGCCGCATCGGATGCAGCGGCGAGCGATCGTCCTCGAGCTCTGCGCGCTCCGCCTCGCGGCGCTCGGTCTCCGCGGCGCGCAGGTCCTCGACCCAGCGCGCACTCTGCGGCGGCTGCCCACCGCCGGCGCCGGCGGCCACGCGCAGGTCGGCGAGCGTCGCGGGCAAGGCTCCATACAGCTCGGCCGCGACCGGCCTGGGGTGGCGGCGCAGGGGCTCGGCGACATCGATGACGACAATCTCCGTGTCATCGCCGAACGAGCCGCCGAAGCCAAGGCGAAAATCCATCGGCACGCCGACCACGAGCGCCGCGTCCGCTCCCTTGAGCGCGTGCGAGCGCGCGCGCGAGAAGAACAGCTCATGGTCGGCGGGCACGCACCCGCGGGCAAGGCCGTTCAGGAACACCGGGATGCGCAACGTCTCCGCGAGCGCGAGCAGCTCGGACTCGCCGTGACCCCAGTACAGGTCGGTCCCGGCCATGATGACCGGGCGCTCGGCGGCGCGCAGCAGCTCGGCGGCGCGTTCGATGACAGCGCCATCGGCGCCCCGGCTCGCGCGCGGCGGTGGGCCGTCGAGCGCGTCCTCGGGCTCGGGCGCCTCCATGAAGACGTAATCCATCGGGAAGTCCACGAACGCCGGCCCGCCATGCGGGGCCAGCGCGGCGGTGAACGCCTCGTCGAGCAGGCCCGGTATCTCGGCCGTGCTCTCGGGCGTCACCGCGAGCTTGGTCAGGGGACGCACGAACGGGACGTGATCGATCTCCTGCAACGACCCCATCCCCCAGCGCCCAGCCGGCGCGCGACCGCCGAGGACGACGATCGGCGAGTGGTTGGCCTGCGCCGAGCCCATCGCGCTCATCCCATTCGTCACGCCCGGTCCGGCCGTCAGCGCGCACACGCCGGGCTCGCGCGTGACCTTCGCCCAGCCCTCCGCGGCAAACGCGGCTGTGGACTCATGACGGACATCCACGATCTCGATCCCCTCCTCGCGACAGCCGTCATAGATCGAGAACAGATGCCCGCCCGACAGCGTGAACAGCCGGCTGACACCGTGTGCCTTCAAGCGGCGCGCAACCAGCCGTCCGCCGTGGAAAGTCTCCATGCTCTCCTCTGTGCTCTGCTCAGTGGCCATCGACGCGCCGGGACTCTATCGCCACGACCCCGCGAGCGCGCCCCCACGAGCGGCGCCCCGGGACGGCGCTCTCCGTCTCCGCTCAGCAGGACACGTGTCGAAAGCGCTGCATTCAGCTCACGCGATCGACCGCGGACACCACGCCGGCCGGCTCGCCGCGCGCGCGGTCTCGACGCCAAAAGAACGACCGCGCGACCACCGCGGCGGCGGAGATGCCCGGGACGGGATTCGAACCCGCAAGCTCACACGAGCGGCAGATTTTAAGTCCGCTGACTTTGCCAGTTTGTCCACCCGGGCGCAGCGATCGTATCTGCCCGCGTGGATACGGGACTCCACACGCCTCGCACGGCCGAAATCGAGCCCGCGGGGCGCAACTTTTCGGTTGCTACGGTGTACAAGAGACAGATACACAAGGCAGCAGAAGGGACCGAATACGCCGTGGAGGTCTCAGCACTAACGCACAAGAGCATGCCGGGCCTCAGCGGCCCGTCGGCATTGCTGCGGCTGCAGTCGGACGAGCGGCTGATCGCGATGACCCGCCGTGGCCAGCACGCCGCGTTCGAGGTGCTGTTCTCGCGCTACCAATCCCGTCTGCTGGCCTTCTGCCGGCACATGCTGTCCTCGCGCGAGGACGCCGAGGACGTGCTCCAGGAGGTGTTCACGGCCGCCTTCAACGCCGTGCTCGCGGACGAGCGCGAGATCAACGTCCGGCCGTGGCTGTACCGGATCGCGCGCAACCGCTCGCTCAACCACCTGCGCCGCGCCTCGGCGATCGGCGTGGACTCGATGGACGTGCACTACGCCGACAACGGGCTCTCCACCGGCGAGCGCGTGCTTAAGCGCGAGAGCTTCAGGCAGCTGCTCGGCGACGTCAAGGAGCTGCCCGAGACCCAGCGCACCGCCCTGCTGCTGCGCGAGATCGACGCGCTCTCCTACGAGCAGATCGCCGACGCGATGGAGACCACGGTGCCATCGGTCAAGTCGCTGCTCGTGCGCGCGCGCATCTCGCTGGCCGAGGCCGCCGAGGCGCGGCAGCTGAGCTGTGAAGAAGTGCGGATGCAGCTCGGAGAGGTCGCCGAGGGCCTGACCAAGCTGGCCCCCCCCGCGCGCCGGCACGTGCGCGGGTGTGAGCGCTGCCGCTCATTCAAGAAGCAGCTGCGCGAGAACAACCACGCGCTCGCAGCGATCTTCCCCGTAGGGCCGCTGCTGCTGGCCAAGAAGCTGCTGCTCACCAAGCTGGGCTCGACCGCCTCCGCGGGTCACGTCGGCGCCGGAGCCGGAGCCACCGCCGGTGCCACCGCCAGCGCGGCCGGTGCCGGAGCCGGCGGAGCGGGCGCGGCCGGAGGCATCCTCACCGCCGGCGCCGGCGCGGTCGCGACGAAGGCCGTCGCCGGGCTCGCCGCCGCGGCGATCGTCACCGCGGTCGCGACCGGGCACGTCGGGCATCCTGCGCATCGCCACCACTCCACCGCCGCCACCACAGCCTACGTGGCGAGGCACGCCAGCGAACCGATCGTCGTGCACGCCAGCGTCCAATCGGTCAGCTCGACGCGCCGCTTCGCGGACAACCGCTCGACGCGCCGTCTCGCCCATCCGCGTCTGGTGGCCAAGACGGCCAAGATCGCCGCGCCGGTAGTGGCGCTGCACCCGCCCGCCGCCGGACCGGCGGTGTTGCTCCCGGCCGCCAAACCGGTCGTGCCGCCCAAGCAGGCTACGGCGCCCGTGACGGAGGTCACGACCGAGACGACCACGCTGCCGACCAAAGCCACCGACGCACCGCCTCAGCAGAGCGCCCCGAGCACGACCGCGACAGACCCAACCGGCGGCACACCCTCGCCACCGGCCGAACCTACTCCGCCCGCAGCGACAGCCCCGCCCGTGGACCCCCCCGTGGAACCGCCGCCGCCGCCGGTTACACCGCCCACCGGAGGAGAAACGGGGCAGCAGAGCACGCCCCCGAGCGGCGCGGCGCCGGAATCGACCTCCTCCTCCGCGGTCGCCTCGCAAGCAACGCCTAGTGCCAACGCCCTAGTGCCCTCCCAGGACTAACGCCAGCCTCCGTCGCTAGCCGAACGCGAACGTCTCGAGCGGCCGTTCGAGCACACCGGCGGCGCCGACCAGCAGCGGCGAGGTCACCTGCGAGCTGGGAGAGCTCAGCATCACGATGTGCACGCCGGCGCGAGCGCCGGGCCGTTCGGGCAAGAGCAGGACGTCGCGGCCGTAGACGGTCCGACCCGCGATCCGGGCGGTGTAGGCGACCGTGTAGGCGGGCACGGTGTCGACGCGCGTCTTGCCCTCCCCGCGCAGCACAAACCCGGCGTAGCGGTGGCGCAGCCCGTTAATGTACGAGCTCGCATACAGCGGCAGCTCGGCGCTCAGGCTCGTCGTGTACGCCGGCAACCGCAACGGTCCCACCGCGAACGAGTTGCGCAACGGCCCGCGCGCGGGACTTCGCACCTGGACATACTCACCGGGCGCCGGCGCCGTGCGGTAGAGCCCGCGGTAGCTGAACGAGAACGGCGCCGCTCCGCCGTGAGAGTAGTGGGCGTTCTCGAGCGTCAGCGCCCCGCCGACGGCGAGCGCGAGCAGGCCGACGCCGATCGCCACGACGATCGTCTGGACGAGCCGGGAGGCGGCACGCCAGCGGGGCGCCAGCAGCTCACCGAGCGTAGGGCCGTACTCCGGCTTCAGCGGGATCGAGGCCATCGCGACGAGTCTAGTCGGGAGCCGGGCGCTGACGGATGCGGATGTGCTTGAGGTGACACATGATCCGGTCCCGTATGACAACGCTGTCGGCGCCGGTCGGCGCACGCGGCGGCAGCGTGGGTCAGCAGTCGGGCGGCGAGGGCACGCGAGCGTTATTCCCCGAGCGAGAACAGGGCCTCGAGGTCATGGCGAGAGTAGGCCGCGAACGCGACCATCGTCTGGGTCCGCGTCACACCGGGCAGACCGCCGATCTCGACCGTGACGACATCCGCCAGCTGCTCATGGTCGGGCACGCGCACGATCGCCACAAAATCCCACTCGCCCGTGACGGAGTAGGCCTCGGCGACACCCTCGATGTCGGCGAGCTCACCGCCGAGCGTGGAGAGCGCGTCGCGCTCGGCCTCGATCAGGACGACGGCGTTGGTCAGGGTCATGGCGAGTGGCGCTCCCCGGGCGCCAGCACGACGACCTCGGATATGCCAGCCGACTCGACCTCTGACCTGAACGCCTGCGCGTCAGTGACGATCGGCGGGAACGTGTCGTAGTGGCAAGGAATGACCTGCTTCGCGCCGATCAGCTTGGCGGCGTAGACGGCGTCGTGGCGATCCATCGTGTAGTGGCCGCCGACGCACATCAGCGCGACGTCGATCGGACCGTCGGTCTCGGCGATCAGATGCAGATCGGAGAACAGGGCGGTGTCGCCGAGGTGATAGATCGTCTTACCGGCAAACCGCACGATCAGTCCGGCGGGGACGTTGACCGCGCCTTTGGGCGTCGTCGAGGTGTGCCAGGCGGGCACGAGCTTGACCGAGCCCCAGTCGAATGTGACGGTGCCGCCGAGGTTGGGGTCGTGGACCTGCGCGACACCGTCCGCGGAGAGCTCGTTAGCGATCTCGACGATCGCCACCACCTCCGAGCCGGCGCGGGTGGCGATCGCGACGGTGTCGCCGATGTGGTCGACGTGACCGTGCGTCAGCAGGATCGCCTGCGGGCTCAGATCGTCCGCGGCGACCGCCGCCTTGGGATTGCCCGTCAGGAACGGGTCGATCAGCACCGAGGCGGACCCGTCGCTGAGTTCGAATGCCGCGTGGCCTAGGAAGCGGATGTCCATGGTCTGTGCTGCTCCTGTGTCGTAGGGCGGGAAGGGGGGAAAGCAACATCATGATATGAGCCGCGCGCCGCAAGGGGATGTGTTTACGGCGGGCGACACACCGGCCACGTCGATCGGCCGGACCCGTGGACCCGTTACGGCTCCGGCGAGTCGATCAGATCCAGGCCCAGGCCCACGGTCAAACCGACGAGCGCCCCGACGACGCCCGCCACCCAGCTAGCCTCGGGACGGGCGTAGGGCAGCACGAGTAGCAGTGCCGCGATCACCCCGGCGCCGAGCAGGTCGCCCTCGTAATAGTGACCACCACGCACCGCCCGCAGGTCGGGAATCGACCAGGCGGCGATCAGCGCCAGCGCGCCCGCGTTCGCGCCGCTGACGATCGGCTCCGAGTAGAGCGCGATCGCCGCGAGCGCGCCGGTGACGCTTCCTCCGAAGAACACGGCGAGCGCAACCGCCGGCCCCCGGCGGCGCTCGAGCAGCCAGCCGAAGATCGCGGTGGCGAGGAGCGCGATGAACGCATAGAGCCCATTGAGATAGGCGAACTGGCTCGTGAAGAGCTTCCACCAGTCGCCGTGCAGCGGCCCGACGATGGCCATCCGGATGAAGCTGGCGTTCCCCTCTGACACCGCAATGAGATGCGCGATCGCCGCGGGGCTCGCCCCGACCAGGTGCGCCGCGCCGAGGTAATCGCCGCGCACGAGCACCCAGCCGGCGCAGCCGAGCACGACCAGCGCGATCGTCGCGTACGGGGGCGATTCCCCGCGCGCATAGCCTGCGCGGCGCGACGAGCGCCCCAGGCGCGGCCCCAGGCGCGCGCGCGGACGCGACGGCGAACGGCCGAGCGTCAGCGCGCGGGCGAGCCGCCGCAGTACCCGCCCCCGGCTCTTGACGCGAGGGAGCTTAGGCGCCCGGCTGCGCAGCCTGGAGCCGCAGTAGGGACACTCGGTGATGTACGGGCTGACCTCCGAGCCGCACTGCTTGCACACGACGAACAGGTCGGGGCCGGGGGACATCGTGATTGCATTCTAAGGACCCCTTCGCCCCGGCCCACCATCGGGCTCGGGTGGTACACCTCTCGCGAGGCATGGTTCGGACCGCCGCGCCGGGACTTGCTGCGCCGCATCCATCGACGCCGGCCTCGCCATCGACGCCGGTCACGCTCGACGCCGACCGAAGCCCGCCCGTGGAATACTCAGGACATGAGACCAGGATATGACCAGCAGCTGTACATACTCGCGTTCGACCACCGCGGGTCGTTTCAGAAGAAGTTCTTCGGCATCGCGGGCGAGCCCGACGCCGAGCAGACGGCGATGATCGCCGACGCCAAGCACCTGATCTTCGAGGGGCTCTCGCAGGCCGTCGCCGCCGGGGCCGACCCGTCGGTGACGGGGGTGCTCGTGGACGAGCAGTTCGGCTCGACCGTGCCCGCGGAGGCGCGCGCGGGGGAGCTGAAGCTGGCGATGCCGGCGGAGCGCTCGGGCCAGAGCATGTTCGACTTCCAGTACGGCGATCAGTTCGGCGAGCACATCGAGCGGTTCGACCCGGACTTCACGAAGGTGCTCGTGCGTTACAACCCCGACGGGGACCCCGCCGCCAATCGCGAGCAACTGGTCAAGCTCAAGCGGCTGTCGGACTGGCTGGTGGAGCGCGAGCGCAGATTCCTGTTCGAGCTGCTCGTGCCGGCCGAGGACGCGCAGCTGCAGTCCGTAGACGGGGACACCGACCGCTACGACGCCGAGCTGCGCCCGGAGCTGATGCGACGCGCGATCGCCGAGATCCAGGACGCCGGGATCGAGGTGGATGTGTGGAAGATCGAGGGCGTGGATGCCCGCTCCGATTGCGAGATGCTCGTCGCCCAAGCCCGCTCTGGAGGACGCGAGGGCGTCGTCTGTGTGGTCCTCGGCCGTGGCGCGGACGACGCGAAGGTGGACCACTGGCTCGCCCAAGCGGCGCCCGTCGATGGATTCGTCGGGTTCGCGATCGGCCGCTCAATCTGGTGGGACCCGCTGAAAGCGTATGTCACGGGCAAGATCGAACGCTCGGTCGGCGCCCGCCAGATCGCCGAGAACTACCTCAGGTTCGTCAAGGTCTACGAGCGCGCCGAGACCGAGGCGCCGGTCGCCTGAACGATGCTTGGCGCGTACGCGACTTCAGGCATTCATGAGACCTCCCTCAGTGTCGCGCCTCGTCGTTCCTGGCAAGGACGCAGGGAGCGTGGCGTACTACGTACACGAGCGACTCCAGGACGCCGACAGGGGCATAACGAGTGGCCGCTATGAGGATGCGGCGAAGCCTGGCTGAACTCGAGCAGGCGTTCGTAAAAGAGATCTCGCTCGACCGTCACCGTCGCGCGTCGTTGCGGCGCACGACCGAGCAGCGCGCGCTCAAACGCGAGGTGCAGCGCCGTCACAAGCGCGGGTCGGTCCGGTTCGTGCTGCTCGTGCTGACGCTGATCATGACCGCGGCGATCGTCACCGTGGTGATGTTCCGCACGCTGTATCTGCTGCTCGGCTAGGGCTGGACGACGCCGCGGACGGCGAGAGAAGCCGCGTCAGCTGTCGTTCGGCTCGCCCGTGCCATCGTCGACCGCGGCCACCGGCGCTGCGCTCGCGGGCGCTCGCTCGGGCTCGTCGCGATGGATCTCGAGGTAGATCTCCGTGCGGAACACGGGGATGTCCTGGGGGGCCTGGATGCCGATGCGCACCTTGTCGCCCATGACGGATAGCACCGATACCTCGATGTCGTCACCGATCATGATGCTTTGGTTTGACTTGCGTGTCAGCACCAACATGGTGCACCTTCCTATCGGCTGACGAGCAGTGGAACGGAGTTGGCCCCGGACCGCGCCAGTCAGGCAAGCATAGTCGGTCACGCCCGCGACAAGCCGGTCCGACGCGACCGTGCCGTTGCGCCGGGTGTATGCGCTAGTCTCCCGGACCCGTCCATGGCTCGTAAATCTCTGCGCCCGCACTTGAACCAGATCCGCGCGTGGGTACGGCAAGGCCGTACCGACGCCTGGGTAGCTCACCAGCTCGAGGTCACCGTGCGTGACATCGAGCAGTTCAAGCGCCAGAACGAGCTCGTCAGCGACGCCGAGCCCGCCGAGGGCGCCATCGCGGCCGACTACCCCGACGAAGTCGATCTCAGGGCCGAGGACGACGCGCTGATCGCGGCAGAGCTGGAGGCGGCCGAAGTGGAGGCCGAGCGCGAGCGGACCGAGCGCGAGCAGGCCGAGCGCGAGCGGGATGACGAGGAGCAGGACGAGGCGGCCGTTCGCACCCGCCGGCGAGGGCGACGCGGAGGCCGCAGGCGCGCGGGTGCGCGCAGCGGCGGCGGCCCACTGGAGGGCACGTTCGACCACGGTGAGGAGGGCTACGGCCTGTGGCTGGACCCAGCGATCCAGGACAATCCGATCTACGCCGAGCACTGGGCCGGACACCGTCCGGTCGAGGTGACCGTCGAAGAGGACCGAATAGTCATTCGCCGCGTAGGCGAAGACGATTAGCCCGCTCGGCTACGCCTCCGTCAGCGCCCTCCTGCCCCCGGCGTAGTCGGAGGCTTCCCGCAGGTAGCGGGCGAACGCGGCGTCGACGACCACGCTGGAGTCCCACGCCCAGGGATCGTCGGGCGCCATGCGCATGGCGGTCTGCATGCACCAGCCCGTCCCGGCCGCGTACAGGTCGGCGAGCTCCTGCGCCGAGAACCTGCCGCCCAGGCGCCGCCGCAGCTCTGAGACGAGCTCGGCGATAACACGCTCCAACAGCGGTTTGCGCTCAGCGGGAGCGTCATGCAGGCGGCGCTCACCCCGATGCCATTGGTAGATCGCGCTCTCGAACGACACCTGTCGAGATTAGCGGCAGCTGCTTCGCGATCGGTGTCCGTGGCGGCGCGGACCGGCTTGGGAATCCGCTCAGTTGCGCGGGAGGCCCGTCACGACATAGGTCTGCTCGCCGGTATGCATCATGTCCAGCCGGCGCGCCTCCTCTTCGACGGTGCCACGCCGGCCCAGTGATTCGTGTTGACGCTGCAGCAGCAGGTGTTCGTGCTCCAGCGTGGCCAGTTGGGCGCTGTCGCCGTGCGCCTGGCGCCAGGTGGAGTAGATGCGAATGCCGGCGCTCAGATATAGGTAGGCGAGCGCGATCAGCAGACACAGCATCGCGGCGCGTCCCAGCCTGTCCCAGCGGATGCGCGCGATCGGGGCACCTGCGCCGAGCGTGCGGGGACTGGCGTCGGAGGATGCCTGGGCGCTGGCCATTGCTGCTCGCATTCGCCCCCTCCGCTCGGATCCCTGCAAGCGGGCTCGAAGCGCCCGCGCCTGCAAGGCTGGTGCCGGCGCCCGCCCGAACCCAGCTCAGGCTCAGCCGCGAAAGACCGAGCGCCCGGGAAACTCGGCGTCGGAGCCGAGCTGCTCCTCGATGCGCAGCAGCTGGTTGTACTTGGCGACGCGATCCGAGCGCGAGGGGGCGCCGGTCTTGATCTGCCCACAGCCGGTGGCGACCGCCAGGTCGGCGATCGTGACGTCCTCGGTCTCGCCCGAGCGATGGCTCATGACGGCCGTGTAGCCGGCCTCGCGCGCCATAGAGATCGCGTCGAGCGTCTCCGAGAGCGTGCCGATCTGGTTGACCTTGATCAGGATCGAGTTCGCCACGCCGGACTCGATGCCACGGCGCAGACGCTCGGTGTTCGTCACGAACACGTCATCGCCGACGAGTTGGGTGTGCTCGCCCAGACGCCCGGTGAGCGTCGCCCAGCCGGCCCAATCCTGCTCGTCCATGCCGTCCTCGATCGACACGATCGGATAGCGCGCCGTCAGGTCGGCCCAGTAGTCGGTGAGCTCGGCGGCGCCGAGGGTGCGACCCTCGTGCTCCAACACGTAGCCCGCGTCCTCGCGGTAGAGCTCGCTCGTCGCCGGATCCAGCGCGATCGCCACGTCCACGCCCGGCTGCAGGCCCGCTGCCTCGATGCCCGCGACGAGCATCTGCAGGGCTTCCTCGTTGGAGCGCAGGTCGGGCGCGAAACCCCCCTCGTCGCCCACGGCGGTGCCCAGGCCGCGTTCGTGCAGGGTGCGCTTGAGCGCATGGAACACTTCGGCGCCGGCGCGCAGACACTCCGAGAACGTCGGCGCCCCGCACGGAACGATCATGAACTCCTGGAAGTCGACCCTGTTGTCGGCGTGGGCGCCGCCGTTGAGCACGTTCATCATCGGCACCGGCAGCACCCGCGCCGCCTCACCACCCAGATAGCGCCACAGTGCAAGACCCTCCTCGGCGGCCTGCGCGTGGGCCGCGGCGAGCGACACGCCGAGGATCGCGTTCGCGCCGAGGCGCGACTTCTCAGGAGTGCCGTCGAGCTCGATCAGCGCCATATCCAGGGTGCGCTGATCGGACGCGTCCAGACCACCGACCGCCTCTGCGATCTCGCCGCGCACATTCTCGACCGCCCGCATGACGCCCTTGCCCTGCCAGCGCTCGTCGCCGTCGCGCAGCTCCCGTGCCTCGAACTCGCCCGTGGACGCGCCTGAGGGGACCGCCGCATGACCGTGGGCGCCAGAGCGCAGACCGACCTCCACCTCCACCGTCGGATTGCCTCGGCTGTCGAGGATCTGACGGGCGTGAACCCGCTCGATCTCGCTCATGCCGGCTATTTAGTCGGCGTGGTGGCCGTGGAGGTCTGTGGTGTGCCGGTCTGCGGCGCGCCGGTCTGCGGGGTGGCCCCGGTCGGCGTGGCCGGTTTCTTGTACTCGTGACAGTCCTGCACGACGTAGCCGCTGCGGCATTCGGTTTTGCCTTCCCAGCGGGTGCGAAATTCTTTGACGAACTTGCTCAGCGCCTGCTGCTGCTGCTGGGCGGTCAGCTGCTGCTTGATCGAGGACTGCGCCTGGGCCAGCGTCTGCTGATTGCCGGTGGTCGTGCCGGTCACTTCGTAGATGTAGTAGCCGAACGGGGTCTTCACGGGACCGCCGAGCTTGCCCTTTGGCGCCGAGAAGATGGCTTCGTCGAGCGCCTTCTCCTCCTGGCCTTTGACCACGCCGGTGATTTCGCCGCCTTTGGCCTTGCTCGTCGGGTCGATCGAGACGGCTTTGGCCACCGAGGAGAAGCTCTTGCCCGATTCGATTTCCTGCTTGGCCTTGTTGGCCGCGGCTTCGGTCTTGGTGAGGATGATCTTCACGTTGCGCTTTTCGGGCGTGCCGAACTGCGACTTGTGTTCGTTGTAGTACTTGCTGATCTGCGCCTGGCTGACGGTGCCTTTCTCTTTCGACACCTTCTGCTGGATTTTCGAGGACAGCAGGTTGAGCTTTACGCGCAGCAGCAGGTCCGAGACGGACTGCCCGGAACTCGCGAGGAATTTCTTGAATTCTTCGGCCTTCGGGAACTGCTGGTTCTTGATCTGTTCGAACTGCTTCTTTACTTCCGCGTCACTCACCTTGACGCCCTGAGATTCGGCCTCGCCCAGCACCCAAGCCGAGGAGATCAAAAAGCCGAGCACCTCCTGCTGCAGCGACTTGTACTGCTGTTCGCACTGGGTCTTCAGCTGCGCCGCGGTCGGCTTGGACTGACCCTTGGCCGGTTTCGGCGCGGTCGCTTCCAGGTGGGCGATGCACGCCGTGTAGTTGGGCGGGTCCGGGACGACCGGCTTGGGCGCCGTCTGTCCCGGCGCGGCCGCCGAGCTCGACGCGGCGGCTACCGACAGCCAGTGTTCGTAGGTCGCTTTGGTGATCGGATTGCCGCCGACCTGCACCACGGCGTTGCCGGGGATACCTCCACCGCACGCGGCCAGGCCGAGGACGGCAAAGAAAACGGCGCCTAGCGCCGAGATGAAGCGGAAGTGCTTGGACACGACGCGGGCACTCTAGCGGAAACCGCGACGTGCGTGGTTAAGGAGTTCCTGAAGACGCTCCAGAGTGAGTGCGCCAGGGGGGCTGGTCGGGCGGAGCGTGGCGTGCTTACGCACCGTGCCGGCCGATCCGGCGCCGCTACGCGGCGTCTCATGCCGCCACGCGCGTGAGCGAGAGCAGCACGTCGGCGGCCCTGACGACGGTCGGAAACCGCGCCGGTCCCTCCCGCGGCACGCGCACGGAGACCTGCGAGCGCCCGGACTCGTACAGCGCCTCGGGCAGTTCCTCGCGCAGCCGGCGCGCGCGCACAGAGTCCAGCTCGATCGGCGTTACGGCGAGGCGATCGCCGCGAAAGCTCACCGCCGAGGCTCCGGCCTGGCCGAACTTGATCCGCGCCCGCTGCAGCGCCAGCAGGTTCTCCAGCGGCTCGGGCACCGGCCCGAAGCGATCCTCGAGCTCCTCGCGCAGCTGCTGCACCTCGGCCACCTCCAGGGCACCGGCGACACGGCGGTGGATCTCGATCTTGGCCTGCTCGTAGGGGACGTAGTCGGGCGGGACGTAGGCGTCGACGTTCACGTCGAGACGCACGGGCTCCGGCAGCTCCTCGCCCTCCGCGCCGGCGGACGGACCGGCGTCGCGCACGGCCTCGTCGAGCATCTGCATGTACAGCTCGAACCCGAGCGCGGCGACGTGCCCGGACTGCTCGTCCCCGAGCAGGTTGCCGGCGCCGCGCAGCTCCAGGTCGCGCATCGCGACTCGAAATCCGGCGCCGAGCTCGGTGTAGTCCGACAGCGCCGCCAGCCGCTGCGCGGCGTCCGGGGTGAGCGCGGCCGCGGAGTCGTACATCAGATACGCGTAAGCGCGCTCGCGGCTGCGTCCGACGCGGCCGCGTATCTGGTAGAGCTGGGACAGGCCGAAGGCGTCGGCGTGCTCGACGATCAGCGTGTTCGCCTGGGGGATGTCGATGCCCGACTCGATGATCGACGTGCACACGAGCACGTCGTATTCGCCGCGCAGATAGTCCATCATCACCGTCTCCAACTCCCCCTCGGACATCTGCCCATGGGCGACCACGAACCGTACGCCGGGGCACAGCGCGCGCAGCCGCTCGGCGGTCTCCTCGATCGACTCGACGCGGTTGTGCAGGAAGAAGGCCTGGCCCTCACGCGCGCGCTCGCGCTCGATCGCCCGCTTGACGAGCTCCTCCTCGTACTCGCCGACGTAGGTCTTGACCGGCCGGCGCCCCTCGGGCGGCGTCTCGATCACCGAGATCTCGCGCAGCCCCGCCAGCGACATCTGCAGGGTGCGCGGGATCGGCGTGGCGGACATCGAGATCACGTCGACTCGCAGCTTCAGCTGGCGCAGCAGCTCCTTCTGCTTGACCCCGAACCGCTGCTCCTCGTCGACGATCAAGAGCCCCAGGTCCTTCGCGCGCACGTCGCGCGAGAGCACGCGATGGGTGCCGATCAGGATGTCCGCACGCCCCTGAGCGAACCCCTCGATCGCCGCCCGTTGCTCAGCCGGTGAGCGAAACCGCGAGACGTGCTCGACGTTGATCGGGTAGTCGGCGAGTCGCTCGGAGAACGTGCCGTAGTGCTGCTGGGCGAGGATCGTCGTGGGCGCGAGCATCAGCACCTGCTTGCCCTGAGTGGCCGCCTTGAACGCGGCGCGCAGCGCCACCTCGGTCTTGCCGTAGCCGACGTCGCCGCAGATCAGCCGGTCCATCGGCCGGGGGGCTTCCATGTCGGCCTTGACCAGTTCGATCGCCTCCAGCTGGTCGGGCGTCTCGGTGTATGGGAAGCGCAGCTCGAACTCACGCTGCCAGTCGGAGTCCGGCTCGAACGCGTAGCCGCTGCGGCGCCGTCGCTCGGCGTACAGGCTCAGCAACTCTCCCGCCAGCTCCTGCGCCGCGCGGCGCGCGCGCGCCTTCATCGTCTCCCAGCGCGTGCCGCCGAGCTTCGACAGCGGCGGGTGCTCGCCCCCGGCGCCGACGTAGCGCGAGATCTTCGCCAGCTGCTCGGTCGGCACGAACACGCGGTCGTCGCCCTGGTATTCGAGGTACAGGTAGTCGCGCGTGACCTCGGCGACCGTGCGGGTCTCAAACCCGGCGAACCGCGCGACGCCGTGATCCTCGTGCACGACGATGTCCCCCGTGCGCAGCTCCGTGAACGAGCGCAGCGCTCCGCGGCGGACACCCCCCGGGGCGCCGCGTCCGGTTTCGCCCGGCGTCGCGCCCGAGCGCTCGGCGCGGCGCCGGCGCAGCAGGCGATGCTCGGGGAAGATCGCGAGCTTCAGCTGGGGCGCGACGAAGCCCTCGCGCAGCGACGCGGCGGCAAAGCGCAGCGTGGGCTCTTCGAGCACCTGACGGCCGGCGTCCACGTCCTCGCCCAGCCAGGTGGCATGCATGCGGCCGAGGTTGTAGGCCGCCCGCTCGCCCTCACCGCGGCGGGGGAACGCCACGACGGTGCGATACCCGGAGCGCACCAGCTTCTCGAGCTCGGGCTCGGCCTCGGCCAGCGAGCGCGCGGCGGTGTCGGCGGCCTGAGCGCGCAGCTGCATAGGCTGATCGCCGGAGATCGACGACAGCCAGATCCGCGCCCGCCCGGCAAGCGCGGATTCGATGTCCTCGGGGCTCACATACAGGTGGTGCGCGTCCTCGTCGGCGAACGCGGCGCACACGTCGCTCCAGTGGTCTGCGAGCGCGGGCTTCAGCTCCTCCTCGGCGGCCACCACGAGCTCTATGTCGGCGCCCAGCAGGTCGAGCAGCGCACCGAACCGCTCGACCGGCAGCAGCTCCGCGACATCGGGGCGATCGGTGACGTCTTCGGCGGCGGCGATCTCCGCCAGCTCGCGGTGCTCGATCGCGAGCTCCGCCGCGGGCGCGATCTCGACCTCGGAGACGTCGCCGAGGGAGCGCTGGGTGAAGGTCGAGAACCAGCGCAGCGACTCGATCTCCACATCGAACATGTCCACCCGCACCGCCCGATCCTCGGTGGCCGGGAACACGTCGAGGAGCCCCCCGCGCAGCGCGAACTGCCCGCGCTCTGCAACCTGGTCGACGCGCTCGTATCCGGCCGCGATGAGCTCGACCGCGCACTCCTCGAGATCGAGCAGCTCGCCCACGCGCAGGGTGAACGAGCGCGGCCGCAGCTCCGGATCGGGGACCTTCTCAGACAGCGCGACGGCGCTGACGACCACCACCGGTGGTTCCGCGTCCGATGCGGTGGCACTCAGCAGCGCGTCCAGCGCGGCGACGCGCAGACCCACGAGGTGTGGCGGCGGCGCCAGGTGAGACTCGTAGGCGACGCCGCGCGAGGGGTAGTAGCGCACCCGCCGGGGCTCCAGCCATGCGCGCAGGTCGGCCGCGAGATCGCGCGCGGCGCGGTCGTCGCCGACCACGACCAGCGTTGGACGGGCCTGGGCGACGGGACCGCGGTCGGACAGCGCGGCGATCAGGTACGGCCGCAGCGAGGCCGACACGAACGCGTGGCCACCCTCGCGGGCGAGCGTGGTGGCGGCGGGATCGCCCTCGATCAGCCCGAGCAGCGAACGCAGGGCCATCTATGCGGGCTCCTCGCCGAGCACTATGTCCTGCACCCGATCGGCTGCACGCTCGACGAGGTCGCGCACGTCCGCCGGGTCCTCGCGAAAGCGCCCGAGCACGTGGGCGGAGACGATCTCCGGATCGCTGGAGGCGGGGCGCCCGACGCCCACGCGCACGCGCACGAAGTCGGGGCCACCCAGCTCGCGCCGCAGCGACTTCAGGCCGTTGTGTCCCGCCAGCCCGCCTCCCAGGCGAGACCGCACCTCACCGAAGGGGATGTCGATCTCGTCGTGAACCACCAGCACCCGGTCGAGCGGCACGTGCAGCGCGCCTCGCGCCGGACCGACAGAGCGGCCGGCATCGTTCATGTACGTCTGCGGCCAGAGCACCGCCACGCGCGCTCCCGCGGGCGCGCCCGGCTCACCGCGCACTCGACCCTCGGCGATGCGTCCGCGGTAGCGCTCCCGTGGACGGCCCAGCCCCCAGCGCTCGGCGAGCGCGTCGGCGATCATGAAGCCGACGTTGTGGCGAGTGTCCGCGTGCTCGCGCCCAGGGTTGCCGAGCCCGACGATCAGCCAGTCGCAGCGCGCCCCAGCGTCGCTGTCAACCTCGCCCGTGCGACGACGAAACGGCCGCCGCAGAACTACTCCCCGCCGGAGGAGCCCTCGGCGCCCTCGCCCTCCGCGGCCTCACCCTGCTCCGCGGCCTCACCCTCGCCCACGAGCTCGGTCTCGGTCTCGATCTCCTCCTCTTCGGTCTGCAGCCGCGGGGGGGACAGGGTCGCGAGGACGGTCTCGGGATCGTCCAGCAGCGTGACGTCCTCGGGCGCGGCGAGCGCGGTGAGCACGATCGTCTCGCCGATCTGCATCTCGCCGATGTCGTGGGAGACCGACTCGGGGATCGCGGTCGGCAGCGCCTGCACGTTCAACTCCCGCGTGATCTGCTCGAGCACCCCGCCTTCCTTGACCCCCGGCGCGTCCTCCACGCCGGTCAGCTCCAGGGGTACTACGGCTTGAATCGCCTCGTCCAGTCGCACCCGCAGCAGGTCCACGTGCACGGTCTCGCCGCGCACCGGGTCGCGGTGGGTCTCCTTGAGGACGACCGGCGTGGCTTTCTCACCGTCGACGCTCAGGTCCAGGACGGCGCCCGATCCGGCGAGCGCGAGGCGCAGCTCGCGCGCGTCGGCATCGAAGCTCACCGAGTCCCCACCGCCGCCATACACGACCCCGGGCACGCGCCCTGAGCGGCGCAGGCGTCGAGCCGCGCGCGAGCCTTCGGGCGCGCGGCTTGAGACATCAAGCTTGGTTGTGGCATCGGCCATCGCGGCGCCCACTCTAGCAATCGGCTTCGTTTTCGATCGGCGCGCTCAGGGACAGCAATGCGACATGAAGGCCCTGCAGGGCGTTGCCGGTGCGACGCACCACCACACACTGCACGACCGGCAGCCGGCCGATCACCGTCCACGCCACGCGCGTGGTCCCGGTCGCATCCGTCAGCGACCCGGCCGTGGGCGATTTGATCGACAGGATCTTGACCGCGCCGGGCCGTCGCAACCTGACGGCGCTCGCGCGTACGGTCGCGGCGCAGGAGGGCTTTGCGCGACAGCCGTCAAGCAGCGCGAGCTCGCGGGCGGCGTCGCCGTGTGCCTGCGCCTGCAACACCGCCAGGATGTCGTTGCGTTCGGCGTTTTCAGCCGACAGATATCGCGCCAGCAGCGCACTGATGGCGAGGAACATGACGACACCGACGAGCACGATCGTCACACGCCCGCCTCGCGGCAGGCTCCGCCACCACACGCGCGGGCCGCGGTCGGTCGGGCCAGGAGCCTGCGTGGGCGTCACTCAGAACAGCTGGTTCTCGCCGCCGAAGACTTCGCTGACGGAATCGTCGACGAAGATGCGCCGGATCGAGTCCGTCAAGAGCTCCGCGCAGGGCAGCACGCGGATGTTCTCCGGCCGGTCGGGGCTGACGGGGATCGTGTCGGTCACCACGATCTCCTCCAGGCCCGACGCCTGCAGGTTCTCGAACGCGGCACCGGAGAAGACGGCGTGGGTGGCCGCCGCGTACACCCGCGTGGCGCCCGCGTCGAGCACGGTCCGCGTGGCCGCCGCGAGCGTCCCGGCGGTGTCGATCATGTCGTCGACGATCACCGCCGTCTTGCCGCGCACGTCGCCGATCACGTAGCCGATCTCGGCGACCTGCTGGGCCGGGCGCTCCTTGTCGAGGATCGCCAGCTCGGCGCCGATCTTGGAGGCGAACTTCTTGTTCAGCTTGACCCTGCCCGCGTCCGGGGCCACGACCACCAGGTCCGACAGGCCGAGGTCGCCGAAGTACTGAGTGAGCATGAACAGCGCGGTCATGTGGTCGACCGGCTTCTGGAAGAAGCCCTGGATCTGGCCGGCGTGCAGGTCCATCGTCAGCACGCGATCGGCGCCGGCGGACTCGAGCATGCGCGCGACCAGCCGCGCGGAGATCGGCTCCCGCGGCGCCGACTTCTTGTCCTGGCGGGAGTAGCCGAACCAGGGCGTGACGGCGATCACGCGGTGAGCCGAGGCGCCGACGGCGGCGTCGATCATGAACAGCAGCTCCATCAGCGAGTCGTTCGCCGTGACGCCGGTCCGGGGGTTGCCGCAGGTGGACTGCACGATGAACACGTCGGCGCCGCGGATCGACTCCTCGTAGCGGCAGTAGACCTCGCCGTTGGAGAAGGTGTTCAGCGTCACCGGTCCGAGCTCGACGCCGAGCTTGCCGGCGATGTCGACGGCGAGCTGCGGGTTCGCGCGCCCGCTGAACAGCATCAGCCGCTTGTTGTAGTCGATCGGCAGGCTCGTCTGCGCGGACTGCTGCGCGCGCGTATCCATCGCGCTGCTCATCGTGGCACGGAGTGTAGGGGGCCGTCGGGACGGTAGTGGGTCAGTTTCAGTCGAGTAGTGCTGCGACCTCGTGGAGTGTCCAGACGTGATCGGCCTTTTCGGCTGCCATTGCGGGGGTGCGCGGGTAGGGGTTCTTGAGGCTCATGTGGGGGCGCGCGAAGTTGTAGACCTGGTAGTGCAGCGCGACGGCGGCGGCTAGGTTCTCGATCTTCTTGGAGAAGGCGTTGGTGAGCCGTGTCATGCGCCGCATGTTCATCCGCATCGTGAGGTTCTGACGCTCAACGTAGCTCGTGCTGATCCGTTCCGGGTCGGGGTCGCCGGTGCGGACCCGAACGTCGATGCCGGTGCAGACGGGCGGGCTGTAGCGGCGCTCGTCGCTCGGGTCGCTGGCGTAGGTCTTCTGGATCGTCGCCCAATCGACCTGTGCGCCGAACGAGAACCCGATCGCCTCCGCGTAGGCCGCGAGTCCGTCGGTCGTAATCTGTGGCCGGTACTTCAGCCGGGTTCGCAGGTCCATCATGAACAGGTAGCCGTCCACTGCGGTGCGCTGCCCCACGAACCAGGCCGGGATGAGCTTCGTGTCCGCACAGATCGCCGTCCACGTCCAGACGCTGCCGATTCCATGCTCGCCCTGGCGTGGGGCCGGGATGTTCTTGTCCTTGGCGTAGACGAAGTTCCAAATCTCATCACACTCGAACGTCGTGCAGGTCAGGTCGCGCAGCGTGGTGTGCTGGTAGGCGCTGCAAGCGTCCCCCAGGTCCACGAGCAGCTTCGTGATCGTGTTCTTCGACGCCCCGGTGATCCGGACCGTGCTCCGGATACTCATGCCCTCGGTAAGGCATCCGATGATCTGGGCGCGCTTCTCTGTGGTCAGACGGTTCATACTGACCATTATGCGTTAGGGTTCGGACGGCAAAACTACAGCGAACGGCGGTTGACTATCAGCCTTCCATCGCTTACTATCAGCCTTGTGATGGCGATTTGACGTCGGACCTACCGAAGATGCAGCGACTCGTCCTCGTGGGCCAGGCATTCCGGCCAGCAGCCCCCGTGGACGATCTTGAGCTTTTCGCTGGTCGCGAGAAGCAGCGTGGGGAAGTAATCAGCGCGGTCACCCAGATCGGCTACCACGTTGGTCTGTACGGGGAGCGCGGCGTCGGCAAGACGTCTCTCGCGCGAGTCTTGGCATTGATCTTCGATCAGCCGGAACTAGAGGGCTTCCGCTCGGTAATGGTCAATTGCAACACCGATTCGACGTTTGAGTCCGTTTGGGAGGCGATCTTCCGCCGCTTGGAGGTCGAGGCGGTCGAGCTTTCGCCGGAGGGCGTCCGCTCGACGCTGGAGGCGCTTGATAGTCGGCCCGTGATCGTGATAGACGAGTTGGACCGGCTCGACGACAACGAGTCCCTGACGGTGCTTGCCGACACCATCAAGACATTGTCCGATCACGCAGTTGGAGCCACGCTCATCCTCGTGGGCGTTGCGAGTTCGCTCGACGAGCTGCTAGGCGAGCACGCTTCCATCATCCGCAATATCGCCCAAATCGAGATGCCGCGGATGCTCCCAGATGAGCTGCGCGGAATCCTTCAAAAGGGCTGCGCGCACGCGGGGCTTACCATCGACTCGGCATCTGAGAGCGCCATAGTCCGGCTTTCAGCAGGTCTCCCGCACTACACGCACTTGCTCGGCTACCGCGCGGCCGAGCGAGCGGTCCAGGATGATCGCTCTGACGTCAATCTTGAGGATGTAAGGGCCGCAATCCCAAAGGCAGTAGAGGGACACACAATCCAGAACGACTACGTTCGAGCAGTCCGTAGTTCACAACCTGGGAATCTCTATCGAGAGGTTCTGCTGGCGTGCGCTCTCGCACCGAAGGACGGTCTTGGCTATTTCACATCCGGCCAGGTCCGTGAGCCGCTAGAGCTCATCGCAGGCCGACGTCTGGAAATCCCGGCTTTTGCCAAGCACATGAAGGAGTTCCTCTCACTAGAGCGCGGGAGCGTAATTCGTAGGGAGGGAAAGCCGCGGGGCTACTCCTACAGGTTCTCCGACCCGATGATGCAGCCCTATGTCGTCATGTGCTCGCTGAGTGACGGCCTCATTACGGAGGACCGGCTCAGCCAACTACAAGTACAGTCCGTGACCACCGTCAGTGCCCCGCAAGTTGATCCCAACGAGCGCGGGCAGCTTTTTTAGCCGACTCGCGTCTCGCCTCTGGGGTCATTCGGGAAGCCCGTGCCTTGCCGCCCTTCTGGCCTCCCTTGCGGCCGCTCACCTGCGCCGGTGTCTCGGGCTCCTGCGGCTCCGTGGCGTGCTGCACCACGCGGTAGGCCATCTGGTTGAGGTCGGCCATCCCCTGCATCGTACCGTTACGAACGGTCCTCACGCTCGGCTTCCAGGCGTGCTCGTGCCGCGCGCACGGCCCGCGCGACCTCGGCCTCGTCTTCAGCAGTCTGCACGAGCGCCGACATGGAGACGCCGAGCCCGACGGCGAGACCGCACAGCTTGCCCCACGTCGGGCTCGCCCCGCCGCGCTCTATGCGTCCGAGGAACGTCGGGTGCATATCCGCCGCGTGCGCAAGGGCTTCAATAGAGAGGTCCCGATCCCAGCGCAGGCGGCGAACCGCCCGGCCGAGATCGGCGTTCGTGGGCATCGTCAGGCTGAGATGAGGTTGAGCGCGTCGAGATGCCTGATGCACTTCGACGCCCGCACCTTCTCGCCCTCTGCGATCACAACGCCTTCGTCTTCAAGGCCGCTCAGAGCGGCACTGACGGCCTCCGTGTCGATGTCGTGCAGCTCGCCATCCAGTTCGGCGCGTGAGCACCCTGCGGGATGGTCGAGAACGAATAGCGCGATGATCCTTTCGACGCGCGCGGGAACCTGCTTGGATTGGGACTGCATCAGGACTGACCTCCTGGTGTCACGCCCCCCGGCCGTTAGCGCGGCACGGGGGGCAACAATGAACCGGACACCCGCAGGCTAGACCCCAAACGTGTCCGCGCAACCCCGATCCTCAAACTGACCCACTACCGTCGGGACACGCCCGTCGGCGAGGAGCCGCAGCGATCGGGAGCGCGCGCGTCAGGACACCGCCGCTCACGAGCGCTCCTGCGAGGGATCGGCCTCGCGGGACTCGGCCTCGCGCCGCTCGGAGTAGCCCTCGATGTTGTGCTGCCTGGCTCGCGCCATCGCCAGGGCGCCCGCGGGAACATCGTCTGTCACGACAGAGCCGGCCGCCGTGTAGGCGCCGTCCCCGACGGTCACCGGCGCGACGAATGAGGTGTCCACACCGCCGCGCACACCGCTGCCGATCCGAGTGCGGTGCTTGGCGCGGCCGTCGTAGTTGGCGGTGATCGTGCCCGCGCCCAGGTTCGTGCGCTCGCCGACGTCGGCGTCGCCGATGTAGGAGAGGTGCGGAATCTTCGTCCCGGCGCCGATGTCCGAGCCCTTGACCTCCACGAACGTTCCCACCTTCGACCCCTCCCGCAGGACGGACCTCGGGCGCAGGTAGGCGAACGGCCCCACGGACGCGCCGTGCTCGAGCACGCAGTCGATCAGGTAGGAGTGACGCACCACACAGCCCTCACCGATCCGAGTCGCGCCGCGAATCGTGGTGAACGGCTCGATCGTCGTGTCCTGGCCGATCTCGACATCGACGTCGACCACGGTCGTGCGCGGATCGACGATCGTCACGCCCGCCGCCATGTGCCGGGCGTGGATGGCCTCCTGGGCCAACGCGCGCACCTGCGCCAGCGCCGCGCGGTCGTTGACGCCCAGCACCAGCCGCTCGTCGGCGACCGCGTGCGCGGCGACCGTGCCACCGTCGGCGCGAATCAGATCGAGCGCCTGCGGCAGATACAGCTCGCCCTGGGCGTTGTCCGCGCTCAGTCGCGGCAGCGCCTCACGTAGGGCGCGCGCGGAGAACACATAGATGCCGGTGTTCACCTCGCGTATCGCAAGCTGCTCGGATGTCGCATCTCCGTCGGTCTTGGTCTCGACGACCGATACGACGGCGCCGTCCGCGTCGCGCACCACCCGTCCGTAGCCGCTCGGATCCTCGAGGACGGTGCTCGCCATCGTCGCACCGGCGCCGCCAGCCGTGTGCGCACGCACGAGCTCGGCGATCGTCTCGGCGCTCACGAGCGGAACGTCGCCGCTGAGGACGACCACCGGGACATCCGCGTCGGTGTCGCGCGAGTCCAGCTCCGCCATGCCCGCCACGACGGCGCCCCCAGTACCGTTCGACTGGGGCTGCACCGCGAGTCGGACCCCATCCGGCAGCACGCCCTCCAGCGCGCGCTCGGGCGAGTCCACGACGACGATCCGCCCGGCGCCGGCGGCGAGCGCGGCGCGCACGGGCCACAGCACCATCGGGATGCCGCACAGCTCGTGCAAGACCTTGGGCGTGCGCGAACGCATCCGCGTGCCCCTGCCCGCGGCGAGGATCAGGACCGTCGGAGCGGCAGTCACGCGATGGATGGTAGGTCATGCCGCATGCGGCATGACCCCGGACTGCACATGTGCAGTCCGGCCGCCGGCACATGTGCCGGCGGTGACGAGCCGCATGCGGCTCGTCTCTTGGGGCCGCACATGTGCGGCCCCACCGAGCGGTGCATGCACCGCTCGGGACGACATCGCTACTGGGGGGCAGGGACTCGAACCCCGATTCCCAGGACCAAAACCTGGTGTCCTGCCGTTGGACGACCCCCCAATGGGCCGATACATCGTCGCACGCATGCCACGACTAGGAAAACACTCGCGAAGATTCGCTCTATCGGGACCTCCCGTTAGTCTTCCTGCTCTATGAGAGTCGGGGTCTACATAGACGGCTTCAATTTGTATTACGGAGCACGAGGGCTTTGTGGTCAAGGCAAGCCAGGATGGCGGTGGATCGACCTACGAGGACTCGCGAACCAACTCGCTACCTGGCAGGGATGCAGCGTCACGCGAATCGTGTATTGCACGGCCAGAATCAGTGGCGCTGACAACCCATCAGGTGCGGCAGACCAGGACATCTATCTCAAGGCATTGGTGGCGGCCAACGCCGTGGCCCTGATCGAGTACGGCTCCTATGTTTCTCGCGTCAAGCAGGCTCCGATGGCAACGGCGGACGCCAAGGGTAGGCCTGTCTTGACGCGATCGGCACAGCCGGTCCTCGTCAAGGACGCGGAAGACCGCCCAGTACGCGACGCGGTGTTCATGGTTTCCCATGCTCGGCGAGAGGAGAAGGGTTCCGACGTCAACGTCGCCGCCCATCTCCTACTCGATGTGCTCCAAAGCGACATTGACGCGGCTATCGTCATCTCCAACGACAGCGATCTTCGGCTTCCCCTGATCGAGGCTAGAAAGCGTGTTCCCGTAGGCACGGTGAATCCGTCCAGAAGTTTTCTAGCGGGTGATCTCAGAGGCACGCCGACCGATGGCGTCGGCGGTCACTGGTGGACCAAACTGCATGCCTCCGACTACCAGACGCACCAGCTTCCGAACCCGATAGGCAAATACGCAAAGGCCAGTCAGCTGGTAGAACGCCAGAAACGTCGAGCCAAAACGCTTGACTTTTCCAGCTTCAACTCCGATATACTGCTTGTCTATACCACCCGGCCCCTCGTGGGCCGGGTCTTTTTTTGGCTCAAGCGGGCCTACTCAGACGGCATCACGAGCGCCGCGTCGAGCGCCCCGGCACGCGCCCGCCTTCCGCGCCGGCCTCCGACGCGGGGCCGCCCGCGGCGGAGATGCCGAGCACGCGCATCGCCTTCAGCCCGAGGCTGAGCTTCTCGCGCCCGTCGCTGGAGCTGACGTCCAGCCCGGAGAGCTCGCGCACCCGCTCCAGGCGATAGTAGATCGTGTGGCGGTGCGTGAACAGGCGCTGCGCCGTCCCGGCGACGTTGCCGTCGGCCTCCAGGAACGTCGCGAGCGTGCGCACGAGCTCGGTCTCGTACTGCTCGTCGTAGGCCAGCAGCGGCTCGACCGTCTCGGCGAAGAAGCGCTGCAGCTCGGAGGGGTTCTCGGTCATCGCGCTCAGCAGCAGCCGGTAGGCGCCGGTCTGCTCGAACGCCAGCGCGACACCGTCCGAGCCACCCTGCGCGACGTTCGCAGCGAGCAGCGCCTCTCCCGCGGCCCGCGGCAGATCGCCCGGATCCTCGGTGATGCGGCTGCGGCCGAGCGCGAACGTGTAGCCGGCCAGCCCGGCCTCCATCTCCCGCAACACGGCGTCGGCGGCGCGTGCCGCCGTGGCCTCTTCGCCGCCGGGCAGCAACAGCAGCACCTCCGCGCCCACCACCATGATGCCCGTGCCGGCGCTCTCGCGCTCGGACAGGGCTGCGATCGAGCGGCTCACGACCGCGCGGGCCCCGCGCTCGGCGACGGCGCGCACGCGTGCCCGCCAGCCCTCGTCGGTCGGAGCCTGGGGAACGGCGCGCGCGACGATCATGCTCGCGCCGTCCTGGAGGTCCAGCGATAGCTCTTTCGCGCGCGCGAGCAGGTCTTCGCGCGCGGTCAGCTCGCGCTGGAGGATCGCGCGCAGGAATTCGGTCGCGGCGACCTCCGAGGCGCGCTCGGGCGCGCGCACGCGCTCGACCTCCGAGGCGATCATCGTCACCAGCAGCCGCTTCATCTGCTCGCTGGGCTCACCCGACTCCAGGACCGAGTCCTCGCCGGCAGAGCCAGTCGCCCGCATGTGCATCGTGCCCACGACCGTGTCTCCCACGCGCAGGGGCGTACTGCTGACGCCTTTGCCCTGGGACAGCAGCGCGCGCTCCTCGGCCGGCGAGCGCGCCGCCACCGCGAGCGTGGCGCCCCAGGCGTCGGCGACGGCCAGGCTCGCGTCCAGCGCCTTGGCGGCGGCGCGCACCACTTCGGGCAGCCCGGCGCCCGACTCGACCGCCTCGGTGACGGCTTCCAGCGCCGCGAGCTCGGACATGGACCGCTCAGCCCCAGAAGTAGACGACGGCGAGCGCTCCCGCCACGCCGACGCCGACGAGCACGGCGAGCACGTACAGCGACAGGATGCTCGCCGCCACGCGTTCCCACAGGCGCGAGTAGCTGCTCCACGCCGGCACGAGAATCAGGCCGGCATACAGCGCCAGGCCGAATACGCCCGCGCACACGCCCACCAGCTCGTTGACGGCTGTCCTGCTCATCGTCGGAGATTGTGACGCATGGGGATGTCGGGGGAAGGAAAAACCCGTTCGCGCGAACGGATAGTCAAGACGATCGAGTCGCGTATCCGACTCACTCGGCCCGCGCGAACGCGGCGTCCACGGGCGCCGCGCAGACGGGCGCCGGCTCCCCGGCCGATTCGCGCTCGCCGACCAGCCCCGCCGCCGCGCGCTCGGCTCGCCCGGGCCCGTTAGCCCGCAGGAACAGTCCCACGACGGTCGGGCCCGACCCGCTGACGAACGCGATGTCGGCGCCCGCGTCCAGCGCCTGATTCAGCGCAGGCTCGATCTGCGGGCACAGCGAGATCGCGGCGGCCTGCAGATCGTTGTGCACCAGCTCGCGCGCATCTGGCACCGCTGCGCTCAGCGCAAACGCAACCTCCAAGTCGTGAGCCCTCTCCGCCAGCTCGCGCGTCGTGCGCTCGCCACCCAACTCGTCCCTACGGGCATACACCGCCGCCGTTGACAGCTCGGCCGCGACCGGCAGCACGAGCACGCCGAAGGGGTGGCTCGGCGCGGGCAGCTCGCGCAGCCGCTCGCCCGCCCCGGTGGCCAGCCACCGCCCGGGGGCGATCTGCGCGGGCACGTCCGCCCCCAACCGCGCCGCCAGCTCCAGCAGCAGCCCGTCGGAGCCCAGGCCGGACGCATGCCTGGCCAGCCTCAGCGCGGCGGCCGCATCTGCCGAGCCGCCGCCGAGTCCCGCGGCCACGGGGATGCGCTTGACGATCGTCAGTCGCAGCGCAGGACTATCGCCCCAACCGGTCGCCTCGCGGAACAGGCGCAGCGCCGAAGCCGCGAGGTTCTCGCCGGGGTCACCCGGCACCCCGGGGCAGACGACCTCGTCATGGACCGCCCCGCCGGAAGCCGAGTCCGCCGGCTCCAGCGCGAGCGTGTCGGCGAGCGAGACCGACTGCATCACGCTCGCGAGCTCGTGCCGGCCGTCCTCGTTGCGCACCGGGCCGACGAACAGTCCGAGGTTGATCTTCGCGGGCGCCAACGCGCGCGCGCATATGCGCTGCGATGGGGACTTGTGAGGCGACGGGGAGCTCATATCTCCAGCAGCCGTCCCAGCTCGCGGAAGTCCTCGGGCTCCAGCCGCTCCGCGCGCACGTTCTCGGGATGGCCCAGATCGCTCAGCGCGAGGCGAATCTCCTCGCGCGAGCGCCCGCCCGCGGGCGGGCTCGCCCGGCCGGCCGGGCGGCCCTCCTCGCTCGCCGCCGCGCCGCCACCGCGCCCGACCAGCGCCAGCGAGCCTGCCAACGTCTTGCGCCGGTGCGCGAACGCGCCGCCCACCAGTGCGCGCAACGCCGGCGACGGCGCCGCTCGGAGTCGGCGCATACGGACGAGCACCGAGTCGACGTTCGGCTCGGGGTAGAACACCGCCCGCGGTATCGCCCGCAGCACCCGCACCTCGCACGCGAGCTGGGCGATCACGGAGCTGACTCCGTAGTCGCGTCCCCCCGGCGCGGCGGCCAGGCGCTCGCCGACCTCGCGTTGGGCCATCGCCACCCACACCCCCACGTCGGGCAGTTCCTCCACCGTGCGCAGCAGCGCCCCCGCCGCGATTCCGTATGGGAGGTTCGCCACGACCTTCTCAGGCGCCGGGTCGAGTCCGGCGAGATCGATCCGCATCGCATCGCCCCAGTGCACGCTCACGTTCGGATGAGGGTCGGTCGCATCGAGCAGCGCCTCGCGCAGGCGCGTGTCGATCTCGACGACGTGCACATGGACGACACGTTCGGCGAGGTACTCCGACAGCACCCCCAGACCACCCCCGACCTCCAATACGACATCCCGCTCGCTCAGCTCCGCCGCCCGCTCGATCACGCCGAGGATGTTCGAGTCGATCAGGAAGTTCTGCCCCAGCTCGCGGTCAGGGTGTATGTCGAAGCGCTGCAGGCGCCGCAGGGACGGTTGAGTGGGCTGGCTAGGCTCGCGTGCCGTGACGCTCGGCGACCGCGAGGCCCGGCCAGATGGTCGGGCGTCGCTCATGACGCTCATCTCCAGCCGAACACGCGTGCCGCGTTACGCTCCACGAGCGTGTCCAGCTCCTGGACGCTGACGCCTCGCAGCTCGGCCACGAACGCGGCCGTGTGCGCGACGAACGCCGGCTGGTTGCGCTGCTTGCGCACGACCTGGGGCGTCAGATACGGCGCGTCGGTCTCGACCAGCAGCCGCTCGTCGGGAACCCGCCGCGCCGCGGCGGCGAGGTCGGCGGCGCTTTTGTAGGTGACGTTGCCCGCGAACGAGATCGCATACCCGCGATCCAGGCACTCCTGCAAGCGGTCGGGCATCGAGAAGCAGTGGATCACGACGCTGCACCCCTGCGCTTGCGCGCCGAGCTGCGCAAGCGTCTGATCGGCGGCGTCGCGCGAGTGGATCACGAGCGGCAGGCCGGTCTCGCGTGCGAGCGCGATGTGTGCGGCGAACGCCCGCTCCTGATCTGAGCGGGGCGCGCCGTCGCGGTAGAAGTCCAACCCCGTCTCGCCGATCGCCAGGCAGCGCTCGTGCGCGGCGAGCGCGCGCAGCTCCGCCAGGTCGGCGTCGTCGAACCCCCTGGTCGCGTTCGGGTGGCGGCCGATCGCCGCGTACACCTGCGGGAACGCCTCGGCCGCGGCGAGCGCCGCGCGGCAGGACGCGGGTTCGGTGCCGACCGTCAGCATCCGCGTCACCCCCGCCTCCTCGGCCGCGGCGACGAGCTCGGAGTCGGAGGACTCGCACAGATCCAGATGGGTGTGACTGTCGATCACGCCGATGGTCTCGCGATCCCCTCACGCCGCCTCGACGGCGTCGAGGTCCTTGGGAAACAGCGGCTCGATCTGCGCCACTCGCCCGACGGCGCCCGCTCCCAGCCGCGCGCCGGTGAGAGCCACGTCCGGTGCCCCGAGCGCCTGCAGCAGCTTGGCGGTGCTAGCCGGCAGGTATGGGTGCAGCAGCACCGAGACGACCCGCAGCCCCTCGACGAGCGTTCCCAGCACGCGATCCAGCTCGTGCGCACGGGCGTCGTCCTTGGCGAGCTGCCAGGGCGCCTGCTCCTCGACGTAACGGTTCAGCCGGCGCACCCGCTGCCAGATCTCATCGAGCGCGACCGTCAGCTGCACCCCGTCGATCAGCTCGCCGACGCGCTCGGGCAGGCCCGCGAAGTCGCCCACGATCGCGGGATCGGGCTCGACGGCCGGCGCGACCCCGTCGCGGTAGCGCCCGACCATCGCTAGCGTGCGGCTGGCGAGGTTGCCGAGCTCGTTCGCCAGCTCCGACTCGTAGCGCTGCTCGAACGAGGCCGTCGATACCGAGCCGTCCTGACCGAAGGGCACGTCGCGCAGCAGGTAGAAGCGCAGCGCGTCGGCGCCGAAGCGCTCGATCACCGCGAACGGGTCGAGCACGTTGCCCAGCGACTTTGACATCTTCTCGCCGTCCATCAGCAGATACCCGTGCACGAACACCCGCGCGGGCAGCTCCAGTCCGGCGGCCATCAGCAGCGCGGGCCAGTAGACGGCGTGAAAGCGCAGGATGTCCTTGGCGATCACATGACAGTCGGCGGGCCAGAACCGCTCGGTCAGGTCGGCCCGGGGGTCGGCGTAGGAGAGCGCCGAGTAGTAGTTGAGCAGCGCGTCGAACCACACGTAGAACACGTGCTCTGCATCCCAGGGCACCGGCACCCCCCAGGTCAGCCGATGCCGTGTCAGCGGCACGTCGCGCAGGCCCGAGCGGATGAACGACAGCGCCTCGTTGTAGCGGGTGCGCGGCGCAACCCACGTCTCGCGCTCGGCATACAGCCGTTCGAGCGGCTCCTGGAACGCGGACAGCCGAAAAAAGTAACTGTCCTCCTGCTCGCGGGTCAGCTCGATGTGGTGGATCGGACAGCGGTTGCCCGCGTCGATCTCGTTCTCGGCCTTGAAGTCCGCGCACCGCGGGCAGTACCAGCCCTCGTAGGCGCCCTCGTATACGAACCCGTTCTCGCGCACCCGCGCCAGCACCTCCTGCACCTTCGCGATGTGCTGCGGATCGGTCGTGCGGATGAAGAAGTCGTTCGAGGCCCCGATCCGCGGCGCGAGCGCCTTGAATCGCTCGGCGTTGCGATCCGCCAGCTGCTGGGGCTCGATCCCGAGCGCGTGCGCCGCGTCGGCGACCGGCTCGCCGTGCTCGTCGGTGCCGGTCAGGAAGAACACGTCCTCGCCGCGCTGGCGGTGATGACGGGCCATCACGTCGGCGGCGATCGTCGTGTACGCGTGTCCGAGATGGGGTGCCGCGTTGACGTAGTAGATCGGGGTGGTTACGTAGTAGGACACTGGCGCTGAAGGCTACTCGCCGAGCGTGTGGCTCCGACCACCAGCACGACCTCACCCTTGGGAGAGCGCTCGCCATAGCGTTTCGCGAGCCCGGTCGCTGACCCGCGCGAGACTTCCTCGTGGAGCTTGGTCAGCTCACGGCACACCGCCACGGGGCGCTCAGGATCGACATGGGCGAGCATCTCCAGGGTGGCGGATAGACGCCGGGGAGACTCGAACGCCACCAGCGTCTCAGCGGTGTCCGCCAGCAGGCGTTCGCGCTGACCGCGCTTGCGTGGCAGAAAACCGACGAACCGCCAGCGGTCCGGCGGCAGCCCCGAGAGGATCAGGGCGCTCAGCACGGCGCTGGGCCCCGGCAGCACCTCGACCGGCAGGTCCTCCCGTATACACGCCTGCACCAGCGCGTATCCAGGGTCGGAGACCAGCGGCATACCGGCGTCGCTGACCAGCGCGATCGTCTCCCCCGCGCGTATCCGTGCAGCCAGCTCGGGCGCGCGCGCCCGTTCGTTGTGCTCGTGCAGACTCACGAGGGACGCCCCCTGGATGCCGTGACGGTCGAGCAGGACCCGGGTGTGGCGCGTGTCCTCGCAGGCGATAATATCGGCTTCGCTCAGCACCCGCAGTACGCGCAGGGTCACGTCTTCGAGGTTGCCGATCGGCGTCGCGCACACCAGCAAGCGACCGTGCTGGACGATCGAGGATCCCTTCGATCCTCGATCGGTCAACCGAACCGGAGGGTTCTCGCCGCTCATCTCGCAACTATAGGTTGCCGTCATGCCCGCCGAACCCGACCAGCCACCCCAGTACACCCGCTACCGCTCTGGGCGACGGCTGAGCCCGCGGCGCGCCGACGAGGACCTGCTCGACCCGCTGAGCGCCGAGCGCGCTCGCGAGTCCGAGCCTCGACGCGGATGGCAGGAGCGGATCACGCCGAAACGAGCGGTCCTCGGCCTGCTCGCGCTGATCGCGGGCTGGCTGATCCTGTCGCTCGTGCTGTTCCTGACCAGCTCTCATTTCCGGCGCACATCACCACCGGCGAACGTCGCGAGCGTGCTCGATCCCGCGGGGTATCCGTTGACCTCGGCCAACAACATCCTCGTGCTCGGCTCCGATCGCCGGCAGAAGAACTCGAAGGAACCGGGCGCCGAAACCACCGGACCGGGCCGCTCGGACTCGATCCTGCTGATCCGCACCGGCGGCGGGCACGCGGCGCGGCTGTCGATCCCGCGCGACACGGTCGTGGAAATCCCCGGACACGGCCTGCAGAAGATCAACGCCGCGCACGAGTTCGGCGGTCCGGCCGAGTCGATCTCGGTGATCAAGAGCTGGCTCGGCATCCCCATCAATCACCTGGTGGAAGTCAACTTCGAAAACTTCCCCGCCCTGGTCGACGCGATGGGCGGAGTCACCTATACCGGGGGCTGCGTCATATCGCGCCTGGACGGCGGGTTCAGCCAGGGCGGCTACACGCTGCGCCTGAGCGCGGGCAGCCATCATCTGAACGGCAAGCAGGCCCTGGCGCTGGCGCGCACCCGCGAGAACCTGTGCGCGCCGAACGAGACGGACATCCAGCGCGAGGAACACCAGCAGGCGCTGTTCACCGCGATGAAGTCGCAGCTGCTCTCACCGTCGAGCTTCCTGCGCCTGCCCCTGATCGCCTGGAACGCGCCGCCGGCGATCATCTCCGACATGAGCGGCCCGACGCTGCTCGGGCTGTTCGGAGCGCTGGCGATCTCCGGCACCCCGCCCACGCGGGTGCTCAAGCCCTCGGGCACGGTCACGCTGCCCGACGGCGAGCAGGGTCTGACGGTCTCCGAATCCGACCGCCGCGCGGCGGTCGCACGGTTTGAGGCCGGTTGAGCGCCGGCTGACCCTGGGCCTCCGGCGGCGGCGGGCACGCGCAGCCCGACGCGCGGTTCACCGTGGCGCCCGGCTCAACTCTTGGCCGCGACCGGCTTGGTCTCCTTGGGCTTGGCGCCCTCGGAGGAGGACTTCTCGCCTTTGGCCTTGCCCACGGAGGTCTTGCCGTCGGAGGCCGTGGCGGCGCCGTCCGGGGAGGAATCCTTCTTGGCCGAGGACTCCTCCGAGGAGGCCGCGGCCGTCTCGCGCTGGCGTTTGCGGGTGCCGTAGTCGGTGTTGTAGAAGCCTTTGCCCTTGAAGTGCACCGCGGGGGCATGCAGCACCCGTTCGACGGGCACGCCCGTATCGGGGTCGTGCGTCAGCGAGTCGTCGCTGAAGGACTGCACGATCTCGAAGGTGCTCCCGTCCGGGCGTCTGTACTCGTAGATGGGCATCCGGGCCGATTATATGAGTGGCTCAGTCGGCCAGCAGCGCGCGGGCGCAGGCGATCCCGGCCCGCACGGTCGCGTCGAAGTCGCGCTCAGGCTCGGTCAGCATCCGCAGGGCGAACCCGTCGGCGAGGGCGAACAGGATCTCGGCGACCGTGTCCGGCTCGGCGTGCAACCGCACGATGCCCTCCCGTTGGGCGATCGCAAGCATGTCCGCGACCTGGCCGCGTGTGCGTCGCACCAGCTCGGCGTACTCGACGGCGATGTCCTCGTTGCGACGTGACAGCGTGAACAGCTCGAACATGAGCGTCACGAAGTCCGGGTCCTCGCGCACCGTCTCCTGCAGGTTCTGAGCCATCAGCCCGATGAAGTCATCGGCCGTGCGAGCGCCCGCCAGCTGCTGCTCGAGCAGCTCCATGCGCAGCTCGCAGTCACGCCTGACCGCCTCGAGCAGCAGCTGCTCCTTGGTGCCGAAGTAGTAGTGCAGCAGACCCCGCGACACGCCCGCCTCGCGCGCGACATGGTCGAACGTCGATCCCGCCGTCCCCCGCTGGGCGACGCTGCGGCGCATCGCCTCGACGATCCGCCGCGCCTTCTCGCCCTCCACGATCCTGTGCGGCTTGCGCCCTGCGGCGGCGCCCTCGGCGGTCGCTGCTCCTACGACCATGGCCAATCTCGCGGTCTCTGTGCGATGTCCGATCGGCTCAGGCGGCCGGTGCGGGCGCGGGTGCCGGCTCGGCCGGGGCGGTGGTCGAGCTGTACTCGAACTCCTCCTCGGCGCCGAACAGCAGGTCGAGCAGCTTCCCGCGTAGATCCTCGCTCAGCGCGAGCGCGAGCACGCCGGCGATCCCGAGCAGCAACAGCTTACGGCCGAGCCCGCCGCGGCGACGCTGACGGGCCTTGCGTGGGGGCTCGCGCAACGTGTTCGCGGCGTCGCGCAGCGCTCCCGCCGCCTCGCGCAACTCCTTCTGCAGCTTGCGATCCTCGAACAGCGCCGTGCTCGCGGGCTTGCCGTTGCTCATGCGTCCGTACGCGCTGCGCGCCGCGCCATACGCCGCGATCAGATTTCCACGCAGCTCCTCGTCTTCGATCAGCCGTTCTATGTACCTGTTGCTCCGCGCCGCGCGCGCCGCCTCGCCGGCCTTGCCGAATCCACTGCCACTACTACTACGATCTTTCGCCGCCATTGTTGGGCCACCGCCTCTGAAAAGAGCTTTTGCAGTTCCGCGCTCCAATATACGCCCCCGCGGCAGGAACGTACGCGCTGCGACCGCGACCGCGAGAATAGGCGTGTGCCCACATTCCAGGCGACCGCCACCGCGCTGGGCCTGCTGCTGATCGTCGGCGCGCTCCTGTCGGGGCTGGCGCAACGCTCGTTCCTGTCGCTCACCGCCCTGTTCGTGCTCGCGGGTTTCGCGGTCGGCCCGGGCGGCTTTGGCTGGATCGACTTCCGCGCCCGCTCGGGCTTCGTCGAGGACCTCGCGTTCGTGGCGTTGATCGTGATCCTGTTTCGCGACGGCTTGGAGGTTGAGGGCGAGATGCTCCAGCGTGAGTGGCGTCTGCCCGTGCGCAAGCTCGTGCTGGCGATGCCGATCACCGCGGCGATCGTCGCCGTGGCCGCGCACGCGCTGCTGGGGTTCTCCTGGACGGAGTCCTTTCTGATCGGCGCCCTGCTCTCGCCGACCGACCCGGTGCTGACCTCCAGTATCGTCACCAACCCGCGCGTGCCGCGCCTGGTGCGCCATTCGCTGAACCTCGAGTCCGGGCTCAACGACGGGCTCGCGCTGCCGGCGGTGCTCGCGCTGCTCGCCGCGCTCAGCGCCACCTCCGGTGAGTTCGTCTGGTGGCGGTTCGTGATCCAGGACATCGGCCTGGGCTTCGCATACGGCCTGGCCTGCGGATGGCTGGCATCGCTGTTGATGCCGCGCGCGGTGAGGCGAGGGCTGGAGCACTCGATCCCCTCCCACCAGAAGTCGCTGTTCGCGCTCGGCGTCGCGTTCGCGACGTACGGCCTGACCGTGCTCTCCCCTGAAGGCAACGGTTTCATCGCGGTGTTCGTCGCCGCGATCGTGCTCGGGGTTCGCCGGCCCGACCTGCGCCTGCACTTCGAGCGTCGCGCGGATGAGATCGTCGAGATCGTCAAGCTCGCCATCTTTCTCGTGTTCGGCTCGCTGCTGACCCTGCACGCGCTCACGCGCGAGGGCCTGCCGGCGCTCGTGTTCGTCGCCGTCGTGTTCCTGCTGGCGCGCCCCGTGGCGGTGTGGGTCGCTCTGCTGGGCACCCGCACGGACGGTCCCACCCGTCTGTTCATGGGCTGGTTCGGCCCTAAGGGCGTCGCCACGATGACGTTCGCGCTGCTCGTGCTCGACCAGGGCATCGCCTCGGGGGAACGCATCTTCGACCTGGTCGCGCTGGTCGTGTTCTGCTCGATCATCGTCCACGGCGCCTCCGACACGCCCGGCGCCGGCTGGATCGCCGGGCACGCCGCGCGGACCGAGCGCGAGCGTGCCGGGAGCGGGACCGAGCCCGCGGGATCAGAGCAGGCTGAGAGCGACAGCCTGCGCGCACCGACCTGAAAGCGCCGGATACCGGCCACACGCGACCCCGCGACGGACTCGGCCTCCGGACTCGCCGCCCACCGCGGGCTCGTCCCAAAACCTACGTGTGCAGCGCCGCCTGCTCCTGTGCTGAGGGAAACGCCCAGGCCGATCGCGTGCGGCGCTCCTGACGGAACACGAAGCGCAGCTGCTGCGGCGGTTTCAGCTGAGCCTCGTTGGGACGGAACGTGGCGCAGGGCTCGTTCAGGTCGAGGGCGCACAGCAGGTTGCGGTGGAAGAAGCAGTCCTCGCAACTGACGGCTTTCGCAACACGCCGGCCAGTGACTTGCTTTCTCTGCACATGCCCCCCAGCGGGTTGGATCGGACGGACGGTTGGTCGGACCGCGCAATCATCTCACGGTCGGATCTGCCCGCTCGCCGGCCATTCCGCAAATCGCAGAGAAAATCGACTTCTACCCGGAAAGAGCCTCCTTCACGTCACTTTCTTGTGACAATCTCTGCCTGGTTCGCCCTCTTTGCGGACGTGTGGCGCCTCGCGCCGTCATCATCTGGACCCCATGCTCATCCTCGTAACCGGCGCCAGCGGCTTCGCCGGCTCGCAGCTCGTTCCACGGCTGATGTCCGACGGGCATCGTGTGCGCGCGCTCGCTCGGGATCCCACGCGGGTGGATGTGGCCGGGATCATGTCTCACTTTTTGGACCTCGATGCGCGTGCGCGTGCAAGCGCGCGCGTTGACGACGGCGGAGGCAAGGACACGCTGGACGTCGTCACCGGCGACGCATTCACGGGCGAGGGACTCGCGCGGGCCCTGCGCGGAGTCGAGGTCGCCTATTACCTGATCCACTCGATGGAGCGCGCTCCCGCGCGCGGGCGGGAGTCCCCGTTTCCCGAGCGCGAGCGGGTCGCGGCCGAGAGCTTCGCCGCGGCGGCCTCGCGCGCCGGCGTGCGGCGGCTCGTATATCTGGGAGGGCCGACCGCGAGCTGGATCAACGCCGGCGCACCTGCCGGTGAGCGTCGCGCCGGTGGCCAGGGTGAACCCGCCCGCCGGCTCATCGGCAAGCGTGCGGATTCGCGCGAGGCCGGCGACGAGGGTGGCGGCGATGAAGAAGTGCTCTCACCCCATCTGTCCAGCCGCGAGGCGGTCGAGCGCATCCTGCGCGATGCCATTTCCGACACGGTCGTGCTGCGCGCGTCGATCATCATCGGCGCGCGGTCGCGCTCGTTTCGCTTTCTCGTCCGGCTCGTCGAGCGTATGCCGGTGCTCGCCCTGCCCGCGTGGCGCACTCACCGGACGCGGCCGATCGACGCGCGCGACGTCCTCGACATGCTCGCCGCGGCGGCGATCGCGCCATCCACCACGGGACGCTCGCTGGACGTGGGCGGCCCCGAGATCCTCAGCTACGGCGAGATGATCCGGCGTATCGCCGACCTGATGCTGGTGGCACGCCCCACTGTGGGATTGGGTGTGAACGCCACACCGCTGACGGCTCGCGTCGCCGCCGCGATCGCCGACGAGGACCCCGAGCTGGTGAGCGCGCTGATGGAGAGCCTGCGGGGCGACCTCCTGCCCGGAGGACCCGGCGGCGCTGCGTACCTGCGCGCCGCTGAACTGCTCGGAGTCGAGTTGCACTCGTTCGACGCCGCCGTCGAGTCTGCGCTGCGCGAGTGGGAGTCCGTCGAGCCGCTTGCGGCACGGTGAGCCATGAGCCGCGTAACCGCATCCATCCACATCGACGCGCGGCCGGAGGAGGTGTGGCAATTGGTCATGGACGCACACCGTCTGGGCGACTGGGTCACGATCCACCGCGGGCTGGGACGCGTGGACACAGGCCCGCCGCGCATCGGTTACCGGATGGATCAGCACATCCACCTGCGCGGTGTCAGCCTCGACGTTCATTGGACCCTCGTCGAATGCGTCCCCTGCATCCGCGCGGTATGGGAGGGTCGTGGACCGGCGCGATCGCGCGCGCATACGGAGTACGCGTTGCGGGCAGAGGACGGCGGCACACGGTTCGATTACCGCAACGAGTTTCGCACCCCGTTCGGCCCAATCGGCGCCATCGTCGGCAGAGCGCTGGTCGGCGGGATTCCCGAGCGAGAGGCCGAGCGTACGCTCGAGCGGCTGCGCGTCCAGTTGGAGCGGTAGGCCGCCTCTTCGGCAACATCGAACCTCCGCTGGAAATGACCGAACAGCCATCCCATGGTCTGTCACGCTCGGCCTTCGCGACGGTTATCCACAGTTCTTAAGAGCGAGCTTAAGTGACTACCAAAGCAGTTTTCATTGAAGGAATGGTGTAAGGTGACGCGAACGGAATGTGACACGCTCACATTCGCACAAGTGAAAGAGGATTGGATCGTGACTGACTTTCTTGACGAGAAGCGCCGGGAGATCACCGACCGGCTGGCGGAGCTGGAGCCGCTGGTGGAGGAGTACCGTCGCTTGGAGGCCGCCGCTTCGGCGCTGGACGGAATCGGCGGCGGGTCGACCGCGGCCGCTCCTCGCCGTCGTGGACCGGGGCGCCCCCCGGGCTCGGGCAAAAAAACCGCCGCCGCGGCTCCGGCCAAAAAACGGGGTCGCCCTCCGGGACGTCCCAAAAAAGTGGGTCGGCCTAAAACCAAAAAAGCAGGACGCCCGGCCGGCAGCGCCACTACCACCAAAGCCGCGGCAACGCCCGCGGTCGCGGTCGCACCGGCGAAACGTCGTGCCGGACGGCGCAAAGGCAGCGGCACGCGTGCCGCGCAGGCGCTGTCGTTCGTGCAGGGACAGCCCGGCATCACCATCCCCGAGCTCGCGGCGAAGATGGGGATCAAGCAGAACTACCTGTACCGGGTGCTCCCCAGTCTCGAACAGGAAGGGAAGCTGAGCAAGAAAGGCCGCGGCTGGCACCCCAAATCCTAGTCTCGTTATAACGCCCTGACTGTGCCTGGCCGATCGGAGATCGATGTGATCTCCGATCGGGGGGCACACGGTCCGAAGGATTGGGTCACGCGTACGTAGTACGCCACGCGGGGCGGGCGGGTCCTTCTGTCCTTGTCAGGAACGACGATCGGTCGGATTGAAGTCCTGGCCACGTAACAGATCACGGTCATATAAAAGGGGCGCGGCACTATGCCGCGCCCCTTTTTGCTGCCTACGTGTTGACTGACGATCGGGTCAAATAAGTCCCTGGTCCTTGACGGTGTCCCGCTCACCGGTGAGCTCGGCGACCGTGGCGTCGATCTTGGAGCGGGAGAAGTCATCGATGTCCAGTCCCTGCACGATCGCGTATTCACCGCCGGCACACGTGCACGGAAAACCGCTGATCAGTCCCTCGGGCACCCCGTAGGATCCGTCGGAGGGCACCCCCATCGACACCCAGCCGCCGGCGGTGCCGGAGACCCAGTCGCGGACGTGGTCGATCGCCGCGTTCGCGGCCGACGCCGCGGAGGAGGCGCCGCGCGCCTCGATGATGGCGGCGCCGCGTTTGCCGACGTTGGGCAGGAAGTCGTCCTCGATCCACGCTTGGTCGTCGACGGCCGCGGCGGCCTGCTGCCCGTTGACCTGCGCGTGGAAGAGGTCGGGATACATCGTCGGTGAGTGGTTGCCCCACACGCCCATGTTGGTGACCGCGGAGACGGGAACGGCGAGCTTGGCGGCGAGCTGGGCGACCGCGCGGTTGTGATCGAGGCGGAGCATCGCGGTGAAGCGCTCGCGGGGGATGTCCGGCGCGCTGGAGGACGCGATCAGGCAGTTGGTGTTGGCCGGGTTGCCGACGACCAGGATCTTTACCCCAGCGGCGGCGTGCTCGTTCAGCGCGCGGCCCTGGACGGTGAAGATCTTGCCGTTCTCACCCAGCAGCTCGGCGCGCTCCATGCCCTTCGTGCGCGGGCGCGAGCCGACGAGCAGCGCGATGTCCACGCCGTCGAAGGCGTCGCCCGGATCGTCGTGCAGGTCGAGCCCGGAGAGCAGGGGGAACGCGCAGTCGACGATCTCCATCGCCACGCCCTCCAGCGCGCCCATCGCCGGCGGTATCTCCAGCAGCCTCAGGTCGACCGGCTGGTCTGGACCGAGCAGCTGCCCGGAGGCGATGCGAAATACGAGGCTGTAGCCGATCTGGCCGGCGGCGCCGGTCACTGTGACACGTACTGGATTGCTCACTGGTTCATCTCCTGCTTGAGGTTGTCGTCGATTGACGCGAGAAACTCCTGTGTGGTCTGCCACTCCTGGTCGGGACCGACGAGCAGCGCGAGGTCCTTGGTCATACGACCGGATTCGACGGTCTGCACGCATACGCGCTCGAGCGTGTCCGCGAACTCGCTGACCGCCGGCGTGCCATCCATGCGCCCGCGCGCGGAGAGGCCGCGCGTCCACGCGAAGATCGAGGCGATCGGATTGGTGGAGGTGGGTTGGCCCTGCTGGTGCAGGCGGTAGTGGCGCGTGACCGTGCCGTGCGCGGCCTCGGCCTCGACCGTTGAGCCGTCGGCGCTCATCAGCACGCTCGTCATCAGCCCGAGCGAGCCGAAACCCTGCGCGACCGTGTCGGACTGGACGTCGCCGTCGTAGTTCTTGCAGGCCCAAACGTAACCGCCCTCCCACTTCAGCGCGGCGGCGACCATGTCGTCGATCAGGCGGTGTTCGTAGGTGAGTCCGGCGGCCTCGAACTCGGCCCGGAACTCTGTCTCGTATATCTCGGCGAACAGGTCCTTGAAGCGTCCGTCGTAGCGCTTGAGGATGGTGTTCTTCGTCGAGAGGTAGACCGGCAGAGAGTGATCCAGGCCATAACGCATCGAGGCACGCGCGAAGTCGCGGATGGAGGAGTCGAGGTTGTACATCGCCATCGCGATGCCCGGCCCGGGGAAGTCGTACACGTCGAGCTCGATCGGCTCGGAGCCGTCGCTGGGGGCGAATGTGAGCATCAGCTTGCCCTCGCCGGGCACGACGAGGTCGGTCGCCCGGTACTGATCGCCGAAGGCGTGACGGCCGATCACGATCGGCTTCGTCCAACCGGGCACGAGCCGGGGGATGTTGGAGATGACGATCGGCTCGCGAAAGATGACCCCGCCGAGGATGTTGCGGATCGTGCCGTTGGGCGAGCGGTACATCTCGTGCAGCCCGAACTCCTGCACGCGCGCCTCGTCGGGGGTGATCGTGGCGCACTTGACGCCGACCCCATGCTGCTTGATCGCCTCGGCGGCTTGCACCGTTATCTGGTCGCGGGTGGCGTCGCGCGACTCGATCGAGAGGTCGTAGCGATGCAGGTCAACGTCGAGGTAGGGCAGGATCAGCTGGTCGCGGATGAACGACCAGATGACGCGCGTCATCTCGTCGCCGTCGAGCTCGACTACGGGGCGCTGCACCTTGATCTTTGCCATGGGTCGGGTCCTTGCGGGGATGGAGGTTCGCCGGGGCGGCGATGCTATCTCGCGGGGGGAGTTGGTGGGTGAGCCACAGCCGGTCCTTGCATCGAGTTGCGGTCCAAGCCGCTCACCACAGCTGCCGGCGTTGCGTGGGCGAACGACGAGGAGTGGCAGTCCGGCGATGAGATCGTGACATCTGCTTCACTGTCATCCATGGCCAGCGCACCGGCGGCAGGGGCAGCGACAGGCGTAGCGGAGAGCGGCGCTCCGTGGCGCACGCATGAGGTGTTCAACCAGGCGCCGCCGCTGGAGGGAAGGGATGTGTTCTCCGACAACACCCCGCTGGTGGAGGCCACCGAGCGCGAGGGCGCGACGTGGGTGCTGGAGCGCGCGAGCGAGCTGGGCGAGCTGATCGGCGGCGAGCCCCAGCAGGTGTGGGGCCGCCAGGCCAACGAGAACAAGCCCGTCCTGCACACGCACGACCGTTACGGCCACCGCATCGACGAGGTCGAGTTCCATCCGGCTTGGCACCAGCTGATGAGGATGGGGGTCGAGCACGAGCTGCATGCGCTGCCGTGGCGCGAGACTGAGAAGCCCGCGCCCCATGTGGCGCGCGCGGCGATGTATATGACGGCGATGCAGGCCGAGGCGGGGTATGCGTGCCCGATCACGATGACCTTCGCGGTCGTGCCGGCGCTGCGCGCCCAGCCGGAGCTGGCAGCCGAGTGGGAGCCATTGGTGACCGCGACCACATATGACCCGCGGTCGATCCCCGCCGCGGAGAAGGGCAGTGCGATCGCGGGCATGGCGATGACCGAGAAGCAGGGGGGCTCGGATGTGCGGGCGAACACGACGCTCGCGCGGCCGTTGAACGGAGGCGGCGGGGGCGCGGAGTATGAGCTCACGGGCCACAAGTGGTTCTGTTCGGCGCCGATGTCCGACCTGTTCCTCGTGCTCGCCCAGGCCCACTCCCCGAACGGCGAGGACGAGGGGTTGTCGTGCTTCTTGATGCCGCGCGTACTGCCCGACGGCACGCGCAACGCGATGCACATCCAGCGGCTGAAGGACAAGCTCGGCAACCACTCGAACGCCTCCTCGGAGATCGAGCTGCACGGGGCGTGGGCGCGCATGGTCGGCGAGCCGGGACGGGGCGTGCCGACGATCATCGAGATGGTCGGCCACACCCGCTTGGACTGCGTGATCGGCGCCGCCGCGGGGATGCGCGCGGGCGTGGTCAACGCCACCCATCACGCCGCGTACCGCCATGCGTTCGGCAAGCTGCTGATCGATCAGCCGCTGATGCGCAACGTGCTGGCGGACCTGTGCCTGGAGGCCGAGGGCGCGACCGCACTGGCGATGCGCCTGGCGCGCGCGTATGACGAAGCGGCCGCCGACGCCGAGGCGGGCGAGGACGGGAGCGACGCACAGCTGTTCAAGCGCTTGGCGACGGCCGTGGGCAAGTACTGGGCGTGCAAGCGCGCCCCCAACCATGCGTTCGAGGCGATGGAGTGCCTCGGCGGCGCGGGCTATGTCGAGGAGTCGGGCATGCCGCGGATCTATCGCGAGGCGCCGCTGGCCTCGATCTGGGAGGGCTCGGGCAACGTCATCAGCCTCGATGTGCTGCGCGCGCTGGTGCGCACGCCGCGCTCGCTGGAGGTGTTCCTGCACGAGGTCAAGCGGGCGCAGGGCGCCGACACGCGGCTGGATGCGCGGGTCAGGGACCTGGAGTCGCAGTTCGCAGACCCCGCGACGCTGGAGTCGCGCGCGCGGCGGGTGGTGGAGTCGATGGCGCTGTGCCTGCAGGGCTCGCTGCTCGTGCGCCACGCCCCGCCGGCGGTCGCGGACGCGTTCTGCGCCGCGCGGCTGGCGGGCGACGGCGGGCTGGAGTACGGGACGCTGCCGGCGGGCACGGACTTCGCGGCGATCATCGCTCGGGGTCGTCCGCAGACCCCCTGAAGCCACCCGCAGACCCCCTGAGTCCGCCCGCAGCTTGGCTCACCGCCTGGCCGCGGTGAGCGCGACGTGACGACAGTCCTAACATTGAGTTCATGGCGCCGCGCACAAACTTCCAGCTGGCCCGCATATTCGGCATCAGGATCGGTGTCGGCGCCAGCTGGTTCGTCGTGCTGTTCCTGTTCGTGATCGCGTTCACCCCGGGATTCCACAAAGTGCTCGGGGGCACGCAGACGACCGCTTATCTGGTCGCGGTCGCGGTGATCCTGTCGTTCTTCGTGTCGGTGATCCTGCACGAGCTCGGCCACGCACTGGTCGCGCGGCGCAACGGTCTGTCGGTCGCCGGCATCGACCTGTGGGCGTTCGGCGGGCTGACGCGCATGCGCGAGATGGCGAGCACGCCGGGGGTGCAGTTCCGCGTGGCGATCGCCGGTCCGCTGGTGACGCTCGCGGTGATAATCGCCTGCGCGCTCGCCGCCGGCCTGGCGGCGCCGGGAGGACACTTCACCGAAGTGGTGAGCGGGAGCGGCGAAGTCCGCGCCACCCCTGTGCTGGTGTGGCTGAGTTGGGTGGCGGTCGTCAACGCGTTCGTGCTCGTGTTCAACCTGATCCCCGCGTTTCCACTCGACGGCGGACAGATCGCGCAGGCGCTGATCTGGTGGCGCACGGGCGACCGCAACCGTGCGACCCGCTGGACGGGACGCGCCGGGCAGGGGTTCGCGCTGGCGTTGGGCGCGCTCGGGCTGGCGGGGCTCGCTAACGGCGACTCGTTCGGGCTGTTCACGATGCTGCTGGCGTTCATCCTGTACCAGGCGGCGAACGGCGCGGTGGCACAGGGAACGTTCGGGCAGCGCATCGCCGGCGTGACGGTGGCCGACATCATGGATCGCGAGCCTGTGACGATCCCAGCCGAGCTGAGTCTGCTCGACGCCCAGGAGCAGTTCTTCCTGCGCTACCGCTGGCCGTGGTTCGCGGTGGTGGACCCTGCGCGCCACTTCCTCGGCGTGGTGCGCGAGCAGCGCGTGGACGAGGAGATCGCGGCCGGCCGCCCGGCGCTGCCGGTCGTGGACGTGCTCGAGGAGAACCTGTCTGTGCGGATCGCCGAGGACCAGCCGGTGGAATCGCTGCTGCGCAGCGAGGGCTTGGGGCGTCTCGGTGCGATGGTGGCCGTCGATGAGCAGGGCGTGCTGCGAGGTGTGGTGACCGTGGCGCAGCTGCGCAAAGCGCTACGCCCGGCCGCCATGGGTTGAGGATGCAAATGACGGGGACACGCTGCCGACGGGCGTTGCCGTTATAGAGTCCCGGGCCGGGGCGCCGCGGGCGCCCACGTCCTCCGAATCGACCGCAGGGAGCCATGCCAGCACACGACGTATTGATCATCGGGGCCGGTCTCGCGGGCCAGCGCGCGGCGCTGGCCGCCGCACAGGAGGGCGCGAGCGTGGCGATCGTGAGCAAGGTCCATCCGGTGCGCTCGCACTCGGTGGCGGCCGCGGGCGGGATCAACGCCGCGATCAACGTCGCCGACGACTGGCGCTCGCACGCGTATGACACGGTCAAGGGCTCGGACTTCCTCGGCGACCAGGACGCGATCGAGATCATGTGCAGCGAGGCGCCGCACGAGGTGATGCACCTGGAGCACATCGGCGTGACGTTCCACCGCAACGAGCGCGGCGAGCTCGATCTGCGCGCGTTCGGGGGCGCCTCGATGAAGCGCACGGCGTATGTGGCCGACATCACCGGTCAGGCGATATTGCACGTGCTGTATGAGCAGCTGATGAAGCACCACGAGACGGTGGATCGTTATGAGGAGTGGTTCGTGACCTCGCTCGTGCAGGACGAGCAGGGGCGCTGCTGCGGCGTGGTCGCGCGCGACGTGCGCAGCGGGCGCATGGAGACCTTTCACGCCAAGAACACGATCCTCGCCTGCGGGGGCGCCGGGCAGGTTTACAGCCCGACGACGAACGCGCTGATCGTGACCGGCGACGGCATCGCCCAGGCCTATCGGATCGGGGCGCCGCTGATGGACATGGAGATGGTGCAGTACCACCCGACGACGCTCGTGGAGAACGGTCTCTTGATCACCGAGGGCGCGCGCGGCGAGGGAGCGGTTCTGCTGAACTCAGAGGGCGAGCGGTTCATGGAGAAATACGCGCCGAACAAGATGGAGCTGGCCTCGCGCGACGTGGTCTCGCGCGCCGAGCAGACGGAGATCCTGGAGGGCCGCGGCGTGGGCGCCGACGGTTCGGGCATCTGGCTTGACATCACGAAGGTCCCGCGCAAGCGCACGCTGGAGGCGCTGCGCGAGATCGTGAACATCGGCAAAGACTTCGCCGGCGTGGACATCACGCGCGAGCCGATCATGATTCGCCCGGGGCAGCACTACATCATGGGCGGCGTCAAGACCGACGTCGACGGCGCGACGCCGATCGAGGGTCTGTACGCCGCGGGCGAGGTGGCGTGCGTGTCGGTGCACGGCGGCAACCGCCTGGGGGCTAACTCGCTGCTGGACACGCTCATCTTCGGACGGCGCGCGGGCGAGCACGCGGCCAGGCGCGCGCAGAGCATCCCGATGCCGCAGGCCGCGGATGTGAAGCTGCGCGAGGACGTCGCCGAGATCGACGCGATCCTCGCGCGCGAGCGCGGCAGCGGCCGGCGCGTGTCGGAGATCAAGCAGGAGCTCGGCGCGATGATGAACCAGAACGTCGCGGTCTATCGCGAGGAAGCCGGCCTGCAGGAGGCGCACCAGGTCGTGCGGCGCCTGAAAGAGGAGGCGAAGAGCGCGTACGTGGACGATCGCGGGACGGTGTTCAACCAGGACGTGCTCGGCGCGCTGGAGCTCGGCTACATGCTCGACTGCGCCGAGGCGACGGTGGTGGGCGCGATCGAGCGCAAGGAGTCCCGCGGCGCGCAGTTCCGCACCGATTACCCGGAGCGCGACGACGAGGAGTGGCTGAAGCACATCGACATCTCACTGAACGGGGATGGCCCGCAGGTGAGCTACTCGCCGGTCACGATCACCCAGTGGCAGCCCGAGGAGAGGAAGTACTGATGGCGCCCTCCTCCCCCATCCGCAACCGGTCCCAAGCGGCTCTATCCGGCGCCACCCCCCGTCCTGTGTCCCATCTCAGCTCGTACCCGACCGAGGAGCGCACGCGCCATGGCCGAAACGCATAAGCCGCCGGAGACGTTCAAGCTGCGCATGCGCCGCTACGACCCCGAGTCCGGCGAGGCGCCCTACTGGGACGAGCACACCGTGGAGCTGGAGCCGCATCGCTCGGTGCTGGAGGGCATCCTGCAGGCGAAGGCCAGGCACGACGGCTCGATCGGGATTCGCTGCTCGTGCCGCGCGGCTATATGCGGATCGTGCGGGGTGCGCATCAACGGCGAACCGGGACTGGCCTGCCACACCCATCTGGATCACGCCCGCGAGAGCGCGTCCGACGGCGTGATCGAGATCGAGCCGATGGGCAACATGCCGGTGATCAAGGATCTGATCGTGGACATGGACGCGGTGCACTGGAAGAAGGTCCAGCGGGTGACGCCGTGGCTGATCGCCAAGCAGCCGACGCCCGAGCGCGAGTACATCGTCCCCCACGAGAACATGGCCGACATCACCCAGTCGATGGCGTGCATCCAGTGCGGAGCGTGCGTGTCGGACTGTCTGGCGATGGAGGTCGACCCGGGCTTCATCGGGCCGGCGGCGCTGGCGAAGGCGTATCGCTTCGTGGGCGATCCGCGCGACGACCAGCAGGACATCCGCCTGCGCGACCTGGCGGAAGACCCGCAGGGGATCTACGACTGCACGCACTGCTTCAAGTGCGTGGAGGCGTGCCCGAAGGGGGTCAACCCGATGGGCCAGATCATGCGCCTGCGCCGGATCGCGGGCTCGGATCAGCAGATCGTCGATCGCAACAACGGCGAGCGCCACGAGGCGGCGCTGACGACGCTGATCCGCGACTACGGGCTGCTGCACGAGGCCGAGATCATCCCGCGCTCCTACGGGGGGAACTCGTGGTTCGGCAAGTTCCATCCGGCCGCCGGCAAAGAGCTTTTGAGCTCGCTGCCGACCGTCATCAAGGGCGTGCTGCGGCGCAAAGTGAACCCCAGGATCGCGATCTTCGGTCATAAGATCCCCAAGCAGGACCTCGCCGCCGTGCGGGCGATCTACGACAAGGTCGAGAGCCGCCCGCAGCGCTATGAGCTGAACCTGTATGTGACCGGGTACGACGAAGACGACGAGCCGGTCCCCGCGGGCGTGGAAGCGGGTACGGATACGGGCGCCGCGAGCGCCATCGCGACACAGGAGTCGGACGGGCCGCAGGCGCCGTCCGCCCAGGCGAAGGGAGCGCAATAGCATGAAGGTCGCCTACTGGCCCGGGTGCGTAAGCCGCGGGTTCACTCCGGAGCTGCACGGCTCGATGGCGCGCGTGGCGCCGCTGCTGGACATCGAGCTGGTCGAGCTGGACCGCGCCAACTGCAGCGGCTGCGGGGTGATCGCCGAGCACAACCAGGAGCTGGCGGACACGCTGAACGCGCGCACGTTCGCGCTCGCCCAGCAGGTGCTGGGCGCGGAGCTTATGATGAACATCTGCTCGACCTGCCAGGGCGCGCAGGGCGAGTGCCAGGAGCGGCTGGACGCCAACGCGGAGTACCGCGCGCATGTCAACGAGACGCTCGCCGGCGAGGGGCTCTCCTATGAGAAGGGCCTGACGAACAAGAACTTCCTGTGGCTGCTGGTCGAGGAGATCGGCCTGCAGGAGCTGCGCGCGAAAGTGCGCCGCCCCCTGACGAACCTGCGCGTCGGCCCGTTCTACGGCTGCTACATCGTGCGCCCCCGTGAGCGACTGGGCATCGATAGTGAGCACCCGCGCGACCACTACCTGGAGCAGGTGATCGAGGTGCTCGGCGGCACCGTGATCGAGTACGCGGGCATGCGCAAGTGCTGCGGGTTTCCGATCGTGACGATGAACAAGCAGGCCTCGCTGACCCAGGCGGGACGCCATCTCGGCGACGCGGTGGACGCGCAGGCCGACTGCCTGGTGACGCCCTGCCCGCTGTGCCATTTGAACCTCGACCTGCAGCAGCCGGCGGCGGAAAGCACGGTCGGGCGCGAGCTGAAGATGCCGGTGCTGCACCTCCCCCAGCTGGTCGGGCTCGCGCTGGGACTGGAGCCGAAGGAGCTGGGGTTGCAGCGCCATGTCGTCAGGCCGACGTCGGTGATCGACTGGTCGACCACGGTAGTGGGCGCCACTGCCGGCTCCTCGGCGGGCTGGTAGCCCCCGCCCACGAACGCGCCCGTGGGCCGCGGGCGCGACGGATAGGGTGCGGCAGGTGAAGATCCTGACCGTGGCGGGCAACCACCCGCAGCAATCGAGCGGGAGGGGGGCAGACCCCCTTCCCGACCTCCCCTCGTATCTCCCGTCAAGGTTGCGGCCATGAAGGTTCTTACTGTCGTGGGCAATCGCCCGCAGTTCATCAAGGCTGCCGCGGTATCGGGGCTGCTCAGAGAACATCACGAGGAGGTGCTGGTGCACACGGGTCAGCACTACGACGACAATCTCTCGCGGGTGTTCTTCGCCGAGCTGGGGCTCGCCGAGCCCGACCGTCAGCTGGGGATCGGCGGCCTCTCGAACACCGAGCTGACGGCGCACATGCTGAGCGCGTTGGAGCCACTGCTCACGGAGATTGGGCCGGACGCGGTGCTCGTCTACGGCGACACCAACTCGACGCTCGCGGGCGGTCTTGCCGCGGCCCAGGCGCAGATTCCGGTCGTGCACGTCGAGGCCGGGATGCGCTCGCACGACCGGACGATGCCCGAGGAGCTAAACCGCGTGCTCTGCGACCACATGGCCGAGCTCTTGCTGTGCTCGTCCGAGGCCTCGGCGGCGAACCTGCGCAGGGAGTCGGTGCCGGGCAAGATCGAGTTGGTGGGAGATGTGATGGTTGACGTGGCACTGCGCTGGCAGCCGGCCGCGCGAAAGGATGAGACGGTGACGAGCGCGCGTGGGCTGATGCGGGACTCCTATCTGCTGCTGACGGCTCACCGCGCAGGCAACGTAGATGATCCCCAACGCTTGGCCGCGCTGGTGGAGCTGATCGAGGCGCTGCCGGCGCCGGTGCTCTTCCCTGTGCACCCGCGCACGCGCGCGCGACTGCGCGATAGTGGCCTCATGGCAAGGCTCGACGCGCTGCCGGGCCTTGAGATGACCGGCCCGCTGGGCTACGTCGAGTTCAGCGCTCTGGTGTGCCAGGCGCGGGCAGTGGTCACGGACTCGGGAGGCGTCCAGAAGGAGGCGTACCTTGCCGGGGTGCCCTGCATCACCCTGCGCGCGAACACCGAGTGGGTCGAGACGGTGGACGCCGGCTGGAACACGCTCGTGGACCTCGATGCGGGATCGGCGCTCGCGGCGTTGCAACGCGAGCCCCCGGCGGAGCGCCCGGCGCTGTATGGGGATGGGCACGCGGCCGAGCGCTGCGTCGAGGCGATCGGGTCGCTGTGAGCGCGGACGAGCCGACACGGGTCGAGCCCGTGCCCGTCAACGTGGGCGTGGCGGGGCTGGGGTACTGGGGACCGAACCTTGCGCGCAACCTGGCGGCGATCGCAGGGTGCGAGCTGACGTGGCTGTGCGACGCCTCCGAGAGAGCCCGCGCGCAGCTGGCGGGAGCGTATCCGGGGGCGCGCGCGACGGCGGACGTGCAGGAGTTGCTGGACGACCCCGAGCTCGACGCGGTGGTGCTGGCGACACCCGTGCCGACGCACGCAGAGCTCGCCGTGCGAGTCGCCGAGGCCGGCAAGCACTGCTTCGTGGAGAAGCCGCTGGCGACCACCGCCGAGGATGCACAGCGGGCCGTGGATGCGGCCGCGCGGGCGAGCACGACGCTGATGGTCGGGCATCTGCTCGAGTATCACCCCGCCGTGCACCGTCTGCGCGAGCTGCTCGATAAGGGTGAGCTGGGAGAGCTGTACTACGTGTACGGCAACCGCCTGAACCTCGGCAAGCTGCGCGCGGATGAGAACGCGCTATGGAGTCTGGGTGCACACGACGTCTCGGTCGTGCTGGCGCTGATCGGGGAGGAGCCGGTGGAGTGCCTCGCGCACGGGTCCTCGTTCGTGCGCGAGGGCGTCGAGGACGTGGTGTTCTGCTACCTGCGCTTTCCCTCGGGCGCAGTCGCGCACCTGCACCTGTCGTGGCTGGACCCGCACAAGGAGCGCAGGTTGACGGTCGTTGGGTCGAAGCGCATGGCCACGTTCGACGACATGCAGATCGAGGGCAAGCTGACCGTGTACGACAAGGGATTCGACGAGGACGTGCGCTCGTGGGGCGAGTACATCGCCCGCTCGGGCGACATCTACTCCCCGCGCATCGCCAACGTGGAGCCGTTGCGGCTGGAGTGCGAGCACTTCATCGAGTGCGTCCGCAGCGGGCAGACGCCACGCTCGGACGGCAACAGCGGGCTGCGCGTGGTCAGGGTGCTGGAGCAGCTGCAGCGCTCACTGGAAGGTTGAACCGCCCTCAGCGGACGAAGATCGGCGCGCTGTAGTTCGAGACGTGCGCGCCGTCGGTGACGCGGACCAGCGCCCGATACAGACCGGGGTGGCGGACGCGGATGACGCGACTGAAGCGCGAGACAGTGGAGGTGCCGGCTTTGACGACGGTGCCGCCCTCGTTGACCGACCTGCCCGGCCGCAGCAGCTGGAACCCGACGAGCGCCCCGACCTCCGCCGGCGCGACCGTCCCGGAGAGGCGCACTCGCCCGCGGCGGCCGGTGCGGTGGGCGTGAAAGGACACGCGCACGGCGACGCCCTCGACGATCACGGGGCTTGAGACTTCGGGCTTGCCGACCGTGACGACCCGCAGCTGCGCGTTTTCGAGCAGGCCGACGTACGGGAACGAGAACCCGCCGGTGCCGTTCGTCAGCTCGGGGTTGCCGACGATGTGAAAGCCACCGAGGTAGGGGAACTGGTTGGCCTCCAGCACGACCTCGTGGTTGGCGGCGCCCGTCCCGGAGAGGTTGCCCTCGACGACGAACGGATTGCCGAACACGACCGGGTTGGGCACGCCCGCGATCTGCACCGACAGCGGGATGCTCGCGGTCTTGAACGTGCGGTCTTTGCCGTTGGCGGTGACGCCGGCCGAGTTGACCGCCACGATCCGGTAGTGGTAGGTGGTGCCCGGCTGCAGGCCCGCCACGCCCTGAGTGAGCCTGATCGAGATCGTCCCGTTGCCGGCAGGCGCAAGCGGCGTCTGCCCGCCGTAGCCGCTGGTGGTGCCGTACTGGAAGACGTAGTTGGTGATCTGCCCGTTCGGGTTGACCGAGCCGGAGAGGATCGCCGAGGAGAAGGTGATGCTGGAGGCGCCCCCGGTGCTCACGCCCGGCGCGGAGGCGGCCAGGGCGGCGGAGGGCGCGGCGAGCGCAAGAGCGCCGAGGGCGGTGACCACGACCCGGGCGAGGGTCCGCCACGGCGGCCTGCTGAGGTTGCGCGCGCGCTGAAAAAGCGAGCTCATACAAGCCATATACCCATTCGACCCCAATAAGTCGCGGTCGCGGCGCGGCCGACCGCAGCTGCCACCGCTACAGCGTGCCGCCGGAGGCGAACGGCTGCTCGGCGACGATCGTGCCGGAACCCGAGAGCTCGAACGCCTCGTGCAGCGCGTGCACCGCGAGCTCGACGCGATCGTGGGGGATGACGCAGGAGATCTTGATCGGCGAGGTGGAGATCATTTCCATGTTGATCCCCTCGTCGGCGAGTACGCGGAACACGCGCGCGGCGACACCCGGATGCGTGCGCATGCCGGCGCCCACGATCGAGACCTTGCCGATCTCATTCTGGGCGTTCAACTCGGCATAGGCCTCGCCGGCCAGGGGCTCGAGCGCGTTGCGCGCGTTGCGCAGATCGTCGCGGGGGACGGTGAAGGAGATCTTCGCCAGACCGCCGGCCGCGGTGGGAACGTTCTGATCGATCATGTCCACGTCCACCCCCGCCTCGGCGAGCGCCTCGAAGATGCGCGCCGCGGCGCCGAGCTCGTCGGGGACGCCCACGAGCGTGATCCGCGCCTCGGTGCTCGAATGGGTGACGGCTGTGATCAGTGGTCGCTCGGGATGGGTCATGTCTGTGACTCCGCTCTCCAGATCCGCTTCGGTGACGACAATTGTACCAGGGCCATCGTCGAAGGACGAGCGGCAGTAGATGCGCACACCGTGGTTGCGCGCGTACTCGACCGAGCGCAACTGCGACACGCCCGCGCCCGAGGCGGCCATCTCGAGCATCTCCTCGAAGGAGACCGCGTCGAGCTTGCGCGCGTCCGGCACGATCCGCGGGTCGGCGCTGAAGACGCCCGGGACGTCGGTGTAGATTTCGCACACCTCGGCGCCCACGGCCGCCGCAAGTGCCACAGCCGTCGTGTCCGAGCCCCCGCGTCCGAGCGTGGTGACATCGCTGGAGTCGGTCGAGACGCCCTGAAACCCGGCGACGAGCACGATCCGATCCTCGCCCAGGGCGGACATGATGCGGTCGGCGCGCACCTCGATGATGCGCGCGCGGGTATGAGATGAGTCCGTGACGATCCCCGCTTGAGAGCCCGTCAGCGAGATCGCATGGTGGCCGAGATCGTGAATCGCCATCGCGCAGAGCGCGCAGGAGATGCGCTCGCCGGTGGACAGCAACATGTCCATCTCGCGCGGATCGGGCGTATCGGAGACCTCGGCGGCCATCGCGATCAGCTCGTCGGTGGTCTTGCCGCGCGCCGAGAGCACGGCCACGACACGCGCACCCGACTCGCGCTTGTCGACGATCCGCCGCGCCGCGCGGCGGATGCGGACGGCGTCGGCGACGGAGGTGCCGCCGAACTTCATCACGACGATGTCGCTGTTGGGACTACAGGGGGTGGTGTTGTGTTGCGGCTTGATGGATATATCCGTGTCAGTCGGGTTGGCGGTCAGGTCGGCGAGAGCTTCATCTCGCCAGAGGTTCAACGAGAGCAGATCGAGACGTGGGCGCGGCTCATGGACGCTCAGATTATCGAGCGGCACACTGACCTTGGCAAGTCTGGCGCAACGATGGCCCCGGCCCCTGTGTTTCAGCAGGTGTACGACCGCGTTCTGCACAAAAGAAACGGGTGGGCCGGTCGTCGCGAAGCTGGATCGCTTCGCGCGCAGCCCGCCGACGCCGGTCAGGTGGTTCGCGAGATCCTGGATGCCCGACGCGTGTCGCCGGCGCGGCGGAGCGGATGGATCCGACCACGCCGTCCGGGAAGTTCGGCTTGTGGTGGATCGTGAGCGAGTGCTACTCAGCGGGCCTGGCGGGTTCTGTCAAAGGAGGGTCGTCAGGCCCTGCCGTAGGCGGATCATAGTCTCTGTCACTCGAACAGTCGTCCATATACGTATGTTTGCCGCGTCATGATGCGCCTTGCCTTGATTCAATACTCCGCAACTTAAGACGGCGACCGGCGGATGGGGATGGAGATGGATGCGCATGTTCGGCAGGCTAGGGGCGCTGGTGGCGAACGTGAACCGTTTGTCTACGCGCTGTACGCGGGCTGGGTGGGCCTATGGCGCGGTCGTGCTCTCCCTGCTGGTGCTGGGTGCTCCCAGTGCGCGTGCTGAACCGCTCTGCACGGACACGTGGACGGGTCCGGGCGAAGGGACATGGCAGGCGGCCGCGGACTGGTCGGCTGAACGTGTGCCCACGTCGACGGACATCGCCTGCATCGGTGCGGGCAAGACGGTCAGGGTCAGCGAAGGGACCGATCAGGCGGCCGTGGTCGAGGGCGAAGGCGCTCTGTCGATCTCGGGAGGCTCGCTGGAACTGGCCGGCGCGCTCGAAGAAGGTGGGCGCCTTCACTCCCTCACGCTCGCCGGCGGCACGCTAGAGGGCGCGGGTGCGCTGCGCCTATCGGCGGTCTTCTCGTGGACCGGCGGCACGATGTCCGGGTCGGGGTCTACCGTGCTCGAATCGGGCGTAACCTCGGGCGCGATCAATCCCGGAGCCGGGAAAGCGGTTTCGCTGACGAAACGCGAGCTTGTGAACGACGGGACGTTGACATGGAGCAGTGGATCGGTGGAAGGGCGCTCGAGCGCAGAGTTCGACAATGGCGGTACGCTCGTCGCGAACGCGAACGTGCCTGGATCGGAATGGTCCTCCCATGGGCTGCTCAACAGCGACGGGACCGGTGTGTGGCTGCGTAACACCGGCACGATCCGCAAGGCGAGCGGCTCGGAATTCACGACGATTCAGTTTCAGATCGCCAACGAAGGAACCGTCGAAGCGGCGACTGGGCAGATCATCTTCAGTGGCAGCAGCCACACAGGTGGTACGCCGAGCGGTTCGTGGCTGGCGTCTGAAGGCGCGTCGATTTCCTTCAACGGGGGTACCTACACGCTGGGCGAAGGCGTAAAAATGGAAGGAGTCGTATTCTTTGCGGGGGGCGTCATGCACGCGAGCGACGTGCAGGGTGCGAAAGCGCACGTCTACTTGTGGAGTGCGGGCGGCACGTTGGAATTGACCAGCGTCACCACCGTGTCGCATGTCAAGGAATTGACGATCAACAGCGAAACGACGCTCGATGGAGCGGCCGCGTTGAACGTATCCTCCGGATTTTCGTGGGCTGGGGGCACGATGTCCGGGTCGGGATCGACGACTCTGGGGCCGGGTGTTTCGAGCTCGATCGCCGTGGGGCCCGATCGTGTGCTTGCCAAACGCTCACTGGTGAACGAAGGCTCGCTGACGATCCCGGCCGAAGCCGGGATCTCGGGCAAGGAAAATGCGGCCCTGGTCAACCACGGCACGCTGGTGATAAACGCCGAGGGCGAAACTCGCGGCCTGTTTGTCGAATCTCCCAGCTCCAGCGCGACGCTGACCAACACGGGAACGGTGCAGAAGACGGCGGGCAGCGGTATCTCCCGGATCGGATTCGTTATCGACAACGAGGGCACGGTAAGCACGTCCTCGGGCGAGCTCGAGCTAACGGGTGGAGGCGCCTCTGGCAAAGAAAAAACGGACTCGTGGTCATCGTCGGGCGCGGGGCTGGTGTTCGGAGCTGGAAGCTATGAACTGGGTGGGACGGCGAAACTGGCCGGGGGTATCATCGTGTCGGCCGCGCATGTCGCGGCGGACAAGATCGAAGGGTCGGAAGCGGACCTGGCCGTCACGCACGTCGGCTCGTGCTGTGAACACGGTACCGTGGAAATCACCGGGCCTGGCGAATCGACGGTTTCGGGATTGTTGCTGGAAAGCGGGACGTTCACCGGCTCGGCGGGCCTCGAGGTCTCCGGTGCATTGCAGTTCAAAAGCGGTACTCTCGCCGGGACCGGCGAGACGGTCATAGAGTCGGGGGCCACCGGTTCCTTCGAAGGAGGCTCTGTCGTCCAGGAACGCGCGCTCGTCAACGACGGCGTGGCGACGTGGGGCAGCAGCTCTCTGGAAGAGCGCGACGGCGCGAAGATCATGAACCTGGGGACTTTTGACGCCAACAGCGAGGCAGGCAACATGTTGCTTGGCAGCGGCGCGACGTCTTCGTTCGTAAACGAGGGCGTGTTCCAGAAGACCTCGGGGACCGGAACGACACAGATCGAAGTGGACTTCGAAAGCTACGGCGTGGTGCGTACCCTGACGGGAAAGTTCCACTTTACGCACGCCATCTTCGTCGAATCGGCCAACCAGTTCGGTGGCGCGGGAAACCCGTCCGCGCCCGAACATCCCGTCTCGGCGTGCGGTGATCCCGTCGATTGCGCTACGGGGAACCTGTCGGAGGGCCAGACCGACTTTGCGATCGGCGGCCGTGGCGTCGGTCTTGAGCTGGCGCGCACCTACAATTCTCAAGCGGGCGCCGCGGGAACGAAAGGCGTCTTTGGGTACGGCTGGACGAGCTCGTTCAGCGACTATCTGGTCGTGGAAAAAACCGGCAAAACGGCGACCGTGCATCAGGCAGACGGCAGCACCGTGGCCTTTGCCGAAGCCGGTGAAGGATCCTTTACCGCTCCCGCGTGGACCCAGGACACGCTGACCGGCAGCGCCGAAAGCGGCTACACGCTGACGCTCGCGAATCAGGTGAAGTACAAGTTCTCTGGTAGCAACGGCCGCCTCGAAAGCGTGACGGATCGAGACGGAAATGCAACCACGCTCGGCTACAGCGAAGGGGGACGGCTCGAAACGATCACCGATCCCGTGTCGCGCAAGATCAAGCTCACGTACAATGGCGAAGGTCTGGTCGAAAGCGTCGAAGACCCAATGGGCCACGTCACGAAATACACCTACGAAGGCGGGAATCTCAAGAGCGTCACCCAATCCGGCGAAGCATCCCTGCGCTGGCAGTTCAAATACGACGGCTCGCATCAGTTGACGGAAATGGTCGACGGGCGCGGTGGGAGAACGGTCAACGAATACAACAGTGCTCATCAGGTGATCTCACAGAAGGACCCCGCGGAACGCAAGCTAAAGTTCGAATACGAACCGTTCCACACGAAGATCACCAACGAAACCACGGGCAGCGTGACCGACGAGTGGTTCACGAGCAACGACGAGCCGTTCTCGATCACCCGCGGTTATGGGACTGCCAGCGCGACGACCGAGTCGTTTACATACAACGAAGGTGGGTACGTCACGAGCGCGACGGATGGCAACGGTCATACCACGAAATACGGCTATGACGCCGTGAACGATCGCACGAGTACGACCGATTCCGCGGGCGACGAAACGAAATGGACCTACGACGCCAAGCACTACGTCGAGACGACGACCACGCCCCGAGGCGAGACGACGACGATCAAACGCGACGAACATGGTAATCCCGAAGTCGTCGAACGCCCGGCGCCGGAAAGCAAAACGCAGATCACGAAATATAAATACGCCGCGCACGGGGAACTGGAAAGCGTCACCGATCCGCTCGAACACGCATGGAAATACGGTTACGACAGCAAGGGCGACCGCACGAGCGAAACGGACCCCGAAGGCAACAAGCGGACGTGGGAATACAACGAAGACTCCCAGGAGACTGCGACGGTGAGTCCGAATGGCAACGTCGAAGGGGCAGAACCTTCGAAATTCACTACCACGACCGAACGAGACGCGCGGGGTCGCCCACTGAAGATCACTGACCCCCTCGGACATACCACGAAATACACGTACGACGGCGACGGCAACGTCGAAGCGCTGACCAACGGCAATGGCCACACGACGACGTACACGTACAACGCCGACAACGAGCCGGTCAAGGTCAAAGAGCCCAACGGCGAGGTCGCCGAAACCGAATACGACGGAGCAGGGCAGGTCACTGCCCAGATCGACGGCAACAAACACAGAACGAAATACACCCGCAACGCCCTGGAGGAGGTCACCGAAGTGACTGATCCCCTCGGGCGCAAGACGACGAAGGAATACGACAGCGCTGGCAACCTCAAATCGCTCACCGACCCCGCCGAACGCACCACGACCTACACCTACGATCCGGTTGGCCGTCTCACCAAGATCGGCTACTCGGACGGCAAAACACCGACGGTTGAATATGAATACAACAAAGACGGCGACCGCACAAAGATGATCGACGGCACGGGCACCACCACCTATGCCTACGACCAGCTCGACCGACTGACAGAAAGCGAAGACGGCAACAAAGAAGTCGTCAAGTACGAATACGACCTCGCTGACAAGAAGACCAGGGTCACGTATCCCAACGCGAAAGCGATGACACGGGCCTACGACAAAGACGGCCGACTGGAAGCGGTGACGGACTGGCTGTCAAACACAACCAAATTTGAATACGATCCGAACTCCAATCTCAAAGCTACGACGCTCCCAGGCGAAACGAAAGACGAAGACAGGTACGCCTACAACGACGCAGACCAGATGAGCGAAGTCAAGATGCTCAAAGGGACGGAAACGCTCGCATCGCTCGCCTATACGCGCGACAACGACGGGCAGGTCAAAACCACGACCGCCACGGGTTTGCCGGGTCTCGAATCAACCGAAAGCGCATACGATGAAAACAACCGCCTCGCCAAATCGGGCGGCACGGAATACGAATACGACTCCGCCGACAATCCCACAAAGATCGGCTCGAACACGCAGACCTTCAACGAAGCGAGCGAGCTCGAAAAAAGCGCAGGTGTCACGTACTCCTACGACGAACTCGGCGAGCGCACCAAAAGCACGCCCGAAAAAGGTCCGGCCACCGTTTACGGCCACGACCAGGCCGGCAATCTAACCTCGGTGGAACGGCCCAAAGAAGGCGAAACGACCGAAATCAAAGATACATACACCTACGACGGCAACGGCCTGCGCGCCACCCAGACGACCAACGGCACGACCAGCCACCTCGCATGGGACCAGACCGAAGGTCTCCCTTTGATCCTGAGCGACGGCGCCAACAGCTATGTCTACGGGCCTGGCGGTCTGCCGGTCGAGCAAATCTCTGGCGGAGGCGCTGTCACCTACCTGCATCATGACCAAGCGGGATCGACACGCCTGCTGACGGGGAGCACCGGCACTGTCGAAGGCTCGTACACCTACGACGCTTACGGGAACATCGTCGGGCACACGGGCACGGCCACGACGCCACTAGGGTACGACGGCCAATACACCAGCACCGACACCGGACTCATCTACATGCGCGACCGCGTCTACGATCCGGCGACCGCACAGTTCTTGACTGTCGACCCGCTCGAGATGGTCACCCGAGCGCCCTACAACTACGCCAGCGATAACCCGGTCAACCACAGTGACCCGACCGGGCTCGGCGAATGGGAACCCTGGACGGAAAGCTTCTGGACCGAAGGCAACTTCATCTCGAATAGTCCGCTCAACCCGATCCCCTACTACGAACAAGAGATCGAATCCTACGAAAACGGATGCGGGTACTTTGCGTCTGTGGCGCATGGGCTTGAAGGCGCGGTAGCCGGGACGGCACTGTTCGCCGGAGGCGAGGGTGCCGATGAGGCCGATATCACTGTCAGCGATGTCCTCAAGGGCAAGCTGGGTTCGATCAGGAGGGCTCCCCTTGCTCCAGGCTCCCCGTCGTGGACAGACATCGCGGATATGTCGATCGCCGATGTCCGGGCGGCGGCAAAGGCCAACGAGCCCGGCTATAAAACAATCTTGAAGCTCTTGACGTCAGGGGAGTACAACAAGCCATGACGATGCCAGAGGATGTCCTACGGTTCTGTAATGCATTGAATGAGCGGCACGCGTCGTACAGGCTCGTGGTCGATCGGCCCGAAGCAATCCGAGTTATTCTCAACGTCCCGGGAGAGCGCTGGGAGATAGAGTTCTTTTCTGATGGCGATATCGAGCTAGAGCGGTATGTGAGCCAGGGTGTTGTTCAGGCCGGCGCTGCCGAGCTCGAGGCGGCCTTGCGATACTACGACTCCGATTGAACGGCAGCTACGTGTACGGCCGACTCGGCATAACTGTCGAGCAAATCAACGGCGAAGGCAAGTCCAATACCTGCAACACACCAGCGAGGCTCAACGCGCCTCATCACCGAGAGCACAGGCACTGTCGAAGGCTCCTACACCTACAACGTTTACGGTAACCAGACCGGGCACACCGGCATCGCAACCACCAACTCGGCTATGACGCGCAATACACTAACAGCGACACGGGGCTGATCTACCTGCGCGCCCGGGTCTACGACCCGAGCACAGCGCAGCTACTGAGCGTGAACCCGTTCGTCGGGACGCCGCGGGTGCCCTACATCTACGCGGGGCGACAATCCACTGAATGAGGCCGACCCAACCGGACGCGACGGGCACATGTGCCCGTCGGACCACTACAACGACCGGCGTCCCGCGAAGGCCTTGCCGAGCGTGACCTCGTCGGCGTACTCCAGGTCCGAGCCCACCGGCAGACCGCTCGCCAGGCGCGTGACGCTCAGCTCGGGTGCGCGCGCGCGCAGCTCGTGGGCGATGTGCAGCGCGGTCGCCTCACCGGTGGTCGTGGGGTTGGTCGCGAGCACGATCTCTCTGACCGGCGGTGTCTCCGATGCGACGCGCGCGTAGAGCTCTGAGATCTTCAGGTCCTCCGGGTCGATCCCGTCGATCGGCGAGAGCGCTCCCCCCAGCACGTGGTAGACGCCGGAATACTCGTGCGTGCGCTCCATCGGGATCACGTCGCCGGGCTCCTCCACGACGCAGATCAGCGTGTGATCGCGGCGCGTGTCCTCGCAGATTCGACAGCGTGGCTGGTCGGTGAGGTTGTAACAGACCTCGCACAGCCCGATGCGCTCCTTCACCTCGCGGATCGCCTCGGACAGGCCCAGCGCGTCCTCGTTGCTGGCGCGCAGGATGTGAAAGGCCAGGCGCTGCGCCGTGCGCGTGCCGATGCCGGGCAGCTTCGAGAGCTCGGTCACGAGCCGCTGGACCGGTGGGGCGTATGAGCTCACAGGCCGGGCAGTCCCAGGCCGCCGAGCCCGCCCAGGTCCAGGCCCTCGGTGGCCCCGCCCATGCGGCTCGCGGCGAGCTCCTGCGCGGCGCGCAGACCCTCGTTGACGGCGGCCGTGACCATGTCGGCGAGCATCTCCACGTCCTGCGGATCGACCGCCTCGGGGTCGATCCGCACCGAGGTGATGCGCAGATCGCCGGTCACCTCGACGCTCACCATGCCCCCGCCGGAGGAGGCCGAGACGGTCTCCCGCGCAAGCTGCTCCTGCGCCGCGGCCATCTCCTGCTGCATCTGCTGGACCTGCGCCATCATCCCCTGCACGTTCGGCTTGGCGCCCTTGCCCGGCTTGGGCGCGCGCTGTCTGGATGGGGTCGTGCGTTTGGACATCGTCACTACGCTCCCCGCTCCACGCCGCCGACCGCCGGCTGGCCGGGCTCGGATTGAGAGTCGGGGTCGGTGTCGAGGGGGATCTCCTCGGCGTCGAGCTCGGCTTTGAAGCGCTCGATCCACTCCTCCTCGGTGTACGCGTGCGGAGCGCCGTTGCCGGAGCCTCCCTCGTCCAGGTCCTCGCGCAGCTCATAGGAGATCCGCCAGCGCCCGCCCGCGAGCTGGCGCAGCGCGTCGGTGACGATCTGGCGGTTGGAGGGGTCCTCGGCCTTCTTCTTCAGAAAGGCCGCGCTCGTCGGAAACCCGACCGTCAGATCCTCGCCGGCGAGCTCCACCGGGTGAGTGTCGGCGATCACCGCTCCGCACAGCGCGTGCCCCGCCCCGACCAGCTCGACGACCGCCGGCCACAGCTCGACCACCGCCTGCAGATCCTCCGGCGGCTCGACCACGGGCGCGACGGCGTCCACGGGCTCGATCGGCTCAGGCGGCGGGTCCACCACGGGGACAGTGGCGGCGGGGGCGTTCTGCTCGCGCGCAGGCCCGTCGGCGGCGGGCTCCTTGTCGCGCCCATCCGACAACCGCCGCTCGCCTGGCGCTCCTTCCGCGGATGGCGACTCTCCCGCGGGCGTGGAAGTGGCGGGGGGCGTGGGTGCGGGGGCCGGAGGTGCGGGCGTGGCGGGCGGCGGCGTGGAGGTAGCGACCGAAGGCGCCGGGGGCCGAGCAGCGGTAGGGCCCGCGATAGGAGGCGCCGAGGGGGCGCCCGCGCCCGCGCTCCCGCCCTCCAGTCGCTCGATGCGGGCCAGCAGCGCGCGCGTGGAGGCGTCGACCTCGGGGCGGGCGGCGATCACGAGCGCCAGCTCCAGGCTCGTGCGTGCGTCCGCGCCCGCGCGCACGGACTCCAACGCCGATCCGATCAGCTCGAGCAGGCGCACGACCGTCGCATGGGGAACGCGCTCGGCCTGCGCCAGCAGGCGCGCGTCGGACTCGGGGGTGAGCGCCAGCTCGGAGGGGATCTCGCCGAGGGTCTGCACGAGCAGCAGCTCGCGCGCCCTGGACTCGAGGTCGGAGGCGAACGAGCTCGCGTCGCGACCCGAGTCCGCGCACTCCGCCAGCGCGAGCAGCGCCCCGCGCGCGTCGGAGGCGGCGACCGCGTCCACGGTGCGCTCCAGCAGGGCCGAGTCGGCGATGCCCAGTACCGCGAGCACGTCCTCCAGCGCGATCTCAGAGCCGCTGTAGGCGAGCAATTGCTCCAGCGTGCCGAGCGCGTCGCGGAAGCTCCCCGTGGCCGCGCGCGCGAGCGCGGCGATCGCCTCGGGGCCGATCTCGATCGACTCGGCTTGCGCCGTGCGCGCCAGCACCTGCGCCAGCTGCTCGACCGTGGGTCTTTGGAAGTCAAAGCGATGGCAGCGATCGACGACCGTCGCGGGCACCTTCTGCGCCTCGGTGGTCGCGAGCACGAACACGGTGTTCGGGGGCGGCTCCTCGAGCGTCTTCAAGAACGCGTTCCAGGCGGCCGTCGAGAGCATGTGGGCCTCGTCGAGGATGTACACCTTGCGCCGTCCCGACACGGGCGCCAACGCGACCGAGTCGCGCAGCTCGCGGATGTCATCGACCGAGTTGTTCGACGCGGCGTCCATCTCGATCACGTCCAGCGAGCTCGCGCGCGCGATCGCGATGCACGAGTCGCACTCCCCGCAGGGCGTGACCGTGGGGCCGTGCTCGCAGTTCAGGCAGGCCGCGAGGATCTTCGCCATCGAGGTCTTGCCGGTGCCGCGCGAGCCGACGAACAGATAGGCGTGATGGACCTGGTCGCGCCGCACCGCGCCCAGCAGCGTGCGTACGACCGGCTCCTGGCCGACGACCTCCTCGAACGTGCGCGGACGGTGCCTGCGATACAGGGAGGACTGCTGTGGTTGGGCTGCGCTTCGCTCGCTCGGCACCGTTGCGCTGAGTCTACCCACGAGCAGATAGCGTCCGCGCGCGTGAAGGTCTGGATCAAACGCCTGGCGACTCCGGCCGCGATCGTGGTGGGAGCGATCGCGCTGCGGGTGCTGGCCGGCGTGGGGTTCGTCAACTACGACACCCTCTACGGTCTGGCCTGGGGCGGGCAGCTCTCGCGCGGCGCTCTGCCCGCCTACGGCGTCGCGATCGCGCCGACGCCCCATCCGCTCGTGGAGATCCTGGGCGTCGTGCTCGCGCCGCTCGGGCCGGGGGGCGTCGTGCACGTGACCGTGGCGCTCGCGTTCCTCGCGTTGTCGGCGTGCGCCTGGGTCGTCTACGCGCTGGGCGCGCATTGGTTCGGGCGCGCCGCGGGCGCGCTCGGCGCGCTCTTGCTGATCACGCGCGTGCCCGTGCTCTCCTACGGCGTGCGCGCGTACGTCGACATCCCGTATCTGCTGCTCGTGCTGAGTGCGCTGCTCGTCGAGTCGCGGCGCCCGCGAGCGGGCTGGCCGGTGCTGGCGCTGCTCGCGCTTGCCGGGCTGCTGCGCCCCGAGGCATGGGCGTTCTCGGGTCTCTACTGGGTCTACCTGATCCTCTGGCCCGGCTGGCGTGGGCGGATCGCCGCGCACGAGCGCACGCCGGCCTGGCTCGCCCGCAGTATCGCGCATGAGCCTGGCGCCGACGCCGGCGCGAGCACTTGGACGCCGGCGCGCTCGCGCAGGCAGCTGGCCGGTCTGACGCTGCTGGCGGCGGCGGCTCCACTGGTGTGGGTGCTCAGCGATCTTGCGATCACCGGCGACGTGCTGTGGTCGCTGACGAACACCCGCCACACCGCCCAGACGCTCGACCGGGTGACGGGGATCGTGAACGTCCCCGAGTACATACCGCGGCGGATCGGTGAGATATTGCGTCCCCCCGTGCTCGTCGGGGCGGCGCTCGGCGGTGTGTTGTCGCTGCTGTGGCTGGGCTCGCGAGCGCGCCTGGGCGCGCTTGTGGGCGTCGTCGCGGTGGCGGTGTTCGCGGTGTTCGCCGCTGCCGGGCTGCCGATCAACACGCGCTACGCGTTCGTCGCGGCGGCGATCCTGTGCGTCTTCTGCGGCGCGGGCGTGTTCGGCTGGACGCTGCTCGCGTCAGGCGATCCGCGGCGGCGTTGGTGGATGGCCGGCGGGCTGATCGTGGCGCTCGCGCTCGTGGCATACGCGCCCAGTCAGTACCGCGGGGCGCACAATCAGCTGCGGGAATTGGCGAGGCAGCAGCGCATCGAAGGCGACCTGCTCGCGTTCGTGCACAGTCACGCGATCAACCTGCGGTGCGGGCCCGTGGGCGTGCCCAACCACGCGCCGATCCCGCTGCTGGCGCTGTATCTGAAGACGAGCCCCAAGAACGTGATCAGCGCCCAGGTCAATCAGATCGCATACGGCACCTACGTCGACCCGGCGAGCGTGGAAGTCGAACAAGACTACGTCCTCGATCGACACGATCCGCACCTGGCGGTGAGCGTGCCACCCGGCTTCACCGAGTCCGCGACCGACCGTTCGTGGCTGATCTTCACCCGCTGCTCATAGTCGGAGACGCGCTGCCGGCAATCCGTCCCAACCAGCCATAGCCCCGCCACAAGGGCCGGCTTGCCGGCCAGACGCCGGTACCACACGGCGGGGGGTGGTCGGGAGAGGCCTGGCCCCCCTGCCGTATTGTGGACCGTGCACCCCTCGTCGTCGCCTCCGCATCCGGCGCCTGATCGCTGCCGTGCACTCCGGTCCGGGTGCTCCCGCTGCGCTTGCCGGTGATCGCTTAAGGCTGCTTCCTTCCGGACCTGACCTGGTTCGCGAGCCGGCACCGCACGGGACCCGAGCCATCGACGCCCACGGCGGCGGGGCGACCGGGACGGACACCCCTCGGAGGGGGGTTCAGCCCCGCTAGAGCGGATTGCGGATTCAGGGCGCCGCTACATCCCCGCCTAGCACGGTCCACGGCGATCGTAGCGCGCGGACCCAAGTTGCGTTAGGCTGCCCGGCCGTGACCTACTTCAGAGACATCCTCCCACGGCTTATGCGAGCCCGCACCCACATCTGTGTCGGCCTGATCGCGCTCGGCGCGGCGGCCCTGATCGCCGGCTGCGGCAGCTCCGGCGGTTCCAGCACGATCACGGTCGGCAACGAGAACAAATCCGACGAAGCGCTCGCCGATAAGAGCGCAACGACGAGCTCGACCAGCACCAGCACGACCGCGGCGACGAAAACGCCGACGAGCGGTCCGCTGTCCAAAGAACCGCACGTGACCCCCCCGAGCGGCCCGCCGCCGACCAAGCTCGTGACCAAGGAAATCGTCAAAGGCACAGGCGCCGAAGCGAAGACCGGCAGCGCGGTCGCGGTCAATTACGTGGGCGCGCTGTACAAGACGGGCAAAGTGTTCGACGCATCGTGGAAACGCAACGAACCGTTCACGTTCACGCTCGGCAAAGGCCAGGTCATTCCGGGCTGGGAACAGGGCGTCGTGGGCATGAAGGTGGGCGGACGGCGTGAGCTGATCATCCCGTCAGCGCTCGGTTATGGCGCGAAAGGCTCGCCCCCGTCGATCCCGCCGAACGAAACGCTCATATTCATCGTCGACCTGCTGAGCGCGTAGGCCGCTCAAGGTTCGCGGGGCCCTCGGCCGTAGGCGACCCACACCACATCGCGACATGTGGGAGGACCCGCGCCGCGGCTCGCGGCGCGGGAGCAGGACTTCTGATCGGGTTCCTGCTGCTGAGCGGCACCCTCGCGGGCGTACTGTCCGGTTGCGGCAGCACCAGCTCGACGCCTGCCGAACTGAGACTCCAGCGCGAAGACCTCGTCGCGGTGAGCAGGGCCCTCGTGACGGTCGAGCGGCCCATCGCGATCGAGGTGGCAGCGGCCAAGCGAGCGTGGCCGCTGGTCGCCAACGGTCTGCCCACCGGCGCCGGACCGTTGGCGAGCACGCGCGTGCCGGTGTCGGCAGCCGCGACGAGCGCCACGAGGATCCCAACCCCCCCGGTGCTCGGTGAAACGCAGGCGGACTCCCTGACCGGCCCCGGCGCAGGGCTCGCGGGCCTGTTCCGCGACTACGTCGGACTGACCACGCGCGGATGGACGCTGATCGGCGCCGCGATCGAGGAGATCGAGCATGGCTCACCCGCCGGTGCACGGTTCGCACGGGAAAACGTGGGGCTGTATGTCGAGAGCGTGTACGACGGCCACTTCGACCTGGCCCAGATCGACAAGCATCTCACCGACGGCTACCGCCAACTCGGCGGCCCGGCGGCGTTCGGGAGCACGCTCACCCAGGCCGAAGTCGACGCGCTCGCGGACGCCTACTCCGAAGCGAGCGTCAGGCTGCATCCGCATGTCGGGGTGCGGTTGGGGTCGTAGGCGCCTGACCGTAGCCACCGGGACAGCAACGGGCAGCAGCGATCCGACCCTGCTGAAGCTGCCAGCACCGCGCAAACCCCAATAGACTCAGCCCTCCAGGGCGCGTAGCTCAGTGGGAGAGCGCTCGCTTCACACGCGCGCCTTAAGCGCTTCGCCGCGTTCGCGCATTCCCGGAACTCCCGGAAACTGGGGCTTTGTTGGCGCTCAGGGGGTTCTTCCGACTCGCTCTTTTGCGGGCGCTCGTTTCCATAGGGTTTCCATAGGGTTTCCATAGAGCGCCGCCAGTTTCGCCCGTCGCTCGTCGCTGCGGTTGGCAACGTCGAAGGCGTGGACGTAAATCCGCTGCGTGGTTGTGATGTCGGCGTGCCCGAGTCGAGCGCTGACCGACTCGATGTCCCAACCCTGCGCGATGAGGGCGCTCGCGTGGCTGTGTCGCAGGTCGTGGAACGTGGGCGCCGGATCGAGCTTGGCCCGCTCAGCGGCCCTCGCAAGCACTCGCCCTCCGATGTGCCGGTGATCGTGACCGCCGCCGGTCAAACGGACGAACACGAGCGCACCGGAAGACGTGTCCACGGAGCGAGCTCGTGCTTGCGAAGCTCGCCGGCGAGCGCGGGCGTTATCTCCAGCACGCGCCGGGATCGAGCCGTCTTGAGCGGCACGCGCTTACCGTGACGGTCGAGTTGGAGGCGAAGCTGATCGTCTGCCCGGTTATGTCGATGTCCTGCCAGGCAAGTCCAAGCGCTTCTCCGAGACGACAGCCGGTCTCGGCGCTGACACGGAAGATCAGCCGGTGACGAGCGTAGACCGAATCAACAAGACGGGTCAGCTCAGCGCCGGTAAGAACGCGCTTCGGTTTCGCGTCGTCCGTCTTCGGGCGCTCAACGCTGTCCAAGATCGCTACGGGTTGGGCGTCGTGACGCCGAGGTGTCGGTTGGCGTAGCGGAAGATCGCCGAGACGACGGTCAGGTGTCCCTTGATCGTCCAGCCCTTGAGGCTGTCCTTGCTCGTCACGTAGGCGGCCACGTCGCCGGCCGTGATCGTTGCCAGCCGCTGGCGCCCGAAGTGCCGGCGCAGGTGCTTGAGCCCCGCCCTGTAGGCGCTCTGCGTCATCGGTCGCAGACGCCCCGCGCGAGCCTCCCACCAGGCATCGGCGGCGGCGTCGAAGGTGAGCCTGGGATCGGCTGCCACGGCCTCTCCGCGCGCTCGTTTGGAGTGCTCCTGCGCCAGCGCTGCTCGTGCGGCCATGATCCCACCGTCAACCACGCGCCAGCGCAGTTTTCCTTGTGCGTCGCGCCATCCGATTTCGAACCGTTCGTCGGTGCGCCTGTAGATTCCGCGCTCGACGCGCGTCCTGCGTGGAGTAGCGTTGCTCATGTCAACCTCCGCGACCGCCTCCTGCCGTCGCCATGTGTCGAGGTCCGAACGCTTGAAGTAGAGCTTGCAGCCGGGGCCGTCCTGCTCGAACGGCACTTCGCGGGCGGCGGTCAGCTTGTGCAGAGCGGTCTTCGGCATTCCCAGATACTCGGCGGCGCCCGCGGCGTCGAGCCAGCCGTCTGACGGCTCCCGCCGCTCCTCGCGCGTCAGCTCTAGGACCCGCTGTACGATGGTCTCCACGACCTCGTGTGGGATGTCAACGGCGAGGGTCATGTGGCCTTGCTCTGGGAGGTCATCCATCTAGTAGGAGCGTCGGTCAGTAATCGCGCCCATCGCAGAAGCGACTGGTTGTATCGAGGCGGTCAAGGCGCCCGAGGCGGAGCGGGTGCGACCCCGATCAGGTGTTGTTTGATGGCCGCCGGTGCTGTGTGACTAGGGTGTCCGATGGTCGATCTGGCGCACTTCGTCTCGAATATGGACAGCCGGCGTACTGCTGATCTACTGCTACGCGGTCGGGGTGACAGTCCTCGCGCAAGCTCAGGCCTTCCCCACGACCGCGCAGCTACCGTGTCATTTGTGCTTAAATTTCATTTCGTAAGTACCTGTAAATCCGCCCGCAAATTTGTAGGGCCACTTCAAAATACCTTCTGCCGCTCCGGCGTTCACCAGTTCGACTTTAAACACACACACCTTGTTCCCGGGGTTGAATGTTTTTTCGCAATTCGCTAGTTCTTTGTAACTCCAGTTGACAGCATCACCTTCGATTTTCGGTTTTTTGATTTCGACTTTTTCAGCGCTACCATTATTGAAATATACCCCTTCTTTTGCTCCCGCGTTGTTTGGGAGGAGGTAGGTAACTCCGCTAGGGTTTTGCTGATCTAGTTCGACTTTTTCTTCTCCGCTGGTGATTCCTTCGCACGCGATCGCCACACCTGGACCTAGCACGGTCAAGGCGAGACCGACGCTCAGTATACCCGCAATGATGCCGTTAGTCTTGCGTCTAAATATCAGCACGCACTTCCTGCCTTTCGGTTGCTTATCAAATACGCACTACTGCCTTCGGTTGCTTCTCTTCATTGCGCTAGCACTATGTAAGTCTCCTTCGAATCATTCTGCGTTGTATTTTGGGTTTCTTGCTGTGCTAAAGATGTTCAACCGCATTCCTGAGGATCTTGCTAGTGAGGAAGGAGACTGGATGCACGGGTCGCTTTACGAAACCCGGCTTGAGTCCAGGCTCTTCGTACAGTCGGTATCCCGGCCACGGAGTTAGTTTTCCACCGGTCCTGCCGAGCAGAAACACCGGGGCGTCGGGGAATCTGATTGCTCGTGCGGCATGGTCGTCCTCGGCCACCTGCCCGGTTAGCTGACCGTTTTCCCGGTCGCTTTCCCATTCGGAGAGGTCCAGACCAGGAATCTGCCCGGCGATACCGTTGAGGTACGCCTCTGTTACGTAGCGTGTGTGTTCTTGACTCTGCTCGTGGTAGAAAATCTCAATAAAGTCCCACAAACTATCCTGTACGCCAGCGGCGAGCGCCGCGGCTTGCTGACGCACAAAAACATTTGGGTAAGGTGACGAGGCGGTCATAAACGAGCGGTACTGAATCTTGACGATGTTTGTACGTACCCATTCGCGGATAATATCTGGCAGTAGCCACACCACAAACGTGCGTACATCAGCACTCTCCAAATCGCCAAAGACCTGTAGCGTGATCGGTGCCGAAGGCTGCCCAAGCGTGTCTCCGTTCTGAGGTATGCCACTGAGAAGCGCGGAGATTTCCTTCTTTACCTGGACATACGACCCCTGTCCGGATGAGCCCGCAACATCGCTAACGCCTGCGGCTACCAGAACGCCGGCCACCACTGCGGCTGCTAGGGTCGCCAGCGCGACCCGTATGACAGACTTCCGCCGGGACGTTCGCGCTCGCTCAGCAGCTCTTTCCGTCACCTCTTGCTGCTTCTGCTTCTCCTTACGTCTCGCCTGACGCGCTCGTGACACGGAAGCCTTCTCCTGCTGGTCTAGTGGATTTGGCCGATAGCCTTGGCGATGTCTTCGGCACTGGCAAAGGTGGTGGCGTGTATTTGGTGGGTATAGATAATGGAGTTGCTGCCCGTGAAGTATCGAAGTGCCCCGCCGGTGCGTCCTATCCGGTATCCTGGGGTGACATGGTTCCCATCGGCCCTGCCCTGCTGGTCTTCTTCTACTACTTGTTCGATGCGCGGGTCAGCGTTACGGTCTCTGTCCCATTGCTTAATGTTTAGCGCAGGGACTTGACGCGCCATGTTGTCGAGGTAGTTTTCAGTTACGTAGGGCGTGTACTCTTTACCCTGCTCGCGGTAGAAGGTGTAGACATAGTTCCACAGCTTGTTTTGCGCGCCTGCGGCGAGGGCTGCGGCCTGTTGCTTGACGAACGTTTCAGAGCTGATTGTGTTTGTCTTGAAGGAGCGGTATTCGATCTTGAGACGGTTGGTGCGTACGAACTCACGGAGGATCGCGGGAAGGTCATTAAGGAACCAGCTATCGCTGCTAGGGTCCTCGAGTTCTGCAAACACTTGTAGGGTCACTGGCGCGGTGGGCGCACCTAGTGTTTGGCCGTCCTGAGGTATCCCAACCAGCACCGCACTGACTTCACGATCTATGCGACCGTCCTGATTGCTGCTCGCGCCGGCAACCAGGACAGCCCCAAGTACAGCTACGGCGAGTATGACGCCCGTGAGCGTGGCGCGAAACCACAGCGAGTTGCTCTTGGCACGCCCCAAACGCTTCGCAGCATGCGCTGCTCGGGGGTCAGCCATCGCTCTACGCACGGATCGACGGCGATTTGCCACGCTAGCCCCCCTCGAACCCCCTACAGCAAGATTGGACAAAGCTCAGCAAGCCGACACATCGAACTTGCGATCGAGGGCCCCGCTGTGCGGTTGTGGTAATGCTCACACCGTACCTCCAATGCTCACCTCCAGCAGCCAGATCACGGCGGCTGACAAGCGACGCTACTCCCTTTGCGCCTAGGCACCGAGATGCGATCACCGTCTATCAGGCCGAGGCAAGGGATCGTCAGCACTGGAGCGGAGATCTGGCGAGATGGACGGAGTCGCGAGCGATAGCGATGTCTCCGACTTCGGCGCTCGACGCGCTTGGCGGAGCATGTAGGGGGTTGCAAGGCGTCCTCGGAACGTGCTACCTCATCCGGCAAGATCGACAATCGAATGGTCGGGACGAGCGCTGTCACGGCCGCCCCGACTTATCCATCACCGCGAGTCTCGTCCAGTGCGCGGCGATGGGGCGGCGATGCTGGTCATGGTCGATGGCTCCTTTGCATCGCGTCAACCAAAGCCTTCCGATAGACCAAGCTCACCACGTGCTACTCGCATCCGTGATGAGAGCTGCGCCTCCGTTTCGGCGTCGCGGACAAGGTTCGACAGGCGGCGTGTTCAGCACACGTACCAGGGCACACAGCTTGTTCCACGTCGGATTGCGTATCCCACGCTCGATCCCGACAGGTAGGTTGGGTGCATGTCCGCGTCATAGGCAAGGTCTTCGATCGTCATGTGTGCCGCCCGGCGCCGGCGGCGGATAGCGCGGCCGAGGTCCTCACCGCTCCGCTGGATGGGAAGTGCTGACATGCGCACGGCGCCCTGCTCCTTTCCCGCGCGCGCGAAGGAAGAGCGCAGACGAGCGCGACGAAACGACCGCGAGCAGCAGCTACGGTGTCATCGTGGCGTCGAAGGGCGTGGTCCTTCGGCGTCGCAGGCCGGGCGTTACCACGCTCGTCCGACCACTCGGTTGTGGTTTGAGATGGATCTGGGTAGCACGTCCGAGGACGCCTTGCAACCCCCTCCAGGACCCGCCATAATGCGGGCCAGAGCTTGAGCGAGCAGGAGTACACCGTGCGTGCCGCCCGACCAGCCGAGGCGCCGGCGATCCTCGATCTGTGGGCAGGGGCGCGCAGCACGCACGCACCATCCCCGATCGGATCGAGGATGTCCACCGGCTCCTCGCCGAGACACCCGGAAGTCTGCTCGTCGCCGACGCCGACAGCGCGCTGGTGGGCGTGCTGATCGCCGCGTGGGACGGCTGGCGAGAGAACATGTACCGGCTCGCGGTGCTCCGCGAGCACCGCCGCCGCCGCGTCGGCCTGGCGCTCGTGCGCGCTGGCAAGGAGCACTTGCGCCGGCAGAGCGCCCACCGCATCACGGTCCTAGTCGGATACGAGGACGAGATCGCGTCGGCGTTCTGGGAGTCCGCAGGCTACCCGCGGGACCGACAGATAGGCCGCCGCGTGCGCAACCTATAGCGGGATGGGAAGTGGCGACTCGCCGGGAGCCCACCGCTCCCCGGCTTCCCGGACCTGGGGGTGATTGCGGCCCGCGGTCGGGGCGCAAGTTTCCATAGCGTCGCAGCCCGGCACCGTGGACATGCCTCAGAGCCCGTAGAATCGGGCTACGAGGGCGCGTAGCTCAGTGGGAGAGCGCTCGCTTCACACGCGGCTCAGGGGTCGGGGGGCCGATGGCCGGAATCCCGCATTGACAGTGGGTTTCGCCGCAGCCGGCGTCTAGGGGGTCAGCGACTCGATGGCGGGGGATTGGGGGCGATTCCGGGCGATAGTGGCAGGGCTGCCAGTTGGCCCTCGCAGACCGTCGCTGGCCTGCCCGCAGAACATCTACTAGGCCGGTCCCGCCAGGACGATGCCTGGATAACGGACCGTCGGGGGAGCAGGCACCCGACAGTCCGCAAAGTTCGGCTCGCCATGCCGCGAGGCCACGTCATAGTCCCAATTCCCCCGGTCCTGCTCGACCGACTCCGGGCAGCCGGATGGGCGTGGTTATCCCGCGTGTGGGTTTTCCGGCGTCCTCAGGATGTGCTCCAGCATCAGAACCTCCCTTCGTTGAGGACACCGTCAAGTCTAGCCGCGTGGACTCCTGGCAAGAAGCCCAGCGTCGTGGGATGAGCGTCCGACGGGTCGCCTAGCGTCGTTGCTCGTGCTTGCCACCGCAGAGGGTGTAGCTGGGATCACAGCAGGTGCCACGCTTCTCGCCGGGCTTGGGCTTGCGGGTGTGACGATCTACACGACGAGTCGGCGTTTGTCAGCCGAGACTGACCGGCAGAAGCGAGAACTCGACGCCCGGAGTGAGGGGCAGAAGCGGCAACTTGACCACGCCCGCGAGCTTGCCGACCTGACGGACCTGCGGCTACTCCTCGATGAGTTTGCGGTCGCGCTCGACCGCGGCCGCAGCGCGAGAGACGACATGGTCCTGCTTGCACAGACCGCCCGCCACATTCGCTCAACGCTCGAACAGCAGGTAAAGGAGAAGGCGGACCCGGCTAAGGAGATCGGTCTACAGCTACTCGCCCTGACGATGCGCCTACAGGTGCGGCTCGGCGGGAACGACTCGATAGCGGTGGCTGCGCAGGGAACGGCCACGGCTATGCACGCGATGTGGCAGCAGGTCGAACTACTGGACATGCAGCAGGATTTCGCGGCGTCACTTGAACTCATTGGCAGAGCGGCTGACGACTTCACACGATCAAGCACAGCGTTTATTGAGGCTGCGGTGCGACGGGCCGGGACGGTCCGATTCGAGGGCGCATCACCCTGACGTTCACGCCAGTCTCGCTCTGATTCGATCGGATTCGCGGGACCAGCCGGAGGGCCCGCTCGCGCCCTTCTCGCGCCATTCATGCTGCGGAGCGTAGCCCTCATAGCCGTCCCGCCGCGCTCGCCGACGCGCCCGACGCCCCGGACATCTTCGTACAGGTGGCCGATTGTCTGGAGACGGCGAGATCAGGGCGCGAGTTGCGGGCAAAGACATCGCGCAGTAGTCAGCCACCTCAGCGCCAGCGTGCTACCCCGTGCTACCTCGGTCAGCTTCTGGCCAGGCCGCTCCATGATGCTCAGCCCGCTCCTCAGCTCGGGCGATCAGCTCGGACGGCCGGACGTTGAGTGTCGCCGCCAGCGTCGCCACCGTGGCGAGCGTTGGTCGGCGCTCAGCGCGCTCGATGCCGCCGATGTAGTTGCGGTGGACGCCGCTGTCGAGGCCCAGGCGCTCCTGGGAGATGCCGAGTTCGTCACGTAGGTCTCGGATGGCCTCGCCGAGGCCGGTGAGAAGCGGATCAGGTGCAGACACGGACTGCACGTTGCAGCCCAATCGTGTTACGTTCTACAGCCCAATCGTGTTCGCCGATCGCCACACGCCCAACGACCGCCACGGAGCTCTCGACTGGCCATCGAGCGCAACGGCCCATTGCCTGCGCTCTGGCGACGCGCTCGTGAGCAGGGAGCAGGGGCGATGAAGAAGTGGGCCGTGCTCACCGTGAAGGCGTCAACGAAGGACAAGCTGGCGCAGCGCGTTGCGCAGGTGTTGGCGCCGTTCGATTCAGAGAACGTGATCGCGGTGAGCTACGCCGTGGACTTCGCGTTCTGGTGGCCGTTCGGTCGCAACACGGCGCTCATCGTCCTACGAACGACGGCTGAGGACTGATCGCGCTTCGATGTCGGTGCCTACGAGCAAGTCGTGCCTCGCACACGTCCGCCCACCGCCGGCTGGAGTCGGAGGACGGTGAGGATGCGACGATGGCTCATCGCCGGGGTAGCGACGATGGCGGTCGCCGCCGTGTTGGCGCCGCTGGCGCTCGCGGGAGCAACGGGCACGATCAGCTTCTCCGTCAGTTCCAGCCCGACAATCGGCGTGGCCGAGTCGATTACGGCGTCGGGCGCGATCGAAGCGGCCGGCAAGCTGACGGTGTATATCGTCCCCGGCTCGAAGTGTCCGAGTGAAGCCGACGCCTACGAGCAAGAACCCAAGGACGCATCTGTTCTCGGTAGCGCGCCGGTATCGGCAGGCAGCTTTTCCCAGACCTATAGCGTCACGCCTGCGAGCGCTGGCGACTTCATGCTCTGCGGCTATCTCGATGAAGTCCGGGTCCATGAAAGAACTCGGGACGAAAAGAGTTGTCAGCGAATCTGAGCCCGACGGGACGGGTTCGGCCGTCTTCGACGTTCTCCCGCCCGCGCCCCACCTGACAGTGCTGACGGTCACGGTGCGCTCGCACGCCGGCAGCACGGCCGCAAAGCCCGGCGCGACGGAGCTGTTCGTCAGCGTCACGCCCGACGCGGTTCTGCGCGTCGTGCTTAGGCACCACGGCCACACCTTGAACAAGCGCGTAAGCGTTGGCGCGAGATCGTCCGGCAAGATCGTCGTGCCGTGGAGTTGCAGCGCTCCGGGCAGCGTCTACAGCTACGCGATCACGGCCACCGACGCCTACGGTGCGAGCCTCACGCGCACCGGGAAGTTCCAGCCCATGACCGCCGCGCGCTGCCGCGCGCTCAGGGCCACCGACGAACGCAAGCGTAAAGAACAGGAAGCCGCCAACCATCGTGCGGCCGAACGCGAAGCGCGCGAAGAACGATCACCACGCCACAAGCTCGAAGTCGGCGAGGCTGAATACTGCGAACGGGTCCTGAACGGCAACGCTGAGGAATCCTTCACAGCAGCCGGGCACGTCTACACCCGCTGTGCGCGCGTCACCGGAGAAGTCGTGATCGTTGGCGAAGGCGTCGTGGGCTAAACGCTGTCGCCGCGTCGAGCGCGTCGCCGTCGGCCGGTAGCGTGACCGGCATGGCAGTAACCGGCAAATCAGCTTCCGAGATGACACGCAAGCGCGGGCTGGTGCAGCGCACCGAGGATTCCCCGAAGCCGCCGGCGAAGACCGCGCGGAAGACACCGCGCAGCGCACGCTCCGCGAGCAAGGGCCGGTTCAAGTCAGGATGGGAAAAGAACGTCGCCGACCGCTGGGTAATCCATTACAGGCTCATAGAACGGTTGCCCTGGAGCGAGATTGTGGAGCGCGACGGGCGCAGCGAGCGCGCGTTGCGTGCGGTCGTCAACGACTATCTTGAGCACGTACAAGAGGGGGATGCGGTGCGTCCGCTCGAACACGATCCGGTGGAGTTGGTCGAGTCGATGCTGAGCGAGTTGATTGTGATGCGGGACACGATGGTCGGGCTGGTGCGGAGCAGCGACAACGATCGCGTGGTGGTCGCGGCGATGCGCGAGTGGCGACGGCTGGCGCGTGATGTGCGGGAGTTGATGCAGGCGGCCGGCGTGCTGCCACGCGAGTTCGGAACGATGCGCTTCACGCTCGAAGTGAGGGAAGCGGCCGAGCTCTTGGGCGGCCTGCTTGACGGGCTTGAAGATCAGTCGGTAACGCCACAGGAGGTTCGGGCGAAGGTCGCGGAGTGGTCGGGGCTCAAGGCGTTGCCGCCGGGTGCGCCGGTGGATGCGGAGGTCGTGGCGGCCTGTAGCGGTTGGGCCACCACCTGTGGATGCTGACGTGGGCCACGCTCATCCGCTCTTTGCGTCAGGGCGTTGCGCGGACGCTCGTCACAACGCCAGTGGCCACCACGTCTGCGCTGCACAGTGCTGGGGACGTGGCGGGCGCGTTCCTTGCTGGCGACGATCGAGCTGAGCCGTCAGCGCCGTCCGTATTCGACGCCGACTTCGATCATGTGGGGCACGCCCGCTTCGTCTAGATCGGTCCAGAGGACGGCGCGGGATTCGTTCCTCTCCCCGGGGACAAGCGTGTGACCGATGCCCGCTTCGAGTTGCTCCCGCATGTGCGGGAGCGCGGCGACGACGGCGGCCTGAAATCCCTCCCAAGGCCCTTGCGTGCCCACTACCCACACCGTCCCTCGGGTGGGTAGGGACCACTGCGCAAGTAGAGATGACGGCTGCTTCTCGGGGGCCATCAGCCGCGTTCCAGGTGCCGTGAGCACGATGGAAAGCATCGTCGCCTCGCCTTGCGGAGCGGGGTCTAGGAGGGTGATCTTTTCCCGCTTGGCAAGCGGCGGCTCATTGTCCGGCACCGTGAGATGATCGGTGGGGAGGACGATTCCCAGGAGCATTTTCCCGCCGGGCGCGAAGTCCTCCGGCTCGCCCCATTTCATCATGTACCTGTCGCCGTCGGGCTTCCATCGTTCGACTCCACCCGGAGTCCAGGCATGGTGGCTGGCTCCCGATTTGTGCAGGCTCGTCTTGAGGTCCTTTCGCATCCCGTCGTGTTGGACGTAGATGTCGTCGTCACTCGTGAAGATCCGCCACAGGCCGGAGCGCGGCCCTGGAGCGGTTCCGACGATGACCCGGATCATGTTGTCGAAAGACACCGGGATGCCATGTTACGAGCGGGTCCAACGCGGCGGCAATAGACCACGCGGCAGCTACACGGTGGCGAGCTTCTGGCGGCATAGCCGCAGTCAGGGCAGCAGCGTCCGTGGCCCACCGTAAGCTTTTCTCTAGTCGTCGTCTCTGCGATGGCTCTTCATGCCGCCCGCTCGGTTCGCTGAGCGGGCGGTGCGCTATGGGTAGCGTCCGATCGCTTTGGCAGCATGTTTTCCAGCGCAATGAAGAGCCTCTACTCATCGAGACGACGCGGTGAATCGCCTGGCCCGGCATAGGCTAAAGACCGCCGGTCGAGAGCGCAGGGTCGCCCGCGAGCGGGTCGCTGCGGTTGATGAGGCAGGTCATGTAGCTTCGCCCGAATGGGAGGTCGAGGTCAACGTTGCCCCGCATGGCAGCGAGCCTCGCATCGAGCGGTTTCGGTTGATCCCGCGCTCTCGCTGCGAGGCTGCACAGCTTGCGTATCGGCTCGATCGCTCGGCCCTGGACCGACTCGTCCTTCGCTCATATCCAGACTTCCATGCCAGGCTGCGTGAGCAGGCGCTGGGCGAAGGTCATGCCGACCTGCACCGTGTTCTTCGGCGCGCATGCAAACGGTTGCCTGGTCTTGTTGACGACCTCGCACGCGAGGCACTGCGGGCTTCGGGTGTGGAAGTAGAGGTCAAGGGCCTGCGGGAGATCGAGACCGCGCGCCGCCGACTCGCCGAGATCGAAGCCCAAGGAGGCCCCATCACAACGAGGGGTGAACTGGCGAGAGCGGCCACTCCGATCGCTCATCCAGGTCTTCTCGTGCCCGGCACGGTGACTCTGCGTCGCACGTGCGGTCTCGCTCCGCGCGTCTTGCCGATGAGGCGTCGAGGACGTGCTTCCCGTCCGGGGCGCGCGTGCCGGCGCCGACGGTCGGCGCGGGCTCCAAACGACCCCGACGAACCTGGGCCGGGCGAACCCGCCCGGCGTCCCGCTGACGACAATGTAGCCGCTCGCCGTCTCCTATCGGGAGTGGTTACGTGAGGGTTTGCGCCTTCTGTGGCGGGTCTCTCGCTCACCGGCGTAAGGACGCGCGCTTCTGCGGTGCCGGGTGTCGCGCTGCCGCGAGTCGCGCACGCGCCGCTGAGCCGGCGCGAGACTTCTGGACAAGCCTCTACCTCATCCGCCGCCGAAGAAACGCACAGAGGCGCACGCAGCGCGCGAGACGGGGCGATCCGTCGTGAGTCCAAGCGCTCGTGATCGACCTCTCGATGTTTCCCGCTTCCGGTCGGTCCCCTCCAGCGACCCCTCTTCTTCTCATTACGAGCCTCCGCGCCCACAGCTTGCCGTAGTCCCCACAGAGCCCTCAGAGGCATTAGAGCTGTCTGCTCCCCCCTCGGTGCCAGGACGGCTCTGTGGGGATCACGACGGCTCTGTGGGAGATCGAGACGAAACGGCTGCTCGACTCCGAGCACTCGGCATCGAGAGCCCGCTGTACAAGTCGTTTGCTTGCGTGTTGCCAGGGCACGATCATCAGGCGCGCGTCCATCCAACGACGGCGGGCTTCTGGCAATACCACTGCGACGGGCTGGACCGTGGCATTGGCCTTGGTGAGCTTCGGGCCTATATCGCCTATGGCCAAGAGCGACACCTGAGCAACCTGGAGGCTGCGCGCTGGCGTGAGCGTCTGGACTTCGAGGCGCATCTGCACTATCCCGTCCCACTGGCCGTCGAGCTTCCCGAACCGTGTCCCGAAGCGGCCCGCATCGTCGCCGGAAAGATGCGCGTGTTCGTGGGTCTCCGGGACGCACGCTTTCCGCTCGATGAAGCGTTCGTCTTCGCGCGGGAATTCGCCAAGGCGTACTGCAATCTGGGCGACGACAAGGTACGCGCTGCACTGAGCTGGCTTGAGCGCGCCGGGGTCATATATCGCGTCGGGACGAACGGACGCTCGATCCTCTGGAAGCTCACCGCTCAGGACGAGTACGTCGGCTGCAAGGATTGCGCGTGATCGCCTGCCTTATGCTCGATCCAGCGAGCATCGAGGCGATCGCCGGCCGCGTCGCCGAGCTGCTACGCGCCGATTCGGCACACGGTCGTCTCGTTGACGCCACAACCCTCGCCGAAGCGCTCGGCGTGGACCGCAGCTACGTCTACGCGCACGCCGCTGAGCTTGGCGCGATCCGACTCGGCAGCGGCTCCAAGCCCCGTCTCAGATTCGACCTGGAGGCGGCGCGTGAGGCGTTTGCTTGCTATGCGAGCAAGCAGTCCCGGGGCTCAAACACAAGCGCTGGAGCCGAATCCGCAGCGCCAACGGCACCGCGTAGGCGTTGTCTGCCCAATCGGCTGCCGGAACCGGGCTCTGTGCTTGCAGTTCGACCACGGGGCGGCGCGTGATGGGCCGCGCGTCCCGCCGCTACTCGTCGTCCTGCTCGATCGCGTCGGCGAGCTCGTGGAGATCGGCGTCGAGCGCGCGGAGGAAGCGCGCGAGCGTATGCCAGCGGAGACCTCGCTTGCCGAGCTCGACACGCGAGACGAACGTGGCGTCGGTGCCGAGCAGACTCCCGAGCTGTCCTTGCGTCAGTTCGGCGCGGCGGCGGAGCACCCGGAGGCCACGGCCGAGCGCGAGCTGGTCGCCCTCAGCCGTCGGTGCATCGTTGGGTTGCTTTGGTCTAATTTGCGCTACCCTCCGATCACCAGCAAATCAAGTGCCGGGGCGCGGCGGATACCGCCCCCGGCGTGGCACCGAGAGAACAAGCTCCCGGCGCGTCAGACACCCTACCGGCCATCGGCGGGCTGTCTCCCTCGTCAGATCGTTCTCTCGGGGCCTCCAACAAGGAGGAACCGAGATGAGCACCATGTTGACCGTGCCCGCCGAGATGGCGGAACACCTGCGAAGCGGGCTGCACAGTGGGATCGGTGATGCCGCCGAGACTATCGCGCAGGTCGTGGGCGAAGCTGGCCGCGAGCAGCATCCTGAGTGGTATCGAGAGCCGCTTGCGCACTTCGACCGTGTGCGTGCGCTGCTTGACCTGATCGGCTGGAGCGCAACCGACCCGGCCGTAGGGGTCAGTGTCGATCTGTCCGAGCACCGGCAGGCGATACTCGACGCGCTCGGTGTGGCGATGATCGTCGGCGATGCCGACTTGAAGGAAGCCGAGACGGTAGGCACCGCGAAGGGCAAGGCCACGATCCGGCGAGTGCTCGCGCTGGGCGAGTTCGTCGCCGCCGTCGGAGCCCAAGCCAACACCCTCGGAGAACGGCCATGAACGGCGATTCCGTGACCGTCACGGACGCGCGGCGATCGAGCGTCTGCGTGCGCGTTGACCCTGCCGGGTTGGGACGTGTCTTGCGCCGTCTGCGCCGAGCGCGTGACCTGTCGATCGAAGACCTCGCGCTGCGCGCCGACCTTCACCCGACATACGTCTCCAGTATCGAGCGGGGCGAGCGCAACCCGTCATGCGGCAAGCTCTCCGATCTCGCTCTCGCGCTCGGCGTGCCTCTCTCAGCCCTCATGCAGGACGCCGAGTTGGAGGCAAGGGTCATGCGACTCGCTCAGAGTATCGAGCGATCACTGACCGAACGTGGTGATGCGTGATGGCCCGTCCGGCGACAGGCAAGGTCATCGAGCACGCGGGCAAGGACGGCCGAACCTACCGGGCACTCCGGTTCACGGCCTACGGCAAGCGGCGGTTCGTGTCGCTTGGCGCCGTCTCGGCCGGCGAAGCAGAGCGCGAACTGCGACACGTGATGTCTGATGTGGAGCGTGGCACGTGGCAGCCACCCCCGGCTATTGAGACTCCGCCGGAGCCCGAGCCGGTCCCAACGTTCCACCAGCTCGCGGAGCAATGGTAGGTCCGCAACGAGCGCCAGTTCGCCGAGAACACCCGACTCGACTACCGCTGGCGGCTGGAGTCACATCTGCTGCCGTTCTTTGGCGGTCTGCGTCTCGATCGGATCACCTTCGATCAGGTCGAGCGCTACATCGCCGGCAAGCTCGCCGAGGACAAGCCACTCTCGCCGCGGTCGATCAATATGACGGTCACGCTGCTCGGCGTGATCCTGGAGGGCGCGGTCGAGCGAGAGCTGATCGCGCGCAACCCCGCGAAGGGACGGGGACGCCGGGTCCGCGAACGCGCACCCCGCCGCAGCTATCTGGAGACGGCCGCGCAGATCGAAGCTCTGCTGGACGCCGCGGGCGAACTGGACCGCGAGGCGCACCCAGCGTGCCGGCACATCGAGCGGCGCGCGATGCTCGCCACGCTCACGTTCGCCGGACTGCGGATCGGCGAGCTGTGCGCGCTGCGCTGGCGAGACGTGGACCTCGCGGCCGGATGGCTGCACGTCGGGGAGGCAAAGACCGACGCCGGCAGACGCCGCGTGAAGCTCCGCGGAGCACTCAGAGACGAGCTGGTCGCCGTGCGTGCCCGCCGGTCCCAGGCGACACTGGACGGGTTCGTGTTCCCGACGCTCACCGGCGGTCGGTCGAGCCCAAACAACTTCCGCTCGCGGGTGCTCAAGAGGACAGTGGAGCGCGCGAACACGAACCTCGCCAAGCTGGACGCAGTGCCGCTCCCGCAGCGCATCACCCCGCACTCGCTGCGCCGCACGTTCTGCTCGCTGCTGTACGCGCTCGGCGAGGACCCCGGCGTGGTCATGGACGAAATGGGTCACACCGACCCGGCGCTCGCGCTCCGCGTCTACCGCCAGGCGATGCGCCGCGGCGAGGACGAGAAGGCCCAACTCCGGGCGCTCATCGAGGGGGCTGAAGTGGCAGTTATTGGCAGACGAGCCTTCGAGACGCCCTCGAAGACGATCGAGCGCGAGGCTGCGTAGGCGCAGGAACCCCGCTCCCTACGGGTATATTGAGCCCCCAAGGGCGCGTAGCTCAGTGGGAGAGCGCTCGCTTCACACGCGAGAGGTCGCAGGTTCGAAACCCGCCGCGCCCATTAGGTTTTTGCTCATGTAGATTACGTTTTTGAGGTCTATGGAAGCGGTTTGGAAGCATTAGACCACCTGCCGAGCAACTGAGCGCCCGCCGCCAGCTTCGCGCCATGCGTCCAGCGCCGACCGTCTGAACCAGAGTTTGCAGCCCGGCCCTTCTTGCTCGAACGGAATCGCCTGGGCAGCGGTCAGCTTGTGCAGAGCGTGAAGCGACAGACCCAGGTAGCCTGCGGCCTCAACAGTGGGCAGCCACCGATCCTCCAGTGGTGTCGTGGTATGCGTCGCACGGGCGACCAGACGTGGCGCGAGTCGATCCGCCAGTTTGTCCAGCGCAACGTCATCGAGCGCATCGACAAGTGCTGTGGCGAACTCTCGGGAGCCGGGCATACCGCGCCTACCATTTTACCGGATTACCCCTTTGTGCGCAAGCGATTACCGTCAAGAAAAAGGCCCCGGCGGAAAAAGCGTAAACCGCCGAGGCCCGCAAACGCATTCACCCATACGGCAGCGAAGTGGTACAATATCTAGCGGTCAATTTCTACGAGGCACACTCTAGCAGGCAAAAGCGACGCGGGATAGCTCTCGCCAACATTACGAACTAGGTTCCTTCAGGTGTTGGGTCTACGACGATTCAACAAGCCAATGAGTAGCAGATCAAACTCGTGTTGAAGGGCTTATCGGGGGCCGCTAAAGGAGATTAGATACTCCGTCAAGTTGTGGGGCCGTCCCGTATGGGGGTTGGGATCTTTAGTTCAAGTTCTATATGGCTTGGGCAGATTCTCTCGCGTGAGGGCAGATCACTTGATGCCCAAAAGAGTGTCAAATAGCTATGTATGGAGTAAGGTTTGACTTATCACGATAGAGAAAAACTAAGAAAAGCAAAGATTATTAGCAATAGAAGAAAGAGAAGTGCAACCAGTTCAGAAATATATTGGCTAACATTCGTACAGAAAGAAACCATCTGTTGTAAATGCAGCGGCGTCCTCAAGAAGAATAAGGAAATGGTATATCTTGCCAAGCGCAAAGAATGTATATGTGTATTTTGTGCTGAAAAGGAATCAATAAAGTATTGTCTTTCCTTTGTGTATGAAGTAAGGAAAAGACATAAGAGACACTAAAGATCCCACCGCCCCGTAATATCTCTACCCGATATCCAAAAGGGACTAGAACTCGTGATACCATCTCAACCCACTTACGGCAGTCCGACTGTATGCGCGATCAATGGATGCTCAACAGGGCATGATCCTTCTCTCGAAATCGACTATCGGGAGAATTACGAATTATATATCTGCTTTACTTGTTACTCGGAACTCCAAGAAAGCGGAGCCCCTACCAAAGCCGACGTGAAACAACTCCATGAAAACCTTTACTACCTACAACTTGCAAGAGAATCAGAAGACAATCCGAACCTTGGTCGTGAAAGACGAGCATTGGCCGATATACCTCTACTTTTGCGAGAGACTGATGACGATACTGAGCGCTAGCAGATAACGAAATAAGTGAATACAAGTGCAGTATGGTATATCCACTGAATAGCGTCGGTGGTATGTGCTCCGGCCGGAAGGTAGGATCACGGTGACGGCAATTGTCGCGTGCTACAACCTCCCTCACGTATCACTACTAATGCGATTATCTCATCTCGATTGGGCTCGGAAAGGCGATAAACCTATGGAACCTAATGACTAACTATAGATATTCTCGTCACGGAAACATCGAATCATCATTAGTGTCGCCATTAGCTCTGCATCATAAAGTTCACAGCAGACCGTGCTCGAACGCGCACTCGGAAAATCAGCCTAGAAGATACAAAGACCTACAGAATCAAGATACTTCCCGGAGGCAGGAACCGGAAAAATAGCGATGAAGTCAGACGACTCCTTCGCCAACCACAATCCGTACACCTTTGTAATGGCAGTTGAGATATATATGGCCAGCGGCGATGACGAAGGCTCCCGGCTCTCCACCGATGACCTTTTCGCAGTATTCTTCCTCGGCATGTTCGATTTTGCCTTCGGGTGATTGTTCTTTGCGCTTTCGTTCTTCGACTTCTTGCTTTTCTTTCTTGCGTTCGGCGGCACACCACGCAGAGCTAGCCATCTTGAAGTGTCCAGAGCGTCTGAGCAAAGCCCCAGAACCCCTAGCTGCCGTGACCACGTAGCTGTATCTGAGGCCGGGATGACCGCAGGACCACCGGATTTCTGCGCCACCTTTGCCCGGTGCGCGGTAGTGGAACGTCCCCGCGTGATGATTGACGATGATCGTTACGTGCGCGTAGGGATTCGTGGCGACGGCGATCATCGTGTGGCCAGCTTCGCTGCCATTGAGGTCGGGATGCCCAACGGTCTTTACACGAAGAAAGGTCACGGGAGCCTGTTCGGCTAGTTCCCTAGTCTTTGCTTCGGCGGCTGTTCTTGCTTGAGCTTCTGCGGCTTCTTTCGCAGCTTGGCGCGCGGGAGCTTCTTCTTCGTATTTACGTTTTGCAGCTTCGGCACCTTCTACTTCTGCCTTTGACGGGCCATATACAATTTGTAGTTCTGTTGATGCGAGTGTGACTTCTTTACCAGTATAGTTTTCTTTATCTTCTTCAAAACGTGTGAGATACCCACAAATCACCGTCCCAACGCCGGAACCTTCAAGAAAGTAAAAACCTGTGTTATATGTTGGAGTCGCTGCATATGTACCGTCTGATATCGGTCTCACCCACTGTAGTTCTACATCAAAGCCTGGATATTCTTTTGGACACGGGCCGCCCGAAGGTGGAGAGGCGACCCGAATCTCGTCGTTTGCAGACGAGGTTGATCCTGACGCCATGACATTCATATTGCCCCCACGCGGAGGGTTGCTCGGCGACACTTCAAGATGGATCGTGTCCGCGAGTACTCCAGTCGGTAGCGCCAACAGCAAGAGACCTGCGAGGAAAATCACGGTTGAGAGAGATGGGCGTCGCATGGAGAGCTGTAGCTGAGGTTGGGCACGTAGCATATACGAAACTTGACGATATGTCTCTTGGCTTTATGGCGTAGCTCCCCGAAGCTCACGGATCGTGAGTCCACAAGAGCGCTTTGCGGCCAATCTCAAGGTTTTGCGCAAGGAGCGCGGCTGGTCGCAGGAGGATCTGTCGCGCCATACGAAGCTGCATACGACGGCGATCTCGAAGATGGAGCGCGCTAATCGAGCGCCGCGTTTCCCGACTATCGTCATCCTCGCTGAAGCGCTTCAAGTGCCCGCTGGGCGGCTTTTCGAGGGCATCGACTTCTCTCCGCCCGGCTGAGCCCTACAGGACGTAGCGCCTATCCTGTCGGCCACGGAGAGGCCCCTCTAGCAATTTCTGAATGGACCCGATGGGTGTCCCTGCTCGATTCTTCGTCCCCGGCATCCGTGGAATTGCAGAGCGAATTATCGCGCCCGCTTCAAGACCCGAGACGATGTAGCACGAGTCTGAGCGCCGACGCGTGCTCTACACCATCGCTGGGAGCACGAACACGCGAGGGTCGAAACGAGGACCCCCTGGGGGGAGTGGTGATGGAGTCCAGAAAGACGCTTCCATGCTGCTTCCAGATCATCGAAAACATGCTTATTTGCAGTATCTTTTAGATGTCCTCTTGCTATCTAAGTAAGAGGTCTATATAATGTCTGCTTCAACAACGATGGTGCCCCCGCATCTGTTTCCGCAGACCGGGGGCGTGACGATCGACCCCAGGAGGTCAACCGCAATGAGTAACGCTACTCCGCGCCGGGTTCGCGTAGAGCCCGGCATCTACAAGCGCCCGGACGATCGACTGGAGATCGGCTGGCGGGACGCGCAGGGCAAGCAGCGCTGGCGCGTGGTCGAAGGTGGGATCAAGGCCGCTCGGGCTGCGTTGGCGCAGGAGCACGCCAAGCGTGCTCGTGGTGAGCGCGTTGCCAGTGATCCGCGCTTGACCTTCAACGCCGCCGCCGATGCGTGGTGGGATGCCCGCGTGGTCAAGCTCCGACCTGGAACGCAGAACGCCTATGGCGCTGCACTCAAGCATTTGCGCGACCACTTCGGCAGACAGCGCATGACTCATATCTCGCCTACCGATGTCGCCAAGTACGTCAGCAAGAAGCAGACCGAGGACTTGAAGGGCTGGACGATCAAGGGTCATATGACCGTGCTCTCGTCGGTCTTCACGTATGCAGCCCGACACCTTGGCCTGACCGCACAGAATCCCGTCTCCCTGCTTGATCGTGTCGAGCGTCCAAGCAGCGACGATGAGAAGCCGAAGCGCATCATGCACTCGGATGAGTTGGAGAAGTTGCTCGACGCCGTGGACCCAAAGCATCGCGTGATCTTCGACACGGCAGCCGAGACGGGATGCCGACTCGCCGAGACACTTGGACTCGCTTGGGAAAATGTCAACTTCGATGATCAGACGATCGAGTTCACGCATCAGCTCGACCGAAAGGGCAAGCGCGTACCCCTCAAGACCAAGAGGTCCCGGCGCGTGCTGGAGGTCACGCCCAGCCTCATCGGCAAACTACGGGAGCACAAGATCGCCACGGCACACAACGCTCCACATGAGCTTCTGTTCACGACCCGCACAGGCTCAGGGCACGATCACCGCAACATCGGCGGGCGAGTCCTTGCCCGCGCAGTCAAGCGCGCCGACCTGGGAGCCGTCGAAGATCGCCACGGAGCTATCGTCCAGCCTGCGCCGACCTTCCATGATCTGCGCCACTCCCACGCAAGTGCCCTGATCGCGCAAGGCTGGGACATCGAGGAGGTCAGCGCGCGGCTGGGCCATTCGAGCGTGGCAACCACACAACGGATCTACGTCCATGCCTTCGATGCCGCGCGTCGGAGCGAAGACCGCCGAAGCAGACTTGCCAAGCTCTACGGAGACGCAAACGGGGCGCAGCAAGCGACCAGAGCGCCGCAGAACGTTGTGGAGTTGCTACCAGCCGCCGACGAAAACGTGTAAGGCGTCCGTCGAATCGCTTCCGTTCGGCATCAGTCGAGAGACTTTCCGCCGGATTGGTCGATGTAGATCCACATGTGGTCGAGGCTGCCAGCCAATGGTCGCTCGGCCAGGTCAAGAGCGCGCTTGAGCGCTATGACGATGTCAGCGATGGGGGCGTCGGCTTCGAGACAGGCTGTGCGGCCGTGTTTCTCGAATCCGGCGTCGTATTTCAGCCGTTTGACGACCTCGTTACCACTCTGGTTGCTGCTCTCGTCGCTAAAGGAGTATCGAATCAGTGCGCGTGCCATGCTGGCGAATGGTACGCCTAGTCGAGCAGTCCTGCAATCTCGGAGGGTCCGACATGATCGGCCACTTCGACGGCCATCGCCGGGTTGGCTTCGTGGCAGGCGATCCCTGCGATGTGTGGAAGCATCATGGAAGCGACAGGCGGCAGCGGACCGCGACAGGCCGAGGGCTCGGACGGGGCGAAAGTGGCTCAACCACACCGAAAAGCAACACGTCGCAGTAGACGGCAGGACCCTCGCCAGACTTCACACGCGAGAGGTCGCAGGTTCGAAACCCGCCGCGCCCACTGGAGACCGGGAAGATCGCCACTGACTTACGGTGTGAGCCTATGTGGCTGCAACGCGAACTGACGCTCGAGCCCAGGGGCCGCGGATTTCACCTCGTGACGCGCGAGGTGCTGTCCCAGCTGCCGGAGCTCCAGGAGGTGGGGGTTGGCCTGCTGCACCTGCTGATCCGGCACACCTCGGCGTCGCTGACGCTGAACGAGAACGCCAGTCCCGAGGTACGCCGCGACTTCGAGGCCTGGTTCAGCGACGCCGTGCCCGAGCACAGCGCGCTGTGGACGCATACGCTGGAGGGCAGCGATGACATGCCCGCGCACATCAAGGCCTCGCTGCTGGGGTCGTCGCTGACGCTGCCGATCGGCGGGGGCCGGCTCGCGCTGGGGACATGGCAGGGCATCTACCTGTGTGAGCATCGCGACCACGGCGGCATTCGGTCGCTGCTCGCGACGGTCTGGGGGGAGGCCGGATGACCGCGAACGCTTCGGACCTCGAGCGTGCCACGCACGTCGAGACGCAGGAGGGCGGGTATCTCGCGCACCTGTCCGAGGATTGGGAGATCTGGGGTCTGATCGACCACGAGTGCAGCGTCGCCGGCCACGGTCTGATGGGCGTCAACGGGAGCGTATGGGACACCGCGGGCAGGCTGCTGGCGACGGGATCGGCCCAGCTGTGCTGCGTGCCGAACGGCGCCTGAGCGCATCGCCGGGCACCGCCCGGCCCGCGTCGGGGAGAGAAGCGAAGTGTCTCGCCGCGGCTACGCCGCGAATCGCTGCGCGCTGCGAGCCCTGCGCTTGGCCGCCTCGACCTCGCGGTCCTTCGGAGGCATCGCGGTGACCAGCTCATCGAGCAGCCGCCTGGAGACCTCCGCGACCTCCTCGACGGCGCGCTCGAACACGGCGGCGTTCGCCTGCGAGGGCTTGCTGAAGCCGCTGATCTTGCGCACGTACTGCACGGCGGCGCCACGCACCTCATCCTCGGTCGCTGGGGGCTCGAAGTTGTAGAGCGTTCGGATGTTTCTGCACATACCTCGACGGTATCAACCGATGTGGTTGCGGGCCGACACATGCGGGTAACCGCTCGACAGGCGCGACCGACTAGTTTTAGCCTCACCGCCCGTCCGCACCGCAGAGCCCCTACGAAGGAGGATCGACAATGAGCAACACCACGACCAGCACCCGTATCAGCCAGATCGGCACCGTGGTCGTCCCGGTCTCGGATCAGGACCGGGCGATCGAGTTCTACGTCGAGAAGCTCGGATTCGAGAAGCGCAGCGACATCCCCTTCGGCAACGGCGATCGCTGGGTCGAAGTGGCACCCGCCGGCGCCTCGACGACGCTCGCGATCGTCGCTCCCCGCGAGGGGGAACCCGTCGGGATCGAGACCCGCGTGGGCTGGGCCACCGATGATGCCGAGGCCAGTCACGCGAGCCTGCAGGCGCAGGGCGTGGACGTGGACGCGGAGGTCATGCGCATGGGCGACCCCGTGCCGCCGATGTACTTCTTCCGCGACCCAGACGGCAACAAATTCATGGTCGTCGAGCGCGACTGACGCACCGGGGCCGCGCCGCATGCGACATGTGCGGCGTGGCCCCCGCTCCAAGGACTCGCCGCCCGCCGCGGCCGAGGCGGGGGAAGGTTCTCGATACTCCGGCGTCTTGCTTGGCGAAGACCGTAATCTCCCAAGCTCGTGACCCGCGCGCTCTGGGGACCACAACCAGCGATATTCGGAGGAACCTCCATGCAGCGAACCCACATCTTCCTGGCCGCCCTCCTGGCCGGCGCGGTAAGCGTCTTCACCGCCGCCATCGCGCAGGGCACGGTCCCTGCGGCACACACCGCCCGCTCCGCCAAGGTGACGCTGCGCCACACGCGCCTGGGCAACATCCTGGCCACCTCGTCGGGATTCACGCTGTATGAGTTCACCCACGACCACTCCAGCGCCAACACGTGTGTGCACATCAGGGAATGCTCGGGCACTTGGCCGGCGCTGCAGACCAGCGGCAGGCCGACGGCCGGTCCCGGCGTACGCGCCTCGCTGCTGTCCACGACCAGGCTGCCGGGCGGCAAGACGCAGGTGACCTACGCCGGTCATCCTCTTTACCTCTACAGCGGCGACTCGGGGCCGGGCGAAACCTCTTACGTCGGCGAATCCGTGTTCGGCGGGCGCTGGTACGCGCTCAACTCCGCGGGCGGCGCCGTTAGGTAGTAGCCGCAGCGCAGCCATACGTGCGCCCACGACACGCGAGGTCGCGACCGCGACGTCGCGGTCGCGCGGCGCCAACGTAGGAGTATGGTCTGAGCATGGCGACGGTCGGCGATGCACTATCGACGGTCCCGCATCTGAGCGTAGCCGAGCGGGTGGCGCGCGGCAAGGCGGCGCGCGCGGAGGTTCCGCGCTCGAGCCACGCCTCCTTCGAGCCCGCGCCGCATCGCCTCGATCCGGTGAAGGTGCTCGAACGCCAGGCCAAGACGCGCGTGCCCGAGCTGGTGCCGATCCGCTACGGGCGCATGCTCGTGTCGGCGTTCACGTTCTACAGGGGCGCGGCGATGATCATGGCCGGCGACCTGGCGGCGACGCCGCGCTCGGGGCTGAGCGTGCAGTGCTGCGGGGACGCGCACCTGTCGAACTTCGGCGTGTTCGCCTCGCCCGAGCGCCGTTTGATGTTCGACCTCAACGACTTCGACGAGACGTTGCCCGGTCCGTGGGAGTGGGACGTCAAGCGCCTGGCCGTGAGTATGCTGATCGCCGCGCAGGACAACGGCTTCGCGGTCAAGGCTCAGGAGCAGGCCGTGCTGGACACCGTCGCGTCCTACCGCACCGCGATGGCGGGGTTCGCGGCGATGAACAACCTCGACGTCTGGTACTCCCACCTGGACATCGAGGCCGCGCTCAAGGAACTGGGGTCCCAGCTCGAACCGGCACAGGTCAAGCGGACCGAGAAGGCGCTCGCGAAGGCGCGCACGAAGGACAGCATGTCGGCCTTTTCCAAACTGACGCACATCGTGGACGGCGAGGCGCGGATCGTCGCCGAACCGCCGCTGATCGTGCCGATCGATGACCTCGCTCGGGGCGACGAACGCGAAGAGATGTTCGAGGGCCTGCACGGGCTGCTGCGCTCCTACCGCCAGACGCTGGAGTACGACCGGCGCGTGCTCCTGGAGGAGTTCCAGCTGACCGATATCGCGCGCAAGGTCGTCGGCGTTGGGAGCGTGGGCACGCGCGCGTGGATCGCGCTGATGCTCGGCCGGGACGGTCAGGACCCGCTGTTCCTGCAGCTGAAGGAGGCCGAGGCTTCGGTGCTCGAGGAGTTCCTCGGCCCCAGCGAGTTCGTAAACCACGGCGAGCGCGTCGTCGCCGGACAGCGGCTGATGCAGGCCTCGAGCGACATCTTCCTCGGCTGGCTGCACGTCGCGGAGGGAATCGACGGCGGCAACCGCGACTTCTACGGTCGTCAGCTGAAGGATTGGAAGGGCTCGGCGGAAGTCGAGCGGATGAAGCCCTCCGGCCTGTCCGCCTACGGGCGGTTGTGCGGGTGGACGCTCGCTCGCGCCCACGCGCGCAGCGGCGATCGCATCGCGATCGCCTCCTACCTCGGCAAGGGCACGGTGTTCGACCGGGCGATCGTCGAGTTCTCCCGGGCCTACGCCGAGCAGAACGAGCGCGACTACCGGGCGCTGGCCGCGGCCGTGCAGTCCGGTCGGATCACGGCCGAGACCGGGCTCTGAGCCGAGCGCTCGGGCCGGGGCCCCTCGAGGACGCGACGTGGACCCCGCCGCGGTCGGTTGGCGCCGCGTGAAGCCGGAGTCACCGGCGATCGAGCTCGCCGTGACCGTCTCTAGACGGCTGGAAGCGTGGTCGCCTGACCCGGCTGCAAAATCCTGACCTCGACCTCGGGTGCCAGGCGCGCCGCGTGCCGGGCGAACAGCCGCGGTGGATCGCCCAGCTGCGATCGGTGGCGCCTCGCGACGCCGATCGGCAGCAGGGTGCCCCAGTGAATCGGGATGGCGATGCGCGGGGCCAGCAGCGCGACCGCGCGGGCGGCGTCGAGCGGGTCCATGTGGCCCGGCCCGAGCGTCGAGCCCCAGCCCGCGACCGGCAGGAGCGCGACGTCGAGTTGGGATGAGGGGTCTGGCATCTGCCCGGACATCCCGTCGAACAGCTCGGTGTCCCCGGCGAAGTACACCGTGCGCCGTCCACGCATGACGTAGCCGAGCGTCTCGGCGCGCATGCCGCCGGGGTGGCGGCGGCCGTCGTGGCGGGCCTGCACCGCGGTCACGGTCAGCTCACCCTCACCTGTGCCTGCGATGCCCGTCGCCGCGCCCGCGCGCAGCTCGGTCACATCCGTGAACCCTCGCCGCAGCAGCAGCTTGCCCGCCCCCGCCGGCACGAGCAGAGGCGTATCGAGACCCAGCAGCCGCAGCGACGCCAGGTCGAGGTGATCGTGGTGCAGGTGTGAGATCAGCACCGCGTCGGGGCGAGCGAACACGCCCGGGGCGACAGGCGGGACCTGGCGGCGCAGGTGGACGACACGACCGCGCAGCAACGGGTCGGTGAGCAGGCGAACCCCGTCGAGCTCGATCAGGACGGTGGCGTGCCCCGGGAACGCGATACGGTCCTCCGCCGAGAAGCCTGCGCGATGGGCGAGAGGCGCGCCATCGGCCATAACCGGAAGGTAGCAGCGAGATGTCCTCAGCGATTGACGACGGCGACCGACGGCGAGGCGTCAGAAGTGCACGGCGCCTGCTGGGGTTGGCCCTGCGTGTGGTGATCCTGCTGCTGGTCGAGGGTCTGGTGATCCTCGCGTTGGCGGCGATCCTGCCCGGCGTCGCGACACCCTCGTTCGGGGCCGCGGTGCTGGTGGCCGCCACGATGGCGCTGATCAACGCACTGCTGTGGCCGATCGTCATCCGCGTCGCGCTCCCGCTGACGGTCCTCACGTTCGGGCTGGGGTCGCTCGTGCTCAGCGCCGGCACGGTCGCGCTGGGGTTCTACGTGGTCGACGGCACGTCCATCCCCATCGGCGGCGACCTGGCGATCGCCTTCGGCATGGCCCTGGTGTCGATGCTGATCGCGCCCCTGCTGGACGTGGACGGGGAGGCTCAGCATCTGCGCGTGGTCCGGCGGCGAGTGCGGCGCGGGCGCAGGGACAACCACACCGATGTCCCGGGCGTGATCCTGTTCGAGATCGACGGCCTCGGCGAGACTGTGCTGCGCGAGGCAGTGCGCGAAGGGCACGTGCCCACGATCGCACGGTGGCTGTCAAACGGGACACACAGGATCATGGGCTGGGAGTGCGATCTCTCCTCTCAGACGGGGGCCAGCCAGGCGGGCCTGCTGCTTGGCAGCAACTGGGACATGCCCGCGTTTCGCTGGTACGAGAAGGAGTCGGGCCGCACGATCGTCTCCAACCACCCCGCCGACGCGGCCGAGATCGAGCGGCGCCGCTCCAGCGGCGCGGGCCTGCTGGCCGGTGGGGGCACGAGCCGCGGGAACATGTTCTCGGGCGACGCGCCGCGCTGCACGGCCACGATGAGCGTCATTCGTGACCGCACGCGCTCGAAGTCCGGGGATTTCTTCGCCTACTTCGCCGATCCGTACGGGTTCCTGCGCACGATCGTGCTGTCGCTCGCCGACGTCTCCTACGAGCGGCTGGCGGCCCGCCGCCAGCGCCGCAGCGGCGCCGAGCACGTCGATCGGGGTGGCTTGTACCCTCTCATCCGCGCCGCGATCGCCGTCGTCATGCGCGACCTCAACGTCGCGCTGCTGATGGCCGACATCGTCGAGGGTGTGCCGGTCAGCTATGCCACGTTCGTGGGCTATGACGAGGTCGCCCACCACTCGGGGATCCGCGAGCCCGATGCGCTCGCGGTGCTCAAGCGCCACGATCGCCAGCTCGAGCGCCTGGAGCGTGCGGTGGCGCGATCGCCGCGCCCGTATCACCTCCTCGTGCTCTCCGACCACGGTCAGACGCAGGGAGCGCCGTTTCGCCGGCGCTACGGCGAGACGCTCGAGGAGGTGGTGCGCGGGGCGCTCTCGCGCGGTGAGGTGCGCGCCCCGGCTGCGGTCGATGAGGCTTGGGGCGACGTCGGCGCGGCGCTGGCCGACGCGCGGCAGGACTCCTCCATCGGTGGACGCGCGCTGGCGCGGGCCACGCGCAGCCGATCCGTCGACGGTACGGTCGCCCTGGGCCCGAACCGGGAGGCGCTGGCCCAGCGCGACGCGTCCTCGGCCACGCCCGCGGAGGAGGCGGTCGTGCTCGTCTCCGGCGGCCTCGGACTCGTCTACCTGCCGTTGAGCGCCGAGCGGCTCACGCTCGAGCAGATCTCCGAATCCCATCCGCGTCTGATCGACGCGCTGAGCGCCCACCCCGGGATCGGGTTCGTGATGGTGCGCTCGCACGCACACGGAGCGCTCGTGATCGGCGGCGGCGGCCGCAGGCAGTTGGCGGACGACACCGTCGAGGGCGAGGACCCGCTGGCGCACTTCGACCCGACGGCGGCCGGCCACTTGCGCCGTCACGACCGATTCCCTCACTGCCCGGACATACTCGTCAACTGCATGTATGACCCGGCGATCGACGAGGTGGCTCCGTTCGAGGAGTTCATGGGCTCTCACGGCGGCCTCGGCGGACCGCAGACTCACCCGTTCGCCGTGATCCCCGCCGGCTGGAGCGATCCGGCCGCTCCGATCGTGGGCGTGCGGGCGATGCACGAGCAGCTGAGCGACTGGCTGGCGCGCTCACGACGGCCTGGCCAGGAGCGCGACCGAGTCACGGCCGCGGGCTGAGGGCGCCGTCGTGGTCGCCGTCGTCGATCCGGCGCGACGGGGCAAACCGAGGCATACGCGTGACGCACACGTCCGTCGGGCCCATCCACGAGACTCCTCCGCGCTCGCCATTCGACACCGGTGTTATGACCGCCCAGCCCCAATCCCCATATCGCGCAGCCGACCTCGCCCCGTCAAGGTCCTTCGGGACTCACCGCCGAGTCCGCCTGAGACGCGCACGCCGCATCGCGCTGGAGGCGGCGACGCTCGCCTCGACCGCGCTCGTCCTCCTGACGCCGGCCGGCGTGCAGTCCGAGGGGGGACCGTGGTCGCAGCCGGCTGCGCTCGGCGCGTGCTCGGAGCCCGGCGCGCCCGCGGTCGTTTTCCCCGACGACACACCCCGGCACGGCACCGGCGCAGGAGCGATCGTGTGGGGCTCGGACTCGCGCTGTCGCGGTGGGGCCGGGCCGCGTGTGTCGGCGATCGCCGCGGGCACGGACGTCCCCGCGGCCGCTTCGATCCCGCGCGCCTTCGCCGCCAAGCCCGGCGCGCTCGGGCCGGCCGGAGCGGTCGCCGCGGCCGCTGCTCCGCACGGACGGATCCTGCTCGCCGCCGCGGCCGGTCCCGGGGCGAGTGCGGCGGGCGGGCTGCTGCTCAGCGAAGGTCTCGCCCGTGGACCGTTCTCCACCCCGACTCCCACCGGCGGCCCGGCGGCGCCGATCGCGCTCACGACCGCCTACCTCGGCGACGTCGCACTGGCCTCTCCGAGCCGCGCCGGCGCGATCGAGCTGCGCGTGCACCGTTACAACGCGAGCTCGTTCCCGGCGCCCGTCCCGGTGACGTCGAGCCGCTCGGTGCAGGGGCTGACGCTGGCGATGGACTACCGCTCCGACGCGCTCGCGGTATGGGAGCGGGACGGAGCGATCTACGCCCGGGACATGCCCGGCTCGGGCCGCTCCTCGCACGCGGTGACCCGTGTGGCGTCCGCCGCGCCCGGCGCGCGGATCGCCGCGCTGCTCAGCGATGACAACCGCGCGACCCTCGCCTGGAGCGAGACCCGCGCGGGGATCACGCGCGTCTACGCCGAGCTGTCCGCCCCGGGCGTGCGCTTCGGCGTGCCGCGCCTGCTGGAACGCTTCGCCGATCCCTCCGGCGTGGGCCCCCCGCCCGGGCCGCGACTCGCCCGGCTGCTGTCGGAGTCGGTGATGCTGGCCTGGACCGGCGCCGCGTCCGGGCACTGGGCCGTGCGCACCGCCGCCGTCGATCTGAACGGTGTGCGCTCGATCGACACGATCTCCGCCGCCGGCCGCGACGCGCTGTTGAGCGACCTCGTGCCGGGGCCGGCAGGCGAGGCGTACGCGCTGTGGAGCGAACCGCGCTCGACCCCGACCGGCCTGGATCTGAGCGACCAGGCGGTGTACGCCGCGCGCGGGATCGACGCCTACCCGGGACGGACGATCTTCACCGCGCCCGAACTCATCTCCGCCGCGAGGGCGCCCGGCTGCACGGGCGAAGCCGCGATCGCAGTCGATCCGGACTCCGACCGCGCGCTCGCGGCCTGGCGGACGCCCGACGGCGCGATCGACTACTCGCTGCGCGCCGTCGGCGGCGGTTGAGGGCGATACCGGAGTCCCGGCCCTCTAACGCCGCCCGCGGCCCGGACCGGCGCGGCCGCCAGATCCTCCTGCCGGTCCCGCTCCGAACGGGTGGGTCTCGGCTCGATCAGCCCTGTTTCGTCGTGTAGCTCGATTTGCCGGTGCATTGCGGAGCTTTCGTCCACGTTGACGTAAGCGTGCCGTGCTCGGTCCCGCCCGGGCCGAACTTGCCGGTGATCTTCAGCTTCGTCGCCACCTGCCCTTTGAGCGGGCCTTCTTTGATCACGAACTTGCCGGTGCTCGTGAACGAGCCTGATTTGGAGATCGACGCGTTCGCGAACACCTCCGGTATCGCCCGCCCACCGCCTTGGCAGTAGAACGGCGTGTCGCTGATCGTCAGCCCCGTGACCCTCTTGCCGGCCCCGGTCACCTTGAACTTGACCGTGACGAACGACTTCGGCGCGACCAGTGCGCCGCTGTAGGAGCCGTTTGCGACATGGGTCGCGGCCCACGCGATACCCGTGCAACCCGCCACGCCCAACGCCAGCGCCACCGCTGCCCCGCCCAACTTCCACCGCATTACTCGCCGCACGTCGTCCTCCGTTCGTTCGTAGTGCCGACCCGAAACATACCGCCGGCACGCCGACGCAACGTCGGCCGCGCACGAACCGACGACGACCCTCCCTGCGTGCTCAGAGCACCTGCTGGGAGATCAGGAAGACGTTCATCGCGGTGATCAGCGCCGCCAGCCCCCACGCCGCGACGGTCGTCGGGCGACGGTTGACGTGCACCCCCATCACCTCGCGGCTGCTTGTCAGCAGCACGAGCGGGATCAGCGCGAACGGGATCCCGAACGCCAGCACGACCTGGCTGAGCACGAGCACTTCGGTCGGACCGAGCCCGACCGCGAGGATCGCGATGGCGGGCGCCATCGTCACCAGCCGGCGGGCGAGCAGCGGGACGTTCAGGCCGACGAAGCCCTTCATCACGACCTGACCCGCGTACGTCCCCACGCTCGAGGACGACGCGCCGGAGGCCAGCAGCGCGACCGCGAACGCCAGCGCGGCGCCGCCGCCGACCAGCTGCGCGAACCCGGCGTGGGCCTGCGCGATCGTGCTCACGCCCGAGTGGCCCGTGCCGTGGAACAGCTTCGCGGCGACGGCCAGCATCGCCATGTTCACGACCCCCGCCAGCCCCAGCGCGAGGATCACGTCGGTGCGCTCGAACTTCAGCACGCGCGCGCGCTCGCGCGCGTTGCGCACGGGGGTGCGCCCGTTGGTGAGCGCCGAGTGCAGGTAGATCACGTGCGGCATCACCGTCGCGCCGACGATGCCCACGGCCAGATACAGGCTGTCGCGGTCGCCCAGGTGCGGCGCCAACCCGCCGAGGGACTCGCGCGCGGAGGGCCCGATCCGCAGCGCCTCGTAGAGGAACCCGAGGAAGATCACCCCCAGCAGCGCCGAGATGGCCAGCTCGAAGCGCCGATACCCGCGCGACTGCAGCTCGAGGATCGCGAACGCGATGAACCCCGTCATCACCCCCGCCACCAGCAGCGGCACGCCGAACAGCAGGTTCAGACCGAGCGCGGCGCCGACGAACTCGGCCACGTCGGTGGCCATCGCCATGACCTCGGCCTGCACCCACATACCCCACGAGAGCGAGCGCGGGTAGCGCTTGCGGAAGAGCTCGGGCAGGTTGTGGTCGGTCGCGATCCCGAGCTTCGCCGAGAGGTACTGGATCAGCATCGCCATCACGTTGGCGACGAGCACGACCCACAGCAGCAGATAGCCGAACTGCGCGCCGCCCTGCACGTTCGTGGCGAAGTTGCCGGGGTCCACGTAGGCGATCGCCGCCACGAACGCCGGGCCGAGCATCGCCAGCGATGCCTTCAGCCGCCCTTTCGCCAGCAGCGCGTCCAGATGGCTGGGCCCGAGCGCGACCTCGCCGCCCACGCCGGCGACCCCGGCGCCTTCGAGCGCCGGCTCGCCTCCGAGCGGTGGCGGAGGGGGCGGGGGGCTCATACGAGCGCCTCACCGCCCGCGGGGGCCCGTCGCGAGTCGCCGGATTCGGCCTCCTCGCCCTCGCCGTCGGGCGCCACCCTCATCGCGCGCGCCAGCTGACCACCGATCGCCTGCTCGCGCTCGCCGCCCGAGAAGCTCACCAGCAGCGGCCCGTCGAACGGCTGGCGCTCTCTCACCGTCACGCGGTCTCCCGGCGAGATGCCCTGCCGGGAGAGATAGCGCAGCATCTCGGGGTCGGCGTCGGACACGCGCACGAACACGCCGCCCTCGCCCTCGCGCAGGCTGTACAGGCTGCGGCTGTGATCGCGCTCGGGCAGCTCCAGCTCGGCGCTCGGGATCGGGTCGCCGTGGGGGTCGCGCGTGGGGTCGCCGAGCTTGGCCGCGATCAGACCCTCGAGCTCCTCGGAGATCACGTGCTCGAGCACCTCCGCCTCGGCGTGCACGCGGTCCCACGGCATCTGCAGCGTCTCCGCCAGGAACAGCTCCAGCAGCCGATGGTGGCGGATCACCTCCAGCGCGACACGCCGGCCCGCCGGCGTCAGCCGCACGCCGCGATAGGGCACGCGCACGATCAGCCCCACGCCGTCGAGCTTCTTCAGCATCGCCGACACCGACCCCGGCGTGATCCGCAGGCGCTCGGCCAGCGCGTTCGTCGAGACCGGCCCCTCGCCGCGCGCCTGCAGCGCGAATATGGCCTTGCAGTAGTCCTCCACCGCGGAGGAGCGCGCGTGGGGATTCGCGTGTTCTTGGACGGCCATAAACTTAGCTTATGGCATGCCAAGATATTTTTCAAGACGAGGCACACCGCGCGGGGAGGCCGCGATAGGAAAAGATGCCCGCGGATGGATCGCGACTACGAGCTTCAGACCCACCGCGCCGAGGACCGCCACTGGTGGTATCGGGGTCGGCGATCGGTGCTCGAGCGTGTGATCGAGCGCCTGCGCCTCCCTGCCCGCGCGCGCATCCTCGACGCCGGCTGCGGCAGCGGACGCAACATGGTCGAGCTGGCCCGCCACGGCACGGTCACCGGGGTGGAGCTGTCTGACACCAGTGTCGCGCTCGCGCGCGCGCGCTCCTGCGGGGAGGTGGTCGAAGGCTCCGTCCTGGAGATGCCGTTCGAGGCTCAGAGCTTCGACCTGGCGGTCTCGCTGGACGTGATCGAGCACCTCGAGGACGATCTGAGCGCGCTGCGCGAGCTGCGCCGCGTCGTCGCCCCCGGCGGCGCCCTGCTGATCACCGTCCCCGCCTACCAGTGGCTGTGGAGCGGGCATGACGAGATCAACCACCATCATCGCCGCTACACCCGCCGCACGCTCGAGCGCGTCGCCGAGCAGGCCGGGTGGGAGACCGTGCGCACGACCTACTTCAACTCGCTGCTGCTGCCGGTCGCGATCGTGTTGCGCGTGCTGGAGCGCTTCTCCACCAAGACGACCGAGTCGAGCCTCGACCTGTGGGTCCCCCCCGCGCCGGTCAACTGGCTGCTGGAGCGCCCGCTCGCATTGGAGGCCGCCGTCGTCGGGCGCGGCGGACGCATCCCCGCCGGGCTCTCGCTGCTGACGCTGTTTCGTTAGGAGCGCAGCGGCGCGACCGCGCCGCCTGTCGGCTCTCGCCGCCGGTCGGCAAGCCCGCCGGACCCGATAGGAGCTCAGCCGTCCCCGCCGGCCGGCGCGACCGCCGTGACCCGGAACGTCCACGAGCGGTTCGCCGCGAACGTCAGGACGGTGACGATCGCCGTCGTCGGGATCTGGCCGACGAGCTCGTCCAGGCCGAGGTCGTGCACGAACAGGTACACGAGGCCGAGGTTCAGCCCCAGCCCGCAGGTCTGCACGATCGCCCAGCGCACCGGCGTGAGCGCGTCGCCGACGTGCCCTCGGAACGTCCAGCGGCGGTTCAGCAGGAACCCGTTGACGGCGCCCACCGCGAACCCGATGCCGGACGCGGCCACGTACCAGACGCCGAACACCTTCAGCAGGATCGTATAGAGGGCGAACGCGATCAGCGTGTTCGACACGCCGACGATCCCGAACTGCAGGAACTGCACGATCACCTTCGCGTTTAGCGCCCGTATATGCCCGTCCCGTAGTCTGTGCATCGTCGCCTTTACTGTAATTGGCTTCGCACACCAGCCACATGACGACTACCACGACGCCCTCCTCAGATCCTCGGCAGCGCCGTCGCGCTCTCACCCTGCTCAGCGTCGTGGCGCCGGTCTACGACGAGGAGGAGCTGATCGAGCGGTTCGTCGCCCGCACGATCGCCGCCGTGGCCGACCACCCGTTCGAGCTGGTGCTCGTCAACGACGGCTCGGCCGACCGCACGCCGGAGATCCTCGACCGGATCGCCGACGCCGACCCGCGCGTGCGGGTCGTGCACCTGTCCCGCAACTTCGGGCACCAGGCGGCGCTCACGGCCGGCCTCGAGCACGCCCGTGGCGACGTGGTGGCGATGATCGACGCCGACCTGCAGGACCCGCCCGAGCTGATCTCAGAGATGATCGAGCGCTGGAGCACGGGCGCGGACGTCGTCTACGCGGTGCGTCGCGCGCGCGAGGGCGAGACGGCGTTCAAGCTGGCGACGGCGTCGTGGTTCTACAAGCTGTTCGACCGCCTCGCCCAGGTCGACCTCGAGCCCAACTCGGGCGACTTCCGCCTGCTCGACCGCCGCGCGCTGGACGCGCTGCTGTCGATGACCGAGCGCTCGCGCTTCCTGCGCGGCATGACCGTGTGGGTGGGCTTCTCCCAGACGGCCGTCTCCTACGAGCGCGACGCCCGCCACGCCGGCGAGACCAAGTACACGCTGCGGCGCATGCTGCGCTTCTCCCTGGACGCGATCGCCTCGTTCTCGCACCTGCCCCTGCAGCTGGCGACCTATGTCGGGCTGCTGTCCGCGGGGGTCGCGTTCGTCGCGATCCCGGTCGTGATCGTGCTGCGCATCTTCGACTCCTACCTGCCGGGGTTCGGCTCGATCACGATCGCGATCCTGCTGCTCGGCGGCATCCAGCTGATCGCGCTGGGCGTGATCGGCGAGTATGTCGGGCGCATCTACGACGAGGTCAAGCACCGTCCGCTGTACATCGTCCGCGACGAGCGCAACCGACCGACGGGCGATGCGGTGACGATCCCCCTGGCGCGCGCGGGACTGCCGGTGCGACATCCGGAGAAGGTGGGCTAGGGAGGAGGTCCCTGGCGACGCATGCGCCCACCGCTCATGCGGGTTGGGCGGCACATGCTTGAAGTCGAAGCACTGCTTGAAGTCGGGGGCACATGCTTGAAGAAAGCCGATCGGGTCCCTGGCGGCGCATGGCGCCGCCAGGCGGGAGCGCGCATGCGCGCTCCCGTGACGACCCGCATGCGGGTCGTCATACCGTCGGCGCATGCGCCGACGGCCGGACGGTGCATGCACCGTCCGGGGAGCCGCACATGTGCGGCTCCTGGCAGGGCCGCATGCGGCCCTGCCTTCCCCATCGGCCACGTTAAGGAGTACGAATGGGTATAAACATTTTCAGTTTGGTGCGCCATGGTAATACTGAGTTTTAAATAGATACAATCCCGCCCCATCCGGCCTCGTGCGCGTGTAACGATCTCGTAATTGGTTTCTCCGCACCGCTCCACGGGCGCCGACCGGGTGTTGTGATTCGGCGATGACGCACCCTCGTCGGCGTCGCCGTCCCCTGCCCGCGCTACTACTCGCGCCACTGCTCGCGCTCGCCCTCCCGGCGGCCGCGCGCGCCGAAGCGTGCCCGGGCTCCGGCGGGGCGCCCGCCTGCCCGTACGCCTCCGCGGCGATCGTCGGGCAGCGCGCCGAATCGATCCTGCGGTTTCCCGAGGCCGTCGCCCTGGACACCTCCGGTGACGTGTACGTGGCCGATCAGCTCAGCTATGTCGTGCAGAAGTTCAACGCCGCCGGCGCCTACCTAGGCGAGTGGGGCTCCTACGGCGGCGGGCACGGTCAGTTCGGGCCGATCGGCGGGCTCGCGACCGACGCCGCGGGCGACGTGTACGTGGTCGACTCGGCCCATAACCGCATCGAGAAGTTCACCTCCGGCGGCGAATTCGTGACCGCCTGGGGGCATACCGGCAGCGGCCTCGGGCAGTTCAAGTTCGGCTCCTCGCAGAACTACACCCAGCCCCCGGGCGGCGGCATCGCGGTGGCCGGCGAATACGTGTACGTGGCCGACTCGGGCAACAACCGCATCGAGCGCTTCTCGCTGTCAGGCGGAGAACCGCTCCAATGGGGGTCACTGGGCGGGGGCGCGGGGCAGTTCTCCTATCCCCGCGGCGTCGCCGCCAACGCGGGTGAGGTGCTGGTCGCCGACGACGACAACCATCGCATCGAGCGCTTCAGCCCGAGCGGGGAATATCAGGGCTCGGTCGGCTCGGGCGGCGCCGGCCCGGGGCAGTTCGGCTTCCCCTACGGCGTCACCCTCGACGCGGCCGGCGACGTGTATGTGGCCGACGACATCAACCATCGCATCGTCAAGCTGAACCCGGCGCTCGCCTTCGTGAGCGAATGGGGCGGCTTCGGCTCGGGTCCCGGCCAGCTGGCGTTCCCGCGCGCGCTCGCGGCCGATCCGGCGGGCGACACGTATGTCGCAGACACCGCCAACGATCGCGTCGAGGTGTTCGACCCTAACGGCGCCTACCTGCGCACGATCGGCGCATCGGCGCACATGCCCGGCCCGTTCGTCGCCCCGCGCGGGCTCGCCGTCGATCCCGCCGGGCGGCTGCTGGTCGCCGACACCGACGGCAACCGCATCGAGTCCTTCTCGCAGGGCGGCGGCGCGCTGCTGGGCGTCTGGACGCAGGCCGGCGGCCACGTGGCGGGCTTCGACGAACCGTCCGGCCTGGCGGTCGATCCGAACGGCTCCGTGTACGTGGCCGACACGGGCGCGGCGCGGTTGGTGCGACTGTGGGGCGAAGGCACCTACCTTTCGGAACTCGGCGGCCCCGCCGACATCGGCGGCGCCGAACTGAGCGGGTCGCGCTCGGCCGCGGTGTCCTCGGCCGGCGAGGTGTATGTGGCGGACACCAACCACAACCGCGTGCTCATCTACTCCCCCACCGGCGTGCTGCTCAAGCGCGTGGGCGCCGGCGGCGGCAACGGCGCGGCGGGCAGCTCCCCGGGCGCGTTCAACCACCCGGCGGCGATCGCGCTGTCAGACACGGGCGACGTGTACGTGGCCGACACCGCCAACAACCGCATCGTCGAGTTGTTTCCCGACGGCTCCTACGCGAGCCAGTTCGGCGGGCTGGGCGCGGGCGACGGGCGTCTGCACACGCCGACCGGCGTCGCCGTCGATGCCGCCGGACGGGTGTACGTCGTGGACGACGTCAACGACCGCGTCGAGGTGTTCGACGAAGCGGGGCGCTACCTGGCGAAGTGGGGGCTGCGCGGCGTCGGCCTGGGCTACCTCTCCCAGCCCACGGCCGTCGCGGTCGGTTGCGAAGGCAGCGTGTTCGTGGCCGACACGAACAACAACCGCGTCGAGCGCTTCGACCCGGCCTCACCGGCGGGCGTCGGATGCCTGCCGGCCGGCGCCTGGCCGCCGCCGCTGGATGTCGCGCCGGTGCTCCGCGTGAGCCTATCCCGGCGCACCGGCATCCTCGCGCGGCGCGGCCTGGCGCTCACCATCAGCTGCGAACGGGGATGTCGCGTCCTCGTCACCGCGACGCTGTCTCCCCGCTCCCCGCGCCGTCCCGTGGCGCTCGCGGCGGCCGCCCGCCCGCTGGGCGCGGCGTTGACCGGGCACGTGCGCCTGCGAGTCGGTGCGGCCGCGCTGCGGCGCCTGCGCCGTGCCCTCGGGCGTCACACCGCGATGGTCGCGCGCGTACGCATCGTCGCCGCCGGCCCCACCGGGCGGCGCACGGTCGTTACCCGAACCTACTCGGTAGCGCGATAATGCTCGTGTGAGCACCGACGCGACGCCCATCTCCGGCGAGGAAGTCTCTGACCCGGGCGGCATGGACCATCGCCGCGAGCGCATCCGCATCGAGACCGAGCGCCACCGCATCGTCGGCTGTCTGACGCTCGCCCGCGACGGCTACCGCAGCCGCGTCTCGGACGTGCTCAACGCCCCCGAGCGGGACTTTCTGACGCTCACCGAGGTCTCGGTCGAGCCGCTGTCCGGCGGGCCGACCGAGCTGTATCCGTACCTGACGCTCGCCCGCCGCCACATCGTGTTCGCGGTGGCGGCATCTGAGGATTGAGTCCAGCACCAACACGAACCTCTCCGCGAGTCCCGACTCGGCGATCCGCGGCGCCTCTGCCGTGCAGCGGATCGCGAAGCGGCTTGACGGGACGAAGCTCGCAGCAGACCCCGCCTGGCAGCGTTTCCGAGCGCTGCAAGCCGATCGCTTTGGCAATCGTCCTATAGACCAATCGCGGTCCACGTAGCGCCTTCTGACATACAACGAGTTGCGCGCCGTGGACGAAGCTCTCCAGCTGGTGCTCGAGTTTGGCTTGATCGGCCGGTGGCATCCGTTTGGCGGCAGCCACGCCGGCCAACAGAGGCGGACGGAGAGGGCGGGACGACGTGCGAACCCCGCCGCGAACCTGGACCGGCTGGTTGAGGCGCTGATGGAGCCGGTCGGACGGGAGACGCGACGGCGGGCGGCCGAGGCGGTCCGCCATGCGGGAGGCTCCCGCGCTGCTCCCCAACCGTCTGCGTAGTGCTTGGGGCGTTTGGTCAAAGAACCTCGCTCAACTGCCGAAGACTCTGGATACAATCAGCGCAATGGAGGCCGCTATAGCAACGCACGTCAGCCAGCAGCCTGCGGACGATCCCACGCTCCGCAATGCGCAGCGTGCTCGCCTCAGTCAGTTGCACGACGAACTCCTCGCCGAGGGTGCCGACGGCTCGAAGCACCTGCCCGAGCTTCAGCGCCGCGCAGACACTTGGCCTGAGTGACCAGCCGTCCTCGCCGCGACTTCCTGCTCGACAGCGGTGGCGTCAGTGCGCTGGCTGCCAGTAGGGATCTGCTGGTCGCGTACCTCGAGCTGCTTGAACAACGATTCGACGGGGCTCTCCTGACCAGTTCCGGTTCTCACCGAGGTGCGATCTGGTCACCTACGTTCCGATGCTCTCGTCGATCGCTTGATCAAGGCCATCGGCGCCGAGGGCGACATCTACGCGCCCCTAACCGTCGAGGCGGCCACGCGGGCCGGCGTGTTGCGCACCGAGGCACTCCCGTTGTCGCGCGATTACATCTCGACCACCGACGCACAGATCGTCGCGATGGCCGAGGAACGCAGTCACATCTGCGCGGTGACGATCGTCACCGGGCGATCCTGACGACATAAACCTGCTCGTCGGTCTGACCCGCCGCACCAACATAGCTGTAGACGTCCCCGGCTGACTCCGGCGCTCGCCTCGCGGGGTTCGTACTAGAACCAAACACCCCCTGTCCTGTCGATCGCTCTTTCTAGGCTTCGCAGAGCCAAAAACGACCAAAAATCGCTGAAAACGGGGAGATCGGGACGACGTGCGAACCCCAGCGCGGACCTGGACCGGCTGGTTGAGGCGCTGACGGAGCCCGTAGGTCGACAGGCGCGGCGGCTGGCAGCGGAGGCGATCGTGAAGGCCGACCGCTGAAGCCCAGTCCAAGTCGTATCCATCGCCTTCGGGCCAACCAAGCTCGGGCCAACCGAGCGCAAGCCTGACCGACGGCTTCGCTACGGTGTTGTCATGGTTCCACAGGAGGTCATAGAGGCCGCAGGCCAAACCCTGGCGGCCGTCGCCGCCGATCCGGTCAAGATCGTGCTCTTCGGTTCGCATGCCCGCGGTGATGCCGGCCCCGACAGCGACTTCGACTTCTTGGTCGTCGAGCGCGATCCTCAGGATCGGCACGCCGAGATGGTGCGTCTCGGACGGGCACTCCGGCCGCTCAGGGTGCCATTCGATGTCGTCGTCGTAAGCGAGCGCTACGCCGATGATTGGGGGGGCGTGCAGGGGTCGATGGTGCACGCCGCACTCACCGAGGGTCGAGTGCTGCATGCCGCAGCATGATCGGCTCGATCTGGCTCGTGTGCTGCTCGCCAGGGCGATAGAGGACGAGACGCTCGTAAGAAAGGTCTCGCCGGACACCGACATCGCCGACGCGATTGTCGGCTTCCACGCACAGCAGGCTGTCGAGAAGCTGATCAAGGCGGTGCTGGCCGCGCGCGGTGTGGCATTCATGAAGAGTCATGCACTGAGCTATCTGGTCGGGCTGGTCGAGGAAAGCAAGATCGAGGCTCCGGGGTGTCTCTTCGAGGCCGACGTGCTCTCGCCATGGGCAGTCGAGTTCCGCTACGAGGGGGAAGAGCCACCGGCTCTCGACCGATCCGGGGCGCTCACCCTGGTTGAGCAGGTCCGAGGATGGGCCGAAAGTGAGATCAAAGCCTTAGATCCGTCGCCGCCACCTCAGCAACAACTCGATCAACTGCAACCGCGGTAGAGCTACTCGGCGTCTACGTTCTGGAGAAGCGCATGGGTTCGGACAAAGCTCAAATACCCGTGTCCTGCCGGTCATCCGTTTTCGGCTTCACAGAGCCGAGAACGACCAATAATCGCTGAAAACGGAGGGGCCGGGATTCGAACCCGGGAGACCTGTCGCCAGGTCCAACGGTTTTCAAGACCGCCGCATTCAACCGCTCTGCCACCCCTCCGGGGAATCAGATGCTACGTGGAAGGATACGTTGGGTGTGGCTGGGCTTGAGCCCCGGCAGGCGTGCACGGTCAGCGGCGCTGCCGGCGCCGCACAGCGCATGCAACCCGCCGGACAGCCTCTAAACTGGACTGACTCCGAGTTCTCCCGACAGTTTTTGGGGGATCGATAGCTGTTTGTGCGTGACGGCCCCCGGCCTGGCTTGGCTGGGGGCCGTCCGCGTTGCGACTCAGGCTCCTGGCTTCACGCCAATGAAGTTCGGAAGGGGAGTCGCATGACGAAGGATGACGTGCTGTTCGGTTACCGGCAGGCTCTCTTCGCGGAGGCCGCTCGCACTTCAGTCGCTGAGGCCTGCCGGCGGTTTGGGGTGCACCGCTCGACGTATTACGCCTGGAAGCGACAGGTCGACCGACATGGCCTTGAGGTGCTGCGCCCGAGAGAGCGACGGGCACCACGGATGCCCAACCAGCTCTCCAAGCACATCGAGGAGCGGATAGTGGCTTTCTCTCTGGGCCACCCGGGACTAGGTCCAAAGCGCGTCTCCGCTGAGCTTTCCCGGCCCAAGTGGGGTGGCATTCTTGTCTCCCCGAACGGGGTTTGGAAGGTGCTCCGCCGCCACGGGCTGAACACCCGCACCAAGCGGCTCGGGCTGGTCGCTGGTTACGCGGCGCCGTTTGAGCCGCCGCGCGATCCCGGTCCTGAGCAGCACATTAACGTTTCCCGACCGGGCGAGCTGGTCGGCATCGACTGCTTCTTCGTTGGGCGTCTGCAAGGGACCAAGGGCTCGATCTGGCAGCTCACCGCGATCGACATCGCCTCCTCCTTTGCATGGGCGGAGCTGGTGATCTGCAAGGAAGGCACGCCCGCACTGCCAAATGCCAAGCAGACCTCGAAGCTCGCCCGCCGCGTCGCCAGCGACCTGTGCCAGGCCGGCTGGCGGCTGGAGCGCCTGCTCTCCGACAACGGCAACGAGTTCAAGGGCCAGTTCACCAACACTGCCTGCCTGCTGAAAACGAAGCACACCCGCATCCGCGCCGGCCGACCACAGACCAACGGCAACGTCGAGGCGCTCCACCGCACGATCCTCGACGAGTGCTGGCGACCCTCCCTCGCGCGCTACCTACACCCGGCGCCCTCAAGCCTCAGGCGCGACCTCGAGGAATACCTGCGCTTCTACAACAACTTCGACCGCATCCACCACGGCCGCCTCACCGCCCGTCAGATCCCAGCCAACATCGTCTACGGTGCCCGCAAGATGGAACTCCGATGAGCCCCCACACCCGTCGGCACATCACGGAGTCCGTGCACACTAAACTGGCCAGACCTCCAGGAGAGGTGGCCGAGAGGCTGAAGGCACTCGCCTGCTAAGCGAGTATGGGGGTTAAACTCCATCGCGGGTTCGAATCCCGCCCTCTCCGTTTTCGGTGATTTTTTGACTATTCTTGGCTTTGCAAAGCCAAGAAAAAGCAGCCAACCGGATAGCTGCGTTTGGTTCTTGTACGAACCCGAGGGCCCAGCGCCGAGTCGCCTTGGGATGTCCACGACGATATCGGCGCCGTCTGACCGAACCCACCCGTTCGGTCCTCTGCGTTGGTCATGCTTGGTCGATGCCTGATGTCGTCAATCAACTGCTCGCCACGGAGGTTGCGCTCGACAAGCTCGGAGCCCGCGGGATCTCCAGTGCCGAGGCCGAGCAGGCGATCTGGAATCGTCATGTGGTGATCCAGGAATCGCCGCGGCCAAGCGAAGCGCCGCCAGCGAGAGGTTCGCAGGCTTCTGATTGGATGCAGCGACGTCGGCCGGTTCCTCACGCTGGTGATCGAGGAGACCATTGAGCCCACCACATGGCTGATCGTCACGGGCTGGGAGTCCACTTCTGCGGAGCGTATGATCTTGGAGAGGTCATGATCCATCCCGACACCGACCCACTGCCCGGCGACTTCGACGAGGAGCTTGGGGACCTAGATCCTGCGGACGTGCAGATTGCGGAGGCATCGCGTGACCGCCGTCTCGTCATGCAGGTCACGCTCGACGGAGACGACGCCGTTGCGCTCCAGCGGATCGCCGAGAACCAGGGCGAAAGGCCCGGTGAGGTCGTCAGGTCTCTCGTCCGAGCCGCATCGCGTCGGGCGGCGTAAGCCGTTCAGCCGAATCACAGGTCGGGTGTCCACTCGGGACTGAAGCTGGAGCAGACGCTTCGAGCCCGTGGGCGTCCTCAGCGACGAGCGCGTCGGACCGCCTCGGCAGCCGACGCCGTGCCTCCCGCCCAATCGGCTCCATCAGCGCCTCAACCAGCCGATCCAGGGCCGCGCCGGGGTTCGCACGTCGTCCCGATCTCCCCGTTCCAACAGATGGGCAGCCGCGAGTTCACCCCAAGGAGCCCGCCGGGTGATTGCCGGTCGTTAGGCGTCGTAGGGCAGGAGCGTGAAGGCTCCGCCTTGAAGTGGCGTGACGGCACGGAAGTGTCGCTCGTCAAAGCTGACGATGCGACTGGTCTCGTAGCGCCGTGCGAGCGCGATCACAGCGCAGTCGGCGAGCCCCAGTTCGAGGTCCGCGTAGCGTGCATCGAGTTCGCCGATCGTCGTGTAGTCCTCGCGCTCCAGGCAGGCCACGTCGAATCGCCCTGCGGCCAGGTCTCGCAGAAAAGCCACTCTGGCTGCGCGTCCGAAGCGCTCGCCCAGCATGTAGTCGATCTCGGCCGTCACGGGTGCTGGGATGACAAGAGCGCCGGGCTCGGCGCACAGCGCATCCAGGATCGCGGTCCTTCGTGGCTCGTCTGGCTGTGAGAGCGCCACAAGCGGTGCCGCATCGATGATGAAGGTCACCGGCCGAAGCCCTCGAGCAGGTCTTCCTCTGGTATTTGGGAGATGGGACGAGGATCGTTGTCGATCCGGCGGAAGCCCGCCGCCAAAGCGAAGTTTCGATCCGAAGATGGCTTGGGCCGGTAGGTGGCGACCGCTTCACGCAGCACCTCCGCCTGCGATCGGCCCTCCTCGCGTGCCAGGCGGGCAAGGCGCCGAGCCTGCTCATCATTGAGATAGACACTGGTCTTTCGCACACCCGCCAGTATAGGGCATAAGGTAGGGCGCCAAAGCTGCCCTCGGCATCGCCACGCCAGACCTCCGCGAGCGCGATGGCCGGCGGTCGGCGCCGAACCGCGGGCGTAGGCCGTCGCGAGGGATCTCGCGGATACGCGTCTCGCCTCGCCACCGGCGCCGGCAATCACCGCGCCGAGTAGAGTCCGTGAGTAGGAAACACATCCTGACCATCGGAACATCTCGTCGTAGATTGTTGTGCGCGTGATGCGTTATCTGCAAAAGCTGAGCATCGACCTGCCGCCGGCGGTGATCGCCGCGGTGATCGTTACTGCCGGCGTGGCGCAGACGCCGGCCCGGGCATCGGCCCGTAGGCCCACGACGCTCGCGGCGAACGTCCACCGCGGAGACGATCTCCTCGCGCACGCGGCGCGGGAAGTCAACCTGCAGGAGACGGGGCATCTGCACGCCGTCGGCGAACCGGGCACCACGGTCATCGAGCGGGGCAGTGCGACGGGCACGTTCAACTGCGCGATCGCCGTCCACCTGACGATCGTGTCGGCCAACAAAGTGACGGCCACGTTCACCGTGCGACCCAGAGGGGGCTCGGTCACCGGCAGGGGCTCGGCGCGGTTTGAGCAGCAGGGTGCCGACGGGTATTTCGGCGGAACGATCGCGATCACGGACGGGACCGGCGACTTCGCTCACGCCTCGGGAACGAACATCGGCATCAGCGGCGTCATCAGCCGCGAAACGTTCGCACTGACGGTGCACGTCCACGGCAAGATCCACGTGTAGAGCGACTCCGCGGCGCATCGACCGAGCCGGATTATGCGCGCCAGAGTCACCACCACGCCCTCGAAACCTCGCGTCGCCATTCTCATCGCCACGACCGCGCTGTGCGCGGGCCTGCCGGTCGCGGCGCGGGCGGGACAGACGGTCACGCTGAAGACCAGCTTCAACCCCGACCGGCTGGGGGCGCGCACGACGATCGAGTTCGGGTTCCAGGCCCACAGCACGATCCCGCAACGAGCGCCCGAGCCTGTGACCGACGTCGATCTGCATCTGCCGGCCGGCCTGGGCCTGGCGACTAGCACACTCGGCCTGGCCAACTGCGATCCGGCGGCGCTGCTCGCCGGGGGCGTGGACGGCTGCCCGGCGAACGCGCGCATCGGCTTCGGCAGCGCACTCGTGACGGTCCCCGCCGAAAGCGGACCGGTCGAAGAGGAAGGCAGCCTCACCGCGCTGGTGGGACCTCCGAACAACGAACACCTGGAGATCCTGTTCTACGCCGAAGGACACTCGCCGGTGTTCGCGCAGCTGGTGTTCCCGGGTCAGGTGCTCGACGACAACCCGCCGTTCAGCGGGCGCCTGGACACCGCGATACCGCTGATCCCGACCTGGCCCGGCGGTCCGGACGTCGCCGTCACCCGCATGACCTCGACGATCGGTCCGCGCGGGCTGACCTACTACAGGCACGCGCACGGCAAGATCGTGCCGTTTCATCCGCGCGGCATCGCCGTGCCGGAGCGCTGCCCCCGCCGGGGCTTCCCGTTCCGTGTCGATATCGCGTTCCTCGACGGGACGCACCAGACGGCAACCAGCACCGTGCCCTGCCCACGCTAGATCGTGACCTCAGCCCAGCCGCGCGGCGGCGGGTGCGACCCCGAGCACGTGCCCGTCCCCGTCGAGCGCCTGCACGGTCACGTACGACCCGGTCGCACCCGCCGGCACGGAGATCGCGGTCTCGAAGCCCGTGCGAGGTCGCTGCGCGACGGCTCGCATGCGCCTCGCCGAGGCGCCCGTGAGCACCCGCCAGCTGGCCACCAGCGTAGCCCCGTTCCAGCTGGCATAGACGGTGCTCGCCCCGCCGGGCCCAGACGCCACGGCAAACGCCGGCGGATGCGCCGGGACGCCCGTCCAGGCGAAGCGGAAGTCCCGATAGGACTGATCGCCGGCGGGGAAGTGTGCGTCGAGCAGGAGCTGGCCCGTGGGACTCAGCTCAGAGAAATCGGGCACCTGGCCCCAGCCCAGGAACCAGTCTCCGTTCGCCAGCGCCTGCATGTTGCCCTGGCTGTAGGCGAGCAGCGGAGCGGGCCGCGTGAACTGGCTGACGAGCGTCACGGTCTTCAGCTGCGGGTTGAGACTGAGGACGATCCCGCGCGACTGGGAGTGAACCTTCGGCGAGGCGCCGTTGTCGAACACGCTGAACGTGCCATCGGGCAGCGCGCGCGGGTCGTGCTGCCAGGCGGTGTTCGTGCCGGGACCCATCGTGAAGCTCGGGTGCTTGCCTCCGAGCTGCCACTGGATCTGACCGGTGGTGCCGTCGAGGTCGTAGACGGTCCAGGTGTTGCGCGCGGAGACCAGCAGACTGCCGTCGTGCGCGAGGCCGATCGAGTTGATGTGGAAGAAGTCGAACGGCCAGTCCGTGTGCGAGTCGGCCGCCGGTTCATAGGATTCGGCGAGCGCCACGTGATCGAGGCTCGACCACTGGAACATCACGAGGCCGGTCTTGATGTCGATTTCCTGCACCAGCCCGTCGGTGACCGCGCCGTGGACAGCGCCGCCGACTCCGGAGAGGTTGCAGTAGATCGGGTCATATGCGGTGATCAGCGCGCTGCCCTGCGGGGTCAGCTGAAAGTCGTGCAGGTCCGCCTGCAGGCCGTTGCCGGCGCGGACGTGGCCGATGTCGTCATACGCGCCGTCGGCGATCGTGTCTTCCCCGAGCCCGAACCCGTGCACGGAGATGTCGCCCTGCCACCACGTCAGCACCGGTCGGCCGGCGTACTGCTGCACCTGGAGGTTGGTCGCCGAGACTCCGCGCGGGAGCGCCTTGAACCAGACCAGCGCACCACTCGGGTCGAGAATCATCGGACCGCTCTGGCCGGGCCCGTCATACGGCGCGGCGAACATCTCGCCGGGCGCCACCGCGGGGGAGCTCGCCGTAACGCTCAGTACGGGCGGGCGCAGGTCCGGGCGCGAGCGGAAGCTCTGGATCTCGCTCGCCGCGCCGGAGTGGATCGTCTCGGGCGTGGTGCTGATCGCGTCCTGATAGGCGATCGTGAACTGGTCGTAGAGCGGCTGGACGGCGCCACCAGAGCGCAACCCGGCGCGCACGGTCACCGTCTCGCCCGCGGCGAACGGGCGCCTCGGCAGAAAGCTTGCGCCGTCACCCTGCGAGTACGCGGCCAGACGCCCGCTGTGGCGCCCGCTGAGCGAGCCGGTGACGGTCACCCCGGTCAGCTCGGCCGCGGGAACACCGAGGAAACTGACCTGCGTCTGCGGTGTGGCGTCGCGGCTGCCGGACAGGGGCGAGACGGTCACCGACCCATCCAACCGCGCGGAGGTGTTCAATGTGCTTGGCGCGCACGCCGGAGCAGGGGTCCCCGCGCGGGCGATCCCGGTAGCGAGCACGAGCATCAGCAGGGTCGTCAGGGCGAGGATCTGAGCACGTGCAGAGGACATGAGAGCAGACGAGGATAAGAAAATCGACAAAAGAATCGACCGGCGCACGTTCGTGAAGAAAGGCCTGATCGCCGGTGGCGCGGTGGCCGGCGGGGCCCTGGCCGTCTCCAGGTTGGCAGACGCGACCGACGTCTTGGGCGCCGGGGCGAGCGCCGGGCCGGCGTCCGTCCCGGCTCCAGCGCAGCCTATTCGCCGGCAGACGCCGGCGAGCCCGCAACAGCCGAACATCCTCGTGATCGTGGTCGACCAGCTGCGCTTTCCGCAGTGGCTCGGGGTCGGGCCAGGGGGCCCTGATCTGCCGCCCAACCTGCGGCGCCTGCGCCGGGGGGCGGTGTCGTTCGCCCGCCACTACACGGCCTCCAACGACTGCACACCGGCGCGCGCGACGCTGCTGACCGGGCTGTATACCCACCAGACGGGCTGCATGATCACCGGCGGCAGCACGCTGGACCCGGGCTTTCCGACGTGGGGGTCGATGCTGCGCGAACACGGCTACCACACGCGCTGGTACGGCAAGTGGCATCTCACCCACGGCGATAACAACTGGGACCCCGCGCGGGGATCGCGCTCGCTGGAGCGTTACGGGTTCGCGGGAGGCACGTACCCCTCTCCCGACGGGGCGCCCGGCCAGGGCTGGCGCGTGGATCCGGGGATCGCCGGACAGTTCGAGCAGTGGCTCTCGACGGTCGGCGAGTCCGAGCCGTGGTGCACGACGGTGTCGTTCGTCAACCCGCATGACATCGCGTGGTGGTACGGCTGGAGTGACCGCGTGCCGGCCGAGGCACACGCGCCGAGCGTGATCGGAGCGCTGCCGCCCAACTTCGAGACACCGGAGCTGCTGGCCGCGCGCAATAAGCCGCGCCTGCAGCACTCGCTGCAGGAAACGGCCGCCGCCTCGTTCGGACCGGTGCCGTTCACTGGCCCGGAAGTCACGAGCACGTGGCTGGGAATGCTCAACCTGTACGCCAAGCTCCAGCTCGAGGTCGACGGGCACATCGGCCGGGTGCTCGATGCGCTGGAGAGCCGCCCGCGGGTGGCCGCCAACACGGTGGTCGTGTTCACCTCCGACCACGGCGAGTACGGAGGCTCGCATGGTCTGCGCGGCAAGGGGGCCAGCGCGTACGAGGAGGCGATCCGGGTGCCGCTGATCGTCAAGGACCCCCGCGGCGCGCTCACCAAGGCGCCGGAAATCGCGCGTACGCAGCTGACCTCGAGCGTCGACGTGGCGCCGCTGCTGCTGACGATCGCCAGCGGCTCCGACGAATGGCGGCGCGAGCGCCGCTACGCGCACATTGCGCGCCGGCTCGACGTCGCGGGCATCCTCGCCGACCCCGCCGCGCCGGGCCGGCCGTATGTGCTGCACACGACGGACGAGACCGTGACCGAGTTCGCGGTCGCGCCCTACGCGGCCGACGCTCCGCTGCACGTGGTCGCACTGCGGACGGCGGCGGCAAAGTACGCCACCTACTCGAACTGGTCGGGGGAAGGCATCCGACCGCTGGCCGAAGGCCAGGAGCGCGAGCTCTACGACTACCGCACCGGCGACGGACGCCTGGAGCTCGACAACGGCGCCGGCCGCAGCCCGCTGGAGGAAACGCTTCAGGCCATGCTCCAGCGCGCCTATGCCGAGGAGCTGCACCGTCCGCTGCCGCCTCATCTGCTCGCCGCGCGCGAGCGGGGCTTCTATGACTATTTCACGGTCGCCACTCGGATCGCGACGCGCGCGGCGGCGCATCGAGCCGAACGCGAGCTCGCGGCGCGCTCAAGGCTTGATCGTGGGCGAGCGTCCGATAACGGCGCCGGACGCGTTCAGCGCCTGCACGGCTAGATACGCCGGCGTGGACGTGACCGCGATGCTCGTCTGAAAGCCTTGCGTGGGAGCGCTCGCGATCACGGTCAGCGACGTCGACGAGGCGCCGGCGAGCACCTGCCAGGAGGCGACTTCGGTCGCCCCGTTCCAGCTGGCGAGGACCGTCAACCCAGCGCTGCGAGACCGGACGGCGAGCGAGGGCGTGGTCGTGGGGTGAGCGCTCCACGGCGAGAGATACGTGCGGAAGTTCTGAACGTTGCGGCCGAGGGTGGCGTCGAACAGCACGTGGCCGGAGGCGTCGAGCTCGGTGAAGTTGGGGAGCCGACCGTAGCCCAGCAGCCAGTCTCCGCCCGGCAGGCCCTGCATGTTTCCCTGGCTTTCGGCCAGCAGCGTGTGCGTCGGGTTGGTGAACTGCCTGAGGAGCCGCACGGTGTGCGCCGATAGGCTCGGCGCCAGCAGGAGCCCGCGCGATTGCCTCTCCTTGGGCGGGTCCGAGCCGTTGTCGAACACGGAGATCAGCCCGCCGGGCTGGAACTCGGCGTCGTGCTGCCAGTAGAACTTCACCCCCGGTCCGAGCCTGAAGTCCGAGTGCTTGCCGCCGCCCAGCCGCCAGTCATAGCCGCCGGTATGGATGTCGACGTCATACAGCGTCCACGTGTTGCGCCCCGACAGCAGCACGTCGCCCGAGGCGCCGGGGTCGACGCTGTTGATGTGCACGTAGTCCCAGGGGCGGCCGTTGCCGGGGAGCGGGTTGAAGGAGTCGGTGATCGCGATGTGGCCCAGCGCGTGCCACTCCCACATCACGAGGCCGGTCTTGATGTCGATCTCCTGGATCACCGAGTCGGTGAGAATGCCCTCGGATGAGCCTTTGACCGCGGTCAGGTTCGTGTGGACCGGGTCGAAGATGTCGATCCATGCGGTGCCCTGTGGCGTCAGGCGGATCTCGTGCAGGTCGGCGTGGTAGCCGTTGCCGGCCCTCACCTGGGCGATTTTTTCGTAGGAGCTGTTGTAGAGGAGGTCCTCGCCCTGGCCGAAGCCGACGCCGAGAATCTTGCCCTGCCACCACGTCAGCACGGGCTTGCCTTCATAGCTCTGCACCTGGAAGTTGGTCGCTGAATCTCCCGCCGGCACGGGGTGAAACCACACGAGCCGGCCGTGCTGATCGATGATCATCGGGCCGGGCGTGCCCGCCCCCTGGTAGGGCGCCAGGAAGAAGTCGCCCGGCGCGGCGCCGGGCTTGGCGGGCGTCGTGACCGTGACCGTCGAGGGCGTCAGCGTCGGCGCCGAGCTGTAGTGCTGTACGGCGCGGGAGTCGCCGCTGTTGTTTGGAAACGGCGCCTGGCTGAATCCCGCCTCATGGGCGATCGTGAACGTCGTATCGGCCGCCTGTCCCGGGCCGCCGGTCGCGGTCGCGACCATCGCGTGCACCGTCACCCGCTCGCCGGTGCGGAACGGGTGCGAGGGCAGGAAGCTCGCGCCCGTTCCGGTCGAGTAGCCCTCGATACGCCCGCTGTGGACGCCGCTGACCGAGCCTACGATGCGCACGTCGGAGACCTGCGTGCCGGGAGGGCCGAGGAAGCTGATCTGCGTCGCCGGCGAGGCGTCCTCGGTGCCGGGCAGGGGCGAGACGGTGACGGGGTTGGCAGCGGCTGCGTCGATGTCGGCCACGGGCGTGATCGTGCCGGGGCTCGCCGTGGAGGCCACGCCTCCGCATGCGCTCCAGCCGACCGCCATCGCCATCCCGGCGGACGCTGCGCCCACCAGCCGCCTTCTGTTCATCGCCACCGCTCCTGCTCCTCTCTCTCGTGCATCCGCCCTCGTCACTACCGCTGCTGCAAGCGCTGTCTTCTTACATCACTCACCCGACGTGAACAACCGTGAAGCTCCGATGATGCGCCCATCCGCGGCGAGGGCCTGGACCTTGAAGCGCGTATCGTCCTGCGGCACTGCGATCGCGGTCTCGAACCCGGACTTGGCGGCGCGCGCGACGACGCTCAGATGGCTTGCGTCGTGTCCGGCCAGGACCCTCCAGGAGACGACTCGGGTGGCCCCGTTCCAGCTCGCATACACCGTCGTCCTGCCGTCCGTCCGGTGGGCGGCGCCCACGGGTGGGGCGAGCGGTTCGCCGACCCACTGCCCGACCGTCGCCCGGTAGGTGAGGTTGGGCCCGGGGAGCTCGGCGCCCAGCAGCAGCTTGCCCGAGCGGCTGTACTCGGAGAAGGAGGGTTCTGAGCCCCAGCCGACGAACATCGCGCCGTGCGCAAGCGGCTGTGCGTCACCCATGTATTCGGATTCGAACTTGCCGTCGCCGGGGTACTGGGCCACGAGCGTCGCCGTGTGTGCGCCTTCGTCCAACTTGAGCACCAGACCGCGGGATGGTCCGGTCGCGGGAACGGAGGTGCCTCCGCCGGTCAGCTGGCAGCAGTGATCGTCGAACATTGTGACCGTCGAGCCGTCGAGCCTCGCGTCGTGCTGCCATTGGAAGGCGGCCCCCGGACCGAACTTGAAGTTGGAGCGCTTGCCGCCGAGGGTCCAGTCGATCTTGCCGGTGGCGATGTCGACGAGGTAGGCAGCCCAGGTGTTGCGCATGGAGACGAGGAACGTCCCCTTGCCGGTCAGGTCGATCGCGTTGATGTGGTAGGCGTCCCAGGGAAACCCGTTGGTCGGCAGCGAGGCCTGGGCCTCGCTCAGCGGGATGTGATCGAGCGCGTCCCAGCTGCGCAGCAGCTTGCCGGTTTTGAGGTTGTACTCCTGCACGGCCGAGTCGACCAGGGCGCCGTTATAAGCGCCGCCGTAGCGGGAGAGGTCGATGGGGATGTTCTTGTTCGCGGTCACCCACGCGTCTTCTCCTGAGATCGCGAGCTCGTGGAGGGTGAGGACCCAGCCGCCCGTCGCTTTCAGCCTGGCGACCGTCTGGTAGTGCTGGTTGACGACCACGTATTCGCCGGTTTCGGTCGCGCCGGTGTTGGTGACGCGGCCCTGCCACCAGGCCAGCGCCGGCTTGCCCTGATAGGCCTGCAGGCTGAGGTTGACGGCGGCCACGCTTTCGGGCACGGGCTGAAACCAGACGGGTTGCAGCGTGGCGTCGAGGATCAGCGGGCCGCTCTGGCCGACGATCGGCGGTTCGTTCAGGTCGTAGAAGTTCGTGGTGAAGATGTAGCCGCCCGCCAGCTGCCCCGAGGGCGCGCGCTGGGTGCTGCGAATCTCAGGAGGGTGAAGCGTCGGCGCGGTGACGAAGCTGTAGGCGCCGCGAGTGGTGTAGGCCCCGATCGGAGCCGCATGCGAGCCCGCGAACGCGATCGTGACGGCGACGAAGCCCGCGAGGACCACACCGATCGCCAGTGCGAGACGCCGAGCGGTGGCCCCCGCCGCAGCGCCGGGTTTGGGGAGGGAGGTGAACGTGATGAGCGCCGCCGCAGCGGCCAGGCCGGCGCCGATCAGGTAGGCGAGCCGGAAGCCATCGGTCAGCGCCTGGGCCACCTGCTGGCCCGAGCCGATCAGATGGCTGGTGCGCTGCGTGGCGAGCGTGATCAGGACGGCGAGCCCGAGGCCGCCGCCGATCTGACGCGAGGTGTTGACGAGGCCCGACGCGAGCCCGGCCTGCCCCTCCTTGGCGCCCTGGGTGGCGGCGATCGTCGAGGGCACGATCGACATCGCGATCCCCGCCGCGGCGAGCAGCCCGGGGATCATCACGTAGATGATCGCGCTGCCGCTCGATCCGATCCGCGTGAACAGCAGCAAGCCGGCCGCGAGCATGATCAGCCCCCCGCCGAGCACCGAGCGCACGCCGAAGCGGCTCACGAGCTTGCCGGCGCGCGAGGCGACGAGCATGATCGTCAGGGTCATCGGCAGGAACACGAGACCGGTGTGCAGCGGCGAGAGACCCAGCACCTGCTGCATGTACAGCGAGCTGATGAACCACATCGGGAACAGCGCCGCGCTGAACAGCAGGACGATCGTGTTGGCGGTGCGTAGCGACTTGGTCAGCTCCTTGAAGGGGATCAGCGGCGCGGACGCCACGCGCGTCTCGATCACGCCGAAGCACCCGAGCAGGACCACGCCGAGGGCGATCGGACCGAGCGCGGCGAACGTGTCCCAGCCCTTCAGGCCGGCTTCCACGACGCCATAGACGAGCACCATCTGGCCGATCGTCAGCGTCAACGCGCCAGCAAGGTCGAAGCGCGTTGCATCCTTGCCCTTGCGGCGCTCGGTCACGACCGCGTACGCCACGAGCGCGGCCACGAGCGCGATTGGAGGGTTGATCAAAAGGACCCAGCGCCAGCTGAGCACTTCGGTGATGATCCCTCCGAGCAGCACGCCGGCGGCGCCGCCGAGACCGTTCATCGCGGCCCACAGGCCGATCGCGCGGTGGAGCTTGGGGCCCGGCGGGAACGACGCGGTGATGATCGCCAGCGAGGTCGCGGCCATCAGCGCGCCGGCGAAGCCCTGCACCGCGCGGGCGCCCACCAGCACCCCCTGGTCGGGCGCGGCGCCCCCGGCGAGCGAGGCGAGCCCGAACAGGATCAGCCCGGCGACGAGCATCCGGCGCTGCCCGAAGCGATCGGCCGCGCGGCCGCCGAGCATCAGAAAGCCGGCGAACGTGATCGCGTACGCGTCGACGACCCACTGCAGGTCGGGTGAGGAGAAGCCGAGGCTCGATTGGATCGAGGGCAGCGCCACGTTGACGATGCTCAGGTCGAGGATGACCATGAACTGGGCCACGCAGCACACGACCAGCAGCCACGCCGAGCCCGAGCCTTGCTTGCTCTCGACCGGAGGGCTCTCCGCCACCCCTGGACTCACTGTCGTCTCGACGCTCATGCGCGCCTTCCCAACTGCGACCGATCGTCCGATATTGGCCGGCGTCGCACGAACGATTGGTAGGGTGATGCGCCCGAGCCCTCGAGCGAGGATTGGAGCCCGGCCCATGAAACGAGCGTCACTGACCGCCATCCTAACGCTACTCGCCGTCCTGGCGAGTACCATCGCGATGGCCGGGTGTGGTGGCAAATCGGGGGGCTCCTCCGCCGAGCCGGCGACGAACAGCACCCCCACGACGACCACGACGACGACGACGACGACGCACAAGCACTCCTCCAAGCCGGCCTACTGAGCCGCCGGTTCACCGGCCCGCTGAATCGCCGGTCATCGCGCGCGCCGGATCGTGCACTGGCCGGCCCGCCGAGCATCGCCCTCACCTCGATCCCCGGGGGCTCGGAAGCGAGGCGGCGTAGCTGATCACCCCGACCGTCTTCGACGTGCCGAGCACGTGGCCGGCCGAGTCGAGCGCCTGCACCGCCGCGTAGGCGTACTTTCGAGGCACGGTCGTCGAGCTCTCGAAGCCACCGGCTCCGATCGTGGCCTGCGCCGCCAGCGACCCGGGGTGCTGCCCCGCGAGCACGCGCCAGGAGGCCACCTCGGTGGCGCCGTTCCAGCTCGCGTGCACGATCGTCTCTTCGCCCGTGTCGTTCAGGCCGGCGAGGATCGCGGGCGGGCTCAGCGGGCGCCCGCTCCAGGGGAAGCGAAAGGCCCGGTAGAAGGACATGTCCAGCGGCTGATGGGCATCGAATAGCAATGAGCCATCCTCGGCGTACTCGCTGATCGCGGGCACCCCGCCGTAGCCCACGACGGTGTTCTGATCCGGGAGCGTCTGCATGTTGCCCTGGCTGGCGGCGAGCAGCGGCGGGTCGCGGTGGGTGTAGACGGAGGCGAGATGCGCTTCGTGGGTCTTGAAGTCGAGCCCGATCCGCACGCCGCGCGACTGGCGATGGATCGGCGGGTTTGAGCCGTCGTCGAAGAAGCTGACGTTGCCGCCCGGAAGGACACGACCGTCGTGTTGCCAAGCCGTTCGCGTGCCCGGCCCCATCCTGAAAGAGCTCTTGGCGCCGCCGAGGCGCCAGAGGACCTTGCCGGTGGCGCCGGCCAGCTGATAGCCGGCCCAGGTGTTGCGCGCCGAGATCAGAATGTCGCCGTCGGGCTGGGGATCGATCGAGTTGAGGTGGAAGTAGTCCCAGGGCGTCGCTCCGGTCGGGACTTCGACTTCGGACTCTGACGCGCCGACGTGGTCGAGGCTGTGCCATTCCCAGCGCACGAGGCCCGTCTGCATGTCGATCTCCTGAATGGCCGTGTCGACGATCGCTCCGTTCGAGGCTCCCTTGATCGAGCTGAGGTTGCAGCGGATCGGGTTGTACGCCGTGATGTAGGCGACGTCGTGGGGGGCGATCTGAAAGTCGTGCAGGTCCGCCCGCAGGCCGTTGCCGCCGGGAACCCTGGCGACCGTCTGGTAGTGAGAGTTCATGACGACGTCTTCGCCCTGCCCAAAGCCGAGGGAGAGCACACGCCCCTTCCACCACGTCAGGTCGCGCTGACCTTCGTATGTCTGCTCGCTCAGGTCCGTCGCCGCTTCGCCCCCGGACAGCTCCTCGAACCAGACGAGCCGGCCCTGCGGGGTGTAGATCAGCGGCCCGTACTGACCCGGGCCGGGCCCGTTGGTCGTGAGGACGTCGCCGGCGGCGGGGTCGCGATCCGGCACGGTCACGGTCATGATCGGCGCCTGGAGGGCGGGCAGGGTGTAGAAGCTCTGATAGTCGGCGGGCGCCGCCGGGGGGTTGGGAAACGCAGGGATTCCCCCGGTCGGATAGGGCGTGTCCACGCGAAAGCCAAAGCCGGTGCGCCGTCCCCGCCCGCGCGGGCCGATGACGGCGCTGACGGAGACCCGCTCGCCGGGGACGAACGGGGTGTCGGGCACGAAGCTGCCGCCATCGCCCTGGTGGTAGCCGTGGATGTGGCCAGCATGGTGGCCGCTCTTGGAGCCGGCGACCGAGACTTCACGGATGTTCGCGACGTTCGTCCCCAGGAAGCTGATCTGGGTGTGGGGGTTGGCCGTGCCGGTTTCAGGCTCCGGCGATACGTCGACGTCGGCGCCGGGCAGCGTGGCCGTGTGTTCGAGCGTGGCCGGCAGGCATGGGGGCGAGACGCCGCCGGGCGTCCTCGAGTCCGACAGCAGCCTCAGGCTGGGCGAGCCGAGCACGATCGCGGCCACGACCCAGGCGAGCAGCGCGACGGACAGGGCGATCAAGCAGTTGCGTCTCATGACCGCCGCGTGGCCGCTGCGACGGCGATTACCACTGAAGCAGCATCAGGCCGATCGTGATGCCGGGACCGACGGTCACCACGAGTCCGAGCTCGCCGAGACCGGGCTCTCGCTGCTCGATCGTCTGGCTCAGGACGTAGAAGATCGAGGGTGTGCCGATGTTGCCGTGGTCGGCCAGCACGTCGCGACTGACGGCGACCTCCTCGTCGGATAGCGCCAGCGCGGACTGCACGCAGTCGATGATGCGCCGCCCGCCCGGGTGCACGATCCAGTGGTCGATCTCCGCGCGGTCCAGACCGGCGGAGTCAAGGAAGGCGTCGGCCAGCTCCCCGAGGTCGGCCGCGGCGACGTCGGGGAGGTCGCGGTCGAGGTGCAGGTAGCTGTCCTCGGGGGCCAGCTCGAGGCTGACCGCGTCGAGCGTGCCCGCGATCTGGTGGACCTTGGTGGCGAGGATCTCGGGACCCTCCGCGCCGGGGTCATCGGCGAGCAGCGCGGCGGCGCAGCCATCGCCGAAGATCGCCGAGCCGACGACCTTGGCCTTGGCGTCGTCGGCGCAGGCGCCCATCAGGATGCCGGTCATGCTCTCGGCCGCGACGACGAGCCCGACCTTGCCGGGATGGTCGCGCAGCGCCTGGCTGACGAGCCGCATCAGCGGCACCGCGCTCGCGCAGCCGACCCCGACGACGTGGTACTTGTCGGTGTCCGGCGCCATCTCGAAGTGGTCGATGAGGCGGTGGGCCAGCGTCGGCCCGCCGAGCGAGTACAGCGTCGCCGTCACGACCGTGCCGATGTCGCGGGGATCGACCTCCATGCGCTGCACGGCGGTGACGGCGTAGCCGAACAGCTCGTCCTCGATTTGGGTCGTGCGGCCCTGCAGCGTCGTGGCGAGCACGTCGCCGCTGAGGTTCAGCCGCCGGCGGCGCACGCCGCAGCGGGAGAAGATGCGCTCGGCGAACTCGTCGCCGCGCATGCCCAGGAGCGCGAGGACCTCATCCTGGGAGAACGAGGTCTCGGGGTCGACGATCTCCAGGCGACTTATCCGCGGTCCGAGGAGTGGTGCGGGATCGGCGTATGCGGTCGCACCGCCGGCGACCGGCGACGAAACGTGGAGCTGCGAGGACTGCGACGACGATGACGACGCGTCTACCTTCAAGCTGTGCGACCCCCTGGGTCCGGGATGGAGCGACCTGAGCGGTCTCGAGTCGGGCTAGGGACCATATCGGTGCAACCCGACCGCATTCGACATAGAAGCGCCTTTACGGGCGATCCTTAGCAACTTCTTCGCAGCAAGAGCCGGCGCCGGGACTCGAACCCGGGATTCTTCAGGAACCTTGCGATTGCGGTGTGATATCGGGAGAGCTCGCTGCGTCCCGCTCGGTCTGCCGTGAGAGACGCTCCCGCTCGCTCCACTCACCCTTGTCCAGCCTGCCGGACCCAGCGGTGTAGCCCGACTCACCCCCGCCGCGCCCCCGCAGCACATAGGCGCAGCCAACGGCTATCAGCGCGCCCGCGAGCGGCCCTACGACATACACCCAGTAGCTCGTGAAGTCGCCGCTCACCAGAGCCGGGCCGAAGGAGCGCGCCGGGTTCATCGAGGTGCCGCTCACGGGCGCCGACCACAGTCCGGCGAGCGCTATGTACCCGCCGACGCCCAGCGCGGCGATCGCGCCGACGTTCTGCGCTGAGGACGCGGTTCCCAAGATCACGCTGACGAGGGTCGCGGTGAGGACTATCTCCATCAGCAGCGCCTGCCAGTTCGCGTACCCCGAGCCCGGCAGCGTCGCGCCGAGATGCTGGATGTTGCCGAACACCGCGAGCAGGAACAGGCACGCCAGCGTCGCACCGATCAGCTGGACGATGACATACCCGGGGAGGCGCTTCCACGGGAAGTCCCCGCGCAACGCGAACGCGAGCGAGACCGCGGGGTTCAGGTGCGCCCCGGAGACCGCACCCATGAACAGGATGATCGCCATCACCATCAGCCCCGGCGCTACCACAGCCGCCGCAAGGCTGATCTGGCCCTGGCCATGCAGAATCCCACCACCGGCGGCGACGAGCACCAGCATGAACGTGCCGAGCAGCTCGGAGAAGAGCCGCCGCCACTCCTGGCTCGGATCGTCAAAGTCCTTGCGATCACCGAACTCCAGCTCGAGCAGATGCCGGCGGCGCGGACTGTTGAGGAGTCCGAGACCGGGAGCCTCCACATGCTCATCAGGCATGGCCACAACCTCCCTTCTACCAGAAGCCGACGCCGGGATTCGAACCCGAGACCCCCACTTTCGCGCGGAAAGTAGGCGCCCCCGCGCAGCCAGCGAGGCTCCTGAGTTGGACGACGTGCAAGTGCGCCATGCGGAAGACTCCTCGCGCTCGCTTCCGCCACATCAAGCCGCAGGCGGATCAGGCTGTTGATGAAGTCGCCGTAAAAGAAGTGGCTCGAGTTGATCGTAAACGACAACGTGCCGAATCGGGCTGCCCGAAGATCAACGCGATTATCGAGGTCAGCAGGTCCGCGACGAGGGCTTTGACGACCAGCCCAAACGCGGTCTCGATCACAACCGCCAAGTCGACCACGTTCCCACGGAGCAGGAACTTCTTGAAATCGCCGAGCAGACTCACGACACGACCTCCCGTATCTCGTGCTCTCGGCGACGCACACTCCCACCGGAGCGGTATCAATCGTTACTAGCTGTTCGAATCCTACACACAACCCAAGAACCTCAAAAGACGCCTAAGAGCCAGGATCGCCCTCTCGGTCGATCCAAGCAACTGGGAGCGCGCCGAAACCTGTGGGCGGCGGCCAGCCCGAGGAGTAGGCTGCGTCTGTAGATCAAGCCAAGTCAAGACGGGAGGACACTTGAGCACTACAAGCCAGGATCAGATGCCGCTTGACGAGCTGGGCGTCGCTGACCGCGCCCACTTCCAGCAGGGGCCGCCGCTGGAGTTGTTCAGGCGGTTGCGCGCTGAGTGTCCGGTTCACTGGTCAAGCGGCATCGCTGAGTTTCCCGACGAAGCTGGCTTCTGGTCGGTGACGACCGCCGAGGACGTGTTCGAGGTCAGCCGTGACTGGCAGACCTACTCCTCCGAAGTCGGCGGCTTCACCGCATCCAATGCAGGCTTGTCGTTGGAGATGCAGCAGGCGATGTTCATCGGGATGGACCCGCCCAAGCACGACCGGCTGAAGGCGCTGTTCCAGCGTGGCTTCACGCCGAAGCGGATCGCCGAGCACGAGGACGCGATCCGCGCGATCACGATCGAGGTGCTCGAGCGGCTCGAGGGCCGGGAGACCTGCGATCTGGTCAGCGACGTCGCCCAGCCGGTGGTGGCGCGGGTGATCGGCAGCTTCATGGGCCTCTCGCCCGAGGACGACCAGGCATGGGCGAACCTGATGAACGCGATCGTCGGCGCGGGCGACCCGGACGCGACGCCGGAGGGTGCGCAGAGCGTGATGGAGCGCGAGGTGCCCGAGGTGTTCGCGCGCTGCGGCAAGCTGATCGCCGAACGACGCGCGGCGCCGACCGATGACCTGACGAGCGTGCTCGTGCACGCGGAGCTCGACGGCGAGCGGCTCGAGGATCACGAGATCGTGATGGGGTTCCTGCTGCTGATGGCCGCCGGCAACGACAGCACCAAGGCGACCTACTGCAGCGGCATGCGCGCGCTGATGGAAAACCCCGAGCAACGACGGATGGTGCTCGAGGACCCCTCGCTGGTGCCGGCGGCGGTCGAGGAGTCACTGCGCATGTTCCCGGCGTTCGCGCACTTCGCCCGCACGGCCACACGCGACACCGAGCTGCACGGGCAGCGCATCCGTGAGGGCGAGAAGCTGGTCATGTGGTACCCATCGTCCAACCGCGATGAGACGCGCTTTGAGGACCCCGACCGCTTCGACCTGACGCGCGAAGCCGAGCACCAGGCGTTCGGTGCCGGTGGGCGGCACTTCTGCCTGGGCACCGCGCTCGCGCGACTGGAGTTGCGGATCCTGATCGAGGAGACGCTCAAACGCTACCCCGAGATCCAGATCGCCGGCGAGTGCACACACGTCGAGTCAGCGTTCGCCAACCAGCACAAGACGCTGCCCGTGCGACTGGAGCCCTGACGATGGAGCTCGAGCACTGGCGCTTAAGTTCCGCTTCCGCGAGCAAGCGGGCGCACGGATCAAGCAGGCTCTCACTCTCGCAAGGGACGAAAACCTGGGTCTGAGGCATGGCGAGGCGACCGCTTCCGCTTTCGCTTGCGAAAGCGAGTCTGAGCGGATCGTCAGTCGCCTCAGCCGGAGCGAGCACGGCCGGAACCCGATGGAGCGGAGCGTGAGCCTGCTTCCTGAGGATCGACTTCGACCCCGAGTCGAACTGCGCTGATGTCATCCACCCGACCCGTATTCAGGCTCTACGTCGCTCGCCTTACCGTTGACACGTTAAGTGGCTCAGCGAACAATTCCGAGAGTGCGGCCTAATGCATCCGGCAGTGCTCTTAGCCTACCGCAGCTACCTCGCCTGACGAGGAGCCTGCATCGTCTCTTGCTGATGCGGCGCACATTTCGCAAGCGGGTTCGTTGGGGCGGCGAAGAACCACCTCACTGTACGATGCAGACATCCCGCCGACGTAGCTCAGCTGGCAGAGCGCGCCCCTCTTACGAGAGACGTGCTCCATCAGGGCGTTTTTCCTGCAAATCGTGACTTTCTGATGCTCTAGAAATCGTTTGTGGGGTTCCATCACCGCAGTGACGCCGCGCTTTCGCGGGCTTTGATCGCCTGCACTCGATCGGCTGGCTCATGCCGGCGAGGGTCGTGTCGGCGCGCCTGTCGGCGCTCGGGATCACCCCGCGAGAAAGGTTGGCAAAGATGGCCAGACCATGGCTCAAGCGCTCCGCGTGGCCGTACCTCGCCAAGAGCGGCCGGCGTTCCTACGCGATCGGCTTCTACGACCACGACAAGACCGAGCGCAGCAAGACGTTCCCCTCGGTGCGCCACGCCCGTGCGTGGATGGACGACTACATCACGGCCGAGCGCCGCGGCCGGGAGAGCCTCAGGCGGTTCCTGCTGGACTTCGACGCGAAGGAGGCCAACGCAGCCGAAGCAGGGCGCACGATCGGGGAGGTGCTCGAGCTCTATCTCGCGCTGAATGCCCATCCGCGCAACGAGGGTGGTCTGGCGCCCTCGACATATGAGCGCTACGAGTGGACGATCGGGCGTCATCTCTTCGGTAAGTCGCGCCGGATGCTTCGCGGCGGGATGCGGCCGCCAGCCGGTCATGCTCTGAGGGTCGCCTCGGTGCCCGCAGAGCGCTTCAACGAGCCGCAGGCGCCGCGAGCGTGGCGTGAGCTCGCTAGCGGGGTGTCCAAGCCGACGCGAGATCAGGCGTGGAGCGTGCTCTCGGCGGCGCTGAGCTGGGCCGCCGCATCACAGCTGGTGCCGGAGATCCAGACCAATGGGTGCGGCCTCGCCAACGAGCCGCGCGTGAACCGCCGCCGCTCGATACGCCACGGCGGCACCGGTTTACGCCCCGGCCCGTCGCCGCCACGGGCCGGGCGTCGCGAGCTGGGCGCTCTCGCCCCAAGCCGTCGAGGCGATCAGAGCCCAACTGCTGCTGTCTATCGACGGGCGGCACGGGATCCTCGCGCAGCGGGACGCGATGATCGTCAGTCTGCAGTACGGGCTCTGCGCGCGCAACCAGGAGGTCTGGGGCCTGCGCTGGGCCTCCTTGGATGGCGAGTTCGTCTGGGTGCTCGATGCGCTCCCCTCCGGGCAGTTGAATGATTGGGGCAAGACTGAGCACAGCACCCCGCGACGCACCGCCGTGCCGGGCATCCTGCGGGAAGATCTCTCCGAGTGGCGGACGGCCATGCAAGACAGCGGATATCCGGTCCGCGAGTGCGACTTCATCATCCCCGGAGACCTCGCCGGCACCCGGCACGGTATTCGCGACCCACGCACGAACGCTTGCCACTTCAGCGACAGCCAAGCACGTTCTTGGGGCGCGCGCTTCTTCACTCCAGCGGTCAAGCAAGTCGCGCAACGCTCCGAGTTCGTCCCGATACTCGGCGCAACCCCTATGCGCTGCGCCGAGGCGGCATCTCTCTGCGTCTGCGTGCCGAGGACCCGCAAACCGTTGCCAGCAAGTGTGGCACCAGTCTGAAATGCTCAACGACCACTACGCCTACGCCATCGAAGATCTGCGGCGACTCGGCCCGAGATCGGCAGATGTCGAGTGGCGCGCAGCGCGAGCAGCACAGGCGAACCGCCTTTCGCACGAGCAAGCGCGCACCACCACCGATCATGACGATGCGAGGCGCAGGCGGACGTTCTTTGCTTGGCTTTCAGCGCGAAGAAAGGCCCAACGCGCGTCATAGCTCACGGCCAGACGCTCAGGGCCGGGTGTTCGCGATCCTTCGGGGCTACCATTGGCTCATGGCGACCGTGGTGAAGAGGCTCGATTTGACGGTCGGCGAGCTCGTGGAGGTCGCGGGGCGCCGTTATGAGGTCGTCCCGGATCGCGAGGGCGGCGTGACGATCGAGCCGCCGATCACCTCCGCCGCGCAACTGCACGCTCAGCGAGGAACGAAGCCCGCCTCCGCAGAGGACTTCGAGCGTCTCTCGGCCGACGTCCCCTACGACGACGAGGGCTAACCGTGCCGGATGGAGTGGCGGACGGTCTGCCGCCCGTCTCGATCGAGTTCGGCTTGGTCGAGTGGGAGGAGGAGGTTGAGCGCTACGACCGTCGCTCGCCAGCTCGCGCGCAGGCGCAGAGCGCCCGCAAAACGATCGAGACCGGCACGGCGAAGCTCGACTGGAAGCGTTGCAAGACCGACGGCTCAGGCGCCACAAGGCTGCCAGGCTGTCGCAAGCTCTACGTACCGCTCGGCCGACAGGGCGCCTCGGACGCACCCTACGGCTTCGTGTTCCAGCTGATCCAGAAGCCCGACGGCAGCCTCGCGTGGAACATGATCGCCTTCGGCGAGCGCCACCCACCGATGAGAGAACTCGCAATGTCTACGAGCGAGCACATAAGCGTCTGCATGGTCGCTATCCGTAGTCGAACCTGGCGCGCGTCCGCTCGGCAATCTCCTCACACTCGCTGCTTCCGCCAGGCAGTAGCGCACCTTGGCGGACATAAGACGCTTGAAGGTCGTCCAAGGTAGTAATGCGCGGGTTGCCGGCCGAGACGCTCGCCTTGTCGCGCGAAGCTCGAGTGCGATGGACTCAAGACACAGAACGCGCGCCCAGCGCGACAGGCTGTTTCTCGTTAGCAGCCGTCGGCCACAGTCGGACTCGTGGCCTGCCCGAGCTTTATGGCGCGAGAAAGCTGCAGCCAGCCCCGACAGTGGGATCAGCACGCGACGAGGATCGAGAACGCTGATTTTTCGGGTGTGCCCGTCCTCCCAGAAGTCGTCACCTCTACTGTTTCGCCCGGCGGGAATGCTGCTCCGAGAGATGCGCCGGGAACGCCCAGTTGGCCCCCGGGGCCTCCTCTGGGTATCCAGGCTGTTGCAGCTCCGTCTGCCGTTTGCGGGATGTAGCCGCCAGAGAACCTGCCTGGCGGGTCCGTCTCAGAGGCCACCGCGGCGCAGGCGCCGATGTTACGGTGGAAGTTGACGAAGTAGACCAGATCCGACTGCTCGGTAGCCGTCGCGCCTGGGCTCGATTCCACGACTTCTCCTTCCGAATTGACGATCGCGTAGAGCGTGTGAGCCTGAGGGCTGCTTCGCAGCTTCGCCAATACACGCGGATTGATCTGGCTGACGGAGTTCAGCAGGTAGTGGGTTGCTGCCAGCGCGCCGCCGCTCATCGCGAACAGCAACGCAAGCGTGGCTACGACGTTCGCGTAGCTGAAATGCCTGCGCATGATCTTCTCCCCCTCTTCGGTTGCCATCGCGGACCTAGAACACCACTGGTCGGTAATTGGAGCGGTCGCGGCTGACCTCCCTGCACCGGCGCACACAGGAACCGACCGCACGCCCGCTCGTAAAGCTATGCGACGCCCGAGCACGCTGGCGCTTCGCTTGCGCTCGGGACGACGAAGAACTGCTGGTGCCACCGGTCGGTTCGTGCTCGCTCACCGCAGCGATAGCGGAAACGATGGCTGGCACCTGATAGATCACCGGAGTTCGTCCAAGGCAGCAGCGCGCACGGTGCGGCTCGGCTCTCGGTTAGCCGCCGAAGCAGCAGTCTGCACCACCCGGAGGGAGTTGCGGGTCGCTGGCACAGGCCGCCAAAGCCTCGAGGCTTGCGCGGCCATGACAGCCTTCGCGTTCGTGACGTCAGACAAGGGTCGATCTACATGGATCACCCGTCCGAGAGCTCCGAGTCGCAAGGGCTGCGAGTGGGGCGGGCAACATGTTCCAGCTAGCCAGCGTTCGGCTGGACTTGTACATCCCTGCCGCAGAACCGACAGATCACTGCCGCCGCCTTAATGGTCTCGGCGCACCACGGGCAGGTGCGCTCGTCTGGTTGCGCAGTGGCCGGAGGCGTGTAGACGTACCCATCGTCGAACCCACTCTGGAGGAGAGCATTTGTTTCCGCGACACTTGCGATGAACGCCTCGGGTGAGGGCCCGTGGTTGGAGCGCAGGATCGCCTTAACAGTGGCAACCCTGTCGTAGGTGCTGTCATCAAGGCACTCGATGAGCGTGATCTCTGCAAATGCCAGGCCCCCGGCTGCGACCACAAAGCTCGCGGCTGCGTCGCGCGCGTTAGCGCATGCGTCCGCGAAGACGCTGTACAGCGGAGCGAACTCAGCGTCCGCATTTTCAGCGCTCTTTGTAAGGTTCCGCATCGCGATCGGTGTCCCAGGCAGCCCATCATTTTGATGCTCAGCAATTTGGTTTCTCGCGCCGGTCGCCAGGTTGGCGGGGTCAAGACAAATCGTAGCTGCTCTGAGAACCTCCTCGCAAGCCGCGGTGTACACCTGCGCCCATTTCTCCTTCGGCATTGAGTCGGTCATCTTGGTCTCCTATCTCTCATCGGTCCTCGTGTTCGTAATTGCACCAGATTGCTCATTCAGTCCACCGGCCGACTATGGCGAGCTCGAATCACGACCTAGTCCGCGTTAGCTTGTATATGCACGTCGTGATCACAGAACGACATATGACTGCCACGGCTCATTATCTCGGCGCCATGGGCAGGCCCGCTCATCTGACTGCGCCACGACCCGAGGCTGGTAGATGTTGCCCTCATCCGATGCACTCTGCATGAGCCCAGTTGTCCCTGGCCTCCTTGGAGGAAGGTGGCTGGAGTGGGCCCATAGTTTCGCACCCACGATCGAACAGCTCCGCCGTTGTCCCAGGAAGAGCGCCTTCATCGGAGGCAGCGATGTCAATCATCATGCTCAGCGTGAGCGGGGACGCGGTCAAGTGCCCAAGGTCGCGCTCGTCAATTTCCGCGATGAAACGTTCGGCGTCAATCCCCTCGGCGCGTGCCGCCTCGAGCGCGTCAACTGAACGAAGCGACGCCAACGCCAAGCGCCGGGGGCAATCAGGAGAGCCAAAGACATCCGCGAGATGGCTCTCGAAATCAGCAACCACTCCGCCGACCGACGCGAAATGCGAAGACGCAGACGAGCGAGATTCCCTTCGAGCTCCTTGAGCTCAACGATCAAACCTCTTGTGGATCGCCTTGACGTGGAGCAGGGCTTCGTCAAGACCATCCAGGAACAGCGCGTCGAGCTGGCGCACATGCCCAAAGGTAAACGCACGCAGAAACGTGCCAAGCGTCGAGGGCGCCGGCAGCCAGCCCCCGAGCAGCCGGCGCGTGCGCCCAGCCCGCAGCACGTCCGCGTCATCGATGCTGTCGGCGCCGAGCACCATCGCGTAGACGAGGGCCATCACCCTGAGGCCCGCGTTGGCCGCACCCGGCCGATCCCGCCGCAGCGACAACAGCCGCTGCGCGAGCACCTCGATACCTAACCGCCCTGCGAGCGTCGCGACCAGCACCACCCCGGCATCCGAGACGACCCGCTCATCGTCGAACTCGACCCGCATACCATCCAATCCGACCGGCTTGCAATCCTGCACCACCAAGGTGACCTCCTGATCCCGGGCCGCGACAGCCGCAATCTGTCGCTACCAAGCCCGATTCAGGAGGTCATTCTTCGCTCACCACCGGACAACACCGGTGGATCAAGGCTAAGAGCAATGGACGCGATCCACCTCGCCACCGCGCTCACCATGCGCGAGGACCTGGGAGCGATGTTCGTCCACGACAACGACCTACACGCCGCCGCCCAGGCCCACAACCTCAATCCCCTCGCACCAGGGTGAGCGCGAGAGCAATCAGGCTGGGCAAAGCCAAAGCTTCGACGGTACGATGCAGTCGCATGCCGACGTAGCTCAGCTGGTAGAGCGCATCCCTCGTAAGGATGAGGTCGCCGGTTCGACCCCGGCCGTCGGCTCTGCTGTAAAGGACCCCCTCCGATACAGCACCGTCACCGCAGGCTTGTACACTTTTTCGCCGTACTTGTCCGTAGCTGTCCGCATAGCGACAGCCAAGAAATACCTGCAAAGGAGCAGAAAATGGCGCTCAGCCTAGAGATCGAGCGCCCTGAGCGGAGCGCGTTACGAGAGTGGTGCTCTACCAGCTGAGCTACGTCGGCGCGGACACCGATGCTATCGCCGTCGCGGCGCCGGACGGCGTCCCCCACAGCTCGCCTAGCTCCTCCAGCAGGGAGTCTCCGTGCTTGGCGCAGAAGGCCGGGCCGATGCCGCGGATCTCGAGCAGCGCCTGGGCGTTGGAGGGGCGGCGGCGCAGGATCTCCTCGAGCACGGTGTTGGCGGCGACGGTGAACGCGGGCTTGCCCTCGGCGCGCGCGTAGCGCCACCGGCGCAACCGCTCGAACTCGTCCTCGTCGACGGGCTCGGCGGGCACGGACGGCTCGGGGTCGGCGGCGTGTGCGGCCGCACTGCCGCGACGCGCGGAGATCTGCCCCGCCGTGCCGGCGCCCGAGCGCGCCGAGCGCTCCGAGCGCGATGAGGCCCGCCGCCGCGAGAGGGCGACCGGGGTTGCGTGCAGCGCCTGCTCGAGCGCGGGGTCGGGGTCGCAGACGTCACAGCAGCGGCCGGAGGGCGCGCCGGGTGAGGCGTCGCCGAAGTGGTCGAGGATCTGCCGGCGCCGGCAGAGGGAGGCGCCGGACATGTAGCGCTCGATCGAGCGGTAGGACTCCCAGCCGCGATCCTTGGCGGCCTTGATCGCCGCCCAGGCCAGGCGCGGGCTGCCCTGGCCCGTCGGCCGCGCGAGCAGGCCGCGGCCGCCGCCGGGCTGGAGCTCGACGGCGCCGGCGCGCTCGGCGATCGAGAGGAGCACGCGGTCGCGGTCGTCGAGCTCTGAGTGGCCGATCGCGGCCACGCCCTCCTCGGCGTCGGTGCGGCGACGCAGAGCGGCGACATAGGCGCGGACGTCGGCGACGGTGGTGGTGCGCTGGGTGTTGAAGCGGATCAGTCGGCCGAGGTCCATGCGCGCGGCGAGCAGGAGCGCGCGCGCGGGGAGGCCGTCGCGCCCGCCGCGGCCGGCCTCCTGGTAGTAGGCCTCGAGGCTCGTGGGCAGAGCCCAGTGGGCGACGGTGCGCACGGAGGACTTGTCGACGCCCATGCCGAAGGCGTTGGTGGCGACGACGACCTCGGCGGTGTCGCCCATGAAGGCCTCCTGACTGCGGCGCCGCGCGTCGGGGGACATGCCGGCGTGGTAGGCGACGGCGCGGATGCCGGCGGCGGAGATCAGCTCGGCGACGGAGTCGGTGTCGCGGCGGGTGCCGCAGTAGACGATCGCCGGGCGCGCGGAAGGGTCTGAGAGGACGTGCAGGAGGGCGGCGCGCTTGCGCGCGACGGCGCCTGAGCCCTCCAGGGAGACGACGTCGAAGGCGAGGTTGGGGCGGTCGAAGCCGGCGCGCACGGACACCGGCTCGCGCAGACCGAGGCGCGCGGCGATCTCCCGGGCGACGCGGGGGGTGGCGGTGGCGGTGGCAGCCATCACGGGGGGGCGATCAAGCGCGGCGATGGCGCCGTGCAGGCGCAGGTAGTCGGGGCGGAAGTCGTGGCCCCACTCGGTGACGCAGTGGGCCTCGTCGACGACGAACAGCGAGACGGTTCGCCGTGCGAGGGCGTCGCGGAAGGCGCCGGAGGCGAAGCGCTCGGGGGCGGCGAGCACGAGCCGGGCCTCACCGGAGACGATCGCGCGCAGCGCGGCGGCGTTGTGCCCGTCGGCCATGCCGGAGGCGAGCATCGCGGCGGGCACGCCGGCGTCGTGCAGGCGGCGGGACTGGTCGGCCATCAGGGCGATCAGCGGGCTGACGACGACGACGAGACCGTCGCCGGCGAGCGCGGGGAGCTGGTAGCAGAGCGACTTGCCCCCGCCGGTGGGCATCACGACGAGGCAGTCGCGACCTGCGAGCGCGGCGGCGACGGCCTCGCGCTGCCCGGGCCGGAAGGCGTCGAGTCCGAAACGGCGCAGCAGTGTCTCGGGTGAGTCCATCCGTAGGAAGTTACTCACCGCTTCGGAGGGGATTCTCTCTGGGCCGGTGAGGGGGTGTCGAGACCCGGCGAGCGGCGAATCGACCGGCGGGTGTCCGCGGTCGATCGCGTGCGCTGAAGGCAGCGCTTTCGACACGAATCCTGCTGAGCGGAGAACGGTCCGTGCGACTCAGCGCCGCGTCCACACCACGCGCGCGCCGGCGGCCGGCACGAGCGTGATCGCGCGCCGGCGGTTCCACTCGCCGCGGCGCCAGGGGCTGCGTGGGGGCACGCTCGGGTGCAGCTCGGCGAGCATCGTGCGCAGCATCGTCTTCATCTCGAGCATCGCGAAGGAGGCGCCGATGCAGCGGCGGATGCCGCCGCCGAAGGGAATCCAGGCGAATGTGTCGGGGGGCGTGTCTAGGAAGCGCTCGGGCCGGAACTCGCTTGGGTCGGAGTAGACGCGGGGGTTGCGATTGGTGAGGTAGATCGAGGCGACCACGCGCGTGCCGGCGGGCAGCTCGCGGTCGCCGACGGTGAGCGGCTCGGTCAGGAGGCGTACGACGCCGGGGACGACGGGGCGGGTGCGGAGGGTCTCGTGGATGACGGCCTGCATGTAGTCGTCTTGCTCGCCGGCGTCGATCTCGGCGACGAGCCGCGCCAGAGCGTGGGGGTGGCGGGCGAGGCGCTCGATCGCCCAGGCGGTCGCGGTCGAGGTCGTCTCGTGCCCGGCCAAGAGGAGGGAGACGAGCTCGTCGCGCAGCTCGCCGTCGGTCATCGCGGCACCGTCCTCGTCGCGCGCCTGCAGGAGCAGCGAGAGGATATCCTCGCGCTCGCCGAGATCCTGCTGCTCGCGCCGGCGGGCGATCTCGGCGTAGATGAGGGCGTCGAGCCGGTCCAGGGCCTTGCCGAGCTCCCCGGGCGGGCGATCTTTGCTGGGCTTGCTCAGCGCGAAGCGCAGCATCGCGAGCGTGCGCGCCGGTTCGGCTAGCTCGCCGATCGCGCGCGCCAGGGCGCTCATGCGCTCGGCCTCGACGCCGAAGACGGCGCGCAGGATCACCTCGAGCGTGATGGTGCGGGTGTGCCTGCTCAGCCGCATCGGCTGACCCAACCTCCAGCCCGCCATGTCGCGCGCGGTCGCCTGCGCGATCGTGTTCTCGTATGCGCGCATCCGCTCGCCGTGGAAGGGCGGGAGCAGGAGCTTGCGCTGGCGCATGTGCTCGGGGCCGGTGAGCGTGATCACCGAGCGCGGCCCGAGGACGGAGGCGATCGGTGTGTCGCCGGCGGCGGAGGGCGCGACCTCGGGCGGGGCGGTCAGGAGCGTCTTGACGGCGGCGGGGTCGCTGATCATCACGAGTTGGCGCCCGCTCGGGGAGAACGTCAGCGTGAACGCCTCGCCGCGCCGGGCGAAGCAGTGGTCCATCAGGACGGTCGGCGCGACGGTCCAGACGAGCGTCTGCAGGACGGGGCCCATCCGCGGCGGCCCGGGTGGGAGTCCTTGCCGCGGCGGGGCCTCCTCGCCGACGCCGAGTGGGGTCGGGTGTGTGATCGCGCTGGCCATGTCCTCCGAGAAGGGTCGCAGATATGACGGCTCGCGTCGAGTTTGGCGCATGGAAATGCGCCGGAGCGCGCTCGGTCCGCTGCGTAGCGGTCCGGCGCGCGCCGGCGCAATAATGTGGCTCTGCCCGTCGCCTGAGCTTTTATGTGACTTCCAGCGTCCCGCCGAGGGTCGCTTGGAGCGTCTGACTGCCTTCGAGCGAGCCCGACGCTTTACCGGACGCGCTGGAGAGCAGCTTTTCGCCCACATTGAAGGCCGCGGTCACACCGCCCGTCACGTTTGTCGCGGTCGTGCCGAGCACCCCGGTCAGCACATCTTCGGTATGGAGCCCCAATATCTTGCACTTCATCTTGAAGCCGGGGGGGCCGTGACCGTCGGCGACGAGCACGTCGCGCACGGTGCCTTCGATCGTGACCAGTTCCTCGCGCCACGGCAGGTTCACCGCTTCCACGCTCGCTTCGGAGGCTTCGCAGCCTTTCACGCCGACGCAACCCGACGCTGTCCATTTCGTCACTTCGCCCGCGCCACCGGGCGTGACCGGCCCTTCCGCGGCCTCTTCGCATTCCACCGTCGCCGTGCCGGCGATCGGGGCTTCCGAATCGGTCACCTTCATTTTGCCTTTCCAGCCCGTCGCTACCGATTCGGTGAGCGCCGTCCCGCCGAGCTTCCATTCGGTTTCTGAGATTGTGGCCGCTTCGGCCGCGGTGACCGCGCTCAGTTTGCCACCCTTGGTCGCTGCGATCGTCTGGGCGCCTTCGAGCGAGCCTGAGTTGCTTTTGGACGCCGTGCAGGACAGTTTTTCGCTGGGTTTGAACGTCGCCGTCACGCCGCCCGCGGCGTTCGCCGTGGTCGCGCCGAGCGTGCCGGTGCACACGTCTTCGGTGTGGAGCCCGCCCAAAACCCTGCATTTGACCTTGTAGCCGGGTGTGCCGTGACCGTCGGCGACGAGCAGCTCGTGCGCCGTTCCTTCGGCTGTGACCAATTCGGCGCGCCACGGCAAGTTCACCGCTTCCACGCTTGCTTCGGACGCTTCGCAGCCTTTCACGCCGACGCAACCCGACGTCGTCCATTTCGTCACTTCACCCGCGCTCCCGGGCGTGACCCTCCCTTCCGCGGCCTCTTCGCATTCCACCGTCGCCGTGCCGACGATCGGCGCTTCCGAATCGGTCACCTTCATTTTGCCTTTCCAGCCCGTCGCCACCGATTCGGTGAGCGCCACGCCAACGAGACGCCATTCGGGTTCTGAACGGGTCGTGAAGGTCATGTCTTGTCCATACGCCGTGTTCCCGGCGCTCGTCGCGGCCAGGCGGAAGTGATATGTGGTGCCTGTATGGAGATTGGTGATGTTCTGGCTCACCTTGATGTTGGCCGTCCCCGAGCCGGCGTTTGCTTCATTCACGTAGGCGGTTTTGCCGTAAGTGGTCGTTTCGCCGTATTCGATGCGATATTTCGTTTCCTGGCCTTCGGGATTGACAGTCCCATTCAGGGTTACCCGCGATGCGGTGACGTTGGTCGCCGGTTCGGTAACGGCACCCGGGATGGGTAGATAGCTCTCCGCCAATGTCACGGGGACGCTGGTCTGAGCCAAACCCACCCCTATACAGATCGTCGATGGCGGGGGTGTGCAGGATACCCCGCTGATCCGAAAGGGTTCGAACGTGGGTTCTTCTGGCCCAGGGGTTTGCTGCAGCCCCCATTCCGTGCCGTTCCAGCGCTCTCCGTACAGCCTATTGGGCAGGCCGATTATACCGCCGACGGCGATACACTGGGACGAGGTAAAGCAGGACACCCCGGACAGATACGAAAATCCACTGGGAGAGGGCGTCGATTGGATGGACCATTCGCCGCCGCTCAGATGCTCGGCCATGAGAGAGCGTTCAAGCCAGGTCACTTCGTATTCGCCGACCGCGGTACACGAAGTCGAAGAGGTGCACGAGACTCCGTTCAAAAAGCTTTCTATCGTCCCGCTCGGATCGGGAATGCTCTGCACGGACCATTCTCCGCCGCTCCAGCTCTCGGCCAGGATAAGTCGACTACGTTCCGACGAGCCACCGTAGCCGACCGCCGTACAGGTAGTCGATGAGCCACAGGACACGGCATCGAAGGAGCGGTCGAACGTCGTTTCAGGCGTCGATTGCAGTACCCATTCGGTTCCGTTCCATCGCTCGGCCAGCGTCACATAGCGATCCGTTCCGAGTCGGAAACCGCCGACCGCCATGCAGAAGGTTGACGATGTGCAGGAGACGCCTTCAAAATGGCTTTCGGAGGCGCCGGCCGGATTGGGAGACGACTGTATAGACCATTCCGTGCCGTTCCAATGCTCAGCCAGCGTGACCAGGGTACCCGAGCTGTTCTTATAGTCACCCACTGCCGTGCATGCCGTCGACGACGGACACGACACGCCATCCAAATGACTTTCCGTCGCGCCTCTCGGATTGGGAGTCGCCTGGATGGACCATCCCGTGCCGTTCCAATGCTCGGCCAGCGTGACCAGGGTACCCGAGCTGTTCTTATAGTCACCTACGGCCGTGCATGCCGTCGAAGCTGGGCACGATACAGCATCCAACTGACTTTCCGTCGCGCCACTCGGATTGGGAGTCGCCTGCAGCGACCAGGCCGACGTGGTGAGCGTTTGATCTTTGCCGTCAAGCACTTCCAGGCCGTTGTTTGCAACCAGCCGGTAGTGATAGGTCGTGTTCGCCGCGAGGCCGGTGAGGGTCTGGCTTACCTCCTTCCAGGTTACGCCTGATCCGGCTTTGCCGCTGGAGGCAGGGGCTTTCAGACCGTATGTGGTCGTTTCTCCGTATTCAAAATAGTAAGTGGTTTCCCGGCCTTCCGGATTTATATAGCCCTGCAGCGTGGCGCCGGTCGTGGTTACGGCCGTCGGTTCCAACGCGGCGACATGAAAGCCCGCTGTGAGTTCCAACGGACCATCGGGTGTGCCCCAACCGGTCGGACCGTCATAGCCTTCCACCCCGCGACATAGATAGGCCTCGCATGTGAATGGGCCGTTGGTTCCTTCCGTCACGTCATACAAGCCGTGGCGATAGAACGCTTCGGGGCCCTCTTCCCTGACCGCTTTGCTGGCATGTCCCTCGATACCGGCCACCAGCGGCGCACTTGCGCTAGTCCCGCCGACGATACTCCATCCGCCGAAGTATGGCGTGCTGTAGATCGACAGATCGTTGGCAACCGTGGCCACATCGTTGTCCATACGCCTGCTGCAACTGGGGTCCGTCTGCCAGGTAGGCTTGGCCTGGGCCAGGCTGCAACCGCCGCCGCTGTGCTGCCAGACCTTCTCTGACCACCCGCGTGAGTTTGCTGCTTTTCTCAATTCGGTGCCGCCGACGGCGATGACGTTGGGCGAGGTGGCAGGGATGTTCGGGCTGTTTTTACCACCTAGCCCATAATCGATGTAGCCGTTGTCGCCGGCGGAAGCCGTTATCGGAATCCCGGGATGGTTAAACGCAGCTAGAATCGCTACGCATTCTTCGCCTTCACATCCACTTTCGGGACCGCCATAGCTGTTGCTGATCTCTGTCGCTTTCAGTTTAACGGCCTCTTCCACGGACGCCGCCAGATTAACCCCTGCGGCGCTGGTCGCCTCCACGAGCAGGATGTGGCAATGTGGGCATGCGGCGGAGACCATGTCGACATCCAGTGAAGTCTCGGCTCCCCATTCCGAGCTCGCGGGCGGGTAGTTGGCGGTTTCCCCTTTTTCGTTCACCTTTGTAAAGCAGCCGCCGGCTTTTTCGCACGGTTCGAGTCCGTATTCTTTACGATACGTCGCCAGATCGGATTCCGCCCATGGATCTCCATACGCGTCGACAATCGCCACCGTCTGGCCTTCACCGCCCGATGTCGGGATTTTGTACGCTTCCTGCAGGTCTTTCGGATCCCAACCGCCTTCTCGACCGCTGCCTTCAAGCAGTGGCCCGCTCTTGAGCGTTGGCCCGTTCTTGGGGAGCGCGTAACCGGACGACGTTTTAACCGGTTTGGGGTCGGCCACCAGATAGCATTCGGCGGATTTTTTGGTGGCCGGCCGACACAGCTTGTATGGTTCCGTTGCGGACGGCGTCGACGACAGGGGATGCACGGCGTCACTCACTGCAGCCGCTGCTCGGGATGATGTGCCTTCAAAAGCAGGCTGCGCCAGCGCGGACCCTGGCAATTCCAGCGCACTCGCCGTCTGTGCCAGCATAGCCCCGAGCAAGACGCTCGCGAGCAGCGATGCACAGGCCGCGTTGGACCATGCCCTAAGCGGCGCGCCTCTGCGCGACCGTACGCCTCTCGATGTTTGCCGCACGCCTGGACGCATCCAAATACCCATGTCGTTCTCCTTAGGGCGCTATATCGCTGACACATACACGGCACGCCCACCCACGGTGTCCATCCGCGAGCGAGTGTCACCAAAACTGCTCGAGACCGAGCCTATGGGTCGCGACAGTTGCGGTCAAGGTTTTACACAGTATTTGTGTGACGTTTGGATGCCTAAACCGTGGGTGTCGTCTGGCGGGTGATGCGCGTCGGTCGCGGTGCGGCCGGGTTGTCGTGCGGGGGGGTTGTCCTGCAGGGCAGTGGCGACCTGCAATCCGTGTGGTGTCAGAGACCATGCGTTGGGGCCTCCCGGCCGGGGGCTGCTTTTGACGAGCAGTCCGATGCGCGCGAGGCGCGCGAGGATGGTGGATATCTGATCGTCGCGTGCGATGCCGACGGCCTTTGCGATCTGCCGGTTGCTTGCCCCGGGGTGCTCCGCGAGATGATGCAGGCTACCCCGCGCGCGGTGGGCTCTGGGATCGAGCAGCAGATTGGGAATCTCTATCGCGGTGGTGGTGATGATGGTGGTGGTGGGGTGGACATGTGAATGCTCGCGGGTGTCGCGGGCGAGCAGTTCGCGGGCGAGAATCTCTGCGCGGTCGATCTCGCGCGTAACATCACGCTGGTCGAGATAGGGAGCAGTGACCAGGCCCATGAGGGAGCCGAGCAGCGTCACCAGGGGCTGTTCGCGTCCGGTCACCAGGTGGGTGTGGAGGACCCCCAGCAGCGAGGCCATCACGCCAGCGGGGACGAGCGGGTGGGGATGGCCGTCTGCGGGCGCCCCCCAGCGGTCTTCTATCAGCGAGGTGAGCGCGGCCAGATGGCGCTCGCGCCGCGAGCGCGCCCATGATCCGGCGGCGGCAGCCTCGACGAGCAGGACGTGCGCGAGGACCGGCTCGGAGTCGAAGAACGCCAGCAGCGCCGCGAGCGCGCCGCGCACCCCGTCAGGCCATGAATCCTCGCGCTCGAACGCCTGGGAGATCAGCCCCCTCACCTGCCGGTATCCCCGCTCGAGCACGGCCAGGAAACAGTCGTCGAGCCCGTCGAAAAGCTCGTAGAACGTGTGCCGGGACACCTTCGCCCGCGCGCTCACCGAGCTCACGGACGCGCCGGCGTAGCCGCGCTCGTAAACGACTCCCACCATCGCCGCGACGATCCGCTCGCGCCGGAACTCGGCCACGCGGCCCTCACGCACGTCGGACTCCTCACCTGCCGGTATGCGCATGCCTCTCTTCTCACGGCCGGCGTAATTGACGCCGCTCGCATGGTGTTTTGATCAGCCGCCGCTGCTACTTCTTCTTTCTTTTTGGTGGTCCGTACTTCTTGCGGGCTGCGCGTTCACAGCTCGAGCGCTTGGCTCCCCGTGGTTTCCTGTGGCACGCCTTCAGCGCCGCGGCGAGCTTCTGTGCGCGGGTGAGGGTCTTGACCTTCGGGCACCCGGTGACGGTGACGGAGGTGGATTGATGGATCGTCATCCCGTTCTGCCCCACGAATTCAGTTGGCATCGAGAGCTTTGTGGCGCACAGGTTGCCGTTGGCCGCGAGCGCCGAGTCAGGACCCTGGGGAAGGGTCAATTCGAAGCTCGTAACCGGCTCGTCCGGGACAGCGGCGAACGTGCTGCTCGTGACGCCCTGTTTGCTGATGAACGTTTCGCCGTGCAGGTCGATCGTGACGCCGTAGCCCTGGAGGACCATGATCAGTTCGGGGAACTTCGCGCCACCGTGGGACACGAAGTACGCGGGCCCTTCGAGGGGCACGGGAAGGATCGGCGTGATCGCCCTGGCGTGCCCGATCACCGACGCCGCGGGGCACGAGGCGGGGTTCGCGTCGAATGCCTGTTCGGTGCAAGCCTTCTGCAGCGTCGTCAGGCGCGAGGGGAGCTGCTTGGGGAGATCGACCTTGACACGATGGATGTTCGCCTGCGTTCCCTGCGGCGCGCTGGGATAGGCGAGCTTCACGGTCAGGCCGGCGCCGTTGGCTTTGCTCGTTTTCCCTGAGGTGGTTACGCTGAACGAGGGTTTGAAGGCCAGACTGGAGCAGTCCGCGGCCTGGAATGGTGTGGTGATGTTCAAGGACTGCTGATCGGCTGGGTTCGCCGGATCCGCCCCGGCTCCCGTGATCGTGTTCGAGATCGACATGGGCTCGCAGCTCGTCGGGGCGATCATGAACTTAGAGCGGTCCACATATACGTGGATGTCGCGGACGTGGACGACGATCCCATCGATGATGTGCGGGATCGGGTCAGAGCCCGTGCCGTCGATTTCCGCTTGGCCGGTCGTCGGGTTGATCCGCAGAGCGAAACGGATCACGACGGTCCCCAGATCGAACGGTCCGACGGTCGCGCTGGTGACCGAGACGATCGACAATGCCGAGCCGTTATATGGGCCGGCCAGATACACCTTGCCCGGTGTCCACGCGAGGGTTTCACCGACTCCGGCGCCGACGAGCGTGTGACCGATTTCGCTCGCGGCGGGACACGACGGGGCCGTCAGCTCCTGTTGGCCGGTAGCGTGCCGAGCCATTTCGATCTGCGCGTCCGAGCAGAACGGTATCCCCGTCAGGTTGGCCGTCAAGCCCGGCGGCAGGATCGTCGTGAATTTCGTGATCTCCTGTTCCCCGTCGTTACGCACGATACGCAGATAGAACGGGGTGTAGTTGCCGGCATCGTTGTCCTGGGTGCCCGATACCACAGTCGGTTTGAACGGCGGGGTGCCACCGGCCGGGCAGGGACCGCCGCCGATGCCGTGTTCGATGCCGAGTTCGTTGGTCACCAGGCGTGGTTCTTCCGGCGCCGAGAACGGCGTCAGCACGGCCTGTGCAACGTACCTGCCGCACACCGGGGGACTTGCCAGCGGGGCGGTCGCGCCCTGTTCGAGCTTGAACGTGACGGTGCTAAACGGTTGTGCGGGCAGGTTCTGGAACGTGCTCGTCAGCTGTCCGGTGACCGGGTTCGCTTCGACCTTTCCGGCGGTCTTCACGATGATTCCGCGATCTGGCGCCTTCGCGACGACATACAGCGCGAGCAGCGACCCGTCCGGGTGTTCAGGCGACCCGAACGCGGAGACGTTCTCGTAGGGCTGAGCGAGATACACCGATCCTTCAACGGCCTCTCCGAGCACCGGCGTCCTGATCACCACCGTGCCGAGCCTCGATTCCCCCGGGCACCCCACGCCGGGCAACGAGGACGCGGTCTCGGCCGCGTACTGCTCCGGTGTGCAGCCCACCAAGCCGTTGCCCTTGGCCGGATTGACCGTATAGCCCTCCGGCAGCGTGACCTTCACGTCTTTTACGTTCGACGTGGCGATCGTGTCGGGATTATCCCACGTTTGCGAGACGGCGAGCGAGACTTCCAGTCCGCTCGGCGATTCCGCCGAGACCGTCGTTGGGCGCGCTTCGACTGACGGGTCAAAAGGCACACGTTCGCATTCCACGATCGGACCCGTTTCCGTTTCCGCTTCGCTCAACACCGTTGGGGCCTCCCACGAGTCGGCGCTCATGCTCGCCTTGAACATGCCGCAGCTCGTCGGGTTAGACAAGAACGGCTTGACCGGGATCTTAGCTTCCTGGCCCCCGTTTTCGCACCCGTAGACACCACCGCGGCTATAGCATTCAAGACCGCGCTCGGGATCATGTTCGCTCGCAGCCGGAAGACCCCACACTTTGAATACGATTTCGTGGGGTTCGCCCAACTCGACGATACTCGGACTCGTCACGGTGATACCGTCGTCGCCCGGACGGATGCTGACCGGCAGCACCTGGGTAAGCCCCGGGGATTTGAAACCGAGCTCCGCGGTCACACCAAAGCTCGTGACTTCCATGTTGAACACGGGCACCTTGACTTTTTCCGGTGCGCTCACATCCAGCTCGAAGCTAACCGTTCCGACCTGACTGGAAACAGGACATTCAGCCGGCCCGCCGATCTTGCCCAAGAGCTGCGCGAACGTGCAGGTACTCACCGCCGTGTTGCTCGCTGTGAAACCGGCGGGCAGGTTCACGGTCGTGTCCTTCAGATCGTTGAACGTGCGCGACCCTTCGCGAGCGAAATCAAATGTGGTGGTCCAATCCGAGTGCGCGCCGGCCTGGTAGGTGGACGGGATGAACTTAAAGCTCCCAGGAATGATTTCAAACGGTTGTTCACTAGGATGCCCAAACGAAACCGCCGGGATCGAGCCAAGCAACACCACGACAACACAGAGGGCGAACGGCCCGATGCGACGCGCGTCAAAACGGCTGTTCATGAAACCCATCACTTGCCCCTCCCCCGGTTGTGCCTGACCGCCCCACGCGCGGTGCTCTTCGCGGCATGCTTGCGCTTCACGCATCTGGAGCCTCGACGGACCGTACCCGCCCTGCACGCCTTCAACTTAGGCTTAGGCTTGATCTTGACCTTCCCGGCAGCGACCACCGGCACAGGATTACCCGGACCTGAGAACGCAAGCGAAGCGGGGGTCGTATCAATCGGCGCGATCAATGGACGCTGACACGCGTTCTCTTCGCATTCAACCGGACGGGTCGGCGGCGGTGGGAAACCACCACCGATACGGGCATCGTAAACATCACCTGCCGTGTCGTCGTCCTGGCCCACAAGTGCAGAGTGAGTCGCAAAAAAGACGTCCCGGCCCGACGGTGTCGTGCCCAACAACGTATTGCGCAGACCCCCCGCTCCCGAAGAGATCAAAGCAAGACATCCCTGCACATGAGCACAATTATCAACGCCCGCCTTACGCCACTCATACACGTCACTCGACACGCTGAAATAAAAGTTGTGGTTACCTTCGGACAATCCATACGTACCGGCTTCTATTTCGCCATCAATATCCTGCAGAAGAAGCGGCGCAGTGGTGTCGAAGAAAACATAGTCTCCGTTATCAGACGCCACCCTCAAATCGGGTACGGCATCAGCACTGGACAGGATGCTAGCCGGAAGGAACGTCGCCTGCCCTGAAGGAGCGGGGTCGAACGTCGATGCGCACGACATGCACTGCACCACATTTTCCAGGCTGTCGTATCGGTAGGCTCGAAAATTGATGCTGTTGGCATTTTCTCGCTTCGGGGGCGCGACGGCCGCGACCCCGGACGAAGTGAAATAGAAGTAGCGCCCATCCGGACTGACCGAGAAGCCACCGCCACTTTGCACTTCGCCGCCTACCTGGGCAACGAACTTCAGTTGCCGTGCCGCCAAATCGTAATGGTAAAGATTCCGTGGGGCTACCCCACTATCTTCATAGTGCACTGAGAGCCCTGGCGCTTCGGGGGTTAGAGATCCCGATGAGAAAAAATATATCCCCCCGGATTCACCGGAGAAGGCACTCGAAACCACCATCTGGCCCTGCCCCGACATTGGTTCTTGCGTGGCAAAAAGGCGCGTCGTGGTGCCCGCGGTCATGCTGTACACGCCGTATTCAAATGTCCCGCCTTCGTCCCTTTCAAGCAGCACACTGGTGCCGTCCGCGCTCGCGGCGACAAACTTGTAAATACCCAGATCGGTCGTTTTCATGCCGTTGGTGCGCACATAGAGATGAGCCGGTTCTGAGCATTTGCTGCCCGGAGTAGCTTCGAAGAACACGCGCGACCCGTCAGCCGATACCGCGTGATCGCTGCTAAATCCTTCGTCGCCGAAGTGCCCCGGATAACCTTCGACGCCCTCGACCATGTGAGCGCCGCAAGAGCCGATCCCGGCGTTGGCTTGGCGTAGCTGCCCTTCAGAATATTCATAAATGTCGTAGCCACTGCTCGTCCCAGTGGAACCGAGCAGGGTGTGGTCTTCGACCTGCAGGATCATCTTGCCGAGATTCGCAGAGGCCGCGACCCAACCACCATCACTGCCGACCTGTTTGCGCGGCACCGGCGGAACCGACGTGTAGGGCCCCCCGGCGGGTCCGGTCATATATTCGATGTCAGGAGACTGAGACTGGACGGCCTCGCCCGTCGACCACGAAGCTTCCACACCTAGGTCGGTGAGGTCCGGTCCGAACAGCGTGGCCTGATAGCTCAACGGGCCCGCTTCACCCGCCGGCCTTGCAGATGCGGTCTGCCATCCGGTCGGCGTACGTGTAAAGAAATAATTGCCCTTGGTGGGATCCGGGGTCGAACCCCACTGCAAACCCGTCTGGCTGACTGTCACATGTTCACCGTCTTCCGCGACACGGGCTCCAGTCTTGAACGTCGACGCATAGGAGAACGTATCCTCTGCGCCCTGCTTATCAGCCGGCGTAACCTGCTCATAGGCACGACAGTCCGGCAGGCCCGCGGAGGGGCCGGTGCGAAACTGGTCGTTCTCGCACGGCGGCGCTTCGATCGATCCCACTCCCGGCACGATCAAGGTCTGTTCACCGCCGACGCCAACGCCCTGTTCGTTGCTTGCGACCATACGGTAGCGATAGACCTCCCCAGCCTGCATCCCCGGCATGTCAGCCCCAACGACCTGGCTGCCAAAGGTCAGGGCTTCGATGCTCCTGGGCCATGTCTTGATACCTTTGGTGGCAATCGGGTGTCTGCTTTCGGAACCGGCGCCGGCGTCCAATTCCGGCGTTTCCCCGGCGCCCGCCCACCCCGTTTCTTCAAACTGCTGCTGAGTCACGTACTGGACGCGATAGTGCGTGTCCAGCCCGTTGGGTGCGACGGTGCCGAGAGCGCGTATCTCTTCACCGTCGATCGCATGCGCAGCGAAGGTAACTGCAGCCGGTTTCCCGCGAGTTTCGAACGCGAGTGGCTCTTCTTCAGCCTTACCACCTTCGACATTCTCGGCGAAGAGACGCACAAAGTACAGGGTGCCCGCCTGCAGACCAGTAGCCACACTCACTGTCGCATGAAACTTGTTGTCGGCTTCACCCGCGCCGATCGTCGCGCCACCGGCCACGACCGTCCCTTCACCGCTTTCAAGCTTAGTCAGGCTGGTCGAATATTCAAAGCGCCAACTCGTTTCACACCCCTTTGGATCGACCCCGCCTTGGAGTTCGGCCGAGTTCGCCGTCACTTTGCTGATCGGACCAAGACCAAAGATGAACGCGGCTTCCGGGGTCGCGCACGCGGCTGCAGCCGCCACCGGAGCCGCAAGGACGAAGACGACCGAGCCGAGTGCCGCGAGCGCGATGCCGGCAAGCTTCACAGACAGCGCCCGGCTAAATGAGAACTTTATTGCACTATACGACACTCGCTCATCTCCTTGATCTTCGTATTACGACTGGCCATCGGTACTCCCGCGGTGCGCCCCGGAGACGACCAAACGCCCCCAGGGCAATGCGCGCGATCCACTCGCTATTCCGCGGTCACCGCCCACGTGCCGCCGACCACGACGGCGACTTCTTCAAGTGCGAACGCGTTGACGCCGAACCCAAGACTGCTCGCGGTGTTCTGTTCCATTTCGCCTTCGGTCCAATCGTCGACCTTCAGTCCCCACTTCGATTTGAAAAAATATTTATTCGCTGCTTCGTTGGTAGAGAATCCTTCTTCTCTGCCGGTATAAACACAGAGATTGCCTTTGCTTGCCGTGGGGGCCGCGACCGTGCCCGTGCACGCGGTGGAGGTCACTTCTTCGGTCGGGGTCGCTTCTTTCCCGTTCGCCTTGATCCAATGGACGACGGGCGCCTGCGCGAGCGGGATGTTGAACGCGACCGTCGTTCCCTCTTCCTGCGCTCCGCTTGGGTCGTGCGCGAAGATCCCCCAGTCACCCTTCAGCGTCTTGCCCGACGGCAGCGTTTCGGTGAAGCCCGTCTGCCCGGTCGGCCCCGTCGCGCCCTTCGCTCCGGCCGCGCCGTCTTTGCCGGCGGAACCCGTGTCGCCCTTGGGTCCGGCGGGGCCCTGCGGCCCTTGCGGACCCTGAGCCCCCGCCCCGGCAGCGCCCGCCGGGCCGACGGGACCGGCAGGACCGGCCTTGCCCTGCAACGCCTTCAGCACGCTCGGGCTGATCTGCTTCGTCGAAGTGATCAGATACCTCTTCGCGGCATACGCCCCGCCGGTCATCGCGAACACCAACGCGAGCGTCGCGATCACACTCGTGGGACTCAGACGCGTCCGTCTACGTATTGCTGAGAACATCGGTTACCTCACTCTCCCGGCCGACCGAGGATCGGACGGCCTTTTGATGGAATGAAGGAGCTCGGTATTCCCGGCGCCTTCCCTCCCCTTTCGTTGGTCATTCACTCGCCGAGGCATCACGCGCCCTCCTGCTCCTCGCGGGCACCCGTGCACAGTCCTCGCGCGACCTGCCGACCGAGCGCGGTCAGCGCCCAGTCGTTGCGCTCGCCCCGAGCCTGGCCTTCGCCGGCGTTCTCGATCAGGCCCAGGCGCTCCAGGCGCGAGAGCAGCTTCGATATCTGTCCCTGGTCGGAGACCCCGGCTCGCCGCGCCGCCTCGCGGTTGCTGGCGCCGGGGTGCGCGGCGATGCTCTCCAGCACGCGGGCCGTGCGATAAGTCAGGCGCATCGGCAGTCCGGCGAGCACGTCGCCGTCGCCGACGATGCTCTCGCGTTCGCTCTGCGCCGGGCGCAGGCCCGCGACGGCCTGCGGCGTCTCGAACTCCGGCGCGGGGCACTCCTGTTCGCGGCGCGCAAGCGCCGGCCCGAGGTAGGGCAGCACGAGCATTCCCATCAATTCCCCGAACGGGGCCGTGAGCGGCGCGCTCTCACCCCGGAGCAGCCGCGCGTAGACGATCGCGAACGCGGCGCCCACCAGGCCCTCCGCCGTCAGGGGTGGACACCGGTCGCTGCAGGAGTTCTCACCACGCCCCGCGTCCACGGCCTGCGCCAGCTCGGCGAGAATCTGCTCGCGGCGCTCCAGCACGCGCGGGCCGCCGCGCAGCGCCTGCACCACGCACACGCGCGCCAACATCGGCTCGCGCTCGAAGAACGACAGGATGCTCCACAGCCCCCCGCGCACGCGCTCCTGCCACGACAGCGCATCTAGTCCCAGCTCGGCCAGCTCGCACCTCACCTGCTCCACGACGCTCTCCAGCGCCGCGAGCAGACAATCCTCGCGGTTGGCGAACACGTCGTAGAACGTGCGCCGCGACACCCGCGCATGCGAAGTGATGTAAGAGACCGTCACATTCGGGTAACCGAGCTCGTCCACCGCGCGCAGGGCGGCGGACAGCAGTCGCGCGCGCTGGATCTCCACCACGCGAGCGCGGGGAGCTCCCCGGACGGGGCGTTGCCGCGTGACGGCAACCGACGGCTTACGCACACGAGCACGCACGGCCATCACCTCACCTCCCCGTAAAAACCCATGGCAAAGCAGCTCCCTCACCGAAGCGGTCCCAGGTCCCTCTCCAAAGAAACCCCGTTAAGTCAACGAGGGCCGGACTATTAACACCCAGCCGCAACCCGATCTATGTTCGGCGTCCCCGCTGGAACGCCACCGACCGGAACAACATAGCCGCTGTGTGAGTAAATGTCAAGTCCCCTGCTGAAGGCTCGGAGGGCGCTTCAGGCGCGGCGTCGCGACCCGTGGGTGCGGTGTTCGCGCAGCGCCGTCGCGACCTGGTCATGTGCGCTCTGGACCTGCTCCGGCGAGAGCGTCGCGCTGCGCCTGTCCAGGTATCCCGCCAGCATCCTCGCCGGCAGCACCCGCACGCCCTTGCGCCGCGCCAGCGGGCGGTCGATCCAGGCGCGGCTGTAGACGATCAGCGGCTCGACCTCCATACCCGTCACCCGCGCGATCGCCTTCCGCTGAGCCTGAGCCTGGGTGATCGTCGCGCCGTGGATGCGCGCGACGCGCACCGGGCCGGGATGGCTCTTGGTCTCGACCGTGAACACCCCCGCCGGGCCGACCAGGATGTGGTCGACGTTGCCATTTCCGAGGCTCGCGTCGTGGATCGCGTGCCAGCCCCTGCCCTCCAATCCGTTCAGCAGGCTGCCGACCTGCTCCTCGCCCTTGGCGCCGCGGTCGTGGCGCTCGACGAGCGGCATCACGTAGCGCAGCACCACGAACATCGCCACCAGCAGCCCGACCTCCGAGCCGAGGAACCGCACGTCGCGCAGGCCGAACGTCCGCCCCAGCAGGGCGGTCGCGACCGCCAGCACGCCCAGCGCGACGAGCGTGCGCAGCCGCAGCCGCTTGACGATCGCGCGCGTGTGCTGGCCCGGTGCGCGGGCCGTCGGGTCATGGGCGATTGCGTGGGTGATCTGCATCTCGTTGCCGTTGCTCCCTCACCTTCTACATCGGCCCTACCCACTTCGCTCCTTTAGCACTCGCCGCTGGCCGATCGTTCGAGACCCCGCACGATCGCCAACCCCTCTTCTCGCAAATACCGACACGGAGATGAGTAGATGACCCGGAGAGGCGTGGAGACTGGCGCCTACTTCTAAAGCCCCCGTCCCGTTTGGTCGAAGCCCTGACCAGACGCCCTACCCCGAGAGCACGGATGCCTCGTATGTACCACGATTCCGACCAATCCAACCCCCCCTCCGATGTCTGCCTGCTGCTGCGCGCCTACGCGGAGCAGCGCTGGCTGAGCCGCGAGGTCGTCCCCGTCCTGCGCCAGCTGCAGAGCACCGACGAGCTCCCCGAGGAGCAGCTCGGCGCCGCGCTCGCCTACCTGGAGGTCACCTGGCTGGAGGCCGCCCGGCACGCGACCGAGACCGAAGCGGCCTTCGCCGCGCTGGAGGAGACCGCCCCCGACACCGAGGAGGCGTTGCCCTCCAAGGCACGCCGCTACCACGTGGCCGTGCGCTTCCTGCGCGAGGCCGTCGCCCGGCACGTCGATGCGTTCATCGCCGCTCCGTGCAACACCGAGCGCGCGCGAGAGCACGCCGGCTTTTGAAGCCACGCGGGACGGACGTTTCAGTCGGCCGGAAACCGGGCTTGGCGGACCGGCCAGCCTGAAGTCCGCCCCCTATAGCCGATCTTTTGGGATCGCATAGGCTCTCGGCCCGTGGCGCTCGCCTTTGACCTGCAATCCCACTCCACGCACTCCGACGGCGCGCTCCCGGCCGCCGAGGTCGTGGCCCGCGCAGCCGATGCGGGCGTCGAGCTGCTGGCGCTCTCCGACCACGACACCGTCTCCGGGGTCTCCGAGGCATTGGCGGCGGGTGAGCGGCTCGGTGTTCGCGTCGTCCCTTCCGTGGAGGTCTCCTCGATCGACGACCCCTCCTCGCAGGACGCTCCCGGCGCCGCGCGCGAACTGCACATCCTCGGCTATCTGATCGACCATACCGATCCCGCCTTCGCCTCCACCCTCGCCGACTTCCTGGCCGACCGCGAGCGCCGCACCCTGCGCATGGCCAACGCGCTGCGCGAGCAGGGCCTGGAGCTCGACGACGCGGCGATCTCCGCGCGCGTCGCCGCCGGCCGGCCGATCGGGCGCCCCCACCTGGCGAAAGCCGTCCTCGACGCGCCCGCCAACGCCGCGCGGTTGCGCGAGGAGCAGATCGACGACATCGGCTCCCTGATCCGCGGCTACCTGATCGAGGGTCGCCCCGCCTTCCGTCTGCGCGAGACCCCCACCGTGGCACAGGCGATCGACGCGATCCATGCCGCCGGCGGCGTGGCGATCTGGGCGCACCCCTTCTGGGATGTAACCGACTCCGACGAAGCGCTCGCGATGATCGATCGCTTCCGCGCGCTCGGGATCGACGGCGTCGAGGCCTTCTACGTCACCCACACCCGACCCCAGACCGAGCTGCTGGCCGCCCGCTGCGCCGAGCTCGGACTGCTCAGCACGGGCTCCTCGGACTTCCACGGCCCCGACAACCGCCTCTTCTCGCGCTTCCTCGCCTTCGCGACGTACGGTCTGAAGCCGAACCTGGGACCACTCGCCGGTTGAATCCCGCCCGAATCAGGTGGGCGTCCCCCGCACCGCTTCGGCCGCTTCGCTCGATCGCCCCAAAATCGTAAGACGTTCAGGCGTTCGAGGGCCAAGCGGGCCGCGAACGCAGGGAGCGTGGCGTACTACGTACGCGAGTGACCGAGGACAAGGGATCCGCGCCGGCCATCGAGTGCCTGCAGCCTGAACGCCAGCGCTTCGAGCGCCAGCTCCTCGCCCACGTTCAGCGCGATCCGCGTCCGCGTCTCGCGCACCAGCTCCACCCCTGCGCGCGCCGCCGCGCCGTGCGCCTGCGTGTCCGCTTCCAGCTCGTCCATCCTGTCCACCGCATACACCAGCTCCTGCGCTCCCTCTCGCACGCACATCATGTCGCGCAGCCACAGCTCCGCGAGCTGCAGCCCGCTGTCCAGCGCCCGCGCGCGCGCCCTGCGCTCGACCCGCCTGCGCCCCTCCTGCGCCTCGCGCTCCAGTTTCCTGCGCTCCCTGCTCGGCGCCAGCTCGAGCTCCTGCGCCAGCCGCTCGCCCGCCAGCTCGCCCGCGCTCTCCCCCGCCCCCTTCGCGGCCTGCAGCAGATCCACCCACTTGCGCTCACCCGTCCCTCCCGCCAGCGCCGCGCGCACATACCCCTCGGCGGCCCCTCTCAGCGCCCGGCCCTCCTCGCTCGCGAGCATCCGTGCGCGCCCCGCGTCGCCCAGCGCCAGACGCGCGCACGCCCGCGCCGCCTCCGCGTCCGCGCGCCCCTCCGCGAGGAGTACCCGCGCGATCGCCTCCGCCGGCTTCGCGTCGAACCGCACGTGCACGCAGCGCGAGGAGATCGTCGCCATCACTTCCTCTCTGCGGTCGCTCACCAGCACCAGGTGCGCGTACGCCGGCGGCTCCTCCAGCGTCTTCAGCAGCCGGTTCGCCGCCTGCTCGTTCAGCGTCTCCACCGCCTCGATCACGAACACCCTCCGCTTCGCCTCGAACGGCGTCCGCGTGGCGGCGGCCACGACCGGCTCGTCGATGTCGCTCACGAGCATCTCCGCCGCCCCGCTCGGCTTCACCCACGTCAGGTCCGGGTGCGTCCCCCGCTGCACCCTTTCGAGCACCGCGCGCGCCGACTCCTCGTCGCCCGCCCCGTCGGCGAGCAGCGCGGCCGCCAGCGCCCTTGCGATCCTCCGCTTGCCCGCCCCCGCCGGGCCGTGCAGCAGATACGCGTGCGACGGCAGGCGGGCGGGCGCCCCGTCCCGCGGCGGCCCGGGGAGGGCAGGCCCCAGCACAGCGCGCGCGTGCGGATGCGCCTCGATCCCGGGCAGCGCCGCGTCGACGTCGGTCATGCTCGCCACCGCCATCCCACTCACCCACCTATCGTAGGCGACCCTCGGGCGCCACCCTCAGACCGCCGGACGCGCACGAGGCCGCACAGAGCCGCTACCGTCTCCTCTCGTGCCCGGCGGCCGTCTGATCACGATCGAGGGCCTCGACGGCGCCGGCAAGTCGACGCTCGCCCTCGGCCTGCACGCCGCTCTCGGCGAACGCGGCGTCCGCGTCGAGCTCCTGCGCGAGCCCGGAGGCGTGGCCCTCTCCGAGCGCATCCGCGAGCTGGTCATGGACCCCGCCTTCGCGGTGAACCCGCGGGCGGAGGCCCTGCTGTATGCGGCCGCCCGCGCCCAGCTCGTGTGCGAGCGCCTGCGCCCTTTGCTGCACGCAGGCGTCCTCGTCCTGCTCGACCGCTTCGTCGACTCCTCCCTCGCCTACCAGGGCGCCGGCCGCGAGCTGGGAATCGAGCCCGTCCACGCGATCAACCTGTTCGCCACCGACTCCCTTGCTCCCGACCGCACGCTCCTTTTGCGCATCGCCCCCGCGCACGGTCGCGCCCGCCAGGATGTGCGTGCCGGCGCCCCCGACCGCCTGGAGCGCGAGGACGAGCCCTTCTTCGCGCGCATCGCCGCCGCCTACGACGAGCTCGCGCATTCCGAGCCCGAGCGCTTCCGCGTCCTCGACGCCGCCCAGCCCCCCACCCGCGTCCTCGCCGACGCCCTGCTCGCGATCGAGGACCTACTATGAGCGTCGTGGCCTCCACGCCCACGTTCCCCACGCCCGCCTCGGCGAAAGTCCCGCCGACCGCCACCATCCCAACGGCCACCGTGACCACCCCCACGGCAACGAGGCCTTTCAACTCCACAGCCGTCAACACACGCGCGCGCGTAGGCGCACATTCGCATGGCTCGGGACATGTCTCGACGGAGGCCATCGCGCTCGCCGTGGTCGCCGCCGTGCTGCTGCTCGCGTGCGCCGCCTGGGCGTTTGCGCGCTCGCGCGCCTACGAACCGCACTGGCTGGTCTCGATGCGCCACGCGATGGCCGAGGCGGGCTACCGCACCTCGGCTACATGGGCCGAATTCACCGACTGGGCCAGGATCGGGAGATAGCGCGTGAGGGCTCTAAAATAGAAGGTCCCGCGCCTGCTTTTCCGTCCGGTCCGCGAGGGATGATGCTCGGCCCCAGCAGACAAGGAGCAAGGCCGATGGACACCACCACGCACCCCACCGCAACCGAGCAGTCGGCCTCCGGCGCCGCGCTGTCGATCGAGCGCTTTTTCACCTCGCCGGACACGCATCCTTTCGATACCGTGCAGTGGGAGCGCCGCGACGCGCGCATCGGCCACGGCGACCACGTCGCGTTCGAGCAGACCGACGTCGAGTTCCCCACGACCTGGTCGCAGAACGCGACGAACATCGTCACCCAGAAGTACTTCCGCGGACAGCTCGACACTCCCGCCAGGGAGCGCTCGGTCAAGCAGATGATCGGCCGCGTCGCCGGCACGATCGCCGGCTGGGGGGGCGAGCGCGGCTACTTCGCCACCGACGAGGACGGCGACGCCTTCGAGGCCGAGCTGACCCACATCCTGCTCCACCAGATGGCCGCCTTCAACTCGCCCGTGTGGTTCAACGTCGGCTTCGAGGAGTCTCCACAGTGCTCCGCCTGCTTCATCCTCTCCGTGCAGGACACGATGGAGTCGATCCTCGACTGGAACACCAAGGAGGGGATGATCTTCCGCGGCGGCTCCGGCTCGGGCATCAACCTCTCGAACATCCGCGGCTCGATGGAGCACCTCGCCAAGGGCGGCACCGCCTCCGGGCCCGTCTCCTTCATGCGCGGCGCCGACTCCTGGGCCGGCACGATCAAGTCCGGCGGCAAGACCCGTCGCGCCGCCAAGATGGTCGTGCTCGACGTCGACCATCCGGACATCCGCGAGTTCATCTGGTGCAAGGCCAAGGAGGAGGACAAGGCGGCCGCGCTGCGCGACGCCGGCTTTGACATGTCGATCGACGGCGACGGGTTCAAGTCGATCCAGTACCAGAACGCCAACAACTCGGTGCGCGTCACCGACGAGTTCATGCGCGCCGTGCAGGAGGACCGCGAGTGGCACCTCACGTCCCGCGTCACCGGCCAGCCGGTGGGCGAGCCGATCCCCGCGCGCGAGCTGATGCGCGAGATCGCCGAGGCCGCGTGGCGCTGCGCGGACCCGGGCGTGCAGTACGACACGACGATCAACCGTTGGCACACCTGCCCGGCCTCCGGGCGGATCAACGCGTCGAACCCGTGCAGCGAGTACATGCACGTCGATGACTCCGCCTGCAACCTCGCCTCGCTGAACCTGATGAAGTTCCGTCGCGCCGACGGCACGCTCGACGTGGAGTCCTTCGAGCACGCCGTCGACGTCGTGCTGCTCGCGCAGGAGATCGTCGTCTCGCCCTCCAGCTATCCGACCGAGGAGATCGGCGCCAACGCCCGCGCGTTCCGCCAGCTCGGCCTCGGCTACGCCAACCTCGGCGCGTACCTGATGAGCAATGGCATGCCCTATGACTCCGACTCCGGACGCGGCACGGCGGCGGCGATCACCGCGCTGATGACCGGCCGCGCTTACCGCGAGTCCGCGCGTGTCGCGGGCGCGCTCGGGCCCTACGAGCGCTACGCCGAGAACCGGGTAGAGCACAACCACGTGATGGAGATGCACCGCGACGCCGCCCACGCGATCGACGACGCCCACTGCGAGGACACCGAGCTGCTCGCGGCCGCGCGGCAGGCGTGGGACGAGGCCGTGGAGCTGGGCGAGCGCAATGGCTACCGCAACGCGCAGGCGACAGTGCTTGCGCCGACCGGGACGATCTCGTTCCTGATGGACTGCGACACCACCGGGGTCGAGCCCGACTTCTCGCTCGTGAAGTTCAAGGAGCTCGTCGGCGGCGGGCAGATGACGATCGTCAACCGCACCGTCCCACTGGCCCTGCAGACGCTCGGCTACACAGAGCAGCAGGTCGAGCAGATCGAGGCGCACCTGGCCGAGCACGGCACGATCATCGGCGCCCCGAGCCTTGCCGCCGAGCACCTGCCCGTGTTCGACGTCGCCGTCGGCGAGCGCGCGATCTCCCACATGGGCCACATCAAGATGATGGGCGCCGTGCAGCCGTTCATCTCGGGGGCGATCTCAAAGACCGTGAACCTCCCGCAGGAGTCCACGGTCGAGGACATCGCCGACGCTTACACCCAGGCGTGGCATCTGGGCGTCAAGGCGCTGGCGATCTACCGCGACGGCTCCAAGACCGCCCAGGCGCTGCTGGCCGGTTCGGGGATGCGAGCGGAGCGAGTGTCTCCCGAACCGGTCGACGCGCAGCAAGGCCAGGACGCAGAGGCGCCCGCCGACGTCGATGCGATCGTCGAGCAGGCCGTCAGCAAGGCGCTCGCCGAGGTCGGCCCGCGACGCAAGCGCATGCCGCGGGAGCGCCAGTCGATCACGCACAAGTTCGCGATCGCCGGCCACGAGGGCTACATCACCGCCGGCATGTACGAGGACGGCACGGTCGGCGAGATCTTCCTCACCGACATCGGCAAGGAGGGCTCCACGCTGCGGGGCATGATGAACTCGTTCGCGACCGCCATCTCGATCGCGCTGCAGTACGGCGTGCCGCTGGAAACGCTCGTGCAGAAGTTCAGCTACATGCGCTTCGAGCCCGAGGGCATCACCGGCAACCCCGAGATCCCGTTCGCGAAGTCGATGCCCGACTACATCATGCGCTGGCTCGCCTCGCGCTTCCTCGACGTCGACGCCCAGGAGGGCCTCGGCATCCTCACGCCGGAGGTTCGCGCCCGCAAGGCCGCCCAGGAGGCCGCCCAGTCGGCGATCGGAACCGACACCGCCGGTCCCAGCGCTCCCGACCCCGCGGAGCCAACGGCATCCGCCGGCAACGGCGGCGCGAGCATCCCGGCTGCCGCCGCGCTGACCGACACGCCGCCGGTGGTCCCCGCCCGCATGCAGGGGCTCGACCTCGGACCCGCGTGCAGCCAGTGCGGGGGGATGATGCAGCGCACGGGCTCTTGCTACACGTGCAGCAGCTGTGGAAATAACACTGGTTGTGGCTGATCAACCGCTGTAGGACGATGGCGGCGGAGGATCATTGCGGATCGACTGCAGCTCGCTGAGCAGCGATTCGGGGCTGGTTCCGCCGAGCACGCGCAGGCGCGGCAGACGATAGGGATCGCTTTCGGGGGCCGCCCAGCCGGGGACGACCGTGGTAGAGCCGGTGTAGCCGGCCGACTTGACGGCCGCGATCACAGTCGCGTTGTAGTGGCCAGAGGGATAGCAGAACCAGTTCACGGGGACGCCGTAGCGCTGCTGGATCGTCTTGCGCGAGCCGGCGACCTGTTCGGCGAGCTGGGTCGCGTTCAGGGTGATCAGGTCGGCGTGGCTGATGCCCTGCGTGTCGAGCTCCCAACCTGCTGTGACCAGGCCCTTGATCTGGGCCTGTGAGAGCCCGCCCTGCGAGGGCGGCAGGCCCGTCAGCTGGATGTTCTCGTCGCCCACCCAGCCCAGCCGGCGCAGCACGGGCAGGGCGTTCGTGTATTGCGACTGGTAGCCGTTGTCGAAGCTCACGACGATTGGTTTCTGCCCGGCCGGCAGCGGAATAACGCCCCGCTTCCAGTAGGCCCACATCTGATCCTGGGTGATCGCGTGGTAGCCGGCGCTCGCCAGCGCCTGCATCTGCGCGGCGAACTCGCTCGGTTGCACATACAGCCCGGGGAACGGCGCCCCCGCCGGCGGCGGGTTGATCACGTGATACATCAGGATCGGCACGCGTTCGCTCCCGGGCCTGCCGGTGGGCGCGCCCGTGACCGTGCCGTGAGCTGCGTTCGTAGGCGCGCCCGCTCGCGAGGACCCCCCGGGGGCCCGGCTATTGGCGGCATGCCCGCTCCCGTTCGCCGCCCCGTTGCCCGCGGACCGCGAGGAGCCTCCGCTGCCGCCGCCCGACGCGAGCGCCACCGCCACCACCGCGCCGGCCACGAGCAGCAGGCTCAGACCGGCGAACGCCCTGCGACGCCGACGCGCCAGCTCCCGGCGACGTGCCGCACGACGCGCGCGGCGTCGCTCGCCGTCCAGATCCCGCTCGTCCGCCTCGCCGCTCACGCCGGGTACTCTCGCACGACCGAGACTACCCAGACGTCACCGACCCTCGACAGGCCGGTGACACCGGGACCCCGCGCTGTGAACCCTGGGCGCTACGGGTTCAGGCGCTTCTTCAGTGCGCTCGCCGCGGAGAACTTCGCCGCCTTGCTGGCGGCGATGTTGATCGTCTCGCCGGTGGACGGGTTACGTCCCTGGCGAGCGGCGCGGTGACTGACGCTGAACTTGCCGAAGCCGGCCAGCGCGACCTCACCCCCGGCGGCCAGCTCGTCGGTTACCGCATCGATCGCGGCCTCCAGGGCCTCGCGCGCGTGGCTCGCGGCCATTCCGGTCTTCCCCGCGACCTTGTCGGCTAGCTCGTTCTTGGTCATGGCACTCCCTTCTCGGGTGTCGTTGCTGACAGCAGGCTAACCGCTGGACAGGACGACGACACGGCCAACTGTTGGATTTGGTCTCGATAGAAGCCCTAATTTCCGGGTTTGGACCTCTCCACGAGACCCATTTCACCCGAATCTGGCGGTGTTCCGGGCCCGATCGCCCCGAAATCCGGGCTCGTCGGGACCGGCGCTCCCGTCCGGAGAACCCGCTCCTTGTGCCTTCCTGAGCGCTCGATCCAGCCTTCTCAGGCCGAGATCCGGGCGCGCGGGGCCACCTGACGCTCCTGCGCGGGCTCGGCCGATGCGACCACGGGACCGGCGGCGTAGGCCGCCCACAGGGTCGCGAGCCACGTCAGGCAGGCCAGCCCGACGTGCACCCACACGAGCTCGGTCGGCAGGTGCGTCTCGTACTGGTCGAGTCCGACGACGCCCTGCAACGCGATCAGCACGCACAGCGTCGTCAGCGGGCGGCGCAGGGTCGGAGCGGCCGACCGCCGGCGCGCCAGCCACCACACGGCGAGCGCCGCCAGCCCGAACACGAGCGCGATCTCGCCGTGGCGGTGGATGACGAAGTCCATCGTGCCGCGACCGTCGATGTCGAGGCGGTTGATCTTCTGACCGGGCGAGCCCCCCGCGTGCGGCCCCGCGGCGGTGGCGGCGGTCCCCGCGAAGATCGTCAGCGCGCCGAGGGCGAGGAGCGCGCGGACCGACCACACGAGCGTCGTGTCCACCGGCTCGCGAGCGGCATCCGCCGAGAACGGCTCGCCGTCTGGCACGTGCGTGGCGCGCCAGACGAGCGCGACGGCGGCCGCGAGGATCAGCATCGACAGCGCGAAGTGACCCATCACCCAGCCGTAGTCGAGCGCGCCGCGCACCGTGAACCCGCCGAGCACGGCCTGGCCGATCACGCCGAGCGGCAGCGTCGCGCCCAGCCACATCAGATCGCGCCGGTAGGGACGGCGGCGCAGCGCCCCCACCCAGGCGAGGCCGGCCGCGATCGACACGGGCACGGTCAGCAGCCGGTTGGAGAACTCGATCACCGCGTGGGTGTTCAGCGGCGGGTAGACGTTCCCGTAGCACTTCGGCCAGGTGGGACAGCCCAGGCCCGAGCCGGTCAGGCGCACGGCGGCGCCGGTGAGCACGATCAGCGTGAGCGCGACCAGCGCGGCGTAGGCCACGATCACGTACTGGGCCGGGGCGAGCGTGTAGCCGTTCGTGCGCTCGCGCATGCGCTCTAGGGTTTGACGCATGGCGGTTAGTTTGCCAAGCGCGCGTCCCCACGGGCGCGCGTGTCCGATTCCGGGCGTGGTCGATGTATGGCGCACGAGCCTGGATGCGGCTCCGGAGTGGCTGGAGGATCTGCTCTGCGCGAGCGAGCGGGCGCGCGCAGCGCGGATCGTGCATGGGCGTAATCGGGTGCGGTGGGCGCGTTCGCGCGGGATGCTGCGCCTGCTGCTCGCCCGTCACCTGGAGACCGATCCGCGCGAGCTGCGCTTCGAGCTGGGAGCGCACGGCAAGCCGGCGCTCGAGGGCGGTGCAGGCCGGGATGCGGATCTGCGCTTCAACCTGTCGCATTCAGAAGAGCTGCTGCTTGTGGCGGTGGCCGCCGGTGTGGAGGTGGGCGTGGATATCGAGTGCGCGAATGAGCGAGACACGACCGAATTCATGCGCAGGTGGACGATGCACGAGGCCACGGTCAAGTGCCTGGGAATGGGGCTGACCTCGATGCCTGTCGAGGACGAAGCGTCACCCGGCGGGCTGTGGACGACCGAGCTCGACGTCGGCCCACGTGCGAGCGCTGCCATCGCGGTCGAGCTCACCCCTCCGCCAGCCAGCGCTCCGCGCCCGACTCGTGGAGTTCGCGCAGGATGTCCTCGAGACTGTGCGTGAGCGTCCAGTCGGGGTAGTCGGCCGCGAACGGGCGCAGGTCGCTGATCCACCAGCGGTGATCGCCTATCCGTGGGCGCTCGTCGAGCGTCCAGTTAAGCTCGCGCCCGGCGATGCGCTGGCAGAGATCGATGGCCTCCAGCATCGAGCAGTTGGAGGCACGCCCGCCGCCGATGTTGTAGACGGCGCCGCCAGCTCGGGGGGCGCGATGGAAGGCCTCGAAGGCGGCGACCAAATCGGCGGAATGGATGTTGTCACGCACCTGCTTGCCGGAGTAGCCGAGCACGGTGTATGGCTCGCCGGTGACCGTGCAGCGCATCAGGTAAGACAAAAACCCGTGCAGGCGCGCACCCGCGTGGTTGGGGCCCGTGAGGCAGCCGGCGCGAAAGCAGACGGTGGGCATGTCGAAGTAGCGGCCGTACTCCTGCACAAGCAGGTCGGCGGCGGTCTTGGAGACTCCGAACAGCGAGTGGGTGGAACGGTCGATCGACATCGAGCAGTCGATGCCCTCGTGGTAGGGGTGCTCCTCGGGTAGGTCCAGACGCGTTGGCAGCTCCAGCAATGGCAGCGCGTTGGGGAGGTCCCCGTAGACCTTGTTGGTCGAGCAGAACACGAACGTCGCCCCCGGCGCGTGCGCCCGGGCGGCCTCGAGCAGGTTGAGCGTGCCGAGCGCGTTGACCGCGAAATCGGTGTGGGGATCCGATGCGGCCCAGTCGTGGGAGGGCTGGGCGGCGGTGTGGATCACGAGCTCGATCTCAGGCGCGCGCTCGGCGAACAGGCGCTCGATCCCGGCGCGATCGCGGATGTCGAGCTCGAGCGTCCTGAACGCGTCGGGATGGCGCGCGAGCAGCGCGGCGGTCATGCGCGAGGTGGAAGCATCGGGGCCGAAGAACGACGCGCGCATGTCGTTCTCGACGCCGATCACCTCATAGCCGAGCGCCACGAACCGCGAGACGGACTCCGAGCCGATCAGCCCACCCGATCCGGTGACTATCGCGGTGGGCACGGTCGTGTCGGTGTGGTGGTGGTCATGCTCTCCTCGTCTGCGGCGATGGCGATGATGATGACGGCGATGGCAGCAGCCGTCACTCAGGCGCCGCCGTAGACGAACGGCAGCTCCTCGACGAGGTCGCGCAGGCGCGGCGCGGCGGCGTCGCGCTCGGAGACGACCAGCTCCGCCGCGGGCAACGGCCACCGGACGGCGACGTCAGGATCATCCCAGGCGATGCCCCGCTCCACCGCCGGGTCGTAGTAGGCGGTCTGCTTGTAGAGCACGTCGGCGACGTCACTGAGCACGCAGAACCCGTGCGCGAAGCCGATGGGCACATATAGCTCGCGCAGGGTCTCCCCGTCGAGCTCGACGCCCTCCCACTCCCCGTACGTGGGCGAGCCGCGCCGCAGGTCCACGGCGACGTCGAGGATCCGCCCGCGCGCGCAGCGCACGAGCTTGGCGACGCCCGGGCCGATGTGAAAGTGCATGCCGCGCACGACGCCGTAGGAGGAGCGCGAGTGGTTGTCCTGGATGAACTCCTCCCGGTCGGGGATGCCCGCGGAGGCGTGCCAGGCGCGGCGGTAGGTCTCGGTGAAGAACCCCCGCTCATCTCCATGCACGGCTGGTTCGATGACGGTCAGGTCGGGCAGGCGGCAGGGGGTGGGGTGCATGGGTGGGGAGGGTATCCGGTGGGGGTCGAGAGCTGAGTGCACCTACCGGCGGCGAGCGTCGACCGTAGAACCCTGCTGGCGCCCGGTCACCCACGTAGCGTTGTTTGGGAGGCTTGGTGCATGCGCAAGCTGAGAGGCGTCAGAAGAGCTGAGCATCTGGGACGCCGTCTACAGGGTGTCGCGCATTCGCGAAGTGCGCACCTGGCCGGGGTCGCGTTCTGTAGTGGTGGTGATCTGTGCTTGACCCAGTGGCCGCGCACGGCGACCGAAGGACGTCGAGCGCCACGGCGGCCTTGCGCCCGAGTCCTCGATACCGGAGGCAAGACGAGCGGCCGAGCGGTCTATCGCGTGAGCTCCGATCTTCGTTCGCGGAGCGCGTAGTCGATCTGACGGCGCAGTCCATCGGCGAGCGTCACGCGCGGCCGCCAGCCGAGGTCGCGGCGGGCTCGCGAGATGTCGGCATGAGTGCGTAGCGCCTCACCGTCGTAGGCGGGCAGCCGCTGGACGGGAACGGACTTGCCGAGAGATCGTTCGATCAGCTCCAGCGCGCGGATGACGGTGACCGGTCCGGGTCCCGCCACGTTGTAGGTCGCTCCGGCAGGTGCACCGTCGAGCGCACGCACCGTCGCATCGACGACATCCCCCACGAAGGTGAAGTGGCGCAAGTGCTCGCCATCGGCGATGAGCGGGGCGGAACCTTCCTCTAAGGCTGCCGCGATGAATGCCGCAAAGGCCATGTCGGGCCGCTGGCGCTCGCCGTAGACCGTGAAGTATCTGAGCACCACCGTATCCAGGCGTGAGCGCCGACAGATCAGCTCGGCCGCCAACTTGGTGCGGCCGTAGCACGAACCGGGAGCGGGTGGCTCGTCCTCACACACCGGATCGTCACAGCGACCGTCGTAGATCGAGGACGAGGAGGCGAGGATCATGCGCGGCACGCCCGCCTCGGCGAGGGTGTCGAGCAGGTGCGCAGTACCGTCAACGTTCACCCGCCGCAATCCCTGCTCGTCGCTCATGCGCACGCCTGGTACCGCCGCCATGTGGACAACCGTGCGGCATCCGCGCAGGGAGTGGGCGATCGAAGGCGCGCAGATGTCGTCCTCGATCAGCAGGAAGCGTGGCTCGTCCACGAGCGCGGCCAGGTTGCGCTCCTTGCGCTCGCGCGGGTAGTTGGGCGCGAAGCAGTCGATGCCGACGACTTCGTGACCCTCGGCGACAAGCCGCTCGACAAGGTGCGAGCCGATGAAGCCTGCCGCGCCGGTGACGCCGATCCTGCTCATCTCGCAAAAGGTATCTGCTGGCGGCGCGGTGTCGCCGACATAATACCGCGAGGTGTCGCTCTCCATCTGTCTGATCACGGCGGACCCGCCCGCCCGGGTGGCGGCCGTCCTGGACCCGGTGCGAGCGTATGCCGACGAGGTGCTGATCGCCGCCGACTCGCGCGTCGATGAGCAAACGCTGGCCGGTTACAGCGCGATCGCGGACAGGCTGTTCAAGATCGAGTATGTCCTGCCCGAGCGCCATCTGGCCTGGTTGTGGTCGCAGTGCGAGGGTGACTGGATCCTGCGCCTGGACGGCGACGAGGTCCCCAGCCTGGCATTCGTCCGACGGCTGCCGGAGATGCTGAGCTCGCGGAGCGTGCGGCAATACTGGATTCCCCGGGCGTGGCTGTACCCCGACGCCGAGCACGTGCTCACCGAGATGCCGTGGTCTGAAGACTTCGTCAACAGGCTGGTGCGCAACGACGGGACGCTGCGCATCAGCGGGCAGACGCACTCCCATCCCGAACCGGTCACACCGCGCGAGTACATCGATGAGCCGCTTTACCATCTCGACCTGCTGACGTCGAGTCATCGGCAGCGGCTCGACAAGGTCGTGCGGTATGAGGCCGCCCGCTCGCGCCTGCTCGCGGCTGGCGGAGGACGGCTCAACGAGGCGTTCTACCTGCCGGAGTCGCGACGCGATGCGCCCAAGCTGCGTTCGGTGCCCGAGGAGGACCGGACGACGATTGCGCGTGCGCTCGACGGGTCGTCGGCGCCGGTGTCGACCGTGTCCGTCGAGGACGTGCCATTCGTGCCGCTGCAGGAGATGGACCGCATGTGGGAAGGACGCGCCGTCGGCGCAGATGCATATCGCGCAAACATCGAGCCATACCGGCCGGTCTTGTCGCTGGCGCCGTCGGAGCGTCGACACGTCGTATTTCGGGTGCGCAACGAGGGCGCCGAGCGCTGGCCGGCCAGCCTGGAGGAGGAACCGCGGATACGGCTGTCCTATCGTTTGCTGAACCCCGACGGGAGCATCCACACGGCGGAGGGGATGCGCTCGGCATTTCCTCGTGCGGTCGGCCCGGGCGAGCAGATCCTCGCGCCCCTGCACGTCGATGCGCCGGCGAGCAGCGGCGAGTATGTGCTGGAGGTCGACGTGGTGCATGAGGACGTTCGCTGGTTCGACTGCGCCTGCCGTGTGCCCGTTCGTGTCGAGCATCCTCCGGGATTGCCTGCGGCCGAGGGGCGACTCCGTGAGACGGCTCCGCCGCGCTTCAAGCGCTGGCGAGCGGTGCGCATCCCGCCCACGCTTCACCGGGTGTGGCTGGGCGGCAAGCCGATACCCGAGGAGCACGAGCGATTCGGCAGAACGTTCACGCAACATCACCCGGATTGGGAGATGAGGCTGTGGACTGACGAGGATCTGCCGGAGCTCGGCATCGGAGCTAAGGAACGGGAACGAGCCCGCACGCGTTCGGAGTTGTCGAACCTCGTGCGCTACGAGGTGCTGCATCGGTACGGAGGCGTGTACGTGGACACCGACGTCGAATGCAAGCGGTGTCTGACCCCGTTGCTGCGCGGGATCGACGCGTTCGCCGCACTGGAGGTGCCAGGCGGTATCGGCACCGCGATCCTGGGCTCGGTCGCCGGTCACCCGGTATATGCCCATGCGGCCAGACTGGCGCGACAGACGCTCGGTAGGGGTGTCCACTCGCCCGACGCGAACGGACCACGCTTTCTCGGCTTGATCGTCGAGCAGGAGCAGAACGTCGCGATCTTCGGAGCGGAGCTGTTCTATCCCTATTTGTGGGACGAACTCGAGCGCCGTCAAGAGACGTTCCCGGACGCCTATGCTGTTCATCACTGGACACTGAGCTGGGTGGGAGAGAACGCGACGGAGTGGCCGATCTGATGCTGAATCCATCCCCCGTGGTGAGCGCTGAGGCGCGGGGACTTGGGTGCTTTGCGCTGCAGATGCGAAGTGACGGCTGGGATCGCGCGCTGAGCCTCCCCTACGATGAGACTACTGGTGGGCTCAGCGGCGGGCGACAGCATGAAGCTTTGCCCGGCGCCGAAGACGATGGCCGGCAAGTGCGGGGGATACGGGGACCGCCATGTGTAGGCTAGGTCTGTGACTGGCGAGAAGCTTTTGATCATCATCCCCGCTTACAACGAGGAGGGGCGGGTGGGCGAGGTGATCCGGGACGTTAAAGGGGCGTTGCCTCTGGCAGACGTTCTCGTGGTCGACGACGCTTCGAGCGACCGGACGGCGACGGAGGCGATCGAGGCTGGGGCGATCTCGGTCTCCCTGCCCGTAAATCTGGGCTACGGAGCCGCGCTGCAGACTGGCTACAAGTTTGGAGTACGTCACGGATACGAGATCCTTGGCCAGATCGACGGCGACGGACAGCACAAGGCGGAATATCTGACCTCGATGCTGCGGGCACTCGACGAGCGAGAGGCTGATGTGATCATTGGGTCGCGGTTTCTCGATCGCGATGGCCACTATCAGCCGTCGCTCGCACGCGCGATGGGGATCGGTCTGTTCGCACGAATCGCGTCGCTGACCACGCGCCGGCACATCTCCGATCCGACCTCGGGGCTGCAGCTCATGCGCATCGCCGTCGCTCGCTTCTTCTGTTCAGAGATATATCCGACCGACTATCCCGACGCCGATATCCTGATCCTGTTGCATCGCACGGGTTATGACGTAAGCGAGGTGCCCGTGCAGATGCGCCCATCCCCGGGCAAGTCGATGCATACTGGCCACAGCAGCCCGTACTACGTCTACAAGATGTTTCTCTCGATCTTCGTGACTCTGCTACGACCGCGCACTAAAGGCGCACCGTCGTGATCAGCACGAACCTGCGCATCGTTGCCATCGTCGGCAGCCTGGCGCTCCTGCTGTTTATCATCGAGCTGGTCCGCCGGCGCCGGCTGAAGGAGGAGTACTCGGTGCTGTGGGTCACGACCGCTGTCGTGCTGCTCTTGCTGGCTATCTGGGGAGGATTGCTGCGCAGCCTCACCCACGCGATCGGCGCCGTCTCGCAGGGGAGCACGCTCTATTTCTTCGGGCTCATCTTCGTCGTCTTTTTGCTGTTGCATTTCTCGGTGCGCGTGAGCGACCTGGAGCGCCGCGTGGTGGCGATGATCCAAGAGGTCGCGCTCCTGCGGGAGAGCCGCTCGGACGGCGGACCGCGGGACGCACGGGATGAGTAGAAGAGCGTGACGATGGTGTCTGAGCGCAGCAACGTCGAGTCCTGATCTGTCTTGTCCGCCTCCGATGCGATGGCCGTGGTTGTTGTGACCCACCAGTCAGCCGCGGATCTCCCCGGTTTGGCCGATGCGCTGCTGAGTCAGTTGCGCGAAGACGACGAGTTGGTGATTGTCGACAACGCCTCCAGCGACGGCACGCCTGATTGTGCACGCGCAATTCACGAGCGGGTGAAAGTTGTCGAGACGGGCGTAAACCTGGGCTTCGCCGGCGGTTGCAACGTAGGGGTACGGGCTACACAGGCGCCGCTGCTGCTGTTCCTCAACCCCGACTCAAAGCCCCACTCGGACTGCGTCTCGCGCCTGCGCCACGCCGCCAGGGCTCATCCCGAGTGGGGGGCCTGGCAGGCAGCCGTGCTGCTCGACGAAGGACATGTCAACACGAGCGGGGGGGTGGTGCATTACACAGGAATCGGCTGGGCCGGCGACTGCGGACGCGAGGTCGAGGTGCTACCTGAGGATGACGGCGAGGTCACCTCGCCCTCTGGGGCGGCGATGGTGGTGCGTCGCGCGGACTGGCTCGCATTGGGCGGCATGAGCGATGAGTACTTCATGTACAGCGAGGATCTCGACCTTGGTCTGCGCCTATGGCTGGCGGGGCGCCGGGTTGGCATCGTCCCGAGCGCACGCGTCATCCACAGCTACGAGTTCGATAAGGGCTCTTACAAGTGGTTCTGGATGGAGCGCAACCGTTTGCGTACCGTGCTATCAGTCTACCCTGCCATCTTGCTGGCATTGGTCGGTCCCGCCCTGCTCGCGCTCGAGCTGAGCCTACTTGCCATCGCCGCGCGCCAAGGGTGGCTCGGCGCCAAGCTACACGCCCAGGTCGCCACAGTCACCGACCTGCCGCGTACGCTCGCGCGACGCCGTAGCGTCCAGCGTACACGGCGCATCGGGGCTCGGGAGTTTGCGCGACATCTGACCTCATCGCTCGACAGTCCTTATCTGGCCGCGGCCCGCGGCCGCTGGGTGAGCGCGCCTCAGGCTCTTTACTGGACGTTCGTCCGCCGCGCTCTGGCGCTGCTCGCGCCCTGATGCATGTTGGCTTGGACCTCCTGTACTTGATACCGGGCGAGACCGGCGGCCGTGAGACGTACGCTCGCGAGCTGGTGGCTGCCATGCTTGCGCAGGCGCCCGAGCTGAAGCTGACGGCGTTCGTTAGCCGAGACGCTGGCGATGGGTTCGGCACCGAGCTGGGAGAGGGAGTCAGGACGGTGATTCTGCCGATCTCTCCGGCCAGCCGAGCCCAGTGGGCGCTCGGCGAGGTTGCACTGATCTCGGTCGCTGCGCGCCGAGCTGGTGTCGAGCTTCTGCACTCGATGGCCAACTTTGCGCCCGCATGGGGACCGTTTCGGCGTGTGGTGACAATCCACGACCTGCATTACCGCGCTCTGCCGGAGTTGCTCCCGTGGTCCATGCGAACCGGCACAGCCGCGCTCGTTTGGATGGGAGCAAGGAGCGCCGACAGGATCATCGCCGTATCGGCATCCGGTCGCGAGGAGATCGTCACCGGGCTGGGCGTCGGGCGGGAGCGGATCGATGTGATCCCGAACGGCGTGCGCAGGCCGACCACCGAGCAACCCGCGGCACAAGATGAGCGCGTGTGCCTTCGACTGGGAAGGCGTTCGGTGGCGCTTGCGGTGGCGAGTGACCTGCCCCATAAGAACCTGGGCAAGCTGATCGACGCGTTGGCGCTGATCCCCACGTCAGAGCGTCCAGTGCTCGTGATCGCGGGACACCGCACAAGGGAGGGAGGGCTTCCACGCCAGCTCGCGTCGGTGGGCGTAAGTGAGGATGTGCGACTGCTGGGAAGCTGCTCGCAAGCAAGGCTCGAGGCGCTCTACGCGCTCGCCGACTGCCTGGTTGTGCCATCTCTGCACGAGGGGTTCGGATTGCCGGTGCTGGAGGCGATGTCGCGTTCCCTACCTGTCGTCTGCTCGGATATTGCGGCCCTGCGCGAGGTCGCGGGCGACGCCGCCCGTTACTTCGATCCCCGTGCGTCCGAGCAGATCGCGTCGAAGATGATCGAGGTTCTCGGTGATTCGACGCTGGCCGAGCGAATGCGCACGCTGGGGCGTGAGCGCGCAGGGAGCTTCAGCTGGGCAGCTGCGGCACAGAAGACGCTCGCAAGCTATCGTCGAGCGCTGGCTCGGTAAGTGGTGTGGTCTTAAAGCCCACACTCGATAGGCGCAAGAGCGCCCCGATGCAGATAAAAGCCAAACCCCCGAGCACGATCCTGAAGATCGTGCTTTCGATATAGAGCCGCAAGCCCTTGTCGCCGTAAGGCACGGTCCAGTATGCCGCCAGCAGGCTGAGGAAACGCAAGACTCCAACGGCCAGATAGAGCCTGCCAGCGGAGCGTGAGCCCGCCCGCGAAGGCGACAGTGCGAGCGCGAGCGCCACGACGATAAATACTGAAGTGCTGCTCTGAATAATAAGCCTGGATATAGCCCTCGGCATGACTCTTGAAGGCCGCAACGGGCAGATGCGAGCCAAAGACATGAGATTGGCCTGGCGCATCCATAGATGCCGCCATCGGAATGATCGAGCACGACCGGCAGGTGTGCGGTGGCGCCGACCTTTGTCCGGGGATGCTCCCATACACTGCACGTACTGGGCTTCCAGAATCTTGTCTACAAGGACGCGAGGCGAAAGCTGATACCCGATCCAGTCGCCCGAGCATCCAGTGACACCGGGCTGGCAGAGATCAGGGAAGACCTTGGCATTGCGGGGGATAGCGGCTTCGACGGTGGTCAGGAGACCCTCATCCGCGAGGAAGAGCGAGCCCGGGGTCACGTTCGCTTCGTGAATCGAGGGATACCTGCTGGACTATTCGATAAACGCGCGCCCGGTCGACCACATGTTGCCCCAGAACCCCAGCCCCGCCGCGACGACCGCGATCGCTGTTACCCACGGCGGTTCGCTAGGCGGTGCTCCCAGGCAACAGAGCCCCTACTAGCAGAGCGCCCAGCAGAAGGGCACCGATAACTTGAACCACGAGGGCCATAAAGCGCAACCTACCTGAGTGCGATCTTTGCCGTGCGACTACGCGCTTCTCACGGCTACGCGATGCTCGATGTCCTGCCGATCGCCGCGGATAACCACGCTCATCGACGTTTCACGGCCATAGCTCGAGCCCGGTCGCCTCCCGGGAGGATGTGGCGCAGCTCGCTTGGAAATGCGCGCAGCGCCAGCAGCAGGCCGACGTAGACGACGGAGCCGATCATCCAGAGGACGATGCTTGGAAGCGGCAGCACGAGCACGCCCACGGCCACCGCGCCGGCGAACGCCACCCGTAGCAGTACGGTTACGTGCAGGCGCAGCCTGACGTGGCTGCGCGCGAGGGCGAGCATGTAGCCGGCTGCCACCACGAACTCGCAGACGGCGGAGGCGATCGAGGCGCCGTTGGCGCCGAGGCTCGGCACCAACGCCAGCGACAGCACGATCGACACGAGCAGGGCCGCGAGCGTGACGCGCAGCAACGCGCCGTGCATGCGCAGCGAAAGCAGGGTGTAGCCGAGGGTCGCGGCCAGAAACCCACCGAGCAACGCGACCGCCTGGATGCGCAGAACGGGCACGGCGGCCTTGAAGGCGCCGCCACCGACGACCGCGATCACGAACGGGGCGGCGATGACGAGACTGAGGGTTATGTACGTGCCCGCGATGACCGCCGTGTCGCTCACCTTGGCGGCGGCGTAGCGCAGGCGCTCGTGATCGTCGCGTCCCGCGCGCGCGAAGATGGGAAACGCGGAGCTGGCGATCAGACCAGAGGTGCCGCCGACGACCTCCACGACCTTGAACGCGGTCGAGTAGTAACCGGTCTGGTTGGCGTCCGAGATGAGCGAGACCACGATCAGGCCCACGCGCGGGTAGAGGATGCCCACCGTGGCGGCGACGGCGAACGGCAGCGTGTCCCGGGCCAGCCGGCGCCACTCGCCGAGCTCGAACAGCGGCAGCAGCGAGACCTGGTGGCGCAGGTAGACGGCGCAGGCGAGCAGCGCCGCGGCGGAGGAGGCGACACTCACGTAGAAGAAGGGGAACAGGCTCACTCCGATCAGCACGAGCAGCGCCGTGCCGGCGGCGACGACGACCGAGTTGATCAGTTCGAAGGCCGAGAAGGCGCCCCAGCTGAGCTCGGCCGTGAGCGAGATGGAGTACGTCTGCTGCATGTTCAGGAGCACGAGCCCAGCTCCCGAGACGAGCATCCCCAGCACGACGACCTGCGGGTAGCCGGCCAGCGCCATCAGCAGCGCCGCCACGGCGAGCCCTGCGACGGTCAGTGCGGTGCGCAGCCCGAGCAGGTTCGCGATCAGAGCACGCCGCTGCGCCCGCGAGGCCAGCGCGTACTCGCGCATGCCGATCGCGCTGAGGCCAAACTCGGTGACGCCGGCGACGATCATCACGATCGAAGAGGCCGTGACGAACTGGCCGAAGTCGGCGACGCCCAGATGTCGCGTCATCAGCGGTACGGCTGCGGCCGTCAGCAGGATCGTAGTCACATAGACGACGCCCCTGATGGCGCCGCCGCGGATCACCCGGGCACCGGCATCCGGATGATCCAGGATGTCCACCGGCGCGGGTACGGCCGCTCCCTCGATGTTCGCTCCAGGCTCCATCGAGAGGTGTACGTTACGTGCTCACAGATACGCGGTCTGCACGTCGCCATCCGGCGCCTGCAGCCCAAGCGCCCTCAGCAGGCGCCCGGCCACCGCGGGCCACGTATACAGACGAGAGCGCTCCCGAGCCGCCCTGCCCATGCGCTCGGCCACGGCGGGGTCGGCGATGCGCACCATCGCCTCCACGAGCGCGTTCTCATCGTGGGGGTCCACCGCGATGCCGCCCTGTGCGCCGACGATCTCAGCGGCGCCACCCTCGAGACTGACGATGCTGGCCAGGCCCGCGCGCGCCGCCTCCACGTGGACGATGCCGAACGGCTCGACGAGAGAGGGCATGACCAGGCAGGTCGCACGCGCGTACAGACGCACGAGCTCATCGCGGGAGCGCCGGTGCGTCTGAGCGAGCATCCCGTGCGCGTCGACCCCCGCCTGGGTCACCGGCGGGTGGCCGCCGGCGAGGTCGAGCGACGCGTCGGGGTAGGTCTCTCGCAGGCGCTCGAAAGCCCTCAGCAGCAACGGCCCCCCCTTGCGCTCCCAGTCGATCCCCACGAACAGGAAGCGCGGCGGCCACCAGGTACGACCTGAGACAGTCGGCTCGTGATTGGCGCCAAACCCGACCACCGCCACGTGCTCACGCGCCAGTCCGTAGTCCTCGAGCAACGACCGCTCGGCCCACTGGCTCGCGACCGTACACATGCGCGCGCGACTGTAGATGGCCGCTCGCCGCCTCTCCCAAGCGGCCACTCCGCGCCTGGACATGCGGCTGAACACAGGGTGTATCGCCACTCCCTGACGCAGCGTCATGTCCTCCAAGGTCACATACGTGGTCGACGCGGACAGAGTGAAGCCGGTCCCGATTTGCACCACACCGTCGATGCGCTCACCGGCCAGGTGTCGGCGTGCGAGTCGACCGCGCACATCCATGACCAGATCTGAGCCGTGAGCGTCAAAACGATTGTGCGTGGAGAGCGCGCCAGCCACAAGGAGTGCCTGCTCAAGTCCAGCGGGCAACGCCAGATCCAACCCTCGTGCCTGAACGCCCAGCGACCTCAGCGCTTGCAGGATCCCGGCGGGTATCCCGGACCACGTGCTGGGCGACTCGGGATCCCCCACCGACGCGACCGCCACGTGCGGCGACTGTGTGGGGGCTGGGATATCTGCCGGTGACGGCGCCCAACCGCTCATTGCGATCGTCGCGATTGGATGGCACCGGGGCGAGGGGGCTCCGCAGCCGGGGACTCATCCATTCCCAGATAAAGATATTTCGCCACATAGAGCTGCACCATGCCCGCATAGATGCCCTGGTACAGCGCCATCCGAGCGTTCTCCCAAATCCCGTAGGCCTCTCGCTCCCGCCACAGGTTGACGAGGAACACCACTGGAACGTACGGCAGAAACAGAAGCGGCGACAGTCGGTTGAGGATGCGCCTGCGCGATGGCCAGTCGGAAGAGCCGGTCCAGTTGAACTTCGGCAGCTCAGCGAATGGCATCAGGAACTCGCGCGCGTTGATCCGCGCCCACCGCCGCCACTTCGTCAGGACGGTGGCAAGTGCGGCGTTGTTGTACTCGGGACGATGCTCAAGACGCAGCTCGACCTTGCGAGTCGGCGGGTCGACCTGCTCGATTCCGTGTATCAGGCCAACGAGATGAAGGCTGGCGCGACGGAACAGCGCGAGCTTGTACGGACCCTTCTCGGTTATGTACCGCTCACCGTTCCACCTGGGCCACAAGAGCTCGTAGCCGTTGATCTCACGGTTGCGAGTTAGCTCACCGAGGCCCTGGCGTAGCTGATCGCTGAGATACTCATCGGCGTCGAGTGACAGGATCCACTCCCCACGCGCCTGCTGGTAGGCGAACACGGTGGATGCCTCGGCATGGCCGACAAGCGGACGGACGAAGATCCGGCAGCCGTGACGCTCGGCGATTTCGAGCGTGCGATCCTCGCACTCGCCATCGTGCACAAACACGATCTCATCCACGACTCCGTCGAGGCTGGCCAGACATCGCTCGATCACGGCCTCCTCATGACGCGCCACTAGACACGCCGACACTGAGCCGGGCGCCACCGAGTGAAAATCGGCTGGATTCATACGAGGGAACAGCGTAGGAAACCCGCTTGCGCGGGAGCGGGGCGTTCGACCGAGCGATCTACTCATCTGAGGTCAGCGGCCCCATAGTCGGTGCCTCCAAGGTCGGCGTTTTGTGCTCGAACCTTGGTCCCAGCCGTTCGCGACGCGCGTCCTCGAACCCTTCCCACACCGCGGCGAGGGCCCGCCTGCGATTGGGACGAGTAAGCGCATGCAGGGTAAACGCCGTGAGAATCGTCGCGCGCCTGAGAACGGTGCCCAAGACTCCAAGCGGCCGCCTTCGTTCGAGCACGATCACCGTGTTGCGTACCCCGTAGTAGATGGTGTGGGTCGAAGCGCGCTCGCCACCGGTGGAGGCGGAGACCAGATGCCAAGCGTGGGCGTCGGGGGCGAGCAGCACCTCGAAACCAGCACGGCGCACGCGCAGAGCCCAGTCGACATCCTCGACGTAGGCAAAGAGATCCTCATCGAGTAGGCCAATGGCGTCGACCGCCTCGCGCGAGATCGCCATCAGCGCCCCGACCGCGCGTCCGGTGGAGCGGATCTGGCTGTAGCGCGGGCCATCGGGTCGTCCATAGCCACGCGGCCGTCCGGAGTAGCCGAGCAGCTCGCTTACGCGCTGCCCGGCGAACCAGATCGTCTGAGGACGGTCGGCGAAATAGACCTTCCCGGCCAAGATCCCCGCACGTGGGCGCTTTCCGGCTACGCGCTCAAACCCTGAGATCACATCGGGCGCCACGATCGCGTCGTTGTTGACGAGCATCATCCAGCGCGCGCCATGCTCGAGCGCGTAGCGCAGGCCGAGGTTGTTGCCCCCCGAGTACCCGAGGTTTGCGCCCGCCTCGATCAGCTCCACCTGGGGAAAGCGGCTGCGCACCGCTTCCTGCGTGCCGTCGGCCGATCCATTGTCCACGCAGACGATCGCGAAGTCCGGATGCTCCACCTCGGTCAGCGATTGCAGGCAGCGAAGCGTGTCTTCGCGTCCGTTCCAGCTGAGCACGATCGCCTGCCAGGCGGCGATCCTTGTGGAGCTTGAGACCTTCTCGAGGGAAGACATACGGCCGCAGAATATGGCTCGGACCATATGGACGGCGAAGCGAGGGCGCCAACCGACAGGCGCGCTTGGCCGGGCCAGCCGATATAGATACCCGCCTTGACCGGATCGTTCATCTGCGGCTGCATCCTCTTTCCGCTGGTGCTGCTGGGCCTGAGCATCGGCGGTGGGCTGCTCGTGCGCCGACTCGGCGGCGAGTGGCTACCCGCCGGGCTGATCGCGCCGGTGGGCTTCGCGCTGCTGGTCGCCTGGTGCTCGTTCGCCAGCTACATCCACTGGCTTGCGCCGGTCGCCGACTACATCGCGCTGGCGCTGGCGCTGCTGGGCTTCGCCCTGCAGTGGCGCGCGAGAGCGCCGCGCGCGCCCCGGCTCGACGGCGTTCCCTGGGGCGCACTGTCCGGCTTGGCTGCGTTCGCCGCGGTCGGTGCTCCCGTGCTGCTCACCGGCACGCCGACATGGACGGGCTACACGCGCATCGTCGACATCGGCCTGCAGATGGACTTCGCCCACTACATGGCCCACGCGGGACGGGCCGCCGTCGGCCTGGACTCCTCTTATCACGTCGACGTGCAGAAGCTCGTCGACATCGGCTATCCCGGCGGCGCACAGGCGACGCTCGGGATGGTCGCCAAGCTGATCCACACGAATGTGGCGTGGTGCTATCAGATGTTCCACGCCTTCGCGGCCGGCATGGGCGCGCTGGCGATCTACTCGCTGCTGGGTCGTGTGACCGCAAGCCGGCCGCTGCGCGCACTGGGGGCGTTCGTGGCGATCCAGCCGAACGTGCTCTACGCCTACGCGCTGGCAGGCGGGATCAAGGAGCTGACGACCGCGGGCCTGCTGATGATCGTGGTGGCGGTGCTCGCCGAGCGCCTGCCCGGAGAAGATGGCCCGCATCTCTCGGTGCTACCAGCGGCCGTGGCCATCTCCGGCGCGTTCGCCGTCTTCAGCGACGGTATCGGCCCCTGGCTCGGGCTGCTGCTCGTGGGGCTGTTCGTGGTCACGCTCGTGCGGCCCAACCGCATGCGCGCGCTCGCGGACTGGGCGCTGCTGGCGGCGATCGCGACCGCTATCTCGCTGCCGGGGCTGATCAGCGCGATCACCCAACTGAGTGGGATCGCCGGCAGCGCGATCGGCGGGACGGTCGATCTGGGTCTCGGCAACCTTGCCGCGCCAGTGCCCGACTGGTCGGCGGCCGGGGTGTGGCTGACGGGCGATTACCGCTTCCCGCTCGTCCACGTTGCGATGACCCACCGCCTGGACGTGTTCGTGATCGTCTTCGCCGTGCTCGGCATCCTCTACGCGCTCGGCCGTCGCCGCTGGGTCATGGCGTTCATCGGTATCGCCGCACCGATCGCCCTCGCCTACTACATCGCCCACACGACCGCCTGGCTGCAGTTCAAGGCCTTTACGATCACGGGGGTGCTCGCACTCACGCTCGCATTCGTGGGGGCAGCGGCGCTGCACGAGAGCAGGCGGCGCGTCCTGGTGCTGTTGAGCTGGCTCGCCGCGGCCGTGATCGCCGGGGGAGTGCTGTACGGCAATGCGATCATCTACCACGACACGACGCTGGCTCCGGCCGCGCGCTACCACGACCTCGCGGCCATCGGTAGGCGCTACGCCGGTCAGGGACCGACGCTGTTCCCCGCCTTCGACGAGTACGCCGAGTACTTCCTGGGCGAAGAGAAAGGCAGCTCGAGCGAGAACCCGGCCAACGACGACTTCGAGCTAGCCCCTGGCGTGGTCGAGCCGAACGGGATCGGCTTCTCGTTCAGCCTCAACCAGTTCCGTCTCTCGTTCCTGCAGAAGTTCAACCTCATCGTCACGCCGCGCGGCCCGCTGACAGTGCGTGCGCCCAGCAACTGGGACCTCATCGACCAGACCCCGTATTTCGACGTATGGCGCCGCACGCGCCCAGCCACCGACGTGTTCGTGCATCTCCCACTGTCAGGGCTGCCGCACGAGCGCACTCCGACATTCTGTCGAGGCCTGCAGGAAAACCTACGCCAAGCGGGCTTCGGATCGTCGGTCGCATACGTGACCGAGCCAGCGGCGATCGACGTGCCATTGACCAGTGGAGTGCACCCCGACTACTGGAAAGCCGAGGGCAGCCAGTTGGTGGCCTACGGCGCGGGCAGCGACCGGGCCACCTTCAAGCTCCCCCACGCCGCCAAGTACAGCATCTGGATGGAAGGCACCGTGGGACGCCCGATCAAATTCCTCATCGACGGCCACACGATCGGCACGCTCGCATACGAAGAGCGCTATCCCAACCAGTTCCTGCACATCGGCGCCACCACACTTGGCCCGGGACGTCACACGCTGACGATCGTACGCGGAGGCGGGAGCCTGCATCCCGGCAGCGGTGACGATGTCGATCCGGACACTCGCGGGCTGGGGCCAGTCGTGCTGGTACCACAAGGCTCGCGGTCCTACCAGGTGCATGTGGCCCTCGCAACAGCGGCGGCAAGTATCTGCAAGGCACCGGTGGGCTATGAATGGATGGAGGTCCTGCGGCCCGGAGCCGCTTCAGCTCATCTCTGAATGTCAGTAAGACCCGAGGAGGTTGTTCAGCCGCGTCGGGATCATTGACCATGAAGTCAAATGCGAGATGGCCAAAACCAGTCGCCGAGCATAATCGCTACGGCGAGACCTACACGTCAAGCTCCTCCAGTCGCCGTCGCATGGCCGCTCCCGTCGCCAGCGCCGACAGCTCCCGTGCGATGTCCGCCCGCGCCCGCGCGCCGGTCGCGGCGGCCTCCTCGGGATGCTCGACCACCCGCCGCATCAGCTCTGCGGCGTGCTCGACGCTGGGCCGCGCCCACGTGCCCTCCGGGGGGTAGATCTCGCAGTCCGGTCCGACGCGGCCGAGCTCGTACTCGACCAGGTAGCTGTTGTCGGCGTTCATGAAGTCGAGGTTGCCGGAGTAGCCGGTGCCGATCACCGGCTTGCCGATCGCCATCGCCTCGGCCATCGTGAGCCCGAAGCCCTCGGAGCGGTGCAGCGAGACGTAGCAGTCGCACCCGGCCATCAGCCCATTGAGCTGCGCCGCGCTGAGCGAGCGATCGACGACGTGGATGTCCGGGCGGCCGTGCGCGGCCCACAGCACCTCCTCCTCGGCCAGCGGGCGCAGCGGGCCGTTGATCGTCTTCAGCAGCAGCCGCGGGCCCTCACCGGGCGCGAACGCGCGCGTGAACGCCTCGATCAGACCGACCGGGTTCTTGCGTTGGATCGTGCTCAGGTAGTCGAATACGAACAGGAACAGGAAGCCGTCGGCGGGCACGTCCAGGCGCAGCGGGGCCACCGGCTCGGCGGGCGCCTGCACGGGCGGCGGCAGGGCGATCGTGGGCACAGGAGCGACCGCGCCGATGTTCTCGGCCATGAAGCGCGAGTAGACCCAGATCTCCTGCACGAGCGCGAACGCGTGCTGCCAGCGCGCCGGAATGGTGTCGGTCTCCCAGCCCCAGATGCCGATGCGAGGCCCTTGGAAGTAACCCTCGCCGAGACGGTCCACGAAGCTCGGGAACTCATCGGCGTTGACGGCGACGATCTCGAAGCCGTGATGGACTCCGTCGTGGGCCATGTCCTGGAATCCGTGCCGGCCGTATCCGTCCTGGAGCTCGACGGGCAGCTCCAGATGGTGCAGCGGCACGCTCGTGGTGCTCACCGCGACGCCGGCCGCCTCCAGCGCCTGTGCGTAGCCACGACCTGCAGCCCCGAGGCCTAGCGTATGGCTGAGATATCCGGTGACGCGCACCGCCGGCTGAGTTCCGTTCCGCGCCGCCCGCGTCCGGGGATCGGGTTCGGATATGGCGGACGCAGGCGCCGACTCGACGGTCTCGGCCGTTGCGTCCTCCACCGGCTCGGAGGCGCTCGGGTCGGATGCCTGGGGAGGCTGTCCACCGGCGGCCGTAGGCGGCCGCGCTGCAGTGGACCCGAGCTCGGGCGGCATGAAGCGATCCGGGATCGACACCTCCTCGCGCCCGAACACCCAGCACCAGTCGACGTAGTCGGCGCCATCGGGTCCGTCCAGGTCCGGGTAGGCCCGCACCACATCCGGGCGCTCGCGCGCGACGCGGTAGTACACATAGCGGTTGATGCCATGCGCCGCACCAGCGGGGGCAGGACCCTCCAGCCAATCTGCGAGAGCTTGCGCACCCTCCCCGCCCGCACTGAACAGATCGTCGAAGCGCTCGCCGAGCGCTTCTGCGCGCGAGCGCAGGGCGTCCAGCGCGTCGTCGTAGACGAGCCCGTCGGCCAACCGCCGGCCGATGTCCCGGCGGCGATCGACGGCCGACCATCCGGCTCGTTCCAGCTCACCCGCGTAGGAGACGCACAGCTCGCGCAGCGCCGGCGAGCGGCTGATCCGCACGCGGCTGGCGCCCGCACTGAGCTGATGGGGACGGTCAGGCCGAAAGTTGGGGAGGTCGAGCCAGCGCAGCGGCCAGCGCCCGTCCACGACCGTCCCCGCGGGGGTGGATTCCAGGGTATGCGTGTGCAGATTCCACATGCTGAGGTTGCATCCCGGGTCATCGAGCACGGCCGTCGCAAAGCGCGCGGGCGCCAACTCCAGCAGCCGTCCCAGCCACGGTCGATCCTCGGGGCGAGCGCCGGCGCGGCGAGCATCGAGCGCTCCGAGCGTGTGCTCGACCTGGGACGCCCACCAGACCAGAAACCCATCGGCGCCCGCGGTTCCGTCGACTCCCATGACGATCTCGGCCATGCGTCCGGAGTGCACCATCTGCGCACATGTCGGCTGCAATCCGTCGTCGGGGATGTCGGAGGTCATTCGTGGGACGAGCAGCACGCTGCGCGTGACGAGCGCCGCTTGCACCGGGGCGAGGTCGCCCAGCACCCAGGCCGTCGGCGGCAGATGCAGCATCGGTCCCGCGCCGCGCTCAGAGTAGACCTTGAGCACTCGGGGCAGCAGCAGCGCGATCAGATCCTCCTCGTCGTGACTGGCGATGAGGCGCTCGACATCGACATCCAACTCGTCGGCGACCGAGCGCATCCGCGGCTGCTCTCCGCCCGTCTCCGCCTCCCGCTCGCGGCCGACGAACAGGATGTCCAGCGGCCAGTCAGGCTGGTGGCGGCGCAGCGAGTCGGCGAGCACGCGCGCCTGGGGCAGCGTCGAGGGCGTTGCGAGCGTGAGAACCTGCACTGACATCAGGGTGTTGCGCTCCCCTCGGCGCTCGCATCCGGCGCCGTTGCCACCACCGCGTAGGCGGGGGAGTCGAAGCGAGCCCGCTCGAAGCCGTCGAACCCGGGTGCGAACACGAATGCCGACTGAAAGCCGGCGATCGCGCAGATCGCCAGCGCCACCTCCGGGAAGATCGGGTGCTGATGGGTGAGGTCGACCCAGAAGGTCTTCAGCGAGGAGATCCTGTGCGGGTTGACGGTCTCGGCGATGAACAGCCCGCCGGGCGCGAGCTTGCGCAGCGACAGCGCAAGCAGCCGGCGCAGCTCCTCGTGCGGCAGGTGCTCGATCACCTGGGCGGAGAAGATCGTGCCGAGCGACCCGTCCGGCAGCCCCGCGAGGTGTTCGTTGACGTCGCCCTGCTCGACGTCGAGCCCGAGCGCGCGGCTGCGCGCGACCATGCCCGCGTCGCCGTCCACGCCCCGCGCGGTGATGCCCTCGCCCGCGAGCAGCGTCAGGAACTCGCCCCGCCCGCAGCCGACGTCCAATACGGGCTCGTGATCCGCGACGAGCTTGAGGTAGGGCCGCTGCAGCTCGGCCACGCGCTCGGCCGGTCCGCGGAACAGCTGCTCGAACGCCACGTAGTCACCGTCGACCTCGTCCCGGCTGGCGCCCTCGCCCGCGATTGCACCCGCAGAGAAGCCCAGCGCCTGTCCCACCGGCGTGGATCGAAGCTCGAACGGGCTGTCGGCCATGTACGGCGGGGCATACAGCTCGGCGGCGATCGGCTCGACCGTCCGCCGCGCTGCGGCCGCGTCCCCGGCAGCGTCGGCGCTCGCGCGGCGCAGCGACTCGGCCGTGAGGATCAGCTCGCGCGCGAGCTCCTCCAAGCGCTCGATCTGCTCTGTGTGGCGCTCCAGCCCCGCCTGCTGATGGCGTAGGGCCGCCACGAGCTGGGTGTCGAGCTCGTGCTGGTGGTGGGTGTATGGCCGCAGCGCCCGCAGCATGACCCGACGCAGGAATGCGCGTGGACCCCGCCCGGGCATGGGGGCGGCGCCCGGTCCCCGCCTGAGCGTCTCGGCGGCGCGAGCCGTCGGTGTGGTCTGGTCCTCGGCAGTCATCGGCGCAGCGTCATGCCATTATCGCCCACGGCTCGCCGATGGCGGCGCGCTGCTCTAGGCTGCGCTCTCGGCCGGCGGTGGTCGAGGCGACCGCCAGATGGGCTGCGGGACCATGAGCCACGACGAGAAGACGCATACGAGCCGGCGCCTTGATGTGACGATCGACGCCCGCGCCCTGGACGGAACGCGGATGGGCACGCAGGTCCACGTGCTCGAGCTGGTGCAGGCGCTCGCGCGCACCGGGCGGCTGCAGCTGCGCGCGCTCGTGCGCGGCGAGAAGATCGATCGCGAGGCGCTGGCGCTGCTGCGCGAGCTGCCGGACACCGAGATCCTCGACGCCCGCGAGGTCACCGAGGACACGCCACCGAGCGCCGTGTTCCACCGCCCCGTGCAGACCTTCTCCCACGACGACGTCGCGCTCGCGGGCGACCTCGGCGAGCGAATCGTGCTCAGCCAGCTCGACCTGATCGCCTACCGCAACCCCGACTACTTCCCCGACATACAGGCCTACGAGGACTACCGCCGGGCGAGCCGTCACGGCATGGCGGCGGCCGAGCGCGTGGTCGTCTTCTCCGAACACACTCGCGGGGAGCTGCTTGCAGAGAACCTCGTCGAGGACGAGCGCATCAGGATCGTGCCGCCCGGGCTCGACCATCGCTCCAGCGCCGAGCCGCGCAGGCCGGCCGGTCTGGAGCAGTACGTGGAGGGAGACTTCCTGCTCTGCCTGGGCGCGGACTACGCGCACAAGAACAGGGTGTTCGCGCTGGAACTGCTCGCGCAGCTGCGAGCGCGTCACGGCTGGCACGGAGAACTCGTGTTCGCGGGCGCTCACGTCGCGCACGGATCGTCGCAGGAGGCCGAGCGCGAGCTGTTGGACGCACGGCCCGAGCTGCGCGCGAGCGTCAGCGACCTGGGAGCAGTCGACGAGTCGGGGAAGGCCTGGCTGATGGAGCGGGCCGACGCCGTGGTCTACCCGTCGCTGTATGAGGGGTTCGGCCTGGTCCCGTTCGAGTCCGGGCTGCAGGGCGTGCCCTGCCTGTTCGCGCCCCAGTCCTCGCTCGCTGACGGCCCGATCGTCGCGGCCGCGACGATCGTCCCCTGGGACCCTGCGCCCAGCGCCGCGGCGGCATACGCGTTGCTCACCGACCCCATAGAGCGCGCCGAGCACCTGCAGAAGCTCACGGATGCCGCACGCGGCCTGACATGGGAGCGCGCGGCGGCGGCGATGGTCGAGATCTATCGCGAGGCGGCGCCCGCGCCCGTGCGCGTCGCGGCGACGCTGAGTCGCGACGCGGTGGCGCGCGAACGCGAGCTGACGGCCGCCCACCAGGAGGTCGTGCAGATGCTGATCGACGAACGCGAGCTGGTGCTGCACGACTACAACCAGCTGCTCGCCGAGGTCGGCGCCGGTCGCAGCCTCGTCGGCCCCCGCGGCTCGCTGCCCGAGGACCTTCAGCGCGCGCTGCTCACGCTCAGCGCCCATCCTGCCCTGAGCCGGCCCCTGTATGGGCTTGGGGCGGGTGCGTTCCGACTCGCGCGGGCGATGGCCCGGGCCGTCCGGCGTCCGTTTCGCCGCGCCTGATCGCGGTCGATCCCGGCAGAGGAACGCCGCCTGCCTCCGGGCTCGCCGCCAAGTGGTCCGCGAGAACCCCCGGCCCGAGAGATCGTCACACCGATATACGCTCTAGCGATGACGGCTTCGAGCCCGACGACCGTTCCAGGACGCCCTGCGCTGGCTGCGCGAGGAGTCGACAAGCGGTTCAGGATCCCCGAGGAGCGCAGCCACACGCTCAAGGAGCGCGCGCTGCACCCGTTCAAACGCACGCGCCACGAGCAGCTGCACGCGCTCAAGGACATCTCGTTCGCGATCGAGCAGGGAGAGTTCTTCGGCATCGTCGGGCGCAACGGCAGCGGCAAGAGCACGCTGCTGAAGTGCCTGGCCGGGATCTACCGCGCCGACCAGGGCCAGATCTGGTGCAACGGGCGGATGTCCACGTTCATCGAGCTGGGCGTCGGCTTCAACCCGGACCTCGCCGCGCTCGACAACGTCACGCTCAACGGGATCATGCTCGGGCTCTCTCCGCGGGAGGCGCGGGCGCGTTACGAGCGCGTGATCGAGTTCGCCGAGCTGGAGGAGTTCCAGGATCTCAAGCTCAAGAACTACTCCTCGGGCATGCACGTGCGCCTCGCGTTCTCCGTGGCGATCCAGGTCGACGCCGACATCCTCCTGATCGACGAGGTGCTCGCCGTCGGCGACGCCGCCTTTCAACAGAAGTGCTTCGACGTGTTCAACCGCATGCGCGACGAAGGCCGCACGATCGTGTTCGTCACCCACGACATGGGCGCCGTCACGCGTTTCTGCCACCGCGCGATGCTGCTCGACCGCGGCGAGCAGGTGAGCATCGGCGACCCACGCGATGTCGCCGACCGCTATCTGGAGCTCGCGTTCGGCCGCGAGGTCGGCTACGTCGACCCTGACGTCGGCAGCGCCCGCATGGGCGACGGTGCCGCGCGGGTGCGGGAGGTGTGGCTGGGCGAGCATCCGCAGGAAAAGCGCGCAGTGGCGCCCCAGTCACAGCCACTGACGCTGAAGGTCATGGTGCAGTTCAACACCGAGGTGCTCGATCCGGCGGTGACGCTGACGCTGTTCAACGAGCACCGCCAGCCCGTGATCGTCTCCACGACCGAGCGCGAGCAGGAGCACACAGGTGGCTTTCATGCGGGCGAGGAGGCGGTGTTCGCGTTCTCCTTCCACAACATGCTCGCTCCGGGTCGCTACCACCCGGTGCTGACGATCACACACCGCGGGGGCGGGCTTGACGTGATCGACCGGTTTGCAGGCGGACTGTCGTTTGTCGTCAGCGGGATGGTCCAGAGCGGAGGCATGGTCGAGATCCCTGTAGAGACGGCCGTGAGCCGCGGCGGACTCGGGGGATATCGGGATCCCACGACCGAAGATCCGGTGGCCGGCGCCCCAGCGAAGTCCGCGGGGAGCACGAGATGAGTACGCCGACGTTGGAGTCGCCGTCGGAGGCATTCGAGCTCGCGGTCGAGGATCTCGGCCAGCCGATCCGCGGCCCACGTGCGCTGACAGACGACTGGTCGCGGTTCTGGCACCTTACGTACAACATCGCGCGCAACGAGTTCAAGCTGAAGTTCTTTGGCTCGGCGCTCGGCTACCTGTGGCAGGTGATGAAGCCGCTGTTGCTGTTCGCGGTGCTGTACGTGTTCTTCGTCGTGATCGGCCACGTCGGCAAAAGCGGTCACCCCGGGGAAGCCGACTACGGGGTGCAGCTGCTCGGGTCGATCGTGCTGTTCACCTTCTTCGCCGAATCCACCGGCGGCGCGGTACGCAGCGTCGTCGAGCGCGAGAACCTGGTACGCAAGATTCAGTTTCCGCGACTGGTGATCCCGATCTCGGTCGTGCTGCTCGCGTTCTTCAACCTGATTCTGAACCTGCTGGTCGTGCTCGTGTTCGCGCTGATCGCGGGCATCCATCCGATGCTCAGCTGGCTGGAGCTGCCGCTGATCCTCGCGATGCTGATCGTGTTCGCGACCGGCATGGCGATGCTGCTCTCCGCTCTGTTCGTCCGTGCCCGCGACATGCAGCCGATCTGGGAAGTCTTCAGCCAGATCCTGTTCTACGCCTCGCCGGTGATCATCCCGCTCGAACAGGTTCGCGAAAAGCTCATCAACAGCCCGCCCCACAAACCGCCGTTGCTGCATCCGCCCGACCATCAGCTGCTGTGGCACATTTATACGCTCAACCCACTCGTCGCGATCTTCCAGCAGTTCCGCCACGCGATGATCAATCACGACACGCTGAGCGCGGGCCAAGCACTCGGCAGCTGGGCGGCCCTGCTGGAGCCGATGGCGATCGTGGCGGCGATCTTCGTGCTCGGCTTCTGGGTATTCAACCGCGCCGCGCCGCACATCGCCGAGGATCTGTAGCGCAAACAGGGGTTTGACGAACGAGCGCGATGGCAAGATCGACGTCCACGCGCCGCGCGCTTCACCGCGTGGAGTCCGGAGCAGCTATGACACGGACACACCACGAGGTGTATCTCGCCGGCAGCGGGTCGTTCGCCACTGAGATCGCCGAGTGGGCGCATGATGCGGGCTTGACGGTGCGGGGACTGGTGGAGCTGCTCGACGCCGCGCGAATCGGTTCCCTGCACGAGGGATTCCCGATCGTCGCTGCCGCGCCATGCCCACCAGCGGCGCGAGCGGCGGTCGCGAGCGGCGGTGATCGCGGAGAGCACTGGGCGAATCTGGCCGAGCATGGGTGGCAAGCGGCGACGATCGTCCACCCGCGCGCGTACGTGTCAAGCTCGGCAAAGCTCGGCGCCGGCTGCATCGTGGGACCGGGAGCGGTGATCGGCGCAAGGACAACCGTCGGCGAGCACACGCTCGTTTCGCGCGGAGCACTGGTGGGACATCACGTTCGCATCGGCTCATTCGTGTCGCTTATGCCCGGCGCCAACGTCGGCGGACACGTCACGGTCGGCGACCGGGCGATGATCGGGATGGGCGCGATCATCGTGAACGGCACGACGGTGGGCGCCGATACCACTGTCGCGGCCGGCGCCGTGGTGCTCAGGGAGGTGGCTGACGGCATCCGCGTCCAGGGCATGCCGGCCAGGGAGTACCCCGCGTGATTGGCCGCGGCCTGAAGCGCGCGCTCGATTGGCGCTTCGGCGCGATTGCCGCGCGCCTAGACGACCTGTATGGGCGTGTCGACGATCTCGACCGCAAGCAGGAGCTCATCATCGACCGTCTCAACCAACTGACGGCCATGCTGGACCAGCTGCGGGGGTTGGCCGCACAAATGCCGCAGACCGCCGAGTATGCCTCTGCGACTCACACGCTGCTCGAGCACCAGCTACAGCCGACGCTGCGCGCGATCCTCGACGAGCAGGCCGAGAATCGCCGACGGCTGTATCGCCTGCGAGCCGATCCCGGCTATGACAAGCCGTTCACGGACCCCGATCCGCTGGTGTCGATCACGGTCGCGACGATCGGACGGTCGGCTCTGCCGGACAGGGCGCTGCCCTCGCTGCTAGGGCAGACGCATACGCATCTGGAGGTGATCGTCGTCGGCGACGCGGCCCCACCGGAGCTCGCCGAGGCGATTGCCGCTATCAGCGATCAGCGCGTGCACTACACCAATCTCAGCCAGCGGATAACCGCTCACGAGGATGCCCGTCGGCACTGGCTGGTCGGCAGCACGATGGCCCGCAATGAGGCGACCCGCCGCGCCAAAGGAAGCTGGTTGGTGCATTTTGACGACGATGATCATCTGCGGCCCGACGCGATCGCATCGTTGCTGGAGCTGGCGCGCGAGCAGCGGGCAGAGGTCGTGTATGGGGGCTTTGAGGAGCATCGTCCCGACGGCGCCTCCTCGGTGGACATCGGTTTTCCGCCTCGACTGGGGTGCTTCAGCTGGGCGGGCGCGCTGGTGCACGGCGGCCTGCGCTTCTTCGAGCGCGAGCTCGTGGCGGCCGATCTGGAGATGCCCGGCGACATGTATCTGCTGGAACGCATGCTCCGGGCTGGCGTGCGCTTTGCGTCGCTGGAAGAGGTGGTGCTCGACTACTTCCCCTCGACCCTGTGGCAGCCGTGAGAACCGACTGCAGCTCGTCTACCCGAGGGGCCACGCCCCGCACCGAGAAGAGCTTCTTGGCAGGTAGTGTAGCGTGTTACCATGCGCTACATGAGCGCTCAACCGATCAGCATTCGCCTGCCCGAACGGACCATCGACCGGCTGGCGGATCGCGCCGATCGTGCGAACATGCCCTCGCGCACGCTCGCCCAGCGCTATGTCGAGGAGGGCTTGCGCATGGACGAGCATCCGCTGCTTTGCTTTGCGGACGGTCCCGCGGGTCGTCGCGCACGGCTGATCGGCGGACCCGACGTGTGGGAGACGATCGCCGTCGCGAAGGACAACGGCGGCGATCTCGCCGAGACTGCCGCATATCTGGAGATCCCTTTGGGGCGCATGCAGGCCGCCGCTGCATACTACGCGGCCCACCCTGAGGAGATCGATGAGCAGATCGAGCGCAATCGTCGCGAAGCGAACGATGCCCACGCCGCCTTTCTCGCCGCCGGGGAAGCGCTCGGTCGTTGAGGCTGCTGCTCGACGAGATGCTCTCTCCCGCGATTGCACGGGAGCTTCGCGCGCGCGGCGGCCATGATGTCCAGGCAATCCAGGAGCACCCGGAGTGGTGCTCCTACAGTGACCCCGAGGTCCTCGATTTGGCGCGTGAGCAGCACCGGGCCATCGTCACCGACAATCTCGCCGATATGAGACCATTGCACTACGAGGCGATCATGCCGGGCGGCCCCGGCGACTACGGCCTGATTTTCATCCCCGGCGGCCGTCCCCGTACCCGCGGCGACACGGGCAGGATCGTCGCCGCGCTCGAGCAGAAGCTCGCGGCATACCCCAGAGAGAACGACCTCGCCAATGGCGAGGACTGGCTATAGCGTCTCGCCCGCTCGCGCCATGCTGCGCGAGCGGGCCACGCGCGCATAGAACCCCTCGAGCGCGTCGATGCGCCGCTCCCACGCATAGTCCGCGGCCGTCTCGATGCCCGCCCGCCCGAGCCGCGCGCACAGCTCGGGATCCCCCAGCAGCCGTGTCAGGGCCCCCGCGACCGAGCGAACATTAGGCTCGGGCATCAGGCAGTTGACGCCATCCACGCAGAAGTCGCGGTTGCCGTGGGCGTCGGTGCAGACGACCGCGGCGCCGGTGGCCATCGCCTCCAGCGGCGGCAGCGCGAACCCCTCGTGGATGGAGGTCTGCACGAACACGCTCGCCTGACAGAACAGCTCGTTGACCTGGGCGTCGCTGGGCGCACGCACGTAGCTCATGCCGGGGTCCGTCGCGAGCTCGGGCTCGATCCCGAACAGGCGCAGCTCAGGCCGGGGCTCCGCAAGCGCGCGCCAGGCATCGAGCGTGAGCGGGAGGTTCTTCAATGGGTTGGAACGCCCGAGCGCGAGCACCATGTCGGTACGGCGCGCGATGTCGGGACGCGCCCGGAACGTGTCGAGGTCGATCCCGGGCGGGATCAGCTCGGCGTCGAGGCCGAGCTCGCGCAACCGCTCGCGGTTCCAGGCGGAGATCGTCATGTAGCGGAACTCCGGCCGGTAGGAATCGAGCACGGCGTGACGCGCGTTCTCGTGGTCGGGGTAGTAGGAGGTCTCGATGTCCTGCACGAAGTACACCGGGATACCGCGCGCGACGCTCGCGCGGAACACCGGCAGCGTGGTCATCCACCACGTCGCGACCTTGATCGCCTCCAGCGGCGCCAGCGCCGCGACGAGCGCGTCGTAGTCGGCAAAAGAATGCACCGGCGCGCGCAACTCAAACCAGTCGGGTGGCTCGCCGAGCGTGTACAGCGCCACGTCGTGGCCGCGGTCGGCCAGGCGGGAGAGGTGCTCGAAGATATCGCGATGGCCGCCGCCGATGCCGGTGTCCTCGGTCACGTACACGATGCGCAGCCGCTCGCCATCGCCCCCCGCGACCCTCGCCGCCGTGCCGGTCCCGTGCGCGAGGGGTCGCCCGTCGCCTACCTCACCCGGCCCACCGCCTGCCCGGTCGGCGGTGGCCGGATCGCCCGCGTAGACGGAGCGGTCATCGAAGAAATCCGACCAGCGCTCCCAGAACAGGCGCTGGGACTCCAACTCGCGCTCGCCCTGGGTGGTGCCGCGCGTGAGCGACTCGTGATGGACGAGGCGGGCGATCGGGAAGTAGCGCACGCCATAGCCGGCCTGCCACGCGCGCAGGCACCAATCGACATCCTCGTAGGCCATCGGATAGCGCTCGTCGAGCATCCCCACGCGCTCGATCACCTCCCGGCGCACATACATGCACGCGCCCGTCACCGCCAGCGCGGGGCTGGTCTGCGCGGCCGGTCCCCAGTCGCCCGGCTTGAAGCGGTAGCGATGGTCGAACCACTCGGGCCGGTCGCGGTTGCGGATGGTGCCGCCGAACTGGATGCGCCCGTCGGGGTAGAGCAGCTGCGCGCCGACGATGCCCACGTCTGAGTCGCGATAGGCGGCGTACTGCAATCCCTCCAGCCAGCCGGGCAGCGACGCCTCGACATCGGAGTTGAGCAGGACCACATCGCGCTCGGGCAACGTGGCGCGCAGGCCGCGGTTGGCGTTCGCGGCGAAGCCGCTGTTGCGCTCGGACTGCACCAGCACGTCGATCCCGTCGATCCGCGCCAGCGCCGCGAGGTGCTGGGCGCCGCTGCAATCATCGGCGACGATCACCCGCGCCATCCCGCGCGAGGTGGTGCGCCGGATGGAGCGCACGAGCGTGCGTACGCGCGCGGCGTCGCGGTAGCTGGGAATGACTACGTCCACGGGTGTGCCGTGCTCGCGATACCAAGCGGCGGCGCGGCGGCGTTCCTGGTCGCGCGCATGCGTGCGCAGGCGCAGCCGCCGGTGCAGCGGGGTGAAGCGCAGCGGGAACGTGAGCGCCCGCCACAGGATCGTGCGCAGGCCGAAATGGGTGTAGGTCAGGTGGATGCGCCGGCGCAGGTTCGAGAACGCGCCTTCGGGCCTGCCCTGGATCGGATCGTGGCTCATCGTGCCGGGCGTCCGCTCACACGCGAGGTGCCAGTGGAGGGGTCGATCGGGTAGGGGTTGCCATCAGTTGCGTGTGTCCAGGTGCAGGGGCTCAAACGAGGAGCGCCCCTCCAGCGAGAGCCTGCGCCGCACGCGGGGCGGCAGTCGATCGGCGCGCGATCCGAGCAGCGATCCGGCGAGGCGCACGACATGGTGACGGGTGACCGCGGCGAGCGTCGCGCGACGCTCGGACGGGGAGGCGCCGCGACGGTCCAGCTCACGCCGCGCCCAACCCAGCTCGCCGCGCAGCCGGCGCGCGAGCTGGACCGGCGAGAGCGGCTCGCGCCAGCCATAGACCTCGCGCAGACCGCGCCACTCGTCGAAGCAGCGGCGCAGCTCATCGGCAGGGGTGTAGGCATGGGAATGCAGGACGGCGGCGTCCGGGACGTACGCCCGGGCGAAGCCGTCGCGCAGCATGTCGATCGCGAGCAGCCGATCCTCGGCATAGGAAACCTGGCGAAACGGCGCACGCTGCCAGGCCACGCGCGCGATGCAGGCGTTGGCGTCGGTGAAGAACCCGCGCGGACCGATCAGCGCGAGCGTCGGCAGGGTGGCGCGCTCGTGCTCGTCCAGGCGATCCACGCGCGGCTCACCATTGGGCGCAAGCGAGGCAAACCAGCGCTCCAGTTCCAAACGCACCGCCGGCGAAGCATCCTGCCGAGCCACATAGGGACCACAGACAAGACCCACATCATCGGCGAGGTCGAACCCGCCGAGCAGACGCTCCAGCCAGCGGGAGTCGGCGGGCTCGGCGTCCTGAGTGAGCAGCGCGACGTGCGCACCGGTGGCCTCGTTCATCAGCAGGTTGCGCGTGCCGCCGTGGCTGAAGTGCGCCGGGTCGATCTCGATCACGCGCGCACCGTGCGCACGCGCCAGCTCGGCGGAACCGTCGCTCGAGTGCGAATCGCACACGAGCAGCTCATGGGCGATCGTCTGGGTGGCCAACGCCCGCAGAGTACGCGCGAACAACTCGCCGCCCTCGCGGACGGGGATGGCGACCGTTACGTCAGGCATACGCTCGCTTTTCTGCCCGGTCCACATCGCATACGGCGAAATCCGCGGGCCGCGTGACTAAAAGAAAAGCGGATGGGGTGAGCCGCGTCGCATGCGACGCGGCTGGCAGGGTCGCATGCGACCCTGCCTCGATGGCGTGCATGCACGCCATCGCCGAGCGGTGCATGCACCGCTCGGACGGACGGCGCATGCGCCGTCCGCACCAAATCAGCTCTTTACAAGTCATGCGCCGATCCGTTTTGCGGCATGACAAACGCAATCACGCATAGAACCCCGTCAGCGTCACCAGCTGCGCGGAATAGCTGAGCACGACCATCGCCACGAGCAACACCACGCCCGCATACAGCGCCCAGCGTCGCCCAAACGCGTGCAAACTCGCGACGACCAGCACGGCCAGCGGGGCGATCGCGGGAAACGTATAACGGCCGAATTCGGCGATGAACGGGCGCGCGCCGGGGGTGTAGAACGCGGCCTCGAAGCCCGCCACCACCGCCAGGGGCATCAGCATCAGCAGCGCGAACTCCAGCGCATTGCGGCGCACGAACGATGTCCACTCGCGCCGCAAGGCAATCAGACCGAGGATCGGAACGGCGATCATCGCCGCGAGGATGACGTCGTAGACGCGGTGCGGGAAGAACACGTCGTACCAGCCGAACGCGCCCCAGCCGCGTTCGACGAAGATCACGAAGGCGGGGAAATGGGTGGTGGGGAAGTGCTCGGTCATGAACGGCAGGCGCGGCAGCAGCGACTGCCACAGGTAGCTCAGATAGTCGAGCGGATGCGCGAGCGCTTCGCTGACCGAGCTCGCCGCCGTGCCGGCTTCCGCGGGCGTGCCCCCCGTACTCGCGGCTGAAGCGATGCTCGGGCGGAACACGTGGGCCAGACCCCTCGACAGCGCCCCGACGGCGATCGCGGCGATCGCCAGCGCCGCCCAGCCGCGGACTTCGACACGACGGTGGTGGCGATACAGAATCGCGATCAGCGCAATGCCGACGACCGGGTAGAGCGAGTAGGCGGTCTCCTTGACGATCGGCAGCGCGACCAGCAGCCCGCCCGTGAGCAGCCCCAGGCGCCACGTCACGCCGCGGCGAAGCATCAGGATCAGCAGCAGCTCCAGCGCCGCGGCGCCGGCGTTGACGCCGACGTCGTTGTTGACGGCGCCCGAGATGAATCCATACATCGGCTGATACGCGACGAGCAGCGCCGCGAGCACCCCCAACCAGGGACGGCCGGGCGCGAGCTCGCGCGCGAGCAGAAACGCGAACACGGCCGTCAGCGCGCCGATCAGCGCCGAGGTCAAACGCATCAGCGTCAGCTGGGTGAACGGCGAGTCGGACGCCAGCCAGTAGGCGGGCACGAGCGCCGCATAGTAAACAGCGCCGTGCGTCGCGGCGGTCTCGTTGCCGCCGCCGTCGGCGGAGCTCGGGTGGGCGGAGATGACCTGCCGGCGGTAGACGGTCTGCGCGCGCGCGGTCCACGGCGGACGCGTGTCGCCGACCTGGTGGTCGCTGAAGAAGCTCTCATCTTCCAGCGCGAGCGTCTCCGCGCCCGACCACCGCGCCAGCGAGGAGGCGGGACTGCGCGACGGGGCTTCGCCGCGCTCTACCAGCGACTGGGTGTAGGCGAAGTGATCGACCTCGTCGGGCGCCTGGAACGGCGGCGTGATCAGCGCCCAGCAGACGAAGTTCAGCGCGGCGATCGCGAACAGCCACGCCGCCGGGCGCCGTGCGCTCGCACTCCTCCCGCCCGCGACGGCCACCGCGAGGCAGCGCACCGCGGCGAGCGCGAGCCCGGGCAGCACGACGAGCAGGATCAGCGCATACAGCCACGGTCCCACCGGGCTCGGCCGGAACAGCGACGCGCGACTCAGGATCGCGCCGGCGCGTGAGATATAGCTGCGCCGCGAGCCCGCGGGGGGCTCGTACCAGACGGCGATCCGCCCCGCGACTGGGGTTCCGCCGAGCGTCGGCGGCGCGGCGCTCGGCGGCGCGAGCAGCGGCGTGCCGCCCCAGTTGACCAGGCCACTCGCCGTCAGGCACAGCGAGGCGGGGCGTTCGGAGGTCTCGGCAGACAGCCCCGGTAGCGTGAACACCGCGGCGCTCACACGGTTGGACGGAACGGTCACGGGCGCGAGCGTGCCGTAGATCGTGCCGGCGTTCGGAACGCTCATCTGCCTCGATCCGCTCCCCGCGTTCCGATCGCTCGCCTGCGACTCGGTGGATACCTCCAGCCGCAGCGCCATGCGCAGCGCCGGGCGCGCGCGCGTGCGCGAGATCAGCTGCAGGCGGATGCGCGCGGTCCCGGCGGGGATCCGCAACCCGGGGACGCACACCGGCTCGCCGGGATGGGCTTCGGCGACGTAGGTGTAGGCCTCGACGGAGTCGGTGCCCGTGTAGTAGTCGCGGGGGCGCAGGCAGTAGAACGCGACCAGCGCCGCCAGCGGGATCGCGGCGACCGCGGCGATCTTCCACACGCGGCGGTCTCCGGCGAACACCACCGCCGTCACCCGTCTCAGCGGCCGCACGGCCTCAGCGACGACGAAGACCGAGGATCGACAGCAGGAAGGAGGAGAAGAAGATCTGAATCCCGACGATCAGCAGGGCGGCGGCGAACAGCGCGAGCTGCTCGTAGGAGAGCTGCCCGAACCCGTTGGAGATCCAGGTGACGACCACGACAGTGCCCATGACGAACCCGGCGAGCATGAACAGCCCGCCGAGCAGCAGACCGTGCTCGAGGCGAAAGCGCGCGCGCATGCGATCGAACCAGGGATCGCGCTCTCCCATAAAGTAGGTGCCGTACGCGTGCGCGCACAGCCCCAGCGCCAGGATCTGCGTGCCGACGATCGTCAACAGCGCGCCGCCGATCAGGGCGTGCAATCCCCAGGCGCGCCCGAAGAACGAGAAGCCGGCCGCGACCATGATCATCAGCAGCAGCCCGAGACCGGACAGCACGAGGCCCGGCAGGATGAACAGGTGCGTGGGCGAGTGCACGAGCAGAAACCGCAGGTGCCGCCAGCCGTCGCGGAAGCTCGACAGCTTCGACTCGCCCCCGCGCGGGCGGTACTCGATCGGGAACTCGACGATCTTCAAGTTCTCCTTCGATGCTCGTATGACCATCTCCGATGCGAACTCCATGCCGGTCGTGCGCAGGTCCAGGCGGGGCAGCACCTCGCGGCGCAGCGCGCGCATGCCGCAGTGGGCGTCGTTGACGCCGGTGCGGAACAGCAGATTCAGCAGACCGGACAGCAGCGGGTTGCCGACGTAGCGGTGCAGCCATGGCATCGCGCCGGGCTGGATGTTGTCCATGCGGTCGCCGATCGCCATCTCCGCGCCGTCGCGCAGCGCGGAGACGAAGCGGGGGATGTCCTCGAAGTCGTAGGTCAGATCGGCGTCGGCCATCACGATGTAGTCCCCGCGCGCGACGGCGAACCCGGCCAGATAGGCGCTGCCATAGCCGCGCCGCGGCTCGCGGACGACGTGCGCGCCGGCGCGGGCGGCCAGCGCCGCGGAGTCGTCCTCGGAGGCGTTGTCGGCGACGATCACCTCGCCGGCGACGTCCATACGCTCGAGCGCCGCGCGCGCGGCGAGGACGCAATGCTCGATGTTCTCGGCCTCGTTCAGGCATGGGATCACGACCGACACCACCGGCGCGGTCCCCGCCTCGCCGTCCGCGGGATGGATCGGCGTTGTCTGCTCGAGCGTGCTCATAGTCGATTCAAGGCGATGCAGTAAGTTCGGGACGATGCGCGTGTGCGTAGTCTACGACTGCCTCTACCCGTACACCGTCGGCGGGGGCGAGCGCTGGTATCGCAACCTGGCCGAGCGGCTGGCGGCGGAGGGTCATGAGGTCACATATGTGACCCTGCGCCAGTGGGAGCGTGGGCAGACGCCGGTACTGGCCGAGGGGAAGGCAGGGGTCGTAGAGGCGGGCCCGAAAATGAGCCTGTACACGCATGACGGTCGCCGCCGGGTGTGGCCGCCGATCGTGTTCGGGCTGGGGGTGTTGTGGCACCTGCTGCGCCGGGGCCGCCGGTATGACGCGGTGCACATGTGCTCGTTTCCCTACTTCTCGCTGCTCGCGGCGGCCGTGGCGCGTCCGCTCGGCTCCTACGAGCTGGCGGTCGACTGGTTCGAGGTCTGGAGCGACTCCTACTGGCGCGATTACCTCGGCAACGTAGGCGGACGTGTCGGCGCGGGCATCCAGCGGCTGTGCGCGCGGGTGCGCCAGCGGGCGTTCTGCTACTCCGAGCTGCACGCGCGGCGGTTGCGCCAGGAGGGTCTGCGCGGCGAGGTGACGGTGCTGCGCGGGCTGTACGCGGACACGGTCGAGCCGGCGGCGGTCGGGGCGACGGATCGGCTGGTGCTGTTCGCGGGACGGATGATCCCGGAGAAGCAGGCGCCGCTCGCGGTGGCGGCGATCGCGCACGCGACGCGGCGTATCGAGGGACTGCGGGGAGAGCTGCTTGGCGATGGGCCCGAGCGCGAGACGGTGCTTGCAGAGATCGCCCACCACGGCCTGGAGGAGGTCGTCTCGGCGCCCGGGTTCACCACGGCGGAGACGGTTGACGCGCAGATGCGCCGAGCGATGTGCCTGCTGGCACCCTCCATCCGCGAGGGGTACGGGTTGGTCGTGGTGGAGGCGGCGGCGCGGGGAACGCCCAGCGTCGTGGTCGCGGGCGCGGACAACGCCGCGGTGGAGCTGATCGAGGAGGGCGTGAACGGGTTCGTGTGCGAAAGCTCCGATCCGCGGGCGATCGCCGAGGCGATCGTGCGAGTGCACGAGGCGGGGCCGGGGCTGCGCGAGAGCACCGCGCGGTGGTATGCGCTGCACCAGCGGGAGCTGTCGCTGGAGAGCTCGCTGCGGACGGTGCTGGCGAGCTACGGACGCGATGGCGAGAGCGCGCGGGCGTAGCCGGCGAGCGTCGCGCGGGCGGTGCGCTCCCAGGTGAACTGCTGTGCGCGGGCGACGCCAAGCGCGCGTGCGCGTGCGCGCGCCTGGTCATCCATCGCGAGCAGTGTCTCGATCGCCGAGGCGATCGCGCGCGCGTCGTTCGGGTCGAACATCAGGGCGGCCTCGCCGGCGACCTCGGGCAGCGAGGAGGCGCGCGAGCAGGCGACGGGCACGCCGCGGGCCAGGGCCTCCAGCACGGGCAGCCCGAACCCCTCGTACAGCGAGGGGAACACGAACGCGCGGGCGAGCGCCCACAGGCCCTCCAGCTCGGCCGGGGAGACCCAGTCGAGCAGGCGTGCGTCCCCCGCGACGCCCAGCTCGCCCGCGCGGGCGCGCAGCTCGGCCTCGTGCCAGGTGGGATAGCCCGGGATCACCACCAGGGGCCGGCGCTCGGGTGCGATCAGAGCGAGCGCGGAGATCAGCCTGAGCAGGTTCTTGTGGGGGCGCTTGGCGGACAGGCTAAGGACGATCGGGCGCTCGCCGAGCTTTAGGCGCGCACGCGTCTCGGCCTCAGACAGGGCGATATCGCGGCGGATTGGCGCCAAGCCGAGCGGCGCGACGTCGATTCGCTCGGGCGAGGCGCCGAGCAGCTCGATCAGGTCGGCGCGCGTGGACCGCGAATCGGCGAGTACGCGCTGCGAGCGGCGCACCGCGGCGGGCACGAGCAGGCGCATACCGCGGTCGCGCAGACCGGAGTGGGCGTCGGGAAAGCGCGCGTAGATCAGGTCGTGGACGGTGCTAACGCGGCGGAACGGGCCCCACAGCGGAGCGGTCGAGGCGAGGCTGTGCACGAGATCGACGCGCGCACGGGCGGCCAGCGGCGGCAGCAGGATCTGCTCGCCGAGCACCCACTGGACGCGGCTGCGAGCGCGAACGGGGACGGTGACGGCGGGCAGCAGCTCTCCCCACGGACCGTCGCCCGCGGCGGCGGCCTCACGGTTGACGAACGCGGTAAAGCGCAGCTCGGGAGCGGCGGCGAGCAGCGCCGGGATCAGCTCGCGCGCATAAACCTCCATCCCGCCGGTTTCGCCCGGGACGAGGAACACGAGGTTCAGGCCGATGTGGGTTTGGCGTGCGCTCAATGCGTTGCAAGGCTACGCCACGGTCACCATGGCTCCGGCCATCCCCCCTCACTACGATGACCCGCCATGGCGTCCTCGATCGACGTGGTGATAGCCGCGCACAACCACTACGAGCTCACGCACGACTGCCTGGAGCACCTGGCGCGCCAGACGGTCGCGCACCGTGCGATCGTGGTCGACGACGGCTCCAGCGACGGCACCTCCGAGCGACTGCGTCGCGACTGGCCACACGCGACCGTCATCGAGCTCGGGGCCAACCACGGCTACACCAGGGCCGTGAACCGGGGGGTGAGCGCCGGAGAGGGTGAGCACGTGGTGCTGCTCAACAACGACGTACGTCTGCGCCCCGACTGCCTGGAGCGGCTGATGGCTCCGCTGCGAGACGATCCCGAGGTCGGGTCGGTCGCCGCGACGATGCTGACGCCCGGCGAGCGGACGATCGACAGTGTCGGGGTGACCGCGGACGCGACGCTCGCGGGATTCGCCCGCCTGCAAGATCGGCCGGCCACCGACGCAACGCTGCTGGCGCCGGTGCTCACCGGCGCCGAGGGCACGACCGGGGCCTACCGCCGGATCGCATGGGAGCAGGTGGGCGGGCTTGACGAGACGATCGTCGCGTACATGGAGATTCTCGACCTCGCGCTGCGGTTGCGCACGGCGGGATGGGCCGCCGCGAGCGCACCCGAGGCGTGCGGAGTGCATCTCGGCTCGAGCACCTACGGCACACGTTCGGCCCGACAGCGCCGGATGGCTGGGTTCAGCAGGGGATATCTGCTGCGCCGGTACGGCGTGCTGCGCGGGCGCGCGAGCGCGCGGGCGCTGCTGACCGAGACGGCCGTCGTGGCCGCGGATCTAGCCATCTGCCATGACACCCAGGCGCTGCGTGGCCGCGTCGAGGGTTGGCGCGCGGGCGCGAACCTGCCTCGCCACCCGCCCCCTCCGGGCGAGGCGATCGACTCCTCGATCTCGCTATGGGAGTCCTTGAAGCTGCGACGGGGAGCGATCTAAGGACCCTCGCCGCCCGATGCGCCCACATAGTGCTCGCCCCACGCATCGCGCGACAGGCGCCGGCGCAGGCGCGGCGAGGCGGACTGCCAGTCGGCGGTGCGACGATCGGCGACGAGCAGGTTGTCCTGCTCGCCGCTGCGGTAGGTGCGCGAGGCGGCCCAGTCCTTGACGCCGTAGACGCGACCATCGCGGCCGACGACGACCGCGCGCAGCGCGCGCTCGAGGACCTGGCGGGTGATGCTGCGACGGCCGCTCTCCAGCAGGTAGGTGTCACGCTTGTCGTGCGCCGCGTCCAGATTCATAGCCAGCAGGATCGCGCGCTCGATCATGAATGCCGTGGTGCGGATGTGCGGATTGGGATAGCGCGGATAGTCGCGGCGCGCACTGCGTAAGCGGGCAAGCTGGTAGGGCCAGTAGCGAGCCCGGCCCCGGACCCACCGCGACTGACTCTCCCAGCTGGCGGTGGTCCCGACGAGACCGGTGCCTGGATCGTCCAGCGCCCCCGCGAGGATCGCCAGCCACCCGTCGGCGAGGATGACGCTGTAGGAGTTCAGAAAGCACAGACGCGGATGGTTCAGCGCACGAGCGGCCAGACCGTAGGCCGCGAGGTCCAGCACGGGCTCTTCGAGCACGATCAGACGGTGCTCGATTCCCGCGAGCTCGGCGGCGAGACCCTCCCGTGTGAGCGTGGCGTCGGCGCGAGACCTCGCCTCGCGGGCATCGCCCGGCGCCCCGTTGAGCACGATCACGAGCTCGTGCGCGATCCCGGGCGGATGGGCACGGTATGAGCGCACAAACGACCGTACCGGCTCCGGGCCGAGCGGCGCCCACACGAGGTGGACGACGCCGAGCGCCTCGGGCTTTGACCGGTTCAGCGCGGCCGCGCGTGCGTGAGCCTCGAAGTCCCACATCGGCTCAGAGCTGCTTCCTCGACGGCGGGCTGGGGGCGGACTCGGGACCCCACGCGAACGCCGACAGCAGTCGCCGGCGATCGTAGGAGCCGTTGGCGTAGGAACGGGTCTGGTTGTCCGCGACGAGCAGACCCTGCTGGTCGTCCTGCCAGAACGTGCGGCTCTCAGACCACTCGGGGTGGTCGTAGAAGGCGCCGTCGCGCGCCACCACGAGCGTGCGCAGGCCCATGCTCCGAACCTGACCGGTGAAGCTCGCGCGGCCGCTCTCCAGCAGGTACGCGTCCATCTTCCTGGCCAGCCGACGCATGCGCAGCGCCGCGAACGTGGAGCGGTCGAGCATGAACGCGTTCGTACGCACGTGGTAGGCGGGAAACGGAGCAAAGCGCAGGAGCTGCTCGGGCATCGGGCGAAACGACCGCAGCGTGGACAGGACCGAGCCGGACAGCGTGCGCCGCGGCAGCTCCGGGGGGAGTGTCACGGCGCCGTCGGAGGCACGCGCGGCGTCGAGTTCGAGCTCGATCTCGCGCATCTGTTCGCGCGCGACGCTGCGTCGAGGGACCACCCGGCGGTAGGGGTTCGGCAGCAGGAACGCATTGAGCACCGCCGAGTGCAGGCTCGCCCACGATCCCGTGGCGCCGACAAGCCCCGCGCCCGGCTCATCGAGCGCGTGGTCGAGCTTGGCCAGCCAATCCGGCGCGAGGATCGCGGAGTAGGAGTTCAGGAAGCACAGCCGCTCGTGCTCGAGACGGTCGACGGCATGGGCGTAGGCGGCGAGATCCTGCACCGGCTCGGGGGTGCGGAGCAGGCGATGCTCGATGCCCTGAAGCTCGGCTTCGAACTCCGTAGGCAGTGGATCGGGGACGTTGTTGAGGAGCACGATCAACTCGTGCTCGGCGCCCGCCGGGTGCATCCGGTAGGAGGACAGGAATTCACGCAGAGGGACAGTTCCGAGAGGTCCCCATACAAGGTGCACGACCGCGATCACCGCGGGGACTGTAGCGAGGCGCAGGCGGGACCCATCTCGCGCTCTCCCTCTGGGGCACGCACCCAGCTGTCACCCGATGCGGCTCACGCGAACGCTCCCGCCGGAACAGGGGCTCGCGCTCCGGCTCCTACGGCGTCCGCGAGACCGCTCGCGCGTGCGAGCCCGGGAGCAGGTCGAGCAGCTCGGGTGGGTAGGCGCGCGTGAGCAGCAGCGCCCCCGCGAACAGCATCGTGGAGATGGCCAGGCGCGCAATGACGGGAATCGGGGTGAGCGCCAGCGGCGCGAGTCCGAGCGCCGCGGCGAGCACGACACCGGGGACGATGCGCAGCGACGGGCGCAGCAGCGGACGTTGGCGCACGACCGCGACGCACTGCGCGATCGCGAGCACGATCTCCCCCGTGGACGTTCCGATCGCGGCGCCCTGGGCACCATCGATCGAGACCAGCGCCGCGACGAGCGCGGCGGTGAGCATCAGGCCGGCGAGGCTGATGGTGAGGATCTGCCGGTAGCACCCGAGGCCGAGCAGCCCGTTGGCCCAGACGAGGCTCACGAACATCGCGCCGAGGCCTATGCCCTGCACCGCGAGCACCGGCGCCGCGGGCGCGAAGCGCGCGCCGCCCACGATCGCGATCGCAAGCGGCGCGCCGACGGCGATCGAGACGGCGACCCAGGCGCCGACGATCAGCGACACCTCGAACACTCGCCCGAGCGCGTAGCCGAGGCGATCGTGGTCGTCGTCGTGGGCGGTGTGGGCGAAGATCGGCAGCGCCGATCCGGCGAGCAGCGCGGGGACGGGAGTGAGCACTTCGATGGTCCGAAACGACAGGCTGAAGTAGCCGAGCTGGACGGCGGTGCCGAGCGCCGAGACGAGCAGGATCGACACCCGGAAGTAGATCGAGGAGGCGGCGACCGCGGCCGAGTAGGGGAGCATCGGCCTGACGAACCTGCGCCAGCGACTGAAGCTGAACGTCGGTGTCAGCGTGCGCGTGCCGCGCACGAGCATCGCGGTCGCACCGAGCACGATCGCGCCCACGGGGATCGACACGCCCAGGAACGGGACCAGCGTGGCCCCCGCGAACACGAGCAGGACGGTGAACAGGGTCGTCAGCAGCTGGCGCGAGAGTTCCAGGGCGGAGACCGAGCCGAGCCGCAGGCCGACCAGGAGCGGCAGCGCGAAGTTGTCCTGGGTCGCCTGCAACAGCAGACCGACGCACGCGAGCGTGACGCCGGCGGCCAGCGTGGGCGAGTAGGCGACCCACGCGATCGCCACGATCGCCGCACTGCCCGTGAGCGTGAGCGCGATCCGCAGTCCGAGCAGATCGCGTGCGAGCGGCCAGCGCTCGGCGGGCGGGCGCATGGAGAGCTCGCGCACCCCCACGGCCGTCAGTCCCAGATCCGACAGCGCGCCGACGATCGCCACGAGCGACAGCGCCGTGACGTACTGACCGAACTGCACCACCCCGAGGTGCCGGGTCAGCAGAGCGGCGGAGATGACGCTGAACAGCGCCCCCACCATGTAGCCCCCGACGCGCAGACCGCCCCCGCGCGCCGCCGCCGGACCTGCGGCGGCCGTGGACAGGATGTCGCCGGCCGGAGCGTCGTCGGCCACTGACACCGGCTAGGGCTCCTTGCGCATCAGGATCGTCACGGCCGACCCCCGGTTGCCGGTGCGCTCGAGCGGCGCCAGCCCCCGTTCGATCGCGCGTGCCGCGTGGCTGACGAGGTCCGGTGTCGCTCCCACGGCGGGACGGCGCCTCAGCGCGCTGACCCAGCCGAAGAAGTTGCACTCCAGGCCATCAGGATCGTTGGTGCTCAGTGCCACGCTCGCCATGCCGAGCTCCCGGCCCCGAGCGATCAGGGCAGCCGGCGGTATCAGGCACAGATGCCGGGGCGCGTCGAGGTGCGCCCAGCGAGATCTCAGCACGCGAAACTGCAACGAGCGCGGGTTCGGCACCCCAATCGCCAGCAACCCGCCGGGTAGCACCTTGTCCGCCACCCGCGCGAGCACCTCGGCCGGACTCGGCAAATGCTCCAGCACGTGCCACAGCGCGACCACGCGAGCCGGCGGAAGCGAGGCGATTGCATCCAGCGGGCGGTCACTGCAGATCGCGTCGATTCCCTCGTGCTCGCTCAGATAGCGACAGCAGCGCTCGCTCATCTCGATCGCGCTGACCTCGTAGCCCGCCGACTTAGCCGCCGAGGCGAACGCCCCGGTTCCGGCGCCGATCTCGATCAGGCGTCCCCGGGCGGTGTGGGCTCGCAGCAGATCGACGCGGTATGCCGCGGATCGCATCCGCGGCTCATCGCTCCTCCACGCCGGCGTTCCGTCCGGGCCGAAGTGGTAGTAGTCCTCGGCGTAATAGCGACCGAGATCCGCCGGGGGATCGATCAGGAACACGGTCCCGCACGTCCGGCAGCGGGCGTAGGCGAACCGCTCCCGCGTGGTCTCACGGTTGCGATCCCACGCGTCAAACATGCGCGGGCCGGGGCCGCCGCAGAACGGGCAGGCGGCGGTGGCCGCCTGTCGCCGTCGGGTCATGTCGAGTGTGCTCGCCGTCGGATGATCGGGTGATCCTAAGCCTCGACGACTGAGCATGCCTGCCAGGACCTGCATTGCAGGCCCTGTACTCCGAGAGCTTACTTGGTGTAGAGCAGCCCAGCCGCACGTGCCCTGATCGCATTGGCAAAAGCCAGGAAGCTCAGGTCAGAAGCAGGCTCATGGATCGGTGACCCGAGATCAGCGGAGGCGGTGACGAAACATGCAGCGTCATATAGTCGCTCGCGAATGAGCCGCCGGCAGAGAATTTCGTAGCGCTTCTTGTAGGAGGCGCCGAGAAAGACAGAATCGACCTCGAAGAACGGCTGTTTGACACGTACAGGCTTGATGGAGCCTGGAGCCTCCTCGAGTAGGAACAGGTAGCCAAGCCAGGGACGAACCGTACCGAACAGACCTTCACGATATGCCGTCCAGATGTCGGTGGCATTACCTATGGCCAGCTCAGCCATTGCGTCCATGTGCGCGCCACCAGTTACGGCTCCGCGCAGGCCGGCGTCCGCTCGCCCCGACTCCCGCTGCCGGCGCGCCTGCCCCTCGCGCACCGTCCAATACTGCCTGACGGCAGCTTCAAACTCCCCTTGGTCCATGTCTGGATAGTTTCGTTATCCGACCGCAAGCTCCTACTCTGGGAGCTCCGCCAAGCCATAGGCGCCCAGAGCGGCTGCCGTGGCACGTTCGACATCCCGATCGTTGAACGACCGCTTCAACTCTCGCGCGGTGCGGTGCGGCAACCGGTCTAGCCGAGGAACACGAATACGGCGAAGGTATTGTGCCTGGAAGCGGAGATACCCCCCGCGCATCTTCACCGCGTAGCATTCGACGAACAGCTGGGCAACCCTGGAGAGCAGCAGTCCTCCTAGGACCTCTGTATCCCATCGCTCGCTCGTGACCCAATAAAGATTGTGGTGAGGATAAAAGCCGCCCGGATCGAGGACCGGATGGATCTCGGCCTTGATGTCTGGGATCAGCAGCTTTGGTTTATCCGTGAGCGAGTGTGCAACGCGATCGATCGTGCGATACCACTGCTGCGGTCGGCGTCCGGCGACATTGCGTTTGCGCAACATCGTCGCATGCTCCTCGAAATAAGCGCGCAACCGTGGATAGTAATCCAGCGATACAAGTGCGCCCGTGTCGCCATCCCAAGGATCGACCAGATAGTGACCGGACCAACGCAGGTCCCCACTCCGAGTGTCACGAGCCATCGCCAAAGGCAGCATTCGACCTTTCTCGGCTACCGCCGGATCTTTGACGACAAACACCCGATCCGCACCACTGGCAACACCGATACCCACCCGAGTTTCCGTTTTTCCGTCCTCCAGCGTGGGCAGATCGCGCTCCAGGCGAGCGACAAGCGCAAGGCGCTCCGGCGAGCCCGTCGGCCAGGACGCAATGTCGCCGAACCATGTCGGCAACCGCGCCGCCTCAAACGCGGGATCGCTCATTCTGGCGTCGTCCTTGCGGCTGGCCCAGATGCGCACGCGACGGGCAGCCGCCTCGTCGAAGCCCTTGTGCGCCGTCGCGACAATCGCAGGACCCTGCGGCTCACGGCGCAACACCGTGACCGACGGGTATGCGCTCACCTCCTGGTCGAATGCGTCGACATCGTGCATCTCGATCACCGTGTCAACCGAAAATCGGGCGGCAACCATGCTGCGCAGTCGCTGTCCGTACTGGTTGCGCATCCAGCGATCTGCGCAGATGAAGCCGAGAACTCCACCAGAGCGCAACGTATTCAGTCCGACCTCAAAGAACCCGACGTAGATGTCCGACCTTCCCCCCATCGTCGAGCAGGCTCGACGATAGGCCTCGCTGCGCAGGTCTGATACTGCCTCCAGCCGCACGTACGGGGGATTGCCGACCACGAAGTCGGCGGCGCCAATCTCGTGTTCGCCCAGCAGAAAGTCGTCGTGCGCCACCCAGCGTACAGCGAGTGCACGCACATCTCTGGCCATCCAGCCGTCGGCAGTCAAACGCTCCTTGACCAGGCGACGGCTCGCCGTGACGTTGGTCGGTTGCAGGTCGCACGCACGGATCGCGTCCATCGCCTCGGTGATCTGCCGGTTATGAACTCGGCATGAGCGCGACAGCCGCTCGATCATCGGGCCAAGAAACGCCCCCGAGCCACACGCGGGCTCAACTGCGCGCAGGACCGACAGGTCACGGTCGCTGGTGTAACCGATGAGATCAAGAATCAGCTCGACAATCCAGCGGCGTGTAAAGACGGCTCCATAGTCATGTGGCTCGCCGAGTGCCGACGCCGCCAATGAAGCGGCATGAGCTCCCTCGCCATCGAGCAACGGTCGCTGAGCGTAGGCCATCTGGCGAGCCTACCGACGGCTTGGGATGGCTCTCTATCGTCGGTCGCGATCGGACCCTCCGAGAGACCGGCAAGAGCAGGCCCTGGCACGGGCACCGAATAACCTGGACCCATGACCTACACCACCGCGGACGGACGCAGACAGGTGCTCGACGCACTGGCACGGGCGGCCGATGAGATCGCGGTGGCGCTGGCGGCGCTCGGCGAGGCGTATGAGCTGCTCGACGAACGGACCGCCGAGCGCCTGGAGCAGGAGCTGTTCCGACCCGTGCAGAGCGCGTATGGCAGGGCACAGCGCACGTATGCGGGGTTCGCCGAGCGTCACGACCTGCCCGGTCACGCGTTCGAGTCGGCGCCCCAGGGCGCGCCGTCCACGGGCGTCAAGGGCTTTGTCGAGGCCGCGGTGGAGGCGGCCGGCAGGGCCGATGGAGAGCTGGCGGCGCTGCAGGACTCGATGCTGCCGATCGAGGTGGGCGACGCCGAGTTGCGCGCCGGCCTGCAGGAAGTGCGCGAGCTGCTCGGCGAGCTGCGCGGGCGCGCCCGTGAGCTGGTGCGCACGCTGGGGCGCTGAGGGTCGGCGAGCTTCCGTCAAGCGGGGCCCAGCCGACGAACTCGGAGGATCGTGTCGATCTCGTCACTCCCGCCACTTGATCGAGCAGCCCACGGGCGGCGTCTGGGCGGGCTCTGGGTCACGCCCGTCGAGGATCGCGTCGAGGGCGTCTCGCAGGAAGGCGGCGCGCTGGGACGGGTCTTCGTAGTCGGCGTCGGGGGCGCCGCGGTAGCGCAAGAGGCCGGCGGCGTCGAGCACGAACACGTCGGGCGTCGTCTCGGCGTCATACGCGCGGGCGACCTCCTGAGACTCGTCGCGCAGATAGGGCACGCCGTCGAACTCGCCGCCCTGCACTCGGGCGCGCATCGCCTCGATCGAGTCGCGCGGGTAGCGACCGGCATCGTTGGGATTGATCGCCAGCACCCGCACGCCGCGGTCTGCGTAATCGTGCGCGAGCGCGATGATCCGATCGTGCCAGGCCAGCGCGTAGGGACAGTGGTTGCAGGTGAACACGACGACGGTCGCGGGCGCCTCACCCGGTGTGTGCATGGTTCCTGCGGTGTCCGGCAGGGCGAACGCCGGGGCCGGGTCGCCGATCGCGACTGTCATCTCATCTCCTCTCGGTGGGGTCGGTCTGGACTGCGCTCGTATGGACATCGATAGCGGTCGCCGCGGCGCGTAGCGCATCGCGCACGTCGGCCGGATCGGGGGTCGGAGAGATCCGACCGTCCCGGCGATAGTAGACGCGGCAAGTGAGCCCGTACGGCTCGTCCCCGGTCGGCTGGACATCGACCCCGTCGATGCGGATCGTCGGCGATCCGACGAACCGCTCGCGCGCGGCCCGCTCATGGGTGTCGATCTCGCGGATCGCGACCGTGCTCGGGTCAAGCCCGAGGCCGGCCATCGCGGCGCGCAGGTCGGCGAGAGCGCGCGGATGCGAGGGGCAGCCGTCCCAGAATAGAAGTTCAACGTGCATGGCCCTCAGGCTAGGAGGTCGCGAGCGCAAGCCTATGTGACACTCCCGCCATGCGCAGGCACCAACCCAGGGTGGCGGTGGTGGGACACGTCGAGTGGGTGCGGTTCGCGCGCGTGTCGCAAATGCCGCGGGCCGGAGAGATCGTGCACGCCCGCGAGCCGTTCGAGGAGCCGGCCGGGGGCGGCGCCGTGGCGGCGGTGCAATTGGCGCGGCTGGCGGGAGAGTGCGTGCTCATCACCGCCCTGGGCGATGACGAGCACGGTCGCCGGTCGGTGGAGCGCTTGCGAGAGCTCGGCGTGGAGGTGCGCGCAGCTCGGCGGGCAGCGCCGACGAGGACGGCGAGCACGCTTGTCGACGACGCCGGCGAGCGCACGATCGTGACCTACGGCCCGCGATTGGAGCCGCTGGGCGGTGACACGGAACTGGCCTGGAGCGAGCTGGCGGAGATGGACGCCGTCTACTTCACCGCGGGCGACGTCGGCGCCCTGCGCGCGGCGCGCGCAGGGCGGGTGCTGGTGGCGAGCCCGCGCGCCACCGACGCCCTCGGGCACGGTGTCGGACTGGACGCGCTGGTGCTCAGCGCAAACGACACGACCGAGCGCGGCGAGGCGCTTACCGCCGAGGGAGAGGCCGACCTGGTCGTGTCCACCGAAGGCTCACGTGGGGGCGTCTATCGGGAACGCAAGGGCCGATCGGGCTCGTGGACGGCCGCCACGGCGCCGGGTGCGCCGGTGGACTCCTACGGCTGTGGCGACTCGTTCGCCGCCGGGCTAACCTACGGGTTGGGCGCCGGATTGTCCCCTGCCGATGCGTTGGCTGTGGCGGCCCGCTGCGGCGCGGTGTGCCTGACGGGTCGGGGACCGTATGAACGCCAACTCATACGGTCAGAGCTGGAGAGTACATCGGCGTCGCCTGGCCGATAATGGGCGCGGGGAATGGCTGAGCAGGCACTCATGTCTCGGGACGGAGCGGAAGATCCGCCGCCCAGATCCCTGCGCCGCGTCTCGACGCCGAAAGCCGTCTTGGCGGTCGCGGTGCTCGGCACGTTCATGGCGTTCGTCGACGCGACGATCGTCAACATTGCCGTGCCGAACATCGCCGAGCACTTCTCGGGCTCGCCGCTGTCGAGCGTCTCGTGGGTGCTGAACGCCTACAACATCGTGTTCGCGGCATTTCTGGTGGGCGGGGGTCAGCTCGCGGACCTGCTCGGCCGCCGACGGGTGTTCTCCGGCGCTCTGACGCTGTTCACGCTCGCCTCGGCGTTGTGCGCCCTCGCGCCCTCGCTGGACTTCCTGATCCTGGCCCGCGTAGTGCAGGCGGCGGGCGCGGCGGCGCTCGTTCCCAGCTCGCTGGCGATCGTGCTCGAGTCGCGGGAGGAGCACGAGCGCATGCACGCCGTTGCACTGTGGGCGGCCGTCGCAGCGCTGGCCGCGGGGATCGGGCCACCGCTGGGGGGACTGCTGATCACGGCCGCCGACTGGCGGCTGGTGTTCCTCGTGAATATCCCAGTGGGGCTGCTCGCATGGTTTATGGCCCGCCGCGTGCTCGTGGAGAGCCGCGCGCCGGGGCGCCGCCACATGCCCGACCTGCTCGGCGGGGCGGTGCTGGCGCTGGCGATCGCCGCGCTCGTGCTGGCGGTCGTCAAGGGACAGGAATGGGGCTGGGGCAGCGCGCGCATCGTGGGAGCGTTCGCGCTGGCGCTCATGCTGGGCGTGTACTTCGTGTTGCGCTCCAGCCGTCAGCGCACGCCGGTGATCGACCTTACGCTGCTGCGCATCCGCGCGTTCTCGCTGTCGAATGGCGTGACGATCGTGATGGCGAGCGGTTTTTATGCGTACACGCTGTGCAACGTCCTGTTTCTGACGGGCGTGTGGCGCTACTCGATCCTGCAGGCGGGGTTGGCGTTGACGCCGGGGCCGTTCGTGGCGATGGCCGTCGCCGCGCCCGCGAGCCGCCTGGTGGGACGCGTCGGACATCGCCTCGTGGTCGTCCCGGGCGCGCTCGTGTGGGCGACCGGGATGGCATACTTCGCCACGCAGCTCGGTGTGAGTCCTGACTTTCTTGGCAAGTGGCTGCCGGGGATGGTGATCCTCGGCACGGGCGCGGGGCTGACGTTCCCGACGCTGAGCGGCGCCGCCGTGGGGTCGGTGCCGGGTCCGCGATTTGCGGTGGCGACGTCGCTGAACTCGGTCTCGCGCCAGCTCGGCGCGGCGCTCGGGGTGGCGATCCTGATCGCGATCATCGGCACGCCTGCGCCGGCGGAAGCGCTACACGCGTTCGAGCACGGGTGGACGTTCGCGGGCGCGTGCTTCCTTGTGGGCTCGCTGGCGTGCCTGGGTCTGGTCGTCCCGCTCCCAGAGGAATCTCACCGCGGCGAAGACGGCGGCTTCGGCGTCCCCGCACCCAACGTCTTCGACCGCGCTGGGCGGGCGGACGCGCCGGGGCCGATGAGCCTCGCGGAGTCTGCGGGTGAGCGGGCGGCGGTGGCGCCGCAAACGGTCGCCGAGTTCCTGTGCAACGTCCCCGTGTTCGCGGATCTGTCGGAGCGGATGCGCGAACGGATCGCGCAGATCGCGCGGGGTGTGAGCCTGCGCCGGGAAGAGTGGCTCTTCCGCGAAGGCGATCGAGCGGACGGGGTGTATGTCGTGCGCGTCGGTCACCTGGAGGTGGTCCAGAGCGGCCCGGATGCTGTACAGGAGAGAATCAACACATTGACGCGCGGCGCGGTGCTCGGAGAGCTGGCGCTGTTGAACGGCTCGCCGCGCAGTGCCTCGATCCGAGCGCTGCGCGACACCGAGCTCTTGCGAATCGAGCGGACCGACTTCGAGGCGCTGCTGCGATCCGAGCCGGAGCTGGCGCTAAGTCTCACGCGCGTGTTGAGCGCGCAACTGCAGGCCAGCCGGGCGATCCCGGCCCCTCGACGCGCGCGCCCTGTGACGGTCGCGCTGCGCGCCGTCGGCCCGGATGTGCCGTTGCTGGATCTGGCCGACGAGCTGAGCCGGGAGTTGTGCGCGTGGGGGCGGGTCGCGGTGCTGTATCCCGCCGAGGCGGGAGATGGCCCGGCGAGCGGGACGTCCGGCATAGGCACCGAGTCGCGTGCGGAGGCGATCGCCCGCTACGCGCCGCTGGTAGAGCGCTGCGAGCTCGACCACGACCACGTCTTGCTGGTGTGCGGCGCCGGCGAGCATCCCGGGGCCTGGGACGAGTTCTGCGTCTCGCGCGCCGATCGCGTACTGGCCGTTGTGGACGGCGCCGTGTCCGAGACGCGAGCGGACGGGGCCGCTATCGGATTCGGGGCGGCTATGGACGGTGACGCCACAATGGACCGACCCTCCGCCGAGGGGACCGACTGGACGGCGGGATTGCGCGGGTGCGACCTGGTCGGCTGGGACGTGCGACCTGGCTCCGGGAGCCTCGCAGGTTGGATCGAGCGCCTGATGCCCGTGAGCATCCACGCGATCTCCGCCGACGGGGATCGCCGCGATGATGTAGCCCGCATGGCCCGGCGACTGGCGGGACGCTCGGTCGGCGTCGTGCTGAGCGGCGGTGGCGCGCGGGCGTTTGCGCACCTGGGCGTGCTCGATGTGCTGCTCAACGCGGGGCTCGTCGTTGACCGCGTTGGCGGCGTCAGCATGGGCGCGTTCGTCGGGGGGCTGCTCGCGCTCGGCCATGACGGGGCCGCAATGGATGCGTGCTGTTACGAGGAGTGGGTCAGGCGCAACCCGATCAATGACTACACCCTCCCCCGCACCGCGCTCATCAAAGGCCACAAGGCCGAAGCGATGCTCGAACGCACCTTCGGCGAAGCGCACCTGGAGGAGCTTGCGCGGCCGTTCTACTGCGTCAGCGTCAACCTGCGCGGGAACCGCCTGGTGATCGACCGCGATGGCCCGATGGTCGACGCTGTCGGCGCCAGCATGACGCTGCCGCTGATCGCCCCGCCGATGCGCCGCGAGGATCGCCTGCTGATCGACGGCTCGCTGCTCGACAACCTCCCGCTCGCGCCGATGAGCGAGGCCGGCGAGGGGCCCGTGCTGGCAATCGACATCAAGGGCGGGGAGGAGCGTTCAAGGAGCGACGCCCGTGCGGCGAAAGACTCCTTCGCCCAGGCGCTCCCCGCAGACGGGGAGCTGGCGGATCGCCCCCACCGCCGTCGCCTGCCGGCGCTGCCCGAGACGATGGCCCGCATCGCCCTCCTGTCGAGCGCCAACACCGACGAGGCCGCACGGCGGCTGGCCGACATGACGATCCCCGTCCGCGTCCCCGGCGTCGGCCTGCTCGAGTTTCACCAGATCGACCAGGCGCGCGAGGCCGGCAGGCAGGCAGCGCTCGCGGCGCTTAACGACGCGCCCACTTGGCTGACCGGCGGCTCGACGGGTCCGGCTGACCTGTCCGGGCGGCGGACGGTCGTGCGGGTATAGACGGGGAGGTAGAGGACACACGGCCAGGCAGACATCTGTCTCTAGACGCTGACATCGCATGAGATGTCCAAGCCCCAACAGCCCACGCCACCGCCCCCTCCCCCTCCCCCTCCGCCTCCTCCCGACCTCGGGCATCCCGAGACGTTCGGCGGTTTGGGCTTCCTCACGCGGTAGTAGACTCTGATTGTGATTTTCACGCGGATAACTGTGCGATCTGACCAGATGGCGGGCGTCCCCTGCATTCGCGGGCTTCGCATCCCAGTCTCCACCGTGATCGGCATGGTCGCTGATGGAATGAGTGTCCCCGAGATTCTGGCTGCCTACCCTGATCTGCAGGCCGAGGACGTCGCCGAGGCCATGCGCTATGCCGCTGAAGCCGTTAGCGAGCGCGAGTTGCCACTGACCGCGACGGCGTGAAGTTTCTGATCGATAACGCGCTTTCGCCGAACATATCCGTGCGCCTTCGTCGCGGCACTCAGCAGAGGCGGCCCGATCAACAGGCCGATGTATTGATGGCAAATCTCGCCGCCATCGAAAGTGACCTGAACGCGGGCAGCCTCATAGTTCTCGAGCCTGATCGGATGCGGGTTCGGCGACTGCCGATCCTTCCATAGGGCGCGCCTACGGCGCTTTGGCCAGGTACTTGTGCCCGGTCCTGACCTCGACGTGCTTGTGGTTGACAAGGTTCGTGACCGCCACCTTGTCGCGCGTCACGCGGATCAGCGTGCCGTCGCAGAGGTCCTCGGTCAGCCATTCGGTGCCCTGCACGGCGCCGGCGGCGTAGTTGCCCTTCGTGGAGAATTTGCCGTGGGCGTTGGCCCACAGTTTGCGCACCACGTGGCTGCGCGAGGCGGCCGCGGCGGCGGCGGGGCCCGCGACCCGAGCGCGGTGGGCCCGCTCGCGCGCGGTCGGGCAGACGGCGAAGTCCCCGCCGGTCAGTTCGGCGATGACGAGGCCGTTGGGCCCCTGCCTGAGGATGAACTCGCCCTGGAAGAACTCACCCGTCTGGGTGCCGCCGCCCGGCACCGCGGTCGTCACGCTCACGGTGCCGTGCGTCGCTTCGATGACCGAGCCAAACGGGATCTGGCGCAGGACGGACAAGGGCACGAACGTACTCGTGCCCGGCAGCTTCACAAGCACGGTTCCGGAGACCGGCGCGACGTTGCCGGTGCGGGCGAGCACGGGCGGGGGCACGACGGGGGTGCTCGCGAGGCCGGTGGGGCCGATCTGTTCGCTGGGCAGTTTCGAGAACGGGCCGCCGCCGCCACTGCCGCCGCCGCCCGAGCCGCCGTTTTCTTCTTCGGGGGGCGTGACCTTATGGCAGCCCCACGAGAAGGCGTTGTTGGGATCTTCCGGATACCCGTAGAAGCCGGCGCCGCCGTTTTCGTGTTCGCAGGCGTTTTCCATGCTCGGGGCGGGACCGGTGTTGGCGATCAGGGTTTCGGCGCCGTCGTTGGCGACGCAGGCCCAGTTGTCGTAGGCATAGCCGGGACCGCCGACTTCTTCCCGCTCGAGCGTCACGGCCTTGTCGCCGATGCTTTCGCAGTAGGACGACAGCACCAGCCCGCTCGGCGGCGCCGACGTCCCGTCGATGTAGGTGAACTTGTCCGCCGTGCCGGCGGCCGATTTGCCGTGGGCGGTTTCGACGGCCACGTCGACGGCCCCTTTCCCGGCGGGCGCCTTGGCGACGATCGTTTCGGCCGATTCCACTTTGAAGCTGGCCGCGGAGGTCGAGCCGAAGCGCACGGCCGTGGCGCCGGTGAACTGACTCCCGGTGACCGTGACGGTGGTCCCACCCGCTTCGCCGCCGATGTCGGCGCTGACTCCCGCGACGGCGGGCGCGTCGGAGTAGGTGTATTCGTCAGCGGCCGTTTCAGCCGAGGCGCCGACCGCGTTTTCCACCTTTACAGGAACGTGCCCTTCCGCGCCCAGAGGACTGGTGGCCACGATCGAACCGGCCGAGTGCACGGTGACGCTCGTCGCTTCGTTGGCGCCGAAGAAGACCTTGGCGCCTTCGGCGAAGCCGGCGCCCTTGATGTACACCTGTTCGCCGCCTTCCGGCGCGCCGCGGGTGAGGTCGATGCGCGAGACCGCCGGTCTCACCGTGCGCGCCAGCTCCACCACCGCGTGGTCGTTCTGTCCGGCCACGTATAGGTTCAGGCCGTCGGGGCTGACCGTGACCCGCCGCGCCCTGGCTATCCCGGCGATGCCGGTCGTATCGCAGGTGGTGACTCCGGTTTTGCCGACGCATTCATAGGGGGACGGGAGCTGGGTCAATGCGCCGGTCGCGCCGTTGCGACTGAACGCGGCCTCGTCGTCTTCTTCCCAGCTGCTCGCGTACACGTTTTCACCGTCTGGGCTGATCGCCACGCCCAGCGGTTCCTTCAGCCCCTTGCCTTCGGTGCATTCCGCCACCGCCGGTGCGTTCATGACGCAGGCATTGGGTTTGGCCAGCTGGGAGAGCGCTCCCGACCCTTCGCGTTTGAGCTCGAGCACCGCGTTGTCCTTGAACGAATTGGCGTAGACGTTCTTGCCGTCGGGGCTGATGACGAGATCCTCGGGGCCGTTGATCTCGACGCCGTGGGTGCATTCGGCCAAGACTTCGCTTATACACGCTTCGGTCGAGGGCAGAAGTTTGAGCGCGCCTTCTTCGGCTTTGTCGCGTTCGAGCGCCACGATCGCGCCTTCGCCCGTGGTTGCTCCAGCGGCAATGTACACATCCTGTTCGTCCGGACTTTCGACCACGCCGATCGAGCGTTCCAGCTCGTGGCCGGAGATGACCGTCCCGCAGCCGCTCAGCACCTGACTGCTGACACAGTCGTTCGGCGAGGCGAGCTGGGTCAACGCGCCCGTTTCGACATCACGCGAGAACTCCGCGACCGCGCCGTCGGCGTTGCTGGCCACGTACACGTTCTTGCCGTCGTGACTGACGGTCACGCCATACGGTTCGTTCAGGCCCTTTGCGCCTTTTTGTTCGCACGCGCTGGTGGCTTCGTGACCGATGCAGCTCTTCTCGGTGAGCAGGCCCGTTTCCGGGTCGCGTTCGAATTGCACGAGCACGTCGTCGAAGGTGACCACATAGACGCTCTTGCCGTCGGGGCTGATGGCGAGCGCCTGGGGCCCTTTCATTTCGAGCGCGCTGGTCGTCACGTTTTGGGACGCGCATTGTTCCGTCGAGGCCGTGATACAGCCGATCGCCGTGAGGGCGCCGTTTGCGAGGTTGCGTTCATACTCGACCAGCGCGCCTTCGACCGCCACCGAGTAGACGAACCGACCGTCCGGGCTGACCTGCGCCTGGTAGGCGACCTTCGTCGCCCCCGGCGGCAAGATCGTTCCGCAGCCGATTTCGGGCTGATGAAACCCTTCTTCCCCCACGCAGTTGAACGGGCTTGCCAGCTGCGAGAGCGCACCGGAAGGCACCGTCGCGTCGGATGGGGCCGGAAGCGCGGCGGCGAAGAGGAGGAGCGCGGCGACGAGCGGCGCGAGCACGGATAGCGTCGCCACTTGCCTGGCGTGCGCTGCGAAGACTCCAAAGGTTGTGCGTACGGTTAGCATCGTCCTGGTGCTGGGCTGGATTGTGACAGGAGCGCGGTAGATGGGTCGCGCCAGGTGGCGGCGGCGCAAGAGCGCGCTGCTCGTGGGGATGGCGATGTTTGCGGCGGGGGTGGGCGTGGCGGCCTATGCGACGCATCTGTTGCGGCGCAGCGAGCTGCAGACGATCGACGCGCGGTTCTCGATCCGCGGGGATCACAGACCCTCGCCGGACGTCTTGTTCGTGGCGATCAACCCCCAGGCCGAAGAGGAACTTGCGGCCCATCGCCTGGACTCCCGCTCACCGCTGCCACGCCGCTACGACGCGCAGGTGGTCGACCGGCTCGCACGAGCGGGGGCGAAGGTGATCGCGCTCGACATGGAATTCAACCAGCTCACCGACGAAGCCGACGACATCGCCTTGATCGAAGCGCTCGAACGGGCTCACGGGAAAACAGTGTTGGCGACCCTGAACGTCGAACCGGACGGCGCCACGACGATCCTCGGCGGCGAATCGTCGCTGAAGCAGATTGGAGCGCGACCTTCGGAGGTGAGGCTGACGCTCGACCCCGATGGATCGGTCAGGCGATTCGCGCGCGCTTACAACCGCTTGGGGAGCTTGCCGGTGGTTGCGACCGAAGTGATGACCGGGCGCAGGGTCGCGGCGTCGACGTTTGAGAGCGGCACGCTTCCGATCGACTATGCCGGGCCGGCTGAAACGTTCAGGTCGATCTCCTACGCGAAGGTCTTGCGTGGCGAATTCAACCCGGCGACGGTGCGGGGCAAGCTGGTGATCGTCGGCGCCGCCTCACCGATCCTGCAGGACCTTCATGCGACGCCTACGAGCGGCGGCACGATGCCCGGCCCGGAAATCTGGGCGAACGCGGCGGCGACCCTGCTGGAAGGGGTTCCGCTGACGGATGCGCCGGGCTGGCTGGACGTCCTGCTGATCGTCGCGCTCGGGGTCGCGGTCCCGCTGGGCAGCCTGCGGCTGGCGCGCTGGCGGGCGATGGTCGACGCGGTGGCGCTGGCGGTGGTGTTTACGATCGCCACGCAGATCGCTTTCAACAGCGGCTGGATCTGGACGTTCGTCTACCCCCTGCTGGCTTTGGCGATCGGCACGTTGGGGACGCTGGCGGTTCTCTATGTGGGCGAGGCGATCGAGCGCGAGCGGGTGCACGATCTGTTCTCGCGCTTTGTGCCGGCGGACGTGGTCGACCAGGTCGTGGCCTCGGCGGGGGAGGATCTGCGGCTGCGGGGGGTGGAGCTCGACTGCACGGTGCTGTTCAGCGATCTGCGGGGCTTTACGAGTTTCTCGGAGAGCCAGTCGCCCGAGCATGTGATTGAGGTGGTCAACCACTACCTGAACGAGATGACCGAGGCGATCATGGCCGCCGGAGGGACGCTGATCGCCTACATGGGCGATGGGATCATGGCGGCGTTTGGGGCGCCGCTGGCGCAGGAGGACCACGCCGACCGGGCGCTGCGGGCGGCGCGCGAGATGATCGGCGTGCGCCTTGCGCGCTTCAATGGGTGGCTCGCCGAGGAGGGGCATGGGGAGTCGTTTGCGATGGGCGTGGGCTTGAACAGCGGGCCGGTGATGGCGGGCAACGTGGGCTCGGAGCGGCGCGTGGAGTACACGACGATCGGCGACACGACGAACACGGCCTCGCGGCTTGAGGGGATGACGAAGGGCAGCGGGCATATGCTCTTTTGCGCGCAGAGCACGCGCGACCGCATGAAGGAGCCGCCCGCGGATTTGGTGCTCGTGGGCGAGCTCGAGGTGCGCGGGCGCGAGGCGAGGCTGCCGGTGTGGACGCTCGCGGACGTGCCCCCGGCGGCGCCGCCGCAGAGAGCAGATGAGGCCGGCACGACGACCCGCGCCGAGGCGCCAACGCTCGCTCAGGCGGACGGCGCCGGCGAGAACGGCGCCGGCGACGACGCGCACTCCCCGCCGGCCGCGCCTCAGTCCTCGTCGGGCGCGCCGGCGTCCGGCCTGTAGGGCCCGGGCTTGCGGCGGGGCTTGCCGCCTGGGAACGCCAGGCGCAGGATCGTGCGGTGGACGGTGCCTAGCTGCTTGCTCAAGGGCCCGGTGTTGTAGGGCAGGCCGTAGCGATGGCAGATGTCGCGGACGCGGGGGGCGATCTCGGCGTAGCGACTGGAGGGCATGTCGGGGTAGAGGTGGTGCTCGACCTGGAAGGAGAGGTTGCCGGCCAGCAGGTGAAACAGGGGGCTGCCGTCGATGTTGGCGGAGCCCGTCAGCTGGCGCACGTACCACTGTCCGCGGGTCTCCTTGGCGGCCTCGGCCTTGCTGAACGTGTAGGTCTGGTCGGGGAAGTGACCGCAGAAGATGATCGAGTGCGCCCATATGTTGCGCACGATGTTGGCGGTGAAGTCGGCCGTCAGGGTCGCTTTGAAGCTGCGTCGCGCCGCACGCGACCCCGATCGTCCGGTCGCGGCCGAGGACAGCGCCGAGGCGGCGGCGGAGAGCGTGGGGAAGGCGATGTAGTCCTTGATGACCTGCTTGCGCGCCTTCACACCGACGGCCTTCAGCTCGGCGATGACCTGGGCCTTGGTCTTCTCGCCGGCGCCGATCGCGTCCCAGTTGAGGTCGTGCAGGGCGACGCCCCACTCGAAGAAGCCCATCAGCAGCAGGTTGTAGAGGGGCTGGAACAGGTAGACCGGGCGCCAGGGCTGGTGCGGGTCGATGCGCATGATCTCATAGCCCAGGTCGCGATCGAGGCCGCGGATGTTGGTGAACGTGTGGTGCTCGTAGTTGTGAGAGTGCCGCCATGCGTCGGCCGGGGAGGCGGTGTCCCAGTCCCAGGACTGGGAGTTGATGTCGGGGTCGTTCATCCAGTCCCACTGGCCGTGCATGACGTTGTGGCCGATCTCCATGTTCTCGAGGATCTTCGCCAGCGACAGCGCGGCGGTGCCGGCGAGCCACAGCGGCCGCCGGCGCGAGCCGAGCAGCAGCGCGCGCGCGGCGAGCACGAGGTGGCGGTGCAGCCGGATCGTCGAGCGGATGTAGCGCGAGTCGCGCTCGCCCAGGTCGGCGAAGATCTCGGCGTGGATCGCGTCGAGCTCGCGCGCGAGCTCGTCCAGCCGCTCGGGGCTGAGATGGGCCATCGGGCTCTCGATCTCCTGAAAGCCTCGATCGGTCGTCGTGGCGGGGGGCTCGGTGTATGTGGCAGACATGGGGTTCCTTTGGTGTGTGACGGTGGGGTGTGAGGGTGTGCGGTGCAGGAGGTGTGCGTGGCGGGGTATGCCGGTGTTGGAGATGTGAGGTGTGTGCTGTGCGACGTGGGCTGATGGATTGGCTCAGAGGTCGATCTCGATGGCGCCCTCGGGCGCGTTGATGCAGGTCTGCAGCAGCTCGCCGGGCCGGCCGTGGACGCGGCCGGTGCGCAGGTCGCGGACTCGGCCTGCGCGCAGCCGCCCGACGCAGCTGTGGCAGATGCCCATACGGCAGCCGTAGGGCATGCTCGCGCCGGCTCGCTCGGCGGCCACGAGGATCGGCTGCTCGCCGTCGCTGACGGCGTCGAGGCCGCTGGAGCACAGGCGGATCGTGCCGCCCGCGCCGCGCTCGCCGTCGCCGACGTGCTCGTCGGGCTGGAAGCGCTCGACGTGCAGCTGCGCGGGATCGCCATCGCGCGTCCAGTGCGCGGCCATCGCCTCGCGCAGGCCGGCCGGCCCGCACAGGAACGTCTCGCGCTCGGCCCAGTCGGCGCACAGCTCGTTCAGGCGCTCCGGGGTGAGGCGACCGCGCTCGACGCTGATCCACTCCCGCAGGCGGTAGCCGGGGTGGCTGTGAGCCAGCTCGCGCAGCTCGCGCGCGAACACGAACTGCTCGGGGGTGCGCGTGCTGTGGACGTGGACGACGTCCTGCAGGGCGCCACGGGCCGCGAGGCTGCGCAGCATGCTCACGATCGGCGTGATCCCGCTGCCGGCGCTGAGGAACAGCAGCCGCGCGGGCGGTGGGTCGGGCAGCGTGAAGGCGCCTTCGACGCCGCCGAGCCGCACGATCGCGCCCGGGCGCAGGCGCTCGCACAGGAACGGCGACACCGCGCCGGAGGGCACGAGCTTGGGCGTGATCGAGATGCACCCGTCGGCGCGTCCGGGCTCGGACGTCAGGGAGTAGGCCCGCCAGTGGTGGCGGCCGCCCACCTCGACGCCCAGGCGCAGGTACTGCCCGGGCAGGTGGCCGGGCCACTCCCAGCCGGGCTTGATCAGCACGGTGACCGCGTCGGCGCTCGCGCGCTCCACCCGCTGCACGCGTCCGCGCAGCTCGCGCGTGGACCACAGCGGGTTGACCAGCTCCAGGTAGTCGTCGGGGAGCAGCGGCGAGGTGAACGAGCGGATCAGCCCGAGCGCCCGGCGGCGCACGGCGGGAACGCGGGGAACCGCTCCCCGTTCAGCCACGGACGCCACCCGACCGGCGGATCTCGTTGAAATGGGGGATCTCGGGCGGGCGGGCCTCGCCTACGCAGAGGGTGCTAAGAATCATGACGCGAGATCATGCTACCTCAAATGAGGGAACATTGGCAATGGTAACCTTCGTGACAGATGGCGCGAGCGAGCACAACCACGGCCGGGCGGCCCGTCGAGCCGAGCAACGACTCGCCCGCGTACGACCTCACGGTCGAGCAGCTCGCCGCGGAGGTGGGCATGTCGGTGCGCAACATCCGCAACCACCATACGCGCGGGCTGCTGCCCCCGCCGGAGGTGCGGGCGCGGGTCGGTTACTACAACTCAGAGCACGTGGCGCGGCTGCGGCTGATCCTCGACCTGCAGGCCGACGGGTTCAACCTCGCCGCGATCGAGCGGCTGCTGAGCGGATCGGACGGGTTGGCCGAGCGCCTGCTCGGCCTGCGCATCGCCGTGACCACCCCGTTCGAGCCCGAGGACCCGGAGATGATCACCGCTCACGAACTGAACAAGCGCTTCGGCATGGTGGACGGGAAGGACATCGAGCGGGTGCGCAAGCTCAAACTGCTCGTGCCGCTGGGCGACGGGCGCTTCGAAATCCCGAGCCCGGCGCTGATGCGCGACGCCGAACAGGTCGTCGCGCTGGGCATCCCCCTGCATGCTGCGCTCGTGCTGGTCGAGCGGGTCAGCCGCGACGCCGACTCGATCGCGCGCGCGTTCACGAAGCTGTTCCTCAAAGAGCTGTGGGAGCCCTTTGACGAGGAAGGCCAGCCGGCCGAGCGCTGGGGCGAGCTGATCGAGGCAGTCGACTCGCTGCGACCGCTCGCCTCCGAGGCGCTGCTGGCACTGTTCAAGCAGCGCATGACGAGCCAGCTGGAGGCGGCCTTCGGGAAGGTCATCGAGCACCAGGCCAAGCGGAAGTAGCCAGCGCGAGCCTGGCGGCAGCGTGACCGGGCACGCCGTGGACCGCCCCGCCCGGGAAGGTCGCGGCGCTGCCGATGTAGAGACCTCGCACGGGCGTGCGATAGGGCGCGAGCGAGCGCACCGGGCGGAAGAGGACCTGGTCGAGCGAATAGCTGCCGCCGCCCACGTCACCCCCTACGAGGTTGGCGTTGCGCGCCTGCAGGTCGGCTGGCGTGAGGATGTGGCGGGCGAGGATGCGCTCACGAAAGCCCGGCGCGAAGCGCTCGACCTGGGCCTCCATGCGCTCTACGTGACGGTCGCTTTCGGCGGTCCAGTCGACCGTGTGGGGACCGTGGGTATAACCCCAAGCCGTGTGCTTGCCCGCCGGCGCGCGCGTGGGGTCGGCGAGGGACTGCTGGCCGAGGAGCATGAACGGGCGCTCGGGCAGGCCGGTGCGCATCGCCGCGGTGCTCTGCAGCAGCTCGGGCGCGGAGCCGCCGAGATGAACGGTGCCCGCTTCGCGCGCCTGTGGCGCGGTCCAGGGGATCGGACCGTCGAGCGCCCAGTCGACCTTGAGCGTCGCCGGTCCGTAGCGGTAGCGGCGCAGTGCGCGGGCATACCGTCCGGGCAGCGCGTCGCCGACGAGGTCGGCGAGCGCGCCGGGCATCGTGTCGGCGATCACCAACGAGGCGGAGAGCCGCTCGCCACCTGAGAGCTCGACGCCCACGACACGGCGGCGCTCCACCGCCACGCGCGTGACCCTCGCGTCGGTGTGCACGGCGCCGCCCAGCTCGCGCAGGTATGAGTGCAGCGCGTCCGCGAGCCTGCCCGCGCCGCCCTCGGGGCTCGGCCAGCCGGCGCCGTGGCCGAGCAGCATCAGGTAGGCGGCGGCGATCGCGCTGCCCCGCCCGGACGGGGGCACGTCGGAGTGCATCGCCGACCCGTACAGCCACGCGCGCGAGCCCTCGCCCGCAAATAGCCGCTCGCCGAGCGTCTCCGCGGCCAGCGGCAGGAGCCCTACGAAGCCGAGCATCCCGCGCGGACCGATCCTTGCCGTCAGGCGCAGGGGCGCGCGCACGGGCGGGAAGCCGCCGAGCAGCGTGTCGCGCAGCGCGTCGAACGAGTCCACGAACGGCGCGGCGAACGCACGCCAGCTCTCCCCGTCACCGCGGCGGACCGCATCGAGGCTCGCGGCGGTGCGCTCCAGGTCGCGATAGAGCGCCACCGCGCTGCCGTCGGGCAGCGGGTGCGCCAGACAGGCGGGCGGATGAACCCACCGCAGGCCATGGCGATCGAGCGGCATGGCGGCGAACACGGGCGAGGCCGCGCCGGCCGGATGGACTGCGGAGAAGGTGTCGTGGCGAAATCCGGGAAGCGTCAGTTCCTCGGTCATGACGGCCCCGCCGGGACGCGGGGCGGCCTCCAGCACGAGCACGCGACGTCCCGCGCGCGCGAGGGTGATGGCCGCCGCCAGGCCGTTGGGGCCCGACCCGACGACGAGCGCGTCATGGCTCATGGGGGCCAAGCATAGGCGCCGCATACGGACAGCCCCACGACGCTCGCACTTGTCCGGACGTCCACACCCTCAGCGCATGAGACGTCCCGTCCCATCCGGTCCACCTCACCGAGCACCCCCCGCGACGGGTGTCCTGTGATAATTGCTGCGATGCGTCACGAGAGCTCGATCACGTCGGTGTCGTGGATCCCCTCCGAGGCGGTCGAGGGCTCGCAGCGGCTGGCGTTCGACGCGGGCATGGCCCATTACGACGAGCCGCTGCCGGACGCGATCGAGGACCTGGAGGAGCTGCGCGACGCCGACCGGTTTCGCTTCGCGAACGTGCTGAAGGCGTGGATCGAAGTCAACGAGAAGGGCCGCATCACTGACTACGGCCAGGGAGGCGGCGGGTTGATGGGCGCGACCACGGTGAAGGTCGGCCCGGTGGCGCGCACGTTCGAAGCGATCGGGCTGCCCGACATCGCACCGAAGCCCGTCAAGGGCGAGGGCTGGGTCAGCTTCACGCAGACCGCGGGCGGACGCACGGGCGTGCCGGCTCCGCGCCGGGTACGCCGCAGGCCGTTCGTGCAGTGGCAGGCGCCGCTGGTGTGGACGACGCTGTCGCTGACGCTGCACGCCGACGGCCGCGTGCAGGGGCAGATGACGGGGGCGAGCAAATTCCCGCGCCACTGGGTGTATGACGAGGAGCTGCGCCTCAGCCACAAGTCGGGCTTGGCGGACTTCAAGGACTGGTATCGCAAGTCCTTCGGGCGCCACACTCCGTGGGGGGACACCGACTCCAAGGCGCTCGTGACGGCGGTGGAGAGCGCGCTGGAGCGGACGCTGTCGGCGCAGATCATGCAGGGCGGCCATAAGCCGGCGATCCGCAAGGTCAAAGCGGGCGATGCGCTCGTCAGGCAGGGGGAGGGCGGCTCGGAGGTGTTCCTGCTGCTCGACGGCGTGCTGCGCGTGGAGGAGGACGGCGTGCGCCTGGCCGAGTACGGGCCAGGCGCGCTGCTGGGCGAGCGCGCCGCGCTGGAGCAGGGCCGGCGCACATCGACACTCGTGGCCGTGACGCCCTGCCGGGTGGCGGCCGTGGAGGCGCGCGAGCTCGATCGCGGCGCGCTGCAGGAGCTCTCCAAGGACCACCGCCGCACCAAGCCCGACCCGCGGAGCTGAGCGTTTGCAGGTGCACATGTGCGGCGTGCGGGGCTCCACGTCCGCGCCCGGCGTCGAGTTCGTCCGTTACGGCGGTCACACCTCCTGCGTGGCGCTCGCCCACGACCCGCCGGCGTCCGGCGGGGGAACCGGCGACGGCAATGCCGCGCAGCGCGCATCCGCTGCGTCGCCTCCGACGCTGATGCTCGATGCGGGCACGGGGCTGCAGGCCGCGTCGCACCTGCTGGGCGGCGAACCCTACGACGGGACGATCCTGCTCAGCCATCTGCACTGGGACCACACGCTGGGACTGCCGTTCTTCGCCGCCGGAGACAACGTGAACGCGCGCGTGAGCGTGCTGGTGCCCGAGCAGCCCGGCGGCGAGGACGGGACGCGCCTGCTCGCGGGGGTGATGCGCCCGCCGTACTTCCCGATCGAACCGACGCAGCTGCGCGGGCGGTGGTCGTTCGCGACGATTACGCCCGGCGAGCTGGAGATCGAGGGGTTCGAGGTGACCGCGCGCGAGATCCCGCACAAGGGTGGGCGCACGTTCGGATACCGGATCGGCGACGGCCACGCGACGCTCGCTTACCTGCCCGACCACTGCCCCACCGCGCTCGGCGGCGGCGAGGACGGATGGGGCGAGTATCACCCGGCCGCGATCGAGCTGGTCAAAGATGCGGACGTGCTCGTTCACGATGCGGCGATGTTCCCCGAGGAGCTCGCCGCCGAGGCGAGTTTCGGCCATGCGGTCGCCGACTACGCGGTCGAGCTGGGCCGGCGCGCGGGGGTGCGCGAAGTCGTGCTGTTCCACCACCGTCACGACCGCACCGACGAGGCGCTCGACGGGCTCGCGCGGCGGCTCGGGACCGACGGCTCGGACGACTCCCCGCGGGTGAGCGTGGCGACCGAGGGTACTGTGATCGAGCTGTAGTCTGGAGTCGCGCAGCCGCAACACCCGACACGACCGAAAGGGATGAACGTCATGGGAGCACCGGTGGTCCACTTCGAGATCATGGGCAAGGATGCGGACAAGCTGAGGGAGTACTACTCGACGCTGTTCGGGTGGGAGTTCAACACCGACAACGAGATGAACTACGGGGTCGTCTCGCGCGAGGACAACCTCACGCCCGAAGGCATGGGCATCGGCGGCGGCATCGGCGCCGCGCCCGAGGGCTATGACGGCCACGTCACGTTCTACGTCACGGTCCCTGACGTCGAGGCGGCGCTCGCCCAGGCGGAGAGCCTCGGCGGCTCGCGGATGATGGGCCCGGAAGAAATCATGGGCCGCATGATCCTCGGCATGTTCAAGGACCCCGAGGGCCACGTGATCGGCCTGATCAATCCGGTGGGCTGACAAGCCCACAGGTGGGGACGCGGGCCTGGGATGGAGTAGTTCGGGTCGGCACATGTGCTTGAAGCGAGGCGGACATGCTTAAAAAGCTGATGCTGTCCCTGACCGATCGAAGATCGGCCAGCAAGCGCCGCCAGGCGGGACCGCGCATGCGCGGTCCCGAGACGCGCCGCATGCGGCGCGTCTACCGGTGGCGCATGCGCCACCGGCGAGGCCGCACATGTGCGGCCTCGAGGCAGGGTCGCATGCGACCCTGCCAGC
>DASZJF010000031.1:0-55191 GCA_035948355.1 Solirubrobacteraceae bacterium
AGCGACTACACGAAGCGCTCGAGGACCGTCCACCACGAGAAGTCGAGGAACTCTACGCTGTGAAAATCAGGCCAACGAGAGAGACAGCCTAAAGATAGGGAACCTACAAACCCCGCCTCCGTCAGATCCAGCCCGGCTCACCGAGTCCCGAAACACCTACCCTCCCCCGTGCAGCGCAATCGTCGGCCTATCTGAATCAGGCGCTTGAGGCGCTGACCGCTGCCAGTAGCGCACCCGCGCTCTACGCCGAGATAGCGGACTATTACCACGGCTCGATGCTGGAGGCCTCGCAGCGTCGGCTCAGCGCCATGAACCGTCGCCTCAGCTTCCTACGGAACGCGGTGCTGTTTGCTGCCCTCTCCACCGAGGCGTATGCCAATGAGTTCCTTGAGGCTGCGCTGCCCGCACGAGACGCGCAGGCGCTCGATCGGCTCGTTACGCCGGAGAAGCTGTTGATCGGCTCCCGCCTGGTCGGCGTCGAGCCGCCGCTCGACCGTGGAAGGCTGCCCTTGCAGCGACTATTCGCTCTCTTCGAGGTCCGCAACGCCCTCGTACATCCGCGTCGCTCAGGCGCCAAGAGCATCAGTGCCTACTCGCACAACGTCACCGAGCAGGACAAGGAACTGGTCGGTCCCAAGGCCGCCGCCAGCTACATAATGGCCGTCGCCGAGCTGACCGTTCGGTTGGAGCCGTACATGCCGGGGCGATCATTCATTGGCGAGGCCACAACCATCGTCAAGCACCGTGCCGTATTGGACGCTCATCGCAAGCTGCTTGGCGATGAGATTTTGGTCGTGCCCGACCCCGAGGATGCGGCACCCGTGCCGCTGCTCATCCAGATGCAGCGCCGCGCTGCCAAGCGCGCACGCTAGTCGTCGGCGGCGACCCCGATCAAGCCGCTGGTCGCCGGCCGGGGGAAACCGTCTTGCATCCCGTTTGCATCCCGTTTCCCGCCGCCTTGCATCCCGTTTGCGGCCCTCCAGACCACCGAACAGCCGCGAACACAGGCAAACCGCGTCCCGCTAGGGCCAGTGCTTCCGGGGGTTTTCGCCCGTGTTCGCTGGCCTTCGCAAAACACTAACCAATCGGGGCGAACGGTTAGAGTTGGCTTACTGATGCGGTTTTCGGGCCATCGTCTACGGACTTTCTACGGCCGTACCACGTCGAAGCCGAGCATTCGGCGAAGTCATGCCCGCTGTATGCCATCGTGAACACGCGTCTGAAGCGGGTGCGAGAAGCCGTCCAGAGGCCCGCGTCCTCGCGGGAGGGCGACGCGATGACCTCCCAGCCACAGGGCGGCTGTATCGTCGGTAAGTCAGGAGCGGTCAATAGTGCCACTGCGCTCCGTAGGCCGCTGCGCACCAGCGGCACGCCAAGCGCGGCCAGGATCGTCTTACCGCTCCCACCAGCGGGGGCCAAGCCGCGGCAGGACATCCACATCTGCCACGACCTCATCCATCAGCCGTTGCGCGCGAGCGAAGTCCTCGATCGGCTGCCCCGACTGCGCTGCAAGGCTCTCGTCCGTCCACGACTGGGCTTACGGTTTGATGCCCGCATGTCCGAACTCGACTCGCAAGCCGCCGCCGTGAAACTTCCGTCTGCGAAGCTGCCCATGTATCACGCTCATCACCGGGCCAAGCACGAGTTGCTGCGCCGCTACATGGACGTGTGGATGCCCAAGCTCGGGTTCAGCTATGGCCAGGTCGCGCTCGTGGATGGCTTCGCAAGCGCGGGACGCTACCGCGACGGGCAGCGCGGCTCGCCACTGCTAATGCTCGACGCCTACGTTGGGCGGACGGCCGCCGACCGTGCGCGCTTCAAGCGCGCACCGCACTTCATCTTTATCGAGCGCAGGAAGGACTACGCGCAGCACTTGAAGGCCGAGGTCGAGAGCTACCCGACTACGCACGGCGCGACCGTGGACGTGATCCACGGCAGCTACGAGGCGGAGTTCCCCAAGGTCGTCGCGTACTTGGCGAGCACCTATCGCCAGCCTGTCCCGACGTTCGCGTTCGTGGACCCGCGCGGCTACGCCGACAACCCGTTCTCGCACATCGCCGACTTCAAGAAGAAGATGCCCAACAAGAGCGAGGTCATGGTGTACCTGCCAGCAACGTTCATGGCGCGGTTCCTGGCGACGGGGATCACCGACGAGGCGCTGACAAAGGCTTACGGCGGCCTGACGTGGGAGGATGCAAAGGATGAGCAGTCACGCCAGCGAGTCGGGCAGAAGCTCGCTGGGCTGTTCGGGGACCGCCTCAGAGAGCGCTTTGGCTGGGTGACGAGCTTCAATGTTGATCCCGAGCGCCACAACGACTACTACCTGCTGTTCGGCACCGACCACAAGGACGGCCTGCGCGAGATGAAGCGCGGCATGTGGAAGGTTGACAAGCACGCGGGCGAAGCCTTCAAGCAAGCCAAGACCGTGCCGGATCAAGGGCAGTTGTTCAGCGACGACGCGGTGGTCGTGCCGCCAGACACGAGCATCCTTGGTGAGTTGCTGCGCGGAGAGTTCGCCGAGCGCGTGTTCACGATTACGGAGGCGGAGGACTTCACGCTTTGCCGCACTAGGTATATGGACTCGCCGCACCTGCGGCAATGGGCGCTACGCCCGCTTGAGCAGGCCGGCGACATCGCAGTGGTCGAATCCTCGCGGCGTCGAAAAGGCGACTACCCGACGGGCACGACGATGCGCTTCACGCGATAGCGAGCGCAGACCGACGCCGCTTTGGGCTGGGCATGTCGTCCCAATGCCTTCCGGCAAGTTCTCGCCCGCCGCTCTTCGGGCGCTGACCGCCCCACTGCTTAAAGAAGAACGCGACACCCTCGTCAACGCAGCGGTCGCGCAGTTCGGTAGCCCAAGCCGAGTCGATGCGCCGATGACGCGGCCCGGACTCACCACCAGCGATCAGCCAGTCGATGCCGCCGAGGTCGAGCCCTTCCAGCGGACCAAGAAGCGGCTCGGCGGAAACGAACCGCACGGCCGCGGGCACCTCCCGCAGGGAGTCGGCACGGTGAACGAAGCGGCGGTTCTCGATCGTCACGCCCATCCAGACATTGCGCGGCCACGGAAGCTGCGGCGCAAGTTCAGCCAAGCGCTCGTGGCGCTTGGTCAGGACTTGGAATGTGTGCTGTTTGGCACGAACCATCACGTCGAACACGTCGGCGACGAACTCGTCGGGGATGTCCTCGTGAAAGAGGTCGCTCATCGAATTGACGAACACTACGCGCGGGCGATGCCAGCGCAGCGGCACCTGTAGCCGCTCGGGCCACAGACGCAGGTCAAAGCCCTGCTCGTACGGGTGCCCCGGCACGCCGCGCCAGCGCTCCGCAAAGGTCTCGGCGTAGCAATGGGCGCAGCCGGGCGAGACCTTCGAGCAGCCGGTCACGGGATTCCAGGTGGCCTCGGTCCACTCGATGCGGCTACGGTCGGCCATGTCGAAAAGTTCGGGACGGGTTAGTCGGCACCTGCAAACTCTCGCACAGCATACGGACGAACATATGTTCGTATCCGTGGCATGGCAGCAACACAACGCCATGCTCCACCACGAGCATCTGCGCGGGCGCTTTGACGACGCGCTCGGGACCGTCTACGGATTCAGCGAAAGCCCGCAAACACGGCGAAACTGCCGACAGTCGAACCAAGTTTCCTTCGGGGCCATCGAGCCCAATGATCGGCCGATCGGCGCTTGCGACATGTTCCTCGTTCCCGAGGGCTCACCCTGCGTGAGTGGCGGGGCGGGCATCGCCGCCCCGCCAGGATCGCTACGCGGCGTGCCGGTCGCGGTTGTCGGTCGCCAGCTCGTGGGTGAGCGTCCGCATGGCGTGCTCAAGCTCGGAGATAGTGTGCTCAGTGACGGGCCGGCCTGCGGCGACGACCTCGTTGATCCACTGCTGGATCTCCTGGTAGTCCCGTCCAGAGCGGAAGTGCAGCATCCCAACCAGGCGCTTGCGCTCGCGGCGAAGCCGCTCACGACGCTCGAACTCGGTCTCACCTGGGAGCGCCGGCAGCACTGGTTTGTCGAAACCAAGGCAATGGAGCACCTCCTCGGGCGGGATGCCGAGCCGACGCGAGAGCACATCGACAGCAGTGGCCTGCTCTGGGTCAGTGAAGCGCAAGCCGCTCATCACCGTCTCGGCCGCTTGCACCCGCGCGTCTAGCGGCACGAAGCTGGAGGACTGGGTATCGTCCTCCCCCTCGCTCAGATCCAAACGCGGTTGGTCGTCGTCCGCATCGCTGAGTAGGTGGCGCATCTCCTGCTCGACCTCGTGCGCGAGCTGTTGTAGTGTCGGATCGGCCGGGATGTACAAGAACGATGGGTCCGCCTGCTCGCCCTTGATGGTGCGCACGAAGCGCCCGATCACCTGTCGGAAGAACAGCGGAGTCTTCACCATGCTTGCGTACACACCCACGCGCAGGCGTGGGATGTCCACGCCCTCGCTGACCATGTTGACCGCCACCAACCAGCGCTGCTGACTGCGGGCGAAGCGCTCGATGCGCAGCGAGGCCTCCGGGTCGTCGCTGTGCGCGACGGTGACAGGCTCGCCCAGCTCGCGTTCGATCAATTGAGCGATGTCCCGCGCGTGCTGAATGTCGCAGGCCACTACCAGTCCTCCGGCAACGGGGTGGCCGTTCTCGCGCACCCAGGTCAGTCGCTGGTCGGCCTCGCGGATCATGCGTACCAGCCCGTCACCAAGATGGGCACTGATAGAGGTACGGTGCCGCAAACGAGTCTGGCGCTGGTCGAGCTGATCGTCGAAGGTCGCCTCGATCACAGTACCGTCACTGGCCCAGCGCAGTTCACCGTCGAACTTCACGAAGACGATCTTGCGGCAGATCCCGCCCTTGATCGCCTCCGTGTAGCTGTAGGCAAAGTCAGGCCGCGCCTCACCATTCTCGTCGTAGACCACGCCCGGAATCGGGTCGTTGTCGCTGCGGAAAGGCGTGCCGGACAGCAACAACCTGAACGGGACGTGCTCGAAGGCAAGCCCAAAAGCGCGACCCCAGGCGGCCGACTCACCCATATGGTGGGGCTCATCCGCGATCACCAGCGTGCGCCGTGCGGCGCACGCGTGCCGGTAAAGCTCGGGCATGGCGGCGAGACGCTGGTAGGTGATGGCGATGCCGTGCATGTCACGCGGCAGACCGACACTGTTCCAGTTGGGCTCCAGGTTGATGCCGACGGTCGCCGCCTCGCGCGCCCATTGCCGCGCCAGGTTGGTAGTAGGCACGACTACGATCATCTGCTCAACGTGACCGCTGGTGAACTGCTCCCAACCCCAGCGCAGGCCAGGGAAGGTCTTGCCTGCGCCGGGACAGGCCTCCAGCAAGAAGCTGGAGCCGTCGTGTGCGCGTAGCGCCTTGAACGCTTTGCCCTGCCAGGAGCGGGGCTTGTAGTCCTCCGGCCAGGGGCCAGGAGTATGGTGGTGAGGAGCCGAAGCTCCGTTTGTAGTGCTCAAGAGAATGTCTCCTTGTGGCACTCGGGCGCGTCGTCGTGGCCAGCACCCGCCGGCTCGTGCGTACACGCATGGTTGCGCCGGCTATCCGATGAAACGGCACCTGCCGTCCCGTCGGAAGATTCGGCCTGATGAAGCCCCGCGAGCGGGGCCGTGGTCGTGGTCAGTCGATCGCCCTTCCTGCGGTTGCAGGTAGGACACAACGCCTGGCCGTTGATCACATCGGTCACGCCGCCGCGGACCCAAGGGTCGCAATGGTCGGCGTGGAAGTCGGGCGACAGCGAGTTTCCGCAACGCGAACAGTGGCCGGCCGCGGCGACAAGCAACGCGGCACGCTCACGCGCGGTGAAGCGGCGGCGAGAATCGCGGGCGGTCATCTGCGTTCGCCTAAAAAGGAATGTCATCGTCGCCGGCCGAAGCAGGGGTGAAGTTCTGATGGTTCTGGGCGATACTGTCGCCGCCAGGCGGCATCGGCAGGTCCTCCAGCTCGTAGTCCGTCGGGTTGAGGACGTACTTGAGCAGCAGGAAGTCAGGCGGCTGATCCTCCGCCTGGGTGTATACGCCAGCGATCAGCGTGTAGCGGCCCAGCCAATTCTTTACCCCGATGATCTCGAAGGCGCACTGCTGGATCTCGTCTTCGCGGTTGCCCCACTCGTCGTAACCGTAGGCGTGACGCTCGTCGCACATGGCTAGCGGCGGGTTCTTCATCCAGCCGACCTCAGCTGTCGGCACCGGCCCACCAGGCGGCGCGTAGCGCTCCAGGCGCTCTTGCACAGCCCGGCGCAGCCGCAGCGCTTCCTCGGACGGACCAGTGCGTGGCTGCCAGGTGTGCTTGTCGTCCTTCTTGGGTAGGTGCGCGTAGAAGCCTGGGACCTCGGCGCTGATGCGCTCGTGTAGGTACACAGGAATCATGCGGTAGCCATCGCTTATGCCGATTTTCAGCCGCTCCGAGCCCCGCTCGAAAGCCCACCGTGACATCTCCAGATCGAAGCCCTCACGCTGCCGCTGCCGCACCCAGTGACGGGCGAATGCGAGGTTGATGATCCGCTCCATGTGCTCGCTATACGCCTCGACCAGATCCTCGACATCGACCGGCTTAGTCTCCAGTTGCAGCGGATCGCCAACTATGTCGAGGACGATCTTCATGTCCTCCGAGCCGGCTGCCATCTGCGCATGGGATTGCTGTTGAGAGCAGGCTGCAACCTTGTGGAAAAGTTCCAAGTGGGTGCGCCCATCAACTTCCAACGCACCTCGCTCGGTCCCAACGCGGTAGGGCACCCACCGCACCCACCAGTTGATGGGCAGACCATTAGGTCCCTTGCCATCCTCGTCCGGCTCGCCCTCGACGGCCCAGCGGTCGATCCATGCGGCTAGAGCGCCCATACTGAGATCGAGATATCGGGAGATCCACGCCTCGTAAGCCTCGATCAGGGCGGTTGGCTCACTTGTGGGCTCCGGGAGTTCGGGGAACTCGCCGAGCCTCTGGACGATCGGATCAGTCGCGTACAACTCACGACCGCTGTCTGTAGTGGCATGGTCGGTCGGGTCGATACCGCTACCGATCACCTCAACGGTCTCGGTCGGCGGCCCCCACCATTCAGTGGGTCGCACGCGCTTGGCCAGCGCAGCGACGCGCTGGCGCATCTCGCTGGACATCTGGTCGGCCTCGATAACGAAGCGGTGAACAGGCTCCACGACCTCGCCGGCAAGCGTGTGCTCCTCCAGCCAGGCACGACTGACCCGATATGGCAATTCGAGTTTGGGCGGGTAGGTCGCCATCGCGGCTTCCACTCCTATGGTCTGGCCCTGTGAGAAATCCCACATCGGGCACTGTTTGCTCAATGAGCGCGATCGGATCTCCGCTCGCTGGCCTCGAACCACATGGTCGAGGTTGCTGCAATCATACAGCACGAGCCGACGTCACCAGGCAACCTCACGCGAAGATTCGTGCAAAAAGCGGGATCGCACTGTGTTAGAGCAGGCGCTCATACACACGGTAGCGGCGCTTGATCTCGCCCCCCATGCCTTCCATCGCGCGGTTCATCGGCTTGTTGGTCTCAAGTATCCAGCCCATCTCGCCGCCCTTCTGGCATGTGCGTTCGGCGGCGTCGAAGTGCATTTGGTAGAAGCGTGCGGCTACACCCGTATGCTGGTAGGCAGGCTTGACGCCGAGCGCGAACACCCGCACCGCGTCGATCTTGGGTTTCGCTCGCAACGCCTTGATCCAGCCGAACGGCAGCAGACGGCCGTCCAGCTTGGCAAGCACTTGGTTGAAGTCTGGCAGCGTCAGCGCTGCGCCGACGACCTCTCCAGTGTCCTTCTTTTCGGCGACCATCGCCCAGTTCTCATCCAGCACGGGTTTGAGGTCCTTGGCATAGTGGCGGACCTCCTCCTCGCTGAGCGGCACCGCGGCCCAGTTGTTCTCCCACGCCGCGTTATAGACCTCCAGAAAGCGTGTGACCTCGTTCTCAAGGTCGCGCTTGCGGAAGTTGCGGCAGACGATCCCATGCTCAGATTCGAGCTTGTCCGCTGCGTCCCAGATCGCCAGGTGAACTTTGTCGCGGCCTGTGACGTGCAGACTCCACATGAACAGGTCCATCGCCTTCGTCAGCCCGCCATCCTGCTCGATTAGACGCTGGTAGTAGGGATGGTGCCAGGGGCAGAGGATGATTGGGGGGTGTTCGTGACCGGCGACCAATAGCCCGATCTCGTCGTTGGTCGTGAAGTCCATCGGTCCGACCATGCGGTCGCGGTCGCGGTCCCGTAGCCATGATGCAGCTGCGTCGAGCAGCGCGCGGGCGGCCTCGGGATCGTCCTCGCACTCGAACCAGCCGAAAAGGCCCCACTCGTTCTGCTGAAAGGCATTGAAATTGCGGTCGATGTGGGCGCTGACGCGGCCTACCGGCTGGCCGTCGCGGTACGCAAGGAAATACTGTGCTTCGGCGTGCTTGAAGAACGGGTTTCGCCCTTGGTCGAGGCGTTTCTTTACGTCCATCAGGAGTGGTGGAACCCAGGTGGGCTCGTTGCGATAGAGCCGCCACGGCAGCTTGATGAACGTGTCCAGCGCGCGGCGGCCTGCTACGGGCTTGATCTCGACCGCCATCGCGGCGAGAAGCCTACACAAGCACCGGACGATGACACCGGGTAGGAGCACCGACAGTCGATCACGGCTTACGTGACTCCGCTCGGACGTAGAAGACGGTCTCTCAGCCAACGCACGAGACCACACACCGCGTAGAGGATGGCGATGGTGATGAGCGTGAACTTGATCGCCGAGCAGACGGCGGCAAACGGCGGCGCGAAGCTGCCACCGTGGCCGGCAAGCGTGAGCAACAGGGCGACGTTTCGCTCGCATCGAAGCTCGCAGCCGCAAGCGCAAAGAACGGGACGACGGCGCCGATGGCGGCGAGACTCTGCCATTCGCGCGCTCGCGCCATATCACGGACGGCGAAGCCGGCGAGCGCGAAGAACAGGCCATAGGAGAGCATGTAGCCGTAATCGAGCAGCAGCGAAAGGTGCGCGGCGCTGCGGCCTTTCGGACCCCATTCGGCGATGATCTGCGAGGCTCGTGCCTGGCTGCCGGCGAACTCGAAGTCGAGGATCGTCGGTCCGTGCGAGACATGCGAGGGGTCGATCACTTCGAGGATCACCGTAAACGCGACGGTGGCGGCCCCGAGCAGAATCAGGGCGCGCTTGCGATGGGGCGTGCTCACGAGCGATCAGCTGCTCGTCATTCTCGAAGCTGGCTCATCGCTCGGGCACCGAACGGCAGCTTATTCGCCGGTTTCGGATTCGGCGGTTGGTGCGTGCTTCTCGTGGCTCGCCACTATCGGTTCGGCCTGTAGCCCGAGAAGGCGGGATAGCTCATTGAGCGATCCCAGCGGCTCGGCGCCGGCTTCGCTCAGAGCCCGCTCGTCGCTGTCGGCGATGTAGCCGATCGCGCGCATCCCGGCCGCGACCGCGGCCTGGACGCCGGATGGCGTGTCCTCGACCACGACACAGGCAGCGGGCTCGACTCCGATCGTGGCCGCCGCGTGCAGGAACAGATCAGGCGCCGGCTTGCCATTAGCGACCGAGTACGCGGAGAACCGGACGTGCTCAGGGAACAAATGATCGAGCCCGGTCAGCGCGAGCGAGAGCCGTGTCTTCTCTAGCTTCCCTTGCGAGGCTACGCACACGCGCAGTCCGGCGCCACGCAGCCGTTCGACTGTCTCGGCCGCTCCAGCGACGGGTTGGAGTTCGCGGCGAAAAGCCTCCGAGCGCTCGGTCTCGTAGTGCGCCAGCCAATCCGCCGGCAATGATCGGCCGAGCTTGGCCTCCGCGCGTGCGAGCACGTCCGCGAGCAGCAACCCTTGGTATTCGCGGCGGGCCTGCGGCAACGTGATCGGTAGTCCCTGCTCTGTGAGCATCGCCGCGAGCACTCGGTTGGAGATGACCTCGCTATCGACCAAGACGCCATCGCAGTCGAAGATCACAAGCTCCGCGACCAGCGTCATTGCTGTTCCGGCCCTCGCGTCCAGGCCAATATCGAAGCTCGACCGGGGCGGCGCGTAGCGCACCCGGCGGCAACGTCGGATGCAAGCTGCCGTAGGCCGGCGTCAAGCTCGGCGGGATGATCCCGCTGCAAGCGCTCGAAGTAACTTGTCTGCGCCCGCCATCGCTGTTCGAGCGCCTTCTCGGGATACGCCGCCAACGCGGCGAGTGAGGCGTCTTTCAGATCGTCTAGGACAATCTCGCGCCGTTGCCCGCCAGGCAGCATCGTAAGCAAATCAGCGACGGGCAGGTGACTCGTCTGCATCCACGCTCGCGTCGATGGGAAGTAGTCGAGAAACCAAAGGTCGTGAATGTCCTCGCGCGTATAGACCAGCACGGCTAGGCGACCGCCCGGTCGCAGGATGCGTCGCGCCTCGGAGAGCGCCGCGCCGGGGTCGGCTACGTGATGGAGCATCGAAACAAGAATCGCGGCGTCAAAGCTCTCGTCGGCAACCGGGAGCCGTTCTGCGGCAGCAGCAATAGTCGCCAAGCCCTTTTGCGCGGCAAGGGCAAGCATCTCGGGCGAGCGGTCAATCACGACCGGCTGCCAACCCTCCTGCTCTAGCGCAAGCGCATAGTTGCCGGTTCCGCCGCCAATGTCCGCCAGGCGGTTCCCCGGTGCGCCCGCAATTGCAGCTTGCAGCACGGCGAGAATGGGACCGCTCGCAGATCGCGTTTGGTCATATGTCTTGGCCTGCTGTGCGTAATCGGGAAGCAGGCTCATCGCAAAGACGCCCCGACCGCCCACCGATCCACGTCCATCATCTCCCCGGCAGGATTCATGCGCGTCGGAGTCTAAGCAAACCGTCGCCGACAGACCCCGCCACTTGCGTATCGTCGGCGAGTAATAAATCCGCCGCCCGAGTGTTCCAAGGCCAGCGTTGAGCGGCGCCCCTGGACCAGGCTCGGTTAGAGTGTCCGCTTGAGCGAGCAGAAGTACACCGTGCGTGCCGCCCAGGCCGCCGAGGCGTCGGCGATTCTCGACCTGTGGCACGGGGCGCGTAGTGCGCACGCAACAACTCCCGACCGGATCGAAGACGTACACCGTCTGCTCACCGAGACGCCTGGGAGCCTGCTCGTAGCCGAGGCCGACGGCGCGCTCGTGGGCGCGCTGATCGCCGCGTGGGATGGCTGGCGGGGGAACATGTACCGGCTCGTCGTGCCCAGGGAGCACCGTCGCCGCGGCATCGGCCTGGCGCTCGTGCGCGCCGGCGAGGAGCACCTGCGCCGACAGGGCGCCTGCCGCATCACGGCCTTGGTCGCATACGAGGACGAGGCCGCGTCGGCGTTCTGGCAGTCCGCGGGCTACCCGCAGGACTGCGAGATCGGTCGCCGCGTGCGCAACCTGTAGTCGGTGGCCGGGGAAACGACGCTCAGGGCTCCCCGGACGGGTCTTGCATCCCGTTTGCATCCCGTTTCCCGTCGCCTTGCATCCCGTTCGCAGCCCTCAGACCACCGAACAGCCGCGAACACGGGCAAACCACCTGCCGCTAGGGCCAGTGTTTTCCGGGGGTTTTCGCCCGTGTTCGCTGGCCTTCGCGGTTTTCTAACCAATCGGGGCGCCGAGATTCGAACTCGGGACCTCACCGACCCGAACGGTGCGCGCTACCAGGCTGCGCCACGCCCCGACGCAGTGCGCAGTATCCCACACCGGCGCTGGCGGGTATCGTCGCCCGGATGCGTACGTCCATCGCCGAGATCGTCGCCGAGCTCGACGCGCTGCTCCAAGCGGAGCGTTTCGAGGACTACTGCCCCAACGGGCTGCAGGTCCCCGGGCCGGCCGAGGTGTCGACGATCGCCACGGGTGTGTCCGCCAGCGCGGAGCTGTTCGAGCTGGCCGCAAACGAGCGGGCCGGACTGGTGATCGTCCACCACGGCCTGTTCTGGGGTAAGGGCGCAGGCCCGATCGACGCCCAGCTCAGGCGCCGGTTGAAACTGCTGTTCGACGCGGACATGGCGCTCGCCGCGTACCACCTCCCGCTCGACGCGCATCGTGAGCTCGGCAACAACGCCCTGATCGCCCAAGCGCTCGGGGGTGAGCGGCTGGACAAGCCGTTCGCATTGCGCCATGGCGAGCCGATCGGCTGCCTTGCGCGCTTCCCCGGCGACGGCCTGCCCGCCGAGGAACTGAGGGCGCGTGTGTGGGCGCTGACCGAGCGCGAGCCGCTCGTGTTCGACGCCGGACCGCCGCGCATCCGCACGCTGGCGATCGTGTCGGGCGCGGGCTCGGACTATCTGGCAGACGCATCGCTGGCGGGCGCCGACGCTCTGCTCACCGGCGAGCCGGCCGAGCGCGCGATGGCCCAGGCTCGCGAGCTCGGTGTGCACCTGATCGCCGCCGGGCACTACGCGACCGAGACGTTGGGCGTACGTGCGCTGGGTGAGCATCTCGCCGAGCGGTTCGGCGTGCGGCACATATTCCTGGACGTGCCCAATCCGGTGTAGGAGATGCATAAGACCTGGAGGTTGCGGGAATCCTCTATTGCAATCGTCCGCTCCCGGCGCTAGGTTGAGATCAGCAGCCAGACACATATCTCGGACAGGAGGAGATCTCCCGATGGCCAACCACCTGACGCCCACCGAGCTCGCCCGCGAAGCCGGACTGGGGCGCCGAGAAGTTCTGTCGAAGTGCCTCGAGAACGGGGTGCCCATATTCAAGGGGCGCATCGACAAGAGCCTGTTTCTCGCCTCCGTGCGACAGGATCGCTCTAAGCAGCAGCCTGCCACCTCGCTCAAGACGTAGACCCGGCCCACGCGTCGAACACCGGCCGCGGCGCCCGGGCGCGCGATGTCGTGCGACCCGCGACAAACCCGTCGAGCTGACCCGCCCGGCGCATGCGCGCCACCCCGAGCACGCGCAAACTCCCCTAAGATCTGAGGTCGCTCCATCGTCGTCATCGGTGAGCGACACGTCAGCGTCGATCGAGGAGGGAGAACAGTCATGGAGGTCACCGCCACGCCGTCCGCAACCGCGTCGCAGACGATCGCCGACCTGGTCCCGCACGCGGCCGAACGGTATCCCGATCGCACGGCCATCCGCTTCAAGCAGGACGGCGAGTGGCAGGACGTCACCTATGCCGAGCTGGACCGGATCGTGGGCGAGGTGGCGCTCGGGCTGATCGATCTCGGCATCCAGCCGGGCGAGCGCGTGTGCATCCTCGCGAACACCCGCCCCGAGTGGTCCTATGCCGACCTCGCCGCGACCTCGGTCGGAGCGGTGGTCGTGCCGATCTACCAGACCAACTCGCCCGAAGAGTGCCACTGGGTCATATCCGACTCCGACGCCTGCGCGGTCGTTTGCGAGGACGCCTCGCAGCTGGCAAAGATCGCGGCGATCCGCGACACGCTGCCGCATCTGCGCACGATCGTCACGATCGACGTGCCCTCCGGAGAGGAGCTGACGCCTGAGATCGCGGCCCTGGAGGCGATCCCGTTGGAGGAGGTCCGCGCGCGCGGACGGTCGCGCTCGCTGGAGGAGCTGGAGGCTCGCCGCATCGGGGTCCGCCCGCAGGATACGTTCACGTTCATCTACACCTCCGGCACGACCGGCCCGCCGAAGGGGTGCGTGCTGACGCACGGCAACTATCGCGCGATCGTCGACATGGTCGAGTCGCGCGCGAGCCTCGCGAGCGACGCGGGCGACGTGGTGTACCTGTACCTGCCGCTGGCGCACTCGTTCGCGCTGCTGTTGCAGCTGCTGGTGTTCGACCTCGGCGTCACGCTGGCTTACTTCGGCGGCGACACGAAACAGATCGTCGGCGAGCTGGCGGAGGTCAAGCCGACATATCTGCCGTCGGTGCCGCGGATCTTCGAGAAGATCTACACGCTCGTCAGCGCCAACGCCGACCCCGAGGAGCTCGCGGGGGCGGTGCGCGTGGGGATGCAGGTGCGCGAACACCAGCTCGCCGGGCGGCCGATCCCGGACGAGCTGCAGGCGCCCTTCGAACAGGCCGAGGAGCGCCTGTTCAAAAACGTGCGCGCGGCCTTCGGCGGGCGCGTGCGCGAGGCCGTCAGCGGCGCCGCGCCGATCGCAAAGGAGATCCTCGAATTCTTCTACGCCTGCGGCGTGCCCGTGATGGAGGGCTACGGCATGACCGAGACCGCGACCGCCGCGACCGCGTGCAGCCCCGAGAGCCATCGTTTCGGCAGCGTCGGCAAGCCCTTCCCAGGCGTCGAGGTGAAGATCGCCGACGACGGCGAGCTGTTGATCAAAGGCCCGAACATCTTCCAGGGCTATCACAACCGCGCCGAAGCGACGTTCGGGGCGATCGAGAACGGATGGCTGCATACCGGCGATCTGGGGCGCGTGGACGAGGACGGGTTCGTGTACATCGTCGGACGCAAGAAGGACATCATCATCACCGCCGGCGGCAAGAACCTGACGCCGGCGAACATCGAGAACGACCTCAAGCAGTGCCGCTGGATCTCCCAGGCGGTGATGCACGGCGATCAGCGCCCCTACCCGGTGGCGCTGGTGACGCTCGACGAGGAAGAGATGGCGGGATACGCCGCCGAGCACGGACTGCCCGCGGACATGCCCTCGCTCGCGCGCGAGCCCGCCGTGCGGGCGCTCGTGCAGGAGGCGCTCGACAGGGCCAACGCGAAATATGCGCAGGTCGAGCAGGTGAAGAAGTTTGCGATCCTCGACCACGACCTCTCGCAGGAGACGGGCGAGTTGACACCGACGCTGAAGGTCAAGCGGAATGTCGTCAACGACAAGTACGCGGACGTGCTCGACCGGCTGTACGCGGACTGACAAGCGCGCGAACGATGACGAACCGTCCCTCGCGGGCGCATCGACGGTGCCCCGCCCCGGCTCGCACGCGCCCGCGCGTAGGGCCGCGCGGGGGGCGATGTGGACGGATGATCGCCGACGCCGCGCGGGGCACCTGCGAACATAGGTGACGATGCGCACCGACCCCTCCGATAACGGCGGCCTGTTCGTTGGCCGCCGGCCCGGCACCGCGCCGGTCCACTTCCGCTCACTGCCCAAGCGCGGCAGCGATCTGCGCCGACGCTTCGACGGCTCCCTGGCCGGCTTTCTGCTCGCGGGGATGATCGTGCTCAGCCTGCTGTGCTGGGGTCCGATCCCGATCGCCTGCCTGTGGATCGCCGCTCAGGTCAACTACCTGTCGGGCAGCGTCACCTTCGGCATCTTCGTGGCGTTCGTGGGGTTGTTCGTGCTGCTGTTCGGCGCGCTCGCGATCCTGCGCCGCATGGACCAGGCGTGGATACTCGTGCGCCGCGCCGCCGGGCACGACCAGCGCACGGGCGTGCTCGGGCGTGTGTTCGCGACCACAGCCGTGATCTGCGGCGGGATCTTCATATTCTGGTTTGTCGTCATCCACGGCCCCGGCTCGAGCACGACGCCGGGCAACAAGCCGTAAGGAGCACCTCATGGGTGTGATCATCGTTCGCTCCCTGCATCATCGCGGCCGGCTCTCCGCGAGGACGTAGTGCACGATGAGCCTGCTCGACTACTACCGCCAGTTCGAAGGGATGTCCGAGGAGGAGGTCAATGCGGAACTGCGCGAGGAGGCGGACGAGCGCAAACGCAAAGCGCTGATGCGCGTGGAGACGCTCGACCTCTCCCAGACGACCTGGCCCGAGCTGCCCCACCCGAGCATCGTCAGCGCGATCACGTTCGTGGCGAGGCGCGGCATGCAGCGCTATCCGCACCTGCGCGGCTCCCAGCTGCACGACGAGCTGGCCGAGCGCCACGGCGTGGACTCCGCAAGGGTGATCCTCGGCAACGGCGCCGCCGAGCTGCTGAGTTCCGCGACCCGCGCGCTGCTGGAGCCCGGACAGCGCCTTCTGAGCGCATGGCCCTCCTATCCCCTGTTCCCGATCATGGCCCGCCGCGCCCACGGCCAGGCCGTGCGTGTGCCCGGCGGCGTCGATGCCCTGCTGGAGGAGGCCCATCGCACGCCCGGCACGCGCGTGATCGCGATCGCCAGCCCGAACGATCCCACCGGCGAGCTGATGCCCAAGGCCGAGCTCGAACGCCTGCTGGCGGGACTGCCCGACGACGTGGCGGTGCTGCTGGACGAGTCGCTCGTGGAGTTCTCCGACGCCCAGCCGGTCAACTCCTCGCTGCAGCTCGCGGCCGAGCACTCGCGCCTGTTCGTCGTGCGCAGCTTCTCCAAGGCCTGGGGGCTGGCGGGACTGCGCGTGGGCTATGCGATCGGCGGACCGGGATCGGAGGAGCTGCTGGCGGAGCTGCAGCCCGATCTGGGCGTCTCGGAGGTCTCCCAGGCGGGCGCGCTGGAAGCGCTTCGCGCCTGCTCGGAGATCGTCGCCCGGCGCGTCGCCGCGATCTCGCGCGAGCGCACGATCGTGACCAACGGCCTGCGCGAGCGCGGCTTTCAGGTGACCGACAGCCAGGCCAACTTCGTCTGGGCGGCCCACCCGAGCATCGACGGCGGCGAGCTCTCCGCACGCCTGTCTCGCGCCGGCATCCTCGTCGCCGGGGGTGCCGCCCTGGGCGAGCCCCGGCACGTGCGCATCGCCCTGCGCGACTCCCGCGCGAGCGGACGCCTGCTCGAGGCGATCGACAAGTCGCTGTAGGGCGGTTCCGGTGGCGCATGCGCCACCGGCGGGGGCGCGCATGCGCGCCCCCGACAGACGCCGCATGCGGCGTCTGTACCGAGCGGCGCATGCGCCGCTCGGCGGGACCGCACATGTGCGGTCCCGGGCAGGGCCGCATGCGGCCCTGCCGCCTCCTCAGCTCGCGAGGCCGGACTGGCGCAACAACGCCCCGGTGGTGCCCTCGAGGATCTTCCGCCAGGCGCTCCCCTGCTCGGGCTCGACCTTGTCGAAGTGCTCCACCACCGCGCGCAGGCGCTCGCCGGAGATGTCCAGCCCATGGCGTTCGGCGACCTCGCGGTAGTGCTCGTATTCGCCCGCGAGATGCTGCGTGACCGACTGAAACCCGTGCTTGCCGATCTCCACGCGCGAGGCGAAGCTCATGATCGACGTCTGGAACATCAGCTTGTCCGCCGGCTCGGGCTCGATCAGGACGATGTCCACGCCCGGATAACGGTCCTCCCAACGCTCGGCCAGCTCGTGCAGTCGCTGGTGGGCGAGCAGCTTGAACGCCTGGTAGCCGATCTGCGGGAACCCCATGTCCGAGACCCGCTTCGCGCGCACTCCTCCGAGGGTGCGGACGGTCTCCGAGAAGTCGTTCACGAACGGCACGATCGGGTTGATCACCACGATCAGCCTCGCTCCGGCCTCCACGGCGATGTCGAGGTTCGTGGTCGATATCAGGCCGCCATCGACCAGCTCGCGCTCACCCACGGTGACCGGCGCATACACCATCGGCAGCGCCCCCGAGGCGCGCACGGCGGTCGAGATCGGCACGTCCCGTAAACCGTCGTCGCGCCCGAACACCACCCGCTCGCACGTATCCAGGTCGGTCGCCGTCAGGTACAGCTCGCGGCGCAGCTGAGTGAAGTCGTCGGTGCGCCCCGGCTCGGAGAGGACCTTGTGCAGGTACTCCTCGATGCCCGCGCCCGTGTACGCGCCCGAGGGCAGCCCCTCGGCGAAGCCCAGCAGCACGTCCATCAGCGACACCTGCCCGCGCTGGCGCACCACGTCGCGCGCCAGGCCCAGCGCGCGCCACGGCAGCATCGCGCCCTTGCGCGCCAACTCGGTCAGGTTGGGGCGCAGCAGGTCGCCGAGATCGACGTCCTCGAACGGCGAGGGCGACTGGTGCGTGACGACCTGCATCATTTCCTCGGGCGTCACCCCGTTCGCGCACAGCGCGGCGATGAACGAGCCGGCGGAAGTGCCGACGTAGATGTCGAACTGGTTAACCGTGCTGTTCGTCGCCAGCAGGTCCAGCGCGCGCAGCGCCCCGATCTCGTACACCCCGCCGGTGAACCCGCCGCCGCCGAGCACGAGCGCGGTCTTGTCGCTGCGCCGCCGCCGCCGGCGCCTGGTGGTGCTCGCCCCGATCGCCGCCCGCGCCGAGGATCGAGCGCGTGGATGAGCCGCGGAGCCGTTGGACCGCGCGGTTGCCGGTTCCAGCTTGACAACACGTCCCATACCACCCAACATCATATGCCCCGCGTGACCCGGAACCGGATTGCCCACACCCTGATCCTGCTCTGCGGAGCGCTGTCGGCCACGGTCGCGCTGCCGGTCGGCGCCGGCGCGAGCACCGGCAGCCTCGCCGGACTGCAGGCCGATCTCACCCGCCAGCTGGCGCTCGCGGGGCCCGCGGACGGGGCGTACGTGTATGACCTGAGCACCCATCAAGCCCTCTTTTCAGAGCGAGCCACCACGCTGCGTCCGCCCGCGTCGGTGGAGAAGATCTACACTGCCACGACCCTGCTCGCGCGCATGGGACCCGCGGGGCGTCTGAGCACGACCGTCTACGGCGTCGGGCGGCTCGCACCCGGGGGCGTGTGGGAAGGCAGCCTGTACTTGCGCGGCGGAGGCGATCCGACGTTCGGCTCAAGCGCCTTCATCCGCGCCCACTACGGCGGCGTCGGTGCTTCGGTGTCGGCGCTCGCGAGCCAGCTGGTGCACACCGCGGGCATCCATCGCATCACCGGCTCGGTGCTGGGAGACGAGTCGTGGTTCGACTCGCTGCGCGGCGAGCCCTCCAGCGATTACGCGCCCGACCCGTTCCTGGAAGGCACGCTCTCGGGGCTCGCCTTCAATCGCGGCGCGAGCGGGTCCGAACGCGGCACGCACGCCCCCGCGGCCTACGCCGCGCGCGAGCTGTGGGCAACCCTGAAGAACGACGGCGTCGCGATCGCCGGTCGCAGCGGCGCCGCGAGCACGCCCCCGGGAGCGGCTCAGCTCGCACAGGTGGCCTCGCCCACCGCCACGCAGCTGCTGGGCCTGACGCTGCCGCCGTCGGACAATTTCTTCGCCGAGACGCTCGTCAAGGACCTCGGTGCGATCTACGCCGGCGCCGGCACGACCGCGGCCGGCGCCGCGGTCGTGCGGCAGACGATCGCCTCGCTGCTGGGCATCCACCCGCACGTCGTGGACGGCTCGGGCCTCTCGGAATCCGACCTAACCTCGCCGTATGAGGTCACCGACCTGCTCGGGGGGCTGGCCTCGACGCCGCTCGGACCGGTGCTACGCGGCGAGCTGGCGATCGCCGGCCACACCGGCACGCTGGCCACGCGCATGCGCCACACGAGCGCATCGGGACGCTGCCAGGGCAAGACCGGCACGCTCACGGGCGTGTCGAACCTCGTCGGCTACTGCACGGCCGCCGACGGGCACACGCTCGCGTTCGCGATATTCACCGACGGGATCGCCACCGAATCCGCGCACGTGTTCCAGGACCACATGGCGATCACGATCGCGGGCTACTAGTCAGTTCTCGGCCGCGTCGATCAGGTCGGCCAGCGAGACGTCGAGAGCCGTCGCGAGCTTGCGCAGCGTCGGGAGGCTCGGCTGGTGCAGGCCGCGTTCGACACGGCTGAGCGTCGAGATGCTGATACCGGCCTCGTGGGCCAGGTCTTCCTGAGGCCGCTCGCCGCGTAACAGCTTGATCGTCGTGCCGACAGACACACGAGAACATTGACTATTTCAAGGCACATATGCCAGAGCAAAATCACCTAGGCAATGATGCTCTGGTACGCTGCCCGAGCCCCGGACCGAATCCCCACAGATCATCGTCCGGGGGCGCTCGACACAGAGCCCCCGCTTACAGTCCCTGCCAAGCGGGGGCTCTGTAATTCAAGGCTCACCGCCGGCAGCGGATCGGCGGCTCACTCCTCCGACTCGCCCTCCAGCACAGCCCGCAGACCGTCCTCGTCAAGCACCGGCACCGCCAGGCGCTGGGCCTTGGCCAGCTTCGATCCCGCGGCCTCGCCCGCGACGAGATAGTCGGTATTGCGCGACACCGACCCCGTCACACGCCCGCCCGCGGCCATGATCCGTTCGGTGGCGTGCTCACGCGTCCAGTGGGGCAGCGTGCCGGTCAGCACCAGAGTCTTGCCCACCAGCGGCCCCTCCGACGGCGGCGGGCCCTGTTCGCGCAGCTGCAGCCCGAGGCTGCGCAGATCGGCGATCAACGCGCGCATGCGCTGATCATCGAGCTGGTCGCGGATCGTGCGCGCCATCTTCTCGCCGATGCCGGGCGTCTCGGCGATCTCCTCGGGGGAGGCGCTCAGCAGCGCCTCGACTGTGCGAAAGCGCGCGGCGAGGTTACGGGCGGTGACCTCGCCGACCTCCTCGATCCCCAGCCCGAACAGCACCCGCGCGAACGGCCGCTCACGGGAGGCGGCGATCGCATCGATCAGGTTGCGCGCGGACTGCTCGGCGAACCCCTCCAGCTCGATCAGCTGCTCGGCGTTCAGCCGGTAGTAGTCGCCGTCGGTGCGCACCAGCCCGCGCTCCTGCAGTAGCGCGACCTGCTTCTCGCCGAGACCCTCGATGTCCATCGCCCCCTGGGAGACGAAGTGCTTGAGCAGCTGCCACGCGCGCGCGGGGCAGTCGCGGTTGGGGCACTTGGTGAACACCCCCTCGCGCGGCTTGACGGTTTTGGTGTCGCAGAACGGACAGCGACTGGGTGGGCGGGGCCGGGGCGGACGCCTGCCGGGGCGATCGAGCACGTGTGGGGCGGGCGAGACCACCTGCGGGATCACGTCGCCGGCGCGCATCACGATCACCTCCTCGCCCGGTCGGATGTCCTTGCGGCGCAGGTCCTCCTCGTTGTGGAGCGTCGCCAGCTTGATCGTCACCCCGCCGACGGCGACGGGGGCAAGCACGGCGTAGGGGCGCAGGTCGCCGAACTTGCCGACGTTCCACATCACCCGCTCCAGCGTCGTCACGGCCGTGGTGGGCGGGAACTTCCAGGCGATCGCCCAGCGCGGATCGCGTCCGACCGAGCCCAGGCGACGCTGCAGGTGAAGGTCGTCGACCTTGACGACCACCCCGTCGATCTCGAAGTCCAGCTCGCCCCGGCGCCGCTGCCAGTCCAGGCACTGGGCGACCACCTCGTCCTCGCTGTCCAGCACCTGGATGTCGGGATTGACGCGGAACCGGTGTTCTCCCAGCCAGTCGAGCGCCTGGGAGTGGGTCTGCAGCTCAAGCCCCTCGACGACGCCGACCTGGTAGCACCACATCGACAGCGGGCGACGGCGGGCGTCGGCGGGATCGAGCTGGCGGATCGTTCCCGCGGCGGAGTTGCGTGGGTTCATGAACGTCGGCTCGCCCGCCGCCGCGCGGCGCTCGTTCAGGGCGGCGAAGTCGGCGAGCGACATGTACACCTCGCCGCGCACCTCCAGCAGCGCCGGCACGTCCTCGACATGCAGGGGGATCGAGCCGATCGTGCGCAGGTTGTGAGTCACGTCCTCTCCCACCTCGCCATTGCCACGCGTCGCTCCCCGCTCCAGCACGCCCTCGCGGTACACGAGGCTGATCGCCAGCCCGTCGATCTTCGGCTCGACCACGAAGCGGAACCGTGGCACGGAGATGCCCTCGCGCGCGAGATGGGTGCGCATCCGCTCGACCCACGCCCGCAGCTCCTCCTCAGAGCGGGCGTTGGGCAGCGACAGCATCGGCTCTAGGTGCTCGACCTTCTCCAGCCGCCCCACCGGCTCACCCCCGACCCGCTGGGTGGGCGAGTCGGGGGTGCGCAACTCAGGGTGCTCGGCCTCGATACCGCGCAGCTCGTCCAGCAGCGCGTCGTACTCGTCGTCGCCGATCTCGGGATCGTCGAGCACGTAGTAGCGGTGGGCGTGATGTTCGAGCTGTGTGCGCAGCTGCACCGCGCGCGCCCGCACCTGCGCTGCGGCGGCAGCCTCGGCGCTCTCCCGCCCGGCGGGCGGTCCACCCCCCGATCCCGATGACCCTGGCCCGGCGCTCACGACGCGCCGTGGGCGACCGGCCCGAGCAGCTCCTCCAGATCGAAGCCGCGGAGCGCCTGCAGACCCTCGCGGTCGGTCAGGTCGAAGTGGATCGGGGTGACGGCGATGTGTCCGGCCGCGACGGCCGCCAGATCGGTGCCGGACTCGTCGTGAAACCCGGGGTCGGAGCCGTAGATCCAGTAGCGTCGGCGATGCTCCTCCTCGCGCTCGAGCTTGAGCTCGTCGCGATATATCCGCTTGCCGAGGCTCGTGACCTCGACGCCAAGGGGCTCGCCCGCGGGCACGTTGACGTTCAGCAGCGTGCTCGCGGGCAGCGGCACGTCCTCGATTCGCTCCACGAGCCGCGCGACGAACGCCGCGGCGGTGTCAAACCCGAAGCCGCCGTCGTAACGGAAGTCGAGCGCGCGCGCGCGCGACTGCTGGGAGACGGCGATCGCCGGCACGCCCAGCACTACCCCCTCCAGTGCCGCGGCGACGGTGCCGGAGTAGGTGATGTCATCGCCCAGGTTCGCGCCGTGGTTGATGCCCGAGACGACCAGGTCGGGGTGGAAGCCCTCGACCAGACCGAGACTGGCGAGCCTGACGCAATCCACGGGCGTGCCGTCGCTGGCGTATCCGACGGTGCCGTCGGCGAACGGCGTCTCGGCGACCCACAGCGGTCTGCGCGTCGTGATCGAGCGAGCCATCGCCGAGCGGTTGCCGTCGGGGGCGATCACGGCCAGGCTCACACCCTCCAGGTCCACGAGCGCGGCGCGCATCGTCTGCAGGCCCTCGGCCTCGATCCCGTCGTCGTTGGTCAACAGCACGTTCAGCATGGTCTGCCCCCAGCATAGGGGCCGGATCGGTCCGTGCGGTGGCGGTCCGGTTACGCCCTCGGTCCTCCTCAACCTCCCCGTCCACCCTCACCGGGGACAGCCGCCTCACCGTATCGGCGGGTACGCAACGGAGGCCAGCGCCAGCCCGTGCGCCGGGGCGGTCGGTCCCGCCTGTGCGCGCGGCCGGCCCTCCAGCAGACGCCCGAACTCGGCGAGCGCACGCTGTCCCGAGGCGACCTCGAGCATCGTGCCGACGAGAATGCGCACCATGTGGCGCATGAACGTGTCGGCCTCGATCCACAGCTCGAGCATGTCCCCGTTCACCCGCCACCGGGCCGACAGGACGGTCCGCTCGAAGCGCACATGGTCGGTCTCGGTGGGCGTAAACGCGGTGAAGTCGTGCGCGCCGAGGAGCGCCTGCGCACACTCAGCGAGCGCGTCGCGGTCGAGTGGGCGCGGCCACCACAGCGCGTAGCGGCGCTCCAGCGCGCTGCGCGATCGCCGCGTGAGCAGGCGATAGCAGTATGTCCTGCTGAGGGCGGAGCGACGCGCGTCCCACCCGGCGGGAGCAGGCTCGGCGGCGAGCACCGAGACATCCTCGGGCAGCAGCGAGTTCAGCCGTCGCGGATCGACCGCCTCGTGGGCGTAGCCGGCGACCTGTCCCCAGGCGTGTACGCCGCGATCGGTGCGTCCGGCGACGGTCAGCGTCAGCGGCATCCCAGTCCGAGCCGTCTCGCCGAGCACGGTGCGCAGCGCCCGCTCGAGCACCTCCTGCACGGTCCGCAGCCCGGGCTGGCGCGCCCAGCCGATGAAGTCGGTGCCGTCGTACTCGAGCGTCAGTTTTGTGACCATCGCCGGCAGCGGCGCGGCGCGAACGCCGCGTCAGACGAGCTCGATGAACACCATCTCGGTCGCGTCCGAGCGGCGGGGGCCGAGCTTGAGGATGCGCGTGTACCCGCCAGGGCGGTCGGCGTAGCGGGGGGCGAGGTCCTCGAACAGCTTGTGCACCGCGAACTTATCCTGCGCCAGGCGCGAGAGCGCCTGCCGACGGGCGTGCAGGTCGCTGCGCTTAGCCAGTGTGATCAGCCGCTCGACCTCCGGTTTGACCGCGCGGGCCTTGGCGGAGGTCGTTTCGATGCGCTCGTGCTCGATGATCTCCTTCGAGAGGTTCATCAGCAGCGCCTTGCGATGGGCGCTCGTGCGGCTGAGCTTGTGTTTGGTCTTCTGATGGCGCATCGTCTGGGCAGTCTAGGGAGTAGCCGGGCCGCCGTCAGTCCTGACGGAGGTTCAAGCCCCGCGCGTGCAGCGTCTCGATCACCTCGTCGATCGACTTTTTGCCGAAGTTCGGGATCGCGTTGAGCTCGGCCTCGGACTTGGAGATGAGGTCTCCGACGGTCTGGATGCCGGCGCGCTTGAGGCAGTTGTAAGAACGCACGCCGAGCTCGAGCTCCTCGATCAGGATGCTCCACTCCTCGCCCTGCAGCGCACCGGCGGGAGCGCCGCCCGAGCCGGACACCGCCAGTCCGTGCCCGTCGAGTTGACCGCCGGGCGCGGCGCGCAGCTCCTGGATGCGGTCGGCGTCGGTGAAGATCGCCAGCTGCGAGATCAAAAGCTCGGCCGCCTCGCGCAGCGCGGCCTGGGGGTCGATCGAGCCGTCGGTCTCGATGTCGAGCGTGAGCTTGTCGAAGTCGGTCTTCTGCCCGACACGCGCGCCCTCGACCGCATAGGCCACCCGCCGCACGGGCGAGAAGATCGAGTCGATCGGGATCACGCCGATCGGCTGGTCGGGCGACTTGTTCTCCTCCGCCGGACGGTAGCCGCGACCGCGGCCGATCGTCATGTACAGCTCGAGCTTCGTTTTCTTCTCGAGCGTCGCGACGTGCACGTCGGGGTTGAGGATCTCCACGCCCGCGGGGAGGTCGATGTCCTTGGCGGTGATGTCCCCCGGGCCGGTCACGACGAGCGGCGCCTCGACCTCGGTCGCGTCGGAGTGCATGCGGCAGACGATGCCCTTGAGGTTGAGCACGATGTCGGTCACGTCTTCCTTGACGCCCGGGATCGTGGAGAACTCGTGCGCCACGCCCTCGATGCGCACGCTCGTGACGGCGGCGCCCGCCAGCGATGAGAGCAGCACGCGCCGCAGCGAGTTGCCGAACGTGTAGCCGAAGCCGCGATCGAGCGGCTCGATGGTGAACGTGCCGCGGTTCTGCTCCACGGACTCGGATGTGATCCGGGGGATTTGGAAGTCGAGCATCAGCGTCCTAACGTCGTATTGGTCTCGCACCGGCGCTCTGGCGAACACCGGCTCTGGAGCGCCGTCCCCCCGCCCACGGGCGGAGTGGTGACGGCATGGGCAAACCTGCTACTTCGAGTACAGCTCGACGATGAGCTGCTCCTGCACCGGCGCGGCCACCTCACGTCGCTCCGGCTTGCGCAGCACCTTGGCCGTGAGCGACTCGTGATCGGCCTGCAGCCACGCGGGTATCTGTCCTGTCAGCTCGGTCGCGTCCCTGACCACCTGCGTCGCCGCGGTGCCCGCCTTGATGGCGATCACCTCGCCGGGGCGCACTTGGTAGCTGGGGATGTTCACCCGCCGGCCGTTGACCGTCCAATGGCCGTGGCGGATCAGCTGGCGGGCCTGCCTGCGCGAGGCGGCGAACCCGAGTCGCACCAGCACGTTGTCCAAGCGGCACTCCAGCAACGCGAGCAGGTTCTCGCCCGTGATCCCCGGCTGGCGCGAGGCCTTCTCGTAATAGCCGTGGAACTGGCGCTCGAGCACCCCGTAGTAGCGGCGCGCCTTCTGCTTCTCGCGCAGCTGCAGGCGGTACTCGCTCTGTTTCATCCGCCCGCGTCCGTGCTCGCCCGGCGGATAGGCGCGGCGCTCGACGCCGCACTTGTCCGTCAGACAGCGCTCGCCCTTGAGGAACAGCTTCTGCCCCTCGCGACGGCACTGCTTGCACTGGGGGCCGGTGTCTCTGGCCATCTCAGACCCTCCTGCGCTTACGAGGACGGCACCCGTTGTGGGCCTGGGGGGTGACGTCCTTGACGCCGGTCACCTCAAGCCCTGCGGCCTGCAATGAGCGGATCGCCGTCTCGCGGCCCGAGCCCGGGCCCTTGACGTAGACCTCGACCTTCTGCAACCCCTGCTCCAGACCCTTGCGCGCGGCCGCGTCGGCGGTCACCTGGGCGGCGAACGGCGTCGACTTGCGCGAGCCCTTGAACCCGGCGCCGCCGGCGGACTCCCAGGCGATCACGTTGCCGGTGGTGTCGGTCAGCGAGACGATCGTGTTGTTGAAGGACGTCTTGATGTGAGCCTGGCCGATGGGGATGTTCTTCTTGGGCTTGCGTTTGCCACGGGCGCGTTTGGGCGGAGCCATTACTTCTTACCGGCTTTCTTCTTGCCCGCGACCTGCATCCGCTTGGGACCCTTGCGCGTGCGGGCGTTGGTCTTGGTCTTCTGCCCGCGCACGGGCAGGCCGCGGCGATGGCGCAGCCCGCGATAACAGGCGATCTCCTGCAAGCGCTTGATGTCCTGAGAGCGCTCCCGGCGCAGATCGCCCTCGACGGTCAGCGAGCGGTCGATCGTGTCGCGAAGTTTGGCGACCTCGTCCTCGGTCAGGTCGCGCACGTAGGTGTCGGGGCTGACACCGACCTCGGCCAGGATCTTGTTCGAGGTCGAGCGGCCGATGCCGTAGATGTAGGTCAGGCCGATCTCCGAGCGCTTGTTCAGGGGCAGGTTGACCCCGGCGATTCTCGCCATCAGAGCCCTTTCCGGGAACCCAGCCCGACCAGCGGGGCTCGGGGGTCGTCAGGCAATAGGGACGCGGGGAGGGATCGGCAGTGGACAACCCACGGACCCGACCGAGGACGCAGCATGGCGATCATCCGAGTCACGCCGGTCAGCCTTGGCGCTGCTTGTGGCGCTTGTTTTGGCATATCACCAGCACCGCGCCGTGGCGGCGGATGATCTTGCACTTCTCGCACATCGGCTTGACCGACGGTCTGACCTTCATGATCCCTTTCGGCTGGTCCCGGCGACCGGCTCTGGCTGCCGTCATGGCCGCCGCTACCAGGTCGTGGATAAATGCCCTCGCGCGCGCAGACATCCTCGCGTTCGAGCAGGACCCCGGATGGTAGCAACTCGGCGGAGCAGAGCGAAGTCCGCCGTGACGTCTCAGCCGGCGCGGGCGGCCGCCTGGGGCTCGCCCACGGTGGGGCGCTCGGCGGACGGCAGATGCCATGGGGTGAGGATGCGCGGACCGTCGGGGGTGACCGCGATCGTGAACTCGAAATGGGCGGCGGGAGAGCCGTCCTGGGAGAAGATCGCCCAGCCGTCGCCGGCGACGCGAACGCCGGCGCGCCCGGCGGTCATCATCGGCTCGACGGCAAGGACCATGCCCTCCTGAAGCAGCGGTCCGCGGCCGGGGCGGCCGTAGTTGGGGACCTGGGGGTCCTCGTGCATCGAGCGCCCGATGCCGTGTCCGACCAGCGAGCGAATCACGGACAGCCCCGCCCCCTCGGCGACGCGTTGGATCGCGCTGGAGAGGTCGCCCATGCGATTGCCCGCCCGGCACTGCTCGACCCCGGCATCCAACGACTGACGGGTCGCGGCGAGCAGGTTGTGGGCGACCGGGTCGATCTCCCCGACGGGGAACGTGCGCGCGGCGTCGGCGACCCAGCCATCGAGGGTGACGCCGACGTCGATCGAGATGACGTCACCGGGGGCGAGCGTGTAGGAGCCGGGAATGCCGTGCACGACCATCGCGTTCGGAGACGCGCAGATCGAGCCGGGAAACCCGCGATAGCCCTTGAACGCGGGCGTGGCGCCGCGGGAGCGGATGAACCGCTCGGCGATGATGTCGAGCTCGGCCGTGGTGACCCCGGGGCGGATGTGCCCCTCCAGCAGGTCGAGGGTCGCGACGAGCACCTCGCCCGCGCGCGCCATGCGGTCGATCTCCTCGGGGGACTTGGTGATGATCACTGCACGAGCTTAGCCGTCGCCCTACAACTCCTCCTCCAGGCGCAGCGTGGCGAGGGTGGCGCGGATGCGATCGTGGATGTCGTCGGCGGTGCGGCGCCCGTCGAAGCGGCGCAGCAGACCGGCGCGGTCGTAGTAGTCGATCAGCGGCTCGGTCTGGCGGTGGTAGACCTCCAGGCGCACACGGATCGTCTCCTCACGGTCGTCGTCGCGCTGGATCAGGCGCGAGCCGTCCTGATCGCAGATGCCCTCGTGCTTGGGCGGATCGAACTCGACGTGATAGATGTGGGCCGAGTTCTTGACGCATACGCGCCGTCCCGAGAGCCGGCGAACCAGCTCCTCGTCCGGGACCTCGATCGCGAGCACCGCCGTGAGCCGGCGGTCGAGGCTCGCGATCGCCTGCGCGAGCGCATCGGCCTGGGCTTCGTTGCGCGGAAACCCGTCGAGCAGGAACCCATCGCCGGCGTCAGTGTCGGAGACCCGCTGAACGATCATGCCGACGATCACCTCGTCAGGCACGAGCTCGCCTGAGTCCATGTAGCGCTTGGCCTGAACGCCCAGCTCCGTACCGGAGGCGACCTGAGCGCGGAGCATGTCCCCGGTGGAGATATGGGGCAGGCCGAAGTCTTCGCGCAGGCGCTCGGCCTGCGTGCCCTTTCCCGCGCCCGGCGGACCGAGCAGGATCAAGTTGAGCTCGGACCCCACAAGCCCGAGACTACTTCAGGAAGCCCTCGTACGAGCGCATCATCAGCTGCGCCTCGAGCTGCAACTCTCGCACGGGAGTGGGGCAGGCCCCCCTCCCGACCACCCCCCGAAGAAGCATCACTTCAAGAACCCCTCATAGCTGCGCATCATCAGCTGAGCCTCGAGCTGCTTCATCTCTGAAGCGGGAGGGGGACAGGTCCCCCTCCCGACCACCCCCTGAGACAAAGACATCACTTGAGGAACCCCTCGTAGCTGCGCATCATCAGGTGAGCCTCTAGCTGCTTCATCGTTTCCAGCGCGACACCGATCACGATCAGGATCGAGGTGCCGCCGAACTGGAACTGCTGGTGGGTGCGCGCGAACAGGATCGCGGGCAGCGCCGCCACGGCGGCGAGGAAGAGGGCGCCGGGGAACGTCAGGCGCGCGAGGATGCGATCGAGGAATTCGGCGGTCGGGCGCCCGGGGCGCACACCGGGGATGAAGCCGCCGTACTTCTTGAGGTTGTCGGCCTGGTCGACGGGGTTGAAGGTGACGGCGGTGTAGAAGTAGGTGAACAGCAGGATCAGCAGCGACTGGCCGATGATGTAGTGCCAGCCGTTGGGCGTGAAGAAGTCGGAGATCTGGGTGCCCCAGTGGGTTTTCACGAGCTGGCCGACGGTCGGCGGGAACGCCATCAGGCTCGCGGCGAAGATCACGGGGATCACGCCGGCCATGTTCACGCGCAGGGGCAGGTAGGTCTGGCCGCCCTCGGACATGCGTCGCCCGATCACGCGCTTGGCGTACTGCACGGGGATGCGCCGCTGGCCCTCCTGCACGAACACGATCCCGGCGACGACGGCGAGCACGAGGAAGGGCATCATCACCTTGAAGACCTGGTCCTGGGTCGTCCACCACTGCTGGATGCCGGAGGGCAGGCGCGAGACGATCGAGGCGAAGATCAGCAGCGAGATGCCGTTGCCGATGCCGCGCTGGGTGATCAGCTCGCCGATCCACATCAACAGGACGCAGCCCGTCGTGAGGCAGACGACGATCAGGAAGACGTGCGGCGGATCGAAGTGGGTGACGACCGATTCGCCAGCCTTGGCCTGCAGCGAGTGGAACAGGAAGACGTAGCCGATCGACTGGGCGAACGCGAGCCCGACCGTCAGGTAGCGGGTGTACTGGGTGATCCGCGCCTGTCCGACCTCGCCTTCCTTGGAGAGCTTTTCCAGCGAGGGGACGACCACTTGCAGAAGCTGCAGGATGATCGAGGCGGTGATGTAGGGCATGATGCCGAGCGCGAACAGCGCGATCCGCGATAGGCCGCCGCCGGAGAACAGGTTCAGGTAGCTGAGGATGCCCGAGCCGCCGAACTGCTTCTGGATGTTGTTGACGGCCGTCAGGTTGACGCCCGGCACCGGCACGTGCGAGCCGATGCGATAGATCAGCAGCATCAGCGCGGTGAAGCCGAGCTTCTTGCGGATGTCCGCTACCTGGAACGCGTTGAGGATCGTGGAGAGCATGGTGGGTACGTGGCCGGCGACACGCGGCCTGGGGATTCTAGCCCGCGCCGGGGGGCGATGTGGCGGACTGGTATGGGGGGTGACCCACAGCCCGGTTCACCGAGTGGCGCGAGTGGCGCCGGTCACCGCAGCCGTCGGCGCCGCGCACGGTCTCGCGGCACGGGGTGTCAGGCGTCGATTGGACGGCAGGCGCCGCCCGCGGCCTCGATGCGCTCACGGGCGGTGGCGCTAAAGGCGTGAGCGTGGACGGTGAGCGCGTGGGTTAGCTCACCGCGGGCGAGGATCTTGATGGGTACGTCCTTGCGGGTGCCGAGCCCGGCGGCCTTGAGCGCATCGATCGTCACCTCGGCGCCGGCCTGAAAGCGAGTCGCGAGATCGCCGATGTTGACCGGTTGGGTGTGCGTGCGGAAGGGCTCGAAGGGCATCGACTTCTTCATGTGCGGGCCGCGGAGCTTGCGCATGCGCATGTGGATCGGCATCTGACCGCCCTCGAAGCGCGCACGGCGCTTGGCGCCTGAGCGAGCACCGGCGCCCTTCTGGCCGCGTCCGGAGGTCTTGCCCGTGCCCGAGCCTTCACCGCGACCGACGCGCTTGCGCGGGCGGCGGCTGCCGGGGGCGGGACTGAGGTTGTGCAATCCGATGCGCTGCGCGCCGGCCTCGTCGGTCGCGTCCTGCTTCTCCGGGCTCATGCGTCCTCCCGGACCTCGACGAGGTGGCGGACGGCGTGCAGCATGCCGCGCGCCTGCGGACAGTCTTGGACCTGGACGGTGTGGCCGATGCGACGCAGGCCGAGCGAGCGCAATGTGTCGAGCTGGCGGCGGTCGGAGCCATTGCCGGAGCGGCGCTGGGTGACGGTGAGCGTGGTGGCGGTGGAGGTGGCCATCAGGCGGAGGCCTCCTCGACCTTGGGCTCGGGCGATGCGCCCGCGGATGTCTCCGTCTCGGCGTCCGCGGCCTCGGCGAGAGGTGCGGCGGGCACTGGCGTGGCCTCCGGGGAGGGGTCGGCGGCGGGCGTCTCGGCGCCGGGCGCTCCGTCGGCGGGTGTCTCAGCGGCAGCGGCGGCGTCGGCGTCGGCGTCGGGGGCGCCGTCGGTGGGGGCGCCCCCGAGACCCAGTACCTGGTCGATCGAGAGACCGCGCAGCCGCGCGACCTCCTCGGGCGTGCGCAGTCCGCGCAGTCCTTCGATCGTGGCCTTGACGAGGTTGATCGGGTTCTGGGTGCCGAGGCTCTTGGAGAGGATGTCGTGGATCCCCGCAAGCTCGAGCACCGCGCGCACGCCACCGCCGGCGATCACGCCGGTACCGGGAGAGGCGGGCTTCAGGAGCACGCGACCGGCGCCGAAAATGCCGGTCGTCTGATGGGTGATCGTGCTGCCGTGGCGGGGCACCTTGAAGAGATCCTTCTTGGCGCGCTCGACCCCCTTTTGGATCGCGAGCGGGACCTCGTTGGCCTTGCCGTAGCCGACGCCGACGGTTTCGCGCTCGTCGCCGACGACGACCAGCGCGGTGAACGAGAAGCGCCGGCCACCCTTGACGACCTTGGCGACGCGGTTGATCTCGACGACCCGCTCTTGGAGATCCAGGCCGGACGGGCTGACTGAGCGATCGGATGTGATGGGAGTCATAGGTGGGAGACGGAAGAGGGTAGCGGTATCGAAGCGAGAGTCAGACGGTCAGGCCGGACTCGCGGATGGATTGCGCGAACGCGCGGACGTGACCGTGGTAACGGTAGCCGCCGCGATCGAACAGGGCCTCGGACACTCCCGCAGCCTGCGCCCGCTCGGCCAGCAGCTGGCCCGCGCGCGTGGCGGCCTGCGCTTTGCCCAACGAGCGCAGCTCGGGCTCGAACCAGGCGACGGCCGCGAGCGTGCGCCCGGAGACGTCGTCGATGACCTGTGCGGACAGTCCGCGATTGGAGCGGAACACGGAGATGCGCGGGCGCGTGGCGGTGCCGGAGATCTTCGCGCGCACGCGGCGGCGACGTTTGAGCCGGCGGCGCTCCTTGGTGATGACGGTCATGCCCTCTTGCCTACCTTGCGGGCGACGTACTCGCCCTCGTAGCGAATACCCTTGCCCTTGTAGGGCTCGGGCGGGCGCTGCTTGCGGATGATCGCGGCGGTCTCGCCGACGAGCTGCTTGGAGATGCCCTTGACGACGATGCGCGTCGGCTGGGGCACTTCGAATTCGATCCCGGCGGGGGCCGGAATCGGCACGGGGTGGGAGTAGCCGACGGCGAGCTCGAGGTTCTTGCCCTTCAGCTGCGCGCGATAGCCGACGCCCTGAATCTCCAGGCGCTTTTCATAGCCGGCGGTGACGCCCTGGACCATGTTGGCGAGCAGCGAACGGGTGAGGCCGTGCAGCGCGCGGTGCTCGCCGCGGTCGGTGGGGCGCGAGACGCGCAGCACCTCGCCGTCCTGGACGACGTCGATGTCGCGAGAGATGCGCTCAGACAGTTCCCCTTTCGGGCCGCTGACGCGCACCGACTCGGGCTCGATCGCGACCGTCACGCCAGAGGGCACTGCAATGGGTTGTCTGCCGATTCGGGACATAGCTGGATCGCCGCTCGGTTACCAGACCTGCGCCAGAACCTCGCCGCCGACGCCGGCCGCGCGCGCGTCGTGGCCGGTCATCACGCCGTGGGAGGTGGAGACGATGGAGGTGCCCATGCCGCCGAGCACCTTGGGGATGTGCTTGGCGTCGACATACGTGCGCCGGCCGGGCCGGGACACGCGTCGCAGCCCGGAGATCGCCGAGCGGCGATCGTCGGTGTACTTGAGCGTGATCTGGATCGACTGGCCGGGCCCGCCGTCGGGGGCGGCGCCGACCGACCACGACTCGATGTAGCCCTGCTCGGCGAGGATCCGCGCGAGCTCGGACTTGAGCGTGGACGCGGGGATCTCGACCGTCTCGTGGGCGGCGTGGATCGCGTTGCGCACCCGCGTGAGAAAGTCGGCTATCGGATCGGTCATGGACATGGCTGAGTGAGTGCTGGTTGGAGTTCGATGAAGTCGGCGGCTACCAGGAGGACTTGGTCATCCCCGGGATCTGACCGTTGTGGGCGAGCTCGCGCAGGCAGATGCGGCAGATCCCGAACTTGCGATAGACCGAGCGCGGGCGCCCGCAGCGATTGCAGCGAGTATAGGCGCGAGTTTTGAATTTGGGCGGGCGCGTCTGCTTGACGCGCAGAGAGACCTTGGCCATCAGTCGGCGTCCTTTGTGTCGGCGGTGTCCGTCGTATCGTTTGAGTCGTCGGTGGCATCGGCGTCGTCGAAGCCGGCGGGCCGTCCCTGACGGGCGAATGGCATGCCAAACGCCTCGAGCAGGGCGAACGCCTCGGCGTCGCTGGCCGCGGTGGTCGTGATCGTGATGTCCAAGCCGCGGATCTGGTCGATCGAGTCGTAGTCGATCTCGGGGAAGATGATCTGCTCCTTGACGCCGAGCGAGTAGTTGCCGCGACCGTCGAACGAACGCGGGCTCAGACCGCGGAAGTCGCGGATGCGGGGGATCGCGATCGAGATGAGGCGATCGAGGAACTCGTAGCCGCGCTCGGCGCGCAGCGTCACGGCGATGCCCACGGGCATGCCCTCACGCAGTTTGAATGCCGCGATCGACTTGCGTGCGCGGCGCACGCTGGGACGCTGGCCGGCGATCGTGGCCAGCTGATCCTGAGCCGCCTTCAGCGCTTTGGAGTCCTGCTTGGCCATGCCGACGCCCATGTTGAGGACAACCTTTTCGAGCTTTGGCGCCTGCATCGGCGAGGAGTATCCGAAGCGCTGAATCAACGCCGGACGGATCTCGTCCAGGTAGCGGGTCTTCAGGCGGGCTGGTGGGGCTGTGGCGTTCATGATCTGGTGGTAATCGGTGGTGTCGTTCCTAGTCGATGACAGCGCCCGAGCGTACGGCCACGCGCGAGCGTTTGCCGCCGCTGCGGTCGATCCGCACGCGCGTCGGCTGGCCTTTGGGGTCCAGCAGCACGACGTTGGAGATGTGTATGGGCCCCTCGCGCTCGATCACGCCGCCGAGCTGCGCCGCGGTTGCGCTGGGGCCCGACTGCTGCGGACGGGTGTGGCGCTTGATCATGTTCAGGCCCTCGACGTAGACGCGCTCGTTGGCCGGCTCGGTGCGCAGGACGCGACCGGACTTGCCGCGATCCTTGCCCGAGACCACGCGCACCCGATCGCCTGAGCGGATCTTCAGTGTGCGCCGCTTGGGAGCGGCGGCGGATCGGCGCCCACTGGCCATCACAGCACCTCCGGCGCGAGCGAGACGATCTTCATGAAGTTGCGCTCGCGCAGTTCGCGTGCGACCGGGCCGAACACGCGCGTGCCGCGCGGGTTGTTCTGCTCGTCGATGATCACGGCGGCGTTCTCGTCGAAGGCGATGTAGGTGCCGTCGTCGCGCCCGATCGGCTTTTTCGTACGCACCACGACGGCCGTCACGACCTCGCCCTTTTTGACGGCGCCCTGCGGGTTCGCCTGCTTGACGGTCGCGGTGATCACGTCGCCGACGAACGCGTACCGGCGCCGGGAGCCGCCCTTGACGCGGATGCACAGGATCTCGCGCGCGCCGGTGTTGTCGGCGACACGCAGCCGTGTCTCATTCTGAATCATGCTCGGGCCTCCATCCAGTCGGCCCCTACGGTGACGGAGCGCGAGCGAAGCGAGGCGGCTCTCCAGGCGCTCGATATCTGAAAATCTCCGATTTTCATCGCGCCCGCTCCAGCACATCCACGAGCTTCCACCGCTTGGTACGCGACAGCGGGCGGCTCTCGATCACACGCACGGTGTCACCCTCGCGAGCGTCGTTGTTCTCGTCGTGAGCGTGCAGCGTGCTCGAGCTGCGCACGATCTTCTCGTAGCGCCGATGCCTGCGAGCGGTGTCGATACGCACCGTGATCGTCTTGTCGGCTTTGTCGGAGACGACCACGCCTTGACGTACCTTGCGCACACCCTCGGTCTGAGCGTGCACGGGCGCCAACGGCGCGGGAGCGCTGACGGCACCGCCGGCGCGGGCGGCCGTTCGCTTGGCGCGTTCCTGCAGGCGGCGGGCGCGGCGGCGGGTGGCCTTGGTCTTGCGCTCGGCCACGCGTTCGGCGTGACGCTCCTCGGGCGAGCGCGTGGGACGGGCCTCGCCGGTGTGGGCCGAGCGCGCCTTGCGGCGGCGTTCCTTGGGCGAGGACCGATCGACCGGCGCCGCCTGTGCGGAATCCTCGGCCCCCGCGGGCGCGTCTGCCGGCTCGGGCGTACTCGCCTCGGGCTCCGCAGACTGCTCGGGCGTGTCCGTCATGGGAGTCTCGGTTGTCTCGTTCTCTGGTTCGTCAGCCATGTTCAGCTCATCCTGTCTGTGATCAGTCGCCCTGCGCACGCTCAGCCGCGAGCTTGCGCTCGCGCTCGACGGTCAGGGCTCGCGCGAGGTCGCGCCTGGCGCGCGGGATGCCAGCGGTGTCGTCGAGTTCTCCGGTGGCGTTGGCGAAGCGCAGGCCGAACAGGTCTTTGCGCAGGGTCGCGATCTGCTTGTCGAGTTCGGTGCTCTGGAGGTCTCTCATCTGCTTGGCGTTCATCGCGATGTCCTCTCAGTCCTCGCGCAGCACGAACTTGGATTTCACCGGAAGCTTGTGCGCGGCAAGGCGGATAGCGTCGCGCGCGAGGGGCTCGGGCACGCCGGCCAGCTCGAACATCACACGGCCGGGCTTGACCACGGCGACCCAGCCTTCGGGCGATCCCTTGCCAGAGCCCATGCGTGTCTCGGCCGGCTTCTTGGTGACCGGCTTGTCGGGGAACACGTTGATCCAAACCTTGCCGCCACGCTTGATCTTGCGAGTCATCGCGATTCGCGCCGCCTCGATCTGGCGGTTGGTGAGCCAGCCCTCCTCCAGCGCCTTCAGGCCATACTCGCCGAACTGGACCTTGACCTGCCCACGCGAGACGCCGCCGCGGCGTCCGCGGTGCTGCTTGCGGTGCTTGACGCGCTTGGGAGACAGCATCAGCGTGGACCTCCGCCGCCGGTCGGACCCGAGCCGCCACGACCGCCTCCGGAACCGCCACGACCACCGCCATTGCCGCCACGTCCACCCCGGCCACCGGACCCACGCCCGCCACCCGGACCACCAAATCCGCGACCGCCGCCGGGCCCGCCGGCGCCGCGACCGCCACCCGGACCGCCACCGTCGCGGCGCCTGCCACGACCATCGCCACGCCCATCGCGTCCACCGCGACCGTCACGGTCAGAGCTGGGGGCCGCAGGCGCGGTCATGTCGGTCAGATCGGCGCCGGTGTATCCCTCGGGCATGATCTCGCCCTTGTTCACCCAGCACTTCACGCCGATCCGCCCGAACGTGGTGCGCGCCTCGTAGAAGCCGTAATCGATGTCGGCGCGCATCGTGTGCAGCGGCACGCGACCGTCGGAGTAGCTTTCGGTGCGCGCCATCTCCGCGCCGCCGAGACGGCCCGCGACCTGCACCTTCACGCCCTTGGCGCCGGAGCGCATCGCGCTGGTCAGCGCGCGCTTCATCGCGCGGCGAAACGCGACCCTGTTTTGCAGCTGCTCGGCGATCGACTGCGCGACCAGCTTGGCGTCGAGCTCGGGACGCTTGATCTCGAGGATGTTGACCTTGATCTGCTTGGAGGTCAGGCGATGCAGATCGCGGCGCAGCGCGTCGACTTCGGTGCCGGACTTGCCGATCACGATGCCCGGGCGGGCGGTGTGGATGTTGACCTCAAGTTCGTTGGCGTCCTTGCGGATCGTGATGTCCGAGAGGCCGGCGTGCGCGAGCTTGCCGACGATGTGCTCCCTGACGCGGATGTCCTCGGCGAGGTACTCGGAGAACGAGCGCTCGTTGAACCAGTTCGACTTCCAGTCGTGGATGTAGCCGACGCGCATCGCCTCGGGATGAACCTTTTGTCCCATTTGCTGTTCGCTTCTCTCTCTGTCTCAGTCTTTTGTGTGGTGGTGGATGCGAGCCGTGCCTAGGAGCCCGGGGTCAGGGTGATCGTCAGGTGGCTGGTGCGCTTGTGTATCGGCGTCGCGCGCCCCATGGCGCGTGGACGAAAGCGCTTGATCGTCGGCCCCTCGTCGGCGTAGGCCTCGCGCACGACGAGATCTTCCTCGAGCAGTTCGTGGTTGTTCTCGGCGTTGGCGACCGCCGACTCCAGCAGCTTGCTCCAGTCGCGCGCCACCTCACGAGGGGTGAAGGCGAGGATAGCGCGTGCCTCGGGAACGGTCTTGCCACGGATGTGCCCGCACACCATCCGCGCCTTGCGCGCCGAGGTGCGCACGTAGCGCGCATGCGCCCGCACAACGCGGCGTCGTGGCGGTTTGCCCGCGGCCGAACGAGTGGCTTTTTTGCCCTCGCTCGGGGCTGTCTCTTGCGCTGCCGGTTCTTTAGCGGTCGACTCTTTAGCGGTCGGCTCTTTGGCAGTCGGCTCTTTGGCGCTCTCGCTCTTAGCTTTGGGCTCTTTGGCCGCTTTTTTGGCAGCCGGCTGCTTGCGCTCGTCGGCCTTGGCCGCGGTCTCGTCAGCTGCCTGCGCCTTCGCCTCCGCGCCTTTCGTGGCGGCTTTGGCGGGTTTTTTGGCAGCGGCTTTCTTGGCGGCCGGCTTCTTGGCGGCCTCGCTCTCCTCGGGCGCCGTCTCGCCCTTCTCATCCTCGACGCTCATCATCGGACCTTCCCCGAGCCGGCGTGTCCGCGAAATACACGCGTGGGGGCGAACTCGCCGAGCTTGTGGCCGACCATGGACTCGCTGATGAAGACGGGCACGTGCTTCTTACCGTCGTGCACGGCGATCGTGTGACCGACCATCTCCGGGAATATGGTCGACGCGCGCGACCACGTGCGCAGCATTTTTTTGTTGTTCTCGGCGTTCAGCGCCTCGATGCGGGCGAGCAGGCGCTCCTGCACCCACGGCCCCTTCTTGCTGGATCTGCTCATCAGCGGCTCTTGCCCTTCCCACGGCGGCGACCGCGGACTATGTACTTGTCGGAGTTCTTGTTCTGCTTGCGCGTGCGATATCCAAGCGTGGGCACTCCCCAAGGGGTGACCGGGTGACGACCGGCCGTCGTCGAGCCCTCGCCGCCGCCGTGCGGATGATCGACGGGGTTCATCGCGGTGCCGCGAGTCTGCGGGCGCACACCCATGTGGCGCTTGCGCCCCGCCTTGCCGACCTTGACGTTTTGATGGTCGGCGTTGCCGATCGTTCCCACCGTGGCCCGGCACTCGGCGCGTACCAGTCGCATCTCGCCCGAGGGCAGTCGCAGTGTCGCCATCTCGCCGTCGCGCGCCATCAGCTGCACCGAGGCGCCCGCCGAGCGCGCCATCTGCCCGCCGCGGCCGGGCTGCAGCTCGACGTTGTGCACGACCGTGCCGACGGGCATACGGGCTAGCGGCAAGCAGTTGCCGACGGCGATGTCCGCGCCGTCGCCGGAGGCGACTGTCATACCCACGGTCAGGCGCTGGGGCGCGAGGATGTAGCGCTTCTCGCCGTCGACGTAGTGCAGCAGGGCGATGTAGGAGGAGCGGTTGGGGTCGTACTCGATCGCCGCGACCTTCGCGGGTACGCCGTCCTTGCGGCGCTTGAAGTCGATACGCCGGTAGGCGCGCTTGGCGCCGCCACCACGGTGACGAGCGGTCTTGCGCCCATGGGCGTTGCGCCCACCGCTCTTCTTCAGGCCCTCCACGAGCGTCTTCTCCGGCTCTGACTTCGTGACCTCGGCGAAGTCGGCGTAGGAGACGAAACGTCTGCCGGGACTGGTGGGCTTGGGCTTGCGAATGGCCATCGCGCTCGACTCCTAGTCCAGGGCCGCCAGGCCGTGGAAAATCGGGATGGACTCGCCCTCACGCAGTTGCACGATCGCCTTCTTCCAGGTGCGCGTGCGCCCGCTGACGGTGCCGCGACGCTTGGGCTTGGACTTGACGCTGAGCGTCCTCACCTCGACCACTCGCACGTCGAACAGCTCCTGCACCGCCTGGCGGATCTGCGTCTTGTGGGCGTCGGGATGAACCCTGAACGTGTAGCGGTTCGCCGCCGAGAGAACGTAGCTCTTCTCGGACACGACCGGGCGGATGATCACCTGGGAGCTGTCCATCAGGACTTGGCCCCCCCGTCGGCAGCGGCCTCGTCGGCGGCTGCAACCTCGTCGATGGTCGCCGGGGCAGCGGCCGTCGTCTGCTTGGAGGGCTTTGCGGCCTCTGGCTTGGGGGCGTTCGCTGCGGGGACGTGATCCTGGTTGGTGGTCGACGATCCACCGGCCCGCGCGCTCAGCGCGTCGAGGGCCGTCTGCGAGCACACGAGCGAGGCGGCGCCGACGAGATCGGCGATGCCGACGTTCTCGTGCGTCAGCACCGCGACGCCGGCGAGATTGCGGAACGACAGCGCCGCGTTGCGCTCCTCGATCGAGAGCACCACGAGCGTCGGGAACGGCTGACCCCAGTCGTCCAGCAGGTCGGCGGCCTCGCTCGTCTTGGGCGCCGCGAACACCGAGGCGTCGAGCACCGCGATAGAGCCGCGCTGGGCGTGCAACGACAGCGCGCTGCGCATGGCCGCGCGCTGCTCCTTGCGGTTGACCTTGAACGTGTAGGAGCGCGGGTGGGGGCCGAACACGGTGCCGCCCCCGGTCCAGATGGGCGAGCGGCTGGAGCCCGCACGGGCGCGACCGGTGCCCTTCTGGCGCCAGGGCTTGGCGCCGCCGCCGGAGACCAGGCCACGGGTTTTGGTGGCCGCCGTTCCGCGCCGGCGCGCCGCCTGCTCGGCACGCACGCTCTGGTGCACCAGCGACTCGTGCCAGCGGGCGGCGAACGCGTCGTCCTTCAGCTTGATCGTCTTGCTCGCGCCGAGCACCGGGGCCTCGGGAGCTTTTACGCTGGAGCGCTTCTGAGCGGCGGTCTCAGGCATCTCCGCGCACCTCCACCACGCTGCCCCGTGCACCCGGCACCGAGCCGCGCACCATCAGCAGGTTCTTCTCGACGTCCACCGCCACGACCTCTAGCCCCTTCTGGGTCGCTCGACGGCTGCCCATGTGCCCGGGACCGCGCAGACCGCGCAATACGCGCGAGGGCGTCGCCGAGGCGCCGATCGAGCCCGGCGCGCGCACGTTGTGCGAGCCGTGGGACTTCGGACCGCTGGCGAAGTTGTGGCGCTTGATCGTCCCCTGAAAGCCCTTGCCCTTGGAGGTTCCGGCGACCTTCACACGCCCTCCCACCGCGAAGGACTCGACGGTCACCGTCTCGCCCAGCTGCAGCTCCCCGGCCTCGTCGCGAAACTCGACCAGGTGGCGCATCGGCGGCGCGTCGGCCTTCTTCAGATGACCCAGCTCGGCTTTGCTCAGGTGCTTCTCGCGAGCCGCACCGAACGCCAGCTGGACCGCCTCATAGCCGTCGCGCTCCACTGTGCGGATGGCGGTCACGGGGCACGGCCCGGCCTCCAGCACGGTCACGCGCGCGACACGACCATCCTCCTGGAAGACCTGGGTCATGCCGAGCTTCTTTGCGAGGATCGCCGCCATCGAGTCAGCTCAGGTCGCCAGCCGGATCTCGATGTCGACGCCGGCTGGAAGATGGTCCAGGCGCTGGAGCGAGTCGACGGTCTTGGGGGTCGGCTGGTGGATGTCGATCAGCCGCTTGTGCGTGCGGATCTCGAAGTGCTCGCGCGAGTCCTTGTCCTTGAACGGCGAGCGGATCACGCAGTAGACGTTCTTCTCGGTCGGTAGCGGGACCGGGCCTGACACGCTCGCGCCGGTGCGCGTGGCGGTCTCCACGATCTCCTTGGCCGCGGACTCGATCGCGGAGGTGTCGTAGGCCTTCAGTCTGATGCGGATCTTGTTTTGGGTGGCTGCCGCCATGGGAATCTGTGTGTGCTCCGTCTCTTGCTCGTGTGTCGGTTCTCGCTGGTCGATCTCGTCTGCTTGGTTCGCTCCGCCGGGGTCGCTACCCGGCTTCATCCCGGCGCCGCGCGAGACTCGGCGGCGGGCGGAGCTCCGCCGGTTACATCCGGGGCGGCAGAGAAAGGGCGGATCCCATGTCGGGGAACCGCCCCTTCCGTTAACGCCCCTCCGGGGAGCTTGGTGTTCGTCGTATCGGACTGCCAATTGAATGCGCCGTCGCCGGAATCCCGGCGCCAGACGCCGGGTGTTACTCGATGATCTCTGAGACCACGCCCGATCCGACCGTGCGCCCGCCCTCCCTGATGGCGAACCGCAGGCCCTGGTCCATGGCGATCGGCTGGATCAGCTCGATCTCCATCTGGACGTTGTCGCCGGGCATGACCATCTCGACGCCGTCGGGCAGCTTGGCCACGCCGGTGACGTCGGTGGTACGGAAGTAGAACTGCGGCCTGTAGCCCGTGAAGAAGGGGGTGTGGCGTCCGCCCTCCTCCTTCTTGAGCACGTAGACCTCGGACTTGAACTTGGTGTGCGGCGTGATCGAGCCGGGCTTGCACAGCACCTGACCGCGCTCGATCTCCTCGCGCTTGGTCCCGCGCAGCAGGCAGCCGACGTTGTCGCCTGCCTGGCCCTGGTCGAGGATCTTGCGGAACATCTCCACGCCGGTGACGACCGTCGTGGTGGTGTCGTGGACGCCGACGATCTCGACGGTGTCGCCGGTGTTGACGATTCCCTGCTCGACGCGACCGGTCGCGACCGTGCCGCGGCCGGTGATCGAGAAGACGTCCTCGACGGGCATCAGGAACGGCTTGTCGAGCTCGCGCACGGGCTCGGGGATGTATGAGTCCAGCGCCTGCGCCAGCTCAACGATCTTGCCCTTGTAGGTCTCGTCGCCTTCGAGCGCCTTCAGCGCCGAGCCGGTGATGAAGGGGATGTCGTCGCCCGGGAAGTCGTACTCGGAGAGCAGCTCGCGGACCTCGACCTCGACGAGCTCCAGCAGCTCCTCGTCATCGACCATGTCGGCCTTGTTGAGGAACACGACGATGTAGGGGACACCGACCTGGCGGGCGAGCAGGATGTGCTCGCGCGTCTGAGGCATCGGGCCATCGGCGGCGGAGACGACGAGGATCGCCCCGTCCATCTGCGCGGCGCCCGTGATCATGTTCTTGACGTAGTCGGCGTGACCGGGGCAGTCCACGTGTGCGTAGTGGCGATTCTCGGTCTGATACTCGACGTGCGAGGTGGCGATCGTGATCCCACGCTCCTTCTCCTCGGGAGCGTTGTCGATCTCCTCGAAGCTACGGGCCTCACCGCCCATCTTCTCCGCCAGCACCGTCGTGATGGCAGCGGTCAGCGTCGTCTTGCCATGATCGATATGACCGATGGTCCCGACGTTGACGTGCGGCTTGTCGCGCTCGAACTTCTCCTTCGCCACTTTCTGTTCGCTCCTGTATCGACTTGTATGTTCGCCGTCAAAAGGCGAACCCAGAAAATCTATCTAAATGCGGTGTTCTGTGTTTCCTGGTGCTGCCGTCAAGCGGGTACGGGTTCGCCCGTGCGTTGCTCGACGATCTTCTCCGCGATGTTCGGCGGAACCTCCTCATAGCTCTCGAACTGCATCGTGTAGTTGGCGCGCCCCTGCGTGTTCGAGCGCAGGTCGGTGGCATAGCCGAACATCTCGCTCAGCGGCACCTGAGCGGTGACCGCCAGCGCGTTGCCCTGGCGCTCCTGTCCCTCCACGCGCCCGCGCCGACGACTCAGGTCGCCGATCACCTCCCCCAGGAAGTCCTCGGGAGTGACGACCTCGACGGCGAAGATCGGCTCCAGCAGCACCGGCTTGGCGCGCCGCGCGGCCTCCTTGAAGGCAATCGAGCCCGCGACCTTGAAAGCGATCTCCGAGGAGTCCACGTCATGGTACTTGCCGTCGGTCAGCGTGACCCGCACGTCGACCATCGGATAGCCGGCCTTGACGCCGTTCTCCAGCGCCTCCTCGACGCCCTTCTGCACGGCCGGGATGAACTCCGAGGGAATCGAGCCACCCTTGATCTTGTTGATGAAGTCGAACCCCTCGCCCGGCGCCGGCTCGAGGCTGATGTAGACCACTCCGAACTGGCCCGAGCCGCCGGTCTGGCGCACGAACTTGCCCTCGACCTTCTCGACCGTTCCGCGCACGGTCTCGCGGTATGACACCTGCGGCCGTCCGACGTTCGCCTCGACTCCGAACTCGCGCTTCATACGGTCGACGAGCACCTCGAGGTGCAGCTCGCCCATGCCCGAGATCTCGGTCTGGCCGGTCTCTTCGTTGGTACGCACCTGGAAGGTCGGGTCCTCCTCCGCCAGACGTCCGAGCGCGATCGACATCTTCTCCTGATCGACCTTCGTCTTGGGCTCGACGGCGACCTTGATCACCGGCTCGGGGAAGGTGATGTTCTCCAGGTGGATCGGGGCGTCGGGAGCGGCCAGCGTGTCGCCGGTCACCACCTGCTTGATGCCGACCGCGGCGGCGATGTCGCCCGCGTAAACCTCGGCGACCTCCTCGCGGTCGTTGGCGTGCATCATCAGGATGCGCCCGATCCGCTCGGTGCGTCCGGTGCCCACGTTCAGAACGCGGGCGCCGGCCTCCAGATGGCCCGAGTAGACGCGGAAGTAGGTCAGCTTGCCGACGTAGGGATCGGACATGATCTTGAACGCCAGCGCGGCGAACGGCTCTGAGTCGTCGGGGTTGCGAGTGACCTCGCGCTCACCCTCCTCGCCGCGGACCAGTTCGGTGCCGGTCACCGGCGGTACGTCCAGCGGTGAGGGCAGATAGTCGATGACCGCGTCCAGCAGCGGCTGCACACCCTTGTTCTTGAACGACGAGCCGCACAGGACCGGGGTCAGTTTGGTCGACAGGGTCGCCTTGCGGATCGCCTGCTTCAGGAGCTCCTCGGAGATGTCGGCCTCCTCGAGGATCAGCTCCAGGAGCCCGTCGTCGTAGTGGGAGACTTCCTCCAGCAGGTGCTCCCGCGCGGCCGCGGCCTGCTCGGCCAAGCGCTCGGGGATGTCCACGACGTCCTGCTCCTTGCCGAGCTCGTCCTTGTAGACGATCGCCTTCATCGCGACGAGATCGATGACCCCCTCGAAGTCCCCCTCGGCGCCGATCGGCAGCTGGATCGGGACCGGCTGGGCCCCGAGCCGGTCCACCATCGTCTGCACGCCTTTCTCGAAGTCGGCGCCGGTACGGTCCATCTTGTTGATGTAGGCGATCCGCGGGACGTGGTACTTGTCGGCCTGGCGCCACACGGTCTCGGACTGGGGCTCGACGCCCGCGACCGAGTCGAACAGGGCGATCGCGCCGTCGAGCACGCGCAGCGAACGCTCGACCTCGACCGTGAAGTCGACGTGGCCGGGCGTGTCGATGATGTTGATGCGGTGACCCTTCCACTCCGCGGTGGTGGCGGCGGAGGTGATCGTGATGCCGCGCTCCTGCTCCTGCTCCATCCAGTCCATCGTGGCCGCGCCGTCGTGGACCTCGCCGATCTTGTACGTGCGCCCCGTGTAGTAGAGGATGCGCTCGGTCGTCGTCGTCTTGCCGGCGTCGATGTGCGCCATGATCCCGATGTTGCGGGTGTTGTGGAGTGTGAACTTGCGTGGCATGGGCTCGGTCTGGTGGGTGTGAGATGGTGTCGGTGCGGCCTGCTCGGGGCAAAAAAATGGGGCCCCTCGGGCCCACGCGCGCTGCTGGTCGTGTCTGGACCGGTTCGCGTCGTTATCTGCTCGAGGTGATCTCCATCTTGATTGCTGGGACTTTACGACAGGCCCGCTCGCACGACTATGCCCGGACGCAAAGCGAGGCCGACTATAGCAGAGGATTTCGGGCGGTCTTCGCCCTATGCGCCCGCCGCGGACTCGGGGCATGACCCGGCAGCCGGCACATCCTCGAACGCCACACTGAGGCGCTCCAGCACATGTGTCGCGGCGCGCAGCTCGCCCGGCCCCATGCCCTCCAACGCCGTCTGCCAGCGCTCCTGCCAGGCGGCGCGCTTGGCCTCGATCTTACGCCTGCCCTGCGCCGTCAGACGGGAGACGACCACCCGGCGGTCGGTCTCCGAACGCGCTCGCTCGACGTGACCGCAGTCCGCCAGATGCTCGAGCATCTGGGTGACCGTCGCGGGCGTCAGCCGCGCCGCGGCCGCGAGCTCCCCGGCCGGCAGCTCGCCGCGCTCGTAGAGCTCGATCAGCAGCTCGAACTGGGCGTGACTGAGCTCCGAGCCACCGAGATGAGTGTCGCGTCCGCGCAGACGATTGAGGCTGCGAAACGCTCGCCGAAAGGCCTTGCCGAGCTCGTCCAGCTCGGCCGTCCATTCCGGCTCGGGGGGCGCCGGCTTCGATCTCCTGCGGGCAACCGCCATGGGTGAGGAGTCTCCACCGGCCTCACCAGACGGCTTGAGCGACCCAGCCCGATCGGGGTCGGACCGCTTTGCGAGGCGTGTGGCGGCCGCTGGGCTCAACGCGATCCTAAACGCCGATCGGCTCGACAGTCGCCTCTGTACCGGCGGCCTCGCGAGACAGCTTTGCCCGCGGGTTCTCGGCCCGCGCCAGCACCAGGCAGGGGATCAGCGACAGCAGCGCGATCCCCAGCGCCCACCAGTAGGCGGTGTTGAACGCGCCCGCGAGTTGCGCCGGAGTGGAGGCGTGGGCGCCGGCCCGCTGCAGGACGACGGCGAGCACCGCCACCCCGATCGCACCGCCCACGCGCTGCAGCATGTTCAGCTGCGGCGTGGCGTCAGACAGCTCCTCGGGACGGAGCGCTGTGAAAGCGGCGGTCATCGCGGGCATGAACGACAGCCCGATGCCCACACCTCGCACCGCCAATACCAGCGAGATCAGCAGAATCGAGGTGTCCGCGCCGATCAAAACGAATGGGACCGTGCTCAGACACAGGATCGACACCCCGACGATCGCCACGCGCCCACCGCCGAAGCGTTCGGTCAGGCGCCCGTTGAGCGGTCCGACGAGCAGCATCCCCAGTCCCTGCGGACCGACGAGCAGGCCCGTGACGATGATGCTCTCGCCCCGCACCTCCTGGTAGTAGAGCGGTATCAGGATCATCGCGCCGAACAGCGAGGCGCCCAGCCCGAAGGTCGTCAACGACGCGGCCCCGAACACGCGGTTCTTGTACAGGCGGATGTCGAGCAATGGCCGCTCGACACGCAGCGCGTGCCAGCCGAAGACGAGCGTCAGCGCGATCCCGATGAGGAGCGGCCAGAGCACGCTCGGGGCGGTGAGGCTGGCGTTCGTGCCGAGTTGCGAAAGGCCGTAGACGGTCGCGGTGGCGCCCGTGGAGAGCAGTCCCAAGCCGACCACGTCCAACTGTCCCGCCTCGCCGGACTCGGTCTGTGGGAGCATGCGCCAACCGAGGATGAACGCGATCACGCCGATCGGCACGTTCACGAGGAAGATCCACGACCAGTGCAGCTCCTGCAGGATCACGCCCCCGACGACCGGCCCCAGGATCGGCGCGAGCATCGCGGGCATCACGACGACGCCCATCACGCGGCCCATCCGCTTGGGGCCGGACACCTGGGCCATGATCAGCTGGGCGATCGGCATGATCATCCCGCCGCCCACTCCCTGCAGCACGCGGAAGAACACGAGTGTCGTGAGCGAGCCGGCGACCGCGCACAGGCCCGAGCCGGCCGTGAACAGCACCAGCGAGACCAGGTATACGCGCTTGGCCCCAAAGCGCCGCGCGGCCCAGCCGGTGACTGGTATCACCGCCGCCAGTGCCAGCAGGTAGCCGGTGACGACCCACTGGACCTGCGAGATCGAGCTGTGCAGATCGTGCCCGAGCGTATGCAGCGCGACGTTGACGATCGTCGTGTCGAGGATCGACATGATCATCCCGAGGATCACCACGCCGGCGATCTTCCAGACATAGGGCTCTATGTGATCGGAGGCCTCCGGGTGAAAGCCCGGGTCCGCTGCTGCTGTCGAGTCAGGAGACATGCGGACCAAAAGCTTAGGTACCAAAGCTTCTTTCTTCAACCCCGGTGAGCATTCTGTTCCGGTCGGCGGGCCCGGGCCGCGCCACATGTGGCGCGGCCTTGCGAGCGGTGCATGCACCGCTCGGCGACCCCGCGCATGCGCGGGGTCGCCCTCAAATAATCCTCGCAAAAGATCCCAGCCAACTCGTGTGAGTCACCACGCCCCCAGCGGCGCGAGGACCAAGCGGACCGCGGACGCAAGGAGCGTGGCGTACTACGTACGCGAGCAACTGAGGACAAAGGTCCGCGCCGCGTCCTCGCGCCGCTGGCTACCAGCGGTAGTGGGCGAACGCCTTGTTCGCCTGCGCCATGCGGTAGATGTCGTCCTTGCGCTTATACGCGCCGCCCTGCTGGGACTGCGCGTCCAGCAGCTCGTTCGCCAACCGCTGCGCCATCGTCTTCTCGCGGCGCTGGCGGGCGAACTCGACCAGCCAGCGCACCGCCAGCGTACGAGCGCGGCGGGAGGCGACCTCGACCGGCACCTGATAGGTGGCGCCCCCCACGCGGCGAGATTTGACCTCGAGCGTCGGCGTCAGCGCCTTGATCGAGGCCTCGAGTGTCTCGATCGGGTCTTTGTCCGAGCGCTCGCCCAGCAGCGCCAGCGCGTCATAGACGATCCGCTCGGCCGTGGACTTCTTGCCGTCGAGCATGACCTTGTTGATCACCTGCTGCACCAGCTTTGAGCGGTGGATCGGGTCCGCCTCGACGGGGCGGACTTGGGCGGCTGCGCGTCTAGGCATGAATCGTTACTTTTTCTTCACGCCGTACTGCGAGCGGGCCTTCTTGCGATCGCTGACGCCGGCGGCGTCGAGCGTGCCGCGTACGACCTTGTAGCGGACTCCCGGCAGGTCCTTGACGCGGCCTCCGCGCACGAGCACCACCGAGTGCTCCTGCAGGTTGTGACCCTCGCCCGGGATGTAGGCGGTCACCTCGATCGAGCCGGAGATGCGGATACGCGCGACCTTGCGCAGCGCGGAGTTAGGCTTCTTCGGCGTCGTCGTATACACGCGCGTGCACACGCCGCGACGCTGTGGCGCGGCGACCTTCTTCTTGCGGCCCTTGCCCGACTTCAGGCCCGGGGTCGCCAGCTTCTTCTTCGGAGCGACCCGCCCCTTGCGCACGAGCTGTGATGTGGTCGGCATTCGGCCGGGATGGTAGCAGCGCGGCGCGCCCGTGCGAGCGATCGGCCGCTATGCGCTCGCCGGGGCCGCGGCGGGGACGCCGGCCGCACGGATCGGAGCGGGCATCAAGGCACACGCTACGACCACGAGCACGAACGCCAGCGACTGCAGCACCACGCCTACGGGACTGGCAGCCATCGGGTCGCCGAACACGACGATCCCGCCCGCGATGCCCGCGATGTTCGCGGCCGTGCCGGTCACGGCGATAACGGGCACGGCGTCTCCGTCCTGGAGTCCGCGCGCCGACGCGTAGAACGCGACGATCGACGCGAGCACCGCGACCGCGAGCCAGGGGCTGAGCAGCAGCGCAAGCAGGCCGTGCGCGCCGGTGATGCCCGACAGCGCCTTGATGGCCGTGTCAGACACTCCGAACAGGATGCCCGAGGCCGCGCCCAGCATCACGCCGTGGTGCTCCACCGGACCGCCCATGCGCGGGCCCATGATCAGCAGGCCTCCCAGCCCGAACAGGCCGGCCTCAAAGGAGATCATCGCCGCCTGCGAGAACTGCGAGTGCGCACCGTGCATCGCCGGCAGCGTCAAGCCGAGCATCACCAGGCCGACACCGGTCAGACACAGGCCAACCCACTGGCGAGGGCCGACCTCAAAGCCGAACATGCGGTCGGCCATCACCGCGATGAACACGATGCCCGCCGCCAGCGACACCTGGATCACAGACATCGGCGCCAGCGTGAGGGCCGCCACATGCAGCGCCCAGCTGGCGCTCGCGACGATCATGCCGATCGTGAACCACTTGGAGGCGAACAGCGCCCGCGCGGAGCGCAGCGGGTGACGTACCTGTACGCTCGGCGCGGCGTTGGCGCCCCGGTACTTGTAGAAGAAGGCGAGGTTGGCCACGAACGCGCATGCGAGCGCCAGCAGGATGCCGAGGGCGAGGGTCATAGGCGGTTGGGGATCAGGGGTCCGGTTCGGGTTTGGGGATTCAAGGGTGTGCGGGTGGGATGGTCGTGCTGCAGAGCTGTCGGCGTCCCCGCGCCCGCCCTAGAGCCCATCGACAGAGCCCGGCTGCTGCTTTACTGGCCGCACTCGATCCGGGCACATTACCGGGGCGAACCTGTATGGAAGCTAAAGAACGACACTCCAGCGAGAAGCCCCTGCTGATGGTGGACATCGACGGAGTCATCTCGCTGTTCGGCTTCACCGGCCAGACACCCTGGACCGAGCGCTCCACGGCGCCCGCATGCTCATTTCACACGATCGACGGCATACCGCATTGCCTTTCGCCTGCCGCCGCCGGCCACCTCCTGGCTCTCGCCGCCGACTTCGACCTCGTGTGGACCAGCGGCTGGGAGGAGAAGGCCGAGGAATACCTGCCGCGCCTGCTCGACCTGCCGTCAGGTCTGCCGTTCCTGCGCTTCGAGCGCTCGCCCGGGCGCAGCAACGCGCACTGGAAGCTGGCCGCGATCGAGGAGCACGCCGGCTCGCGAGCGCTGGCGTGGATCGACGACGCGTTCAACGACGCCTGTCATGCCTGGGCCGACGCACGCCCCGCGCCGACGCTGCTCGTCCAGACCGCCCCCGAGCGTGGCCTCACCTCCACCGAGGCTCAGCTGCTGGTGGACTGGGCGCGGGAGCCGGCGCCGGCGGACAGCCGGCGTTCCAGGCTGGCGCGCACCCGAGGCCATTCCTCCTCGATCACGCTGTAGTAGGCGGAGTCGCGCACGCCCACGCCCGGCATCAGCATGTGCTTGCGCAGGACGCCCTCGAACTCGGCGGGCAGCGCCGCCAGTGCCGCGCGGGAACGCTCGTTGCGAGAGTCGGTCTTGAATTCCACCCGCATGCACCGAAGGCACTCGAACGCGTGCTCCAGCATCAGCAGCTTCGCCTCGACGTTCGCCCCCGTCCGCCACATCGAGGGCGTGATCCAGGTCCAGCCGATCTCCACACCTCGATGAGCCTCGCGGATGTTTAGATAGCGCGTACTGCCGATCGGCTTCCCGCTCGCGCGATCGATCGTCGCGAATACCCCCTCCCTGCCCGCCCGCGACTCGGCAAGGCTCGCGGCCATCCAGGCCGAGAAGAGCTCGCGACTGTCTCCAACCGGCGCCAGCCACTTCCAGATCTCAGGATGCTGGGCGGCAGCGAACAGGCCCTCCTCGTGACGCGCCTCCAACGGCTCCAGCACGACGATCTCACCCTCCAGGCGCGCTGTCAGCTCATCCCACATCGCAGGCGCAGGCTACATACCGCGCGGAGAGCGCGCCGGCGCCGGCGATGGACGACTCAGCGGTAGACGGCCGGGCGGTCCGTGATAAGCAGGCCCGGACCGGCCCGCCCGAACGGGGGGGCCGCCATGCGGCGCATACCGTCTGGTCTACCCCCACAAACGCGACCGGACATCATCCGGCCGCGCCTGATGAGCTATCGCGCCCGAGGGCTACTCCCCGGAGGAGGGCTCGTCCGGGACCTCCAGGTCGGCGAGCTCCTCCACGAACCCCGGATCGGTCGTGCCGGCGCCGATCTTCTCCAGCGAGGCGAGGTCGGCGTCGAACTCCTGGCCGTACCCCCCGAGCCCGTCGCCGCCCGACAGTCCGAGCTCGGCCGCGATCTCATCCTGGTCGAGCAGGCCGACGTCGTCGATCGCCCGCGGCAGCGGTTCGGACGGTTCGATCTCGATCCGCCGGTAGCGCTTCAGCCCGGTCGCGGCCGGGATCAGCTTGCCGATGATCACGTTCTCCTTCAGCCCGTTCAAGCGGTCGGTCTTGCCTTCCAGGGCGGCGTCGGTCAGGACCTTCGTGGTCTCCTGGAAGGAGGCGGCCGACAGGAATGAGTCGGTGTTCAGCGATGCCTTGGTGATGCCGAGGATGATGTCCTCGAACTGCGCCGTCTCACCCTTCTTGTGAGCGATCTCCTCGTTGACCTTCGCGAATTCGAAGCGGTCCACGAACTGGCCGGGCAGGTAGTCGGTGTCGCCCTTCTGATCGACCCGCACCTTCTTCAGCATCTGGCGCACGATCAGCTCGATGTGCTTGTCGTTGATGTCCACGCCCTGGGACTTGTAGACCTCTTGGACCTCTTTGACCAGGTACTGCTCGGTCACGGTCCGTCCCCTGATCGCGAGCAGCTCGTGCGGATACAGCGAGCCCTCGTTCAGCTGCTTGCCGGCCTGGATCTTCTCGCCTTCGGCAACGAACAGTCGGGTGCGCCTGGGGAAAGCGTGTTTGTGCTCCTCGCCGGCCTCGTCGGTGATCGTGACCGTGAGCGCCTTCTCGGTCTCCTCGATCGAGACCTTCCCGTCCTGCTCGGCGATCTTGGCCAGCCCCTTCGGCTTGCGCGCCTCGAACAGCTCGACGATCCGCGGCAGCCCGTGCGTGATGTCCGCGCCGGCGACCCCGCCGGTGTGGAACGTGCGCATCGTCAGCTGCGTGCCGGGCTCGCCGATCGACTGGGCGGCGATGATCCCGACCGCATCGCCGATCTGCGCGAGCGCCCCGGTTGCCATCGCCCGGCCGTAACAGGCCTGACAGACACCGCTCGGGGCCTTGCACTTGAGCACCGACCGCACTGGCACCGCCACACGCACGCCCTTCTCATGGTCGTCCGCGAACGCCTGCACGATCTCGGCGAGCTCGGCGCGCCCGACCTCGGCGCCCTGCTCGACGAGCATCCGCCCGCGCTTGGTCGTGATCGGCTGGGCCGCGACGCGCCCGACGAGGTCTTCGTTGGGCTCCTCGCCGCCATCGCCCCACACGGCCATCTCGATGTGCTCCTCGGTCCCGCAGTCGGCTTCGCGAATGATCACGTCCTGGGCCACATCCACCAGCCGGCGCGTCAGGTAGCCCGAGTCGGCGGTCCGCAGCGCGGTATCCGCCAGACCCTTGCGCGCGCCGTGGGTGGAGATGAAGTACTCGAGCACCGACAGCCCCTCGACGAAGTTGGCCTTGATCGGCCGCTCGATGATTTCGCCCTTCGGGTTTGCCATCAGACCGCGCATGCCCGCGAGCTGGCGGATCTGCTTGAACGACCCGCGGGCGCCCGAGTTGGCCATCATGAAGATCGGGTTGAGCGTGTCGAGGTTCTCGATCATCGCGTCGGCGACCTCGTCGGTGGCCGCGTTCCACTTCTCCACGACCGCCTCGTGGCGCTCCTCCTGGGTGATCAGGCCCATGTCGTACTGATCCGAGATCTCCGTCACGAGCGCCTCGTACTTGTCGAGAATCGCCTGCTTGCTCGGCGGCACGACCACGTCGTTCTTGGAGATCGTGATGCCGGCCTGCGTCGCGTACTTGAACCCGAGGTCCTTGAACGCGTCGAGCACCAGCGAGATCGTGGTCGCTCCGTAGGTCTGCACGAGCGCGTCGATCAGCCTGGTCGTGTCGCGCTTCTTCATCGACTGGTTGACGAACACGTACTTGCTCGCGTCGAAGGAGTCGCCCAGCGCCTCGGCCAGCGCCCGCTCGATGCGGTCGTTGTAGATGATCCGCCCGACCGTGCTCAGCACGTGGCCGCCATCACGTCCGAACGGCCTGAACTCGGCGACGTCGTGCAGCTTGACCACGCCCGCCTCGTAGGACAGCTCGGCCTCCTGCGCGGTCCTGAACACGTGCGGACGCGCCTCGTCCGCCGGCCAGCTGCCATTGGTCAACAGCTCCCGCTTGGCGGACAGCTCGTCGGCTTCGGGCCCATACGTCAGGTAGTAGGCGCCGAGGATCATGTCCTGCGTCGGCGTCGCCAGCGGCGCGCCGTGCGCGGGGGACAGGATGTTGTTGGAGGAGAGCATCAGGATGCGCGCCTCCGCCTGGGCCTCGGCGGACAGCGGCAGATGCACGGCCATCTGGTCGCCGTCGAAGTCGGCGTTGAACGCGTGGCAGACCAGCGGGTGCACCTGGATCGCCTTGCCCTCGACCAGCAGCGGCTCGAACGCCTGGATGCCCAGACGGTGCAGCGTCGGCGCGCGGTTGAGCAGCACGGGATGCTCGTGGATGACCTCCTCGAGCACGTCCCACACCTCGCCGATCATCGAGTCGACCATCTTCTTGGCGGCCTTGATGTTCTGCGCGGACTTGCGCTCGACCAGCCGCGCCATGATGAACGGCTTGAACAGCTCCAGCGCCATGATCTTCGGCAGGCCGCACTGGTGCAGCTTCAGATACGGGCCGGCCACGATCACCGAGCGCCCGGAGTAGTCCACGCGCTTGCCGAGCAGGTTCTGGCGGAAACGGCCCTGCTTGCCCTTGAGCATGTCCGACAGCGACTTCAGCGGCCGGTTGCCCGGGCCGGTCACGGGCCGCCCGCGGCGGCCGTTGTCGAACAGCGCGTCCACGGCCTCCTGCAGCATGCGCTTCTCGTTGTTGACGATGATCTCCGGCGCGCCCAGATCGAGCAGGCGCTTGAGGCGGTTGTTGCGGTTGATCACGCGGCGGTAAAGGTCGTTGAGGTCGGAGGTCGCAAAGCGCCCGCCGTCGAGCTGCACCATCGGGCGCAGCTCCGGCGGGATCACCGGGACGGCGTCGAGCACCATCATCTCGGGCTTGTTGCCCGACTGGATGAACGCGCTGACGACCTTCAGTCGCTTGACCGCGCGCGCCTGCTTCTGACCCTTGGCGGTCTTGACCTGCTCCTCCAGCTCCTTGCGTTCGGCCTGCAGGTCGACCTGCTGGAGGAGATCCCTGACGGCTTCCGCGCCCATCCCGCCGCGGAAGTACTCGCCGAACCCGTACGGCGATCCGAACCGCTCCTTGAGCTCGCGGAACGTCGTCTCGTCGTGCTCGATCTGCTTGGGCTCCATCGTCTTGAACAGCTCCCACACGCCCCGCATGCGCTCGGCGGCGTCCTCGATGTAGGCCTCGGTGTCGGCGATGTCAGCGTCGAAGGTCTTGCGCAGCTCCTTGACGAGCTTCTCGCGCTCCTCGTCGGAGATCTTCTGCAGGTTCACGTCGAGCGAGTCCGCCCACAGGTGATCTTCGTCGTTGAAGGACGTCTGTTTGCCGTTCTGCAAGTATTTCTCGCGGCGCTTGAGCGACTCGCGCAGCTCCAGCACCCGCTCCTCGCGCTCGGCCGCGTAGGAGTCGAGCACCTTGTTGACCTCCTGCTCGAGCGTGTCCAGGTCCTTCGAGCGCGCCTCGTCGTCCACCCACGTGACGATCGAGGCGGCGAAGTACAGGACCTTCTCCAGTTCCTTGGGCGCCATGTCGAGCAGGTAGCCGATGCGGCTGGGCACGCCCTTGAAGAACCAGATGTGGCTGACGGGGGCGGCCAGGTCGACGTGGCCCATGCGCTCGCGACGGACCTTCGAGCGCGTGACCTCCACGCCGCAGCGCTCGCACACGATGCCCTTGTAGCGAACCCGCTTGTACTTGCCGCAGTAGCACTCCCAGTCCTTCGTCGGACCGAAGATGCGCTCGCAGAAGAGCCCGTCCTTCTCGGGCTTGAGCGTGCGGTAGTTGATGGTCTCCGGCTTGATCACCTCGCCCGAGCTCCAGCCGCGAATCTGCTTGGAGGAGGCGAGGGAGATCTCGATGGCGTCGAAGTTGTTGATGTCGATCATGTTCTGGCTTTCGCTCGCGGGTGAAACGGACGGTGGCGGTTCTGTTTCCTACGGTGTCCCCGCCGAACCGCCGGCGGGTGCTGAGCGCCGCCGGTGTGGCGACGTCCGACGCGGCGATCTACGTCTCGGTCTCCTCGACCAGGTCCTCCGATGGGCTCTCAACCAGAGCCTCGATGTCCAGCTCGGCGACGCCCTCGCCGAGCAGCTCCTCGACGTCCAGACCCTCCACAGCCACGTCCTCCTCGACGGCATCCGGGGACTCAACCTCGTCCTCGACCTCGGCATCGCTCTTGGCCTCGCCGGCGGTGGCGCCGGTCGCGTCCTCGCCCTCCAGCGTCTCGTCGGCGGCGGCGCCGTTGGACGGGGCGCGCACGCCCGAGAGGTCGATGCCGAGCTCCTCGGCCGCCCGCAGCAGGTCGTCGTCCTCGTCGCGCATCTCCGTGCGCTGGCCCTCCTCGGAGACGACGTTGACGTCGAGCGCCAGCGACTGCATCTCCTTGAGCAGGACCTTGAACGACTCGGGGATCGAGGGCTCGGCGATGTTCTCGCCCTTGACGATCGCCTCATAGGCCTTCACGCGCCCGACCGTGTCGTCGGACTTGATCGTGAGCATCTCCTGCAGCGTGTAGGCGGCGCCGAACGCCTCCAGCGCCCACACCTCCATCTCGCCGAAGCGCTGGCCGCCGAACTGCGCCTTGCCGCCCAGCGGCTGCTGGGTGACGAGCGAGTAGGGACCGGTCGAGCGGGCGTGGATCTTGTCGTCGACGAGGTGCAGGAGCTTG
>DASZJF010000032.1:0-133822 GCA_035948355.1 Solirubrobacteraceae bacterium
GCGACACCCACCGCCCGGCGGCGGTGGAGCAGCTCGTCAAGGTCGGCGCTCGGGCGGGAGCGGAGGTGTACGAGCAGGGGACGACGCGCGACCCGGTCGAGATCGCCGCATGGGCGCTGGAGCGCGCCACTCGGGAGGGCAAGGATGTGCTGATCGTCGACACCAGCGGCCGCCTGCACGTCGACGAGCAGCTGATGGCCGAGCTCGTGCGGATTCGCGCCGCGGTCCGGCCGACCGACGTGCTGCTGGTGCTCGACGCGATGACCGGCCAGGACGCGGCGTCTGTGGCCGAGCGGTTCGCGCAGGAGGTCCGGTTCGACGGGGTGGTCATGAGCAAGCTCGACGGCGACGCGCGCGGCGGCGCCGCGCTGTCGGTGAAGGCGCTGACCGGCAAGCCGATCATGTTCGCCTCCACCGGAGAGAAGCTCGACCAGTTCGAGCGCTTCCACCCCGATCGCATGGCTCAGCGGATCCTTGGGATGGGCGACGTGATGAGCCTGATCGAGCAGGCCGAGCGCCAGTTCGACGAGGACGAGGCGCTCCAGCTGCAACGCAAGCTCACGCGCGACGAGTTCGGTCTCGATGACTTCCTCGCGCAGTTGAAGACGGTGCGGCGGATGGGCCCGTTGACGAACCTGCTGGGGATGATCCCCGGCCTGGCCGGCCATCAGCTGCAGAACATGAAGGTGGACGAGCGCGAGCTCGACCGCGTGCAGGCGATCATCCTCTCGATGACCCCCGCAGAGCGCGCCCGGCCCGAGCTGATCAAGGGCTCGCGCAGGCTGCGTATCGCCCGCGGATCGGGCACCAGCGTGCAGCAGGTCAACCAGCTCGTCAAGCAGTTCGGCCAGACCCGCAAGCTGATGAAGCAGGTCGGGCGCGGGCGCATGCCCGACATCGGCGCCCTCATGCGCCAGGCGCGGTGACCGTGGGTCTGACCGCTGTGCGTCCGCTCACCGTCTAAGCTCTCTAGAACCAATCAGCAAAACAGCAACATTTCGCAAAGCGACAGGTGCAGCCGACGATGCTGGTGCGCGTTGGCTCAAGAGAGGAACACAAGTTGTCGGTACGGCTCAGGCTCACGCGAGTGGGCGGCAAGAAGGACCCGATCTGGCGCGTGGTCGTCGCCGACCAGCGCTCGCCGCGCGACGGGCGCGTGATCGAGACGATCGGCCAGTACAACGCGCAGACGAACCCCTCGACGATCGCGATCGACTCCGAGCGCGCACGCAGCTGGCTGGCGCGCGGGGCGCAACCGTCGAGCACCGTACGTAAGTTGCTGCGCATCCAGGGCATCATGCCCCAGGGCGATTGATCTAACTGCACGCCGGGGCACGGACGGTGGCCACGCAAGAGGACAGCTCCGGCGAGATTCCGCGTCAGCTGCTCGAGTATCTGGCCGAAGGGCTGGTCGACGAGCCCGAGGAGGTCTCGGTCGAGCGGTTCGAGGAGGATGACGGCACGATCGTGCTGGAGCTGTGCGTCGCCGACGGCGACTACGGCAAGGTGATCGGGCGCGGCGGACGCACCGCCCACGCGCTGCGCACGGTCGTGAAAGCCGCCGCGACCGGCGCGGGACGCCGGGTACTCGTCGACATCGTCGATTGACGCACGTCGAGCGCTCCTTCAGACAGGGAACCCGGACGGCGGTGGACCCCAGCAGCTCCGCTCCCGAAGATCGGCTGCCCGCGGGCAGGGTCGGCCGCGCGCACGGCCTCGACGGCAGCTTCTACGTCACGGGCGCCCGTCCGCGCCTGCTGAGGCTCGGCGCCGACGTGACGATCGCCGGCAGGACCGTGGCGATCGTGCGCCGCGCCGGGACCGACCGGCGCCCGATCGTGCGCGTGCACGGCGTCGAGGAGCGCGCCGGCGCGGAGGCGCTGCGCGGTGAGGAGCTCACGGTGGCGGCGGTGGACGCGCCGCCGTTGGGCGAGGGCGAATGGTGGGCGCACGAGCTGGAGGGCTGTGCCGTCCATGACGGGGAACGCCGCGTCGGTACGGTGACACGGATGATCGAGCTGCCATCGTGCGAGGCGCTGGAGGTGGCGCGAGAGGACGGCGGATCGCTGCTGGTGCCGATGGTCAAAGACGCGATCCGCCGCGTTGACGTCGCGGCGCGCCGGATCGACGTGAACATGGGCTTCGTCGAGGAGTAGTCGCCGTGGAGATCGACGTGTTTACGCTGTTCCCCGAGTGGTTTGCGTGGTTGACCGAGCAGCGCCACGTGCGCAACGCGTTCGCGGCGGGAACGCGCATCGAGTGCGTGAACTTCCGCGAGCACACCCCGCTCGGCGCCGGACAGGTGGACGACACGCCGTTTGGGGGCGGCGCGGGGATGGTGTTGCGCGTGGACGTGCTCGACAGCGCGCTGCGGGCCCATTACGGGATCGACCCTGTGCGGCTGCGCGAGCAGCGCCGGGTGATCGCGCTGACTCCGGGCGGGCGCCTGCTCGACGACGAGCTGGCGAGCGAGCTGGCGGGCGAGCCGGCATTGACGCTCCTGTGTGGTCGCTACGAGGGCTTTGACGAGCGCATCCTCGAGCACTTCGCGACCGAGCAGATATCGATCGGGCGCTACGTCCTCGCGGGCGGCGAGCCGGCGGCGATGGTCGTGTGCGACACCGTCCTGCGCAAGCTCCCGGGCGCACTCGGGCACGAGGAGTCGGCGATCGAGGAGTCCTTCAGCCCCACTCTGGAAGGACGTCCCGAGTATCCGCACTACACCCGCCCGGCCGAGTATCGCGGTTGGCGCGTGCCCGAGATCCTGCTGTCCGGGCATCATCAGCGCATCGCGCAGTGGCGGCTGCAGCGCAGTCGGGAACGGGACGAGTCGGACGTCGGCGGGGACGCGGGGGGGCGATAACGCCGGTGAGGCTGCTCGCCGGGCGGCGTCTGAGCGGATATCCGCGAGTGCCGCGTGGACCCGAGGGTTACAAGCCCAGGTGGCCGTCGCGCTTGGAGTGAGGGCGCACCGACCGACCGTCCGCTACCATTCCTGACCGCGCCGACCGTCGTGCCCTTCTCGGGGCTTGCGAAGCGGTTGCCCAGGCGCGATGCCTCGCACCCCCTTACGTTATGAGCAGCGTTATCGAAACCATCGAGCGCGCGCAGTTGCGCCGCGTCCCTGCCTTCGCGCCGGGCGACCGTGTCAAGGTCCACTTCCAGGTGATCGAGGGCACCCGCCGGCGCGTGCAGGTGTTCGAGGGCATCGTGATCAAGCGCCAGGGGCACGGCGCGCGCGAGACTTTCACCGTGCGCAAGCAGTCGTTCGGCGTCGGCGTCGAGCGCATGTTCCCGGTGCACTCCCCGAAGATCGAGCGCATCGAGCTGGCGGCCCGCGGCGATGTGCGGCGAGCGAAGCTCTACTACCTGCGCGATCGTGTCGGCAAGCGCGCGCGTGTGCGCGAGCGTCGCTACACCGGCCCCGAACAGACGGTCGAGCCCGGCCTGATGCATGAGCCCGCCGGGGCGACCGACGCGGAGGGCATGACGGCGGAGGAGACGGTCGCCGAGGGCGTGCAGGCGGTGCAGGACGGAGCCGAGGTCGAGAGCGCCGGCGCGGAGGCCGTAGCCCAGGCCGAGGCGACCGCCGATGCGGAGGCGGTACGGCAGGACGGGCCGCCGGCGCAGTCCGCGACGGCCGAGTCCGCCGAGCCCGGGGGGGCTGAGACATCAGCGGAGGCACAGGCGCCCGGGGGGGCTGAGACGGAGGCGACTACGTCCGCGACGGCCGAGTCCGAGACGCCGGCCGCCGATTCCCCATCCCCCGATGCCGGCGACACCCAGGGGGGTGAGGTCGCCGGCGACACGCCGGCGTGAGCGCTCGCACGAGGGGCCCACGCCAGTGACCCCCAAGCGCACCAAATCGACGACCAACTCGCTCGTCGAGCTGGTCGTGATCGTGCTCGTCGCGCTCGGTCTCGCGCTGGCCATCCAGGCGTGGATCGTCAAGCCCTACCGGATCCCCAGCGGCTCCATGGAACCGACCCTGGCGATCGGCCAGCGGGTGCTCGTCGATCGTATCGGCACTCATTTCAGCAAACCTCACGTTGGGCAGATAACCGTCTTTCACCCTCCCAAGGGGGCTCAGCAGCAGCAGTGCGGACCGATCGCACACACCGTCAAACTGGGCGGTGCCGCGTGTGCCGAACCGGTGCCGACAGAGGACACGAGCGTCAACTTCATCAAGCGCATCGTCGCCGGCCCCGGGGACGTGATCTCGATCCACGAAGGCCACGTCACCCGCAACGGCCACCTCGAGAAGGACGCCTACATCCGCCAGTGCGAAGGCAGCGCCGAGTGCAGCTTCCCGGTCCCGATCAGGATTCCGGCCGGACACTGGTTCATGATGGGGGACAACCGTGGCGAATCCGACGACAGCAGGTTCTGGGGGCCGGTCCCCACTTCATGGATCATCGGCGAAGCATTCGCCACCTACTGGCCTCCCGACCGCATCGGGTTCTTCTAGTCCCACCGTCCTCGCGGACGCCGGCGCGGCCAAACCCGCGTCGGGGAAGTCGGGAGGCTCCGCCCGCACCCGGCGTCGCCGCGCGCGGGCCCGCACCAGCGGACGGCGCCTGTTCGCGTTCGACCGTCGCCTCGACGTCCCGCTGGTCGCGGGCGCCGACGAGGCCGGCCGGGGCTGCCTGGCGGGGCCGCTTGTGGCCGCCGGTGTGCTGTTCGACTACGACGCGCTCACCACACGCGAGCTGCGTTCGTTGAGCGCGCTGAACGACTCCAAGCAGCACACTCCGCAGGCGCGCGAGGAGCTCTACCCGCTGGTGTTGCGATGTGCGGCTCGCGTAGCCGTCGTCTCACGCTGTGTGGGCGGCATCGACGAGCGCGGACTGCACGTCACGAACCTCGCGGCGTTGCGCGATGCGCTGCGCAACGTCACGGCCGGCGTCCCGGGCGAGGTCGTGTGTCTCGTGGACGGCTTCTCCGTGCCCGAGTTCGAGCGTCCCCAGCGCGCGATCGTGGACGGCGACGCCACGAGCGCGGCGATCGCGGCCGCGTCGATCGTCGCCAAGGTCACCCGTGACCGCTACATGCAGCACGCCGACACCCAGCACCCGGGCTGGGGCTTTGCCGAGCACGTCGGCTACTCAACCCCGGTGCACCGCGAGGCGATCGCCCGTCAGGGAGTTTCGTCCCTGCACCGCATGTCGTTTCAGTCGCTGGCATACCAGCAGCTGGCGCTCTGAGGCCGACGCGCTGGTTCGCGGCAAGGCGTGAGGCGGGACGGGAAACGCTACGCGGGAACCAGGTCCGCGGAAACCTCGTCGGTGGCCGGTTCGACCTGGTAGACCGTCGGGAAGCGATCGGCGAGCCCGGTCGCGTGCAGCGCCTCGCTCACGATTCGCGCAGCTTTTTCCGCCGCGGTCGCGGGGTCGGGCTCGTCGTCGGCGAAAATGAGCACTATCGCCGTCTCCTCCCATGTCGTGACCGGGCCGAGATCTGGGTATTCACGGTCAAGGTACCGAGTCAACGGCAGCCATTTGGATTCGTCGCTAAACGGCACGTCTGCCACAGAGGTCCAGGTTCGATACTCCACGATCATCTTTTATACCCCTTTTGCTTCATGCAGGAGAGGAAGTTCACCCACGATCGGGAAGATGACGGGGTGCCCGCCATCTTGCATGGATCCTGGGTCTTGTCGGGCGGAAAAACAGCCAGTACTCCTTGCGCTTCTCCACGCGCCACCCCTGATCTTCCGCGCGACGCCGGATCTTCTTGAAGTCGCCTCGGGCGCTCATCTGCCACGCGCCCCATGTCGGCGCCCGATCCTCACCACGCCCCCTCGATGTGGTCCAAGCGCAGCAGTCGGTTTTTGCTGTCGATCATCACGCCGATCGCGTCGAAGCGGATCGTGTGGGCGGTCGGGCGGATGTGCTTCTCGTCGGTCAGCCAAGCCGTGGCGAGCTTGCGCAGGCGGATGCGCTGACGGGGGCGGAGCCAGTGCAGCGGCTGCTGATCGGGCCGGGGCCCGCCCGGGCGGGCGTCCACGCGCCTGGTCTTGATCTCGGCAAAAATGAGTGTCCTGCCATCGAATGCGATCAGGTCGATCTCGCCGTAACGGGTGCGCTCGTTGCGCCCCAGCGGAGAGAATCCCAGTCGGTGCAGGTGCTCAGCGGCGAATTGCTCGCCGCGACGGCCGAGGGCGTGGCGCGGGTCAGCGGGCTTCGCATCCCCGCGGTTGGCGTCTGGGCTGGGTTCGGGCATGTCTGTCGTGCGCATATCGAGCACGCTAGATCGGCAGATGTGACCGCAGACGCACGTATGTGACGATCCACACTCAATACCGTCACAAGTCTGTGGCACTGGTCTCGCGCGGACGTGAACGGGCGCGCTCGCGTAGCCTCTCGTCGCATGGACGACGCGATTGACAGACACTCCGCCGGTTCAGCGACATCTGCCCCCGTGTCGGCGGACGCCTCCATCGATGCGGGGGCCGTCGCCGATATGCCCGGCGCCGATGCCTCGGGCAGGACCGACCCTCCCGCCGGCGGTCCAGGGTCGATCGACGGCGTGAGCGGGTTCATGGGGATGCGCTGGGACGATCCGCAGACGGTGAGGCTGCGGATCCGCCCGGAGCTGATCAACGCGGGCGGGCTGCTGTCGGGCGTGGTCACATACGCGCTGGTCGACTACTGCATGGGCTCGACGCTATGGGCGCAGACGACGGCGGAGGAGCGGATCGCGACGATCGGCATCTCGATCAACTACGTGCAGACCGCCACGGAGGGAGAGATCGTGTGCTCGACCACGCTCGACCGGCGCAACCGCACGACCGCGGTCATGCACAGCGAGGTACGCCACGAGGACGGCCGTCTGCTCGTGACCGCGATCGGCAGCTACACGATCTTTCCGCGCCGGCGCCGTACCGCGCCGCGACCGGACTGATCGCGATGGCGCGCGGTGGGCGCGAAGCGGCGGTGGGGGAGACCGGGACGGACGCTGCCGGGAGGCGCAGAACCCCGGTCGCCCTGACGATCGCCGGCGCGGACTCGGGCGGGGGCGCCGGGATCCAGGCCGACCTGAAGGCGTTCGCGCGCTGCGGCGTGCACGGCACGAGCGCGATCACCGCGATCACCGCCCAGAACACCCTCGGTGTCACGGCGATCCATCAGGTGCCGCCGGAGATCGTGCTCGCACAGGTGCGAGCGGTCCTGGCGGACATCGGCGCGGATGCGGTCAAGGTGGGGATGCTCGGCAGTGCGCAGATCACGCTCGCGGTCGCCCACGCGCTCGATGAGCTGCCCGCGGGGACGCCCGTGGTCGTCGATCCCGTGATGGTCGCCGAGTCCGGCGCGCGCCTGTTGGACGAGGACGCGCAGGGCGCGCTGATCGCCGAGATCGTGCCGCGCGCGAGCGTGCTCACGCCCAACCTGCCCGAGGCCCGCGTGCTCGCCGGACTCCCCCCGCGCGCGAGCGGCGCGAGGACCGGACCGGGGGAGGGCCAGGGAAAGGACGAGGAGGAGGAAGAGGCGCGGGAGCTCGCGCGGGCGGTGCTTGCGCTGGGTCCCGGCGCCGTCGTGCTCACCGGAGGGCACCGCGGGCGCGCCGTCGACTTGCTGCTCGAACGGTCACCGAGCGATCGGTGGGGTGAGCCGAGCGTTCGTAGGGGAGGAGCGAGCAGGCGCGGGAGCGAGGCGAACGATCGCGCAAGCGACCCGCAGATCGTCGAGATTCCCGGCGAGCGCCACCGCGACGGTGCTGCGCACGGGTCCGGGTGCACACATTCCGCGGTGCTCACGGCGCGACTCGCGCTCGGGGACACCACGCTGCAGGCGGCTCGGGTCGCGCGCTCACTCGCGGGGGAGGCGATCGCCAAAGGGCTGCGCGACGTCGGCGCGGGCGCGGGTCCGGTCGACGTCCTCGGGCTGGAGCGAATGCGCGGGAGCTGAGATTTCAGCGCCGCCGCCGTGCCATAATCGCAGGAGGATGATCCCGCCGCGAACGACACCCGTCTGGCGATGAAGCCCCCGCGAATGAAGCCGGGACACCGATGAGATTCCTGCGTCTGAAGCCAGGTCACGGTGAGATCGTGCTCGCGGAGGGCGACGTCGAGGTCGCCGAGGAGGAGCGGGCGCTGATCGAGGCGTTCAGGCGCGAGCTCGACGCCGGCATGTGGGCGGCCGTGCCGACCGAGACGAACGACGGGCGGCGCGAGGCAGAGCTGGTGAAGAGCTTCGCCGAGGTGCCGCGCGACGCCGAGCGCGTGATCTTCTTCCCCCGCGCGGCCGGCGGGGCGAGCTAGCGCGGTCGCGCGGTGCTGCTCGGGTTGACCACGGCGATGCTCGTGCTGAGCGCGCTCGTGTGGGAGCTCGGCAGGTCGAGGGTCACGGCCGGTGCGGAACGTTTGCGCGCACGCGCACGCGGTGGCGTATTCGGTGGAGTGTTCGCCGTGACGCGCGAGCTGGACTACGACCCGGGCCGCGAGCGCCGCGCCGAGCAGCGCGCCCGCGAGCTCCTGCGCTCGTGCGTGAACCAGCACGAGTGGGCGATGTATCGCGATCTCGGGTTTCTGCGCGTCTACGGCGCCTCCGGCGAGCGCTACGCCTACCTCCTCTACCCGCACAAGCCGATCGTCTCCTACATGCCCCGCACCGGCGCGCTGCTGAGCGAGTACTGCGTCGCCTTCCCCGACCACTCCCGCCCCTACGGCAGCGCGCGGCTGCCCGACTCCGACGACGTGCTCGCGAAGTGGATGGCGCTCCGCGCCGACGAGCGCCGCTTGATCGCCGACGCCAACATGCATCTGCCCGGCCGCCAGGTCGATCCGCAGCGCGTTCGGCGCGACCTGCAGCGCCTCGCACGCTGGGAGCGCGAACGGATGACCCGCGCCGCGTGACTCGGCCCGGCGAGAGGCGCTCCTCGCTCCCGCGAGTCCCGCAAAGTGTGGTGACCGGCGCCGACCGGGCTGTAGAGGGACCGAGCTGTGGGTCACCCAAAAAAGCCCGCCCCCGATAACCTGCCGCCCACGATGAGCTTCGACGTCAAGCACCGCAGCCGCGCCCTCACCGAGGGCCCCGAGCGCGCCGCCGCGCGCGCCTACCTGCACGGGATCGGCTACTCCGCCGAGGATCTCGCCAAGCCGATCGTCGGGGTCGCGCACTCGTGGATAGAGACGATGCCCTGCAACTTCAACAATCGCGTGCTGGCCGCGAAGGTCAAGGAGGGCATCCGTGCGGCCGGCGGCACGCCGATGGAGCTCAACACGATCGCCATCTCCGACGGCATCACGATGGGCACCGCCGGGATGCGCGCCTCGCTCGTCTCGCGCGAGCTGATCGCCGACTCGATCGAGCTGGTCGCGAGCGCGCACCACTTCGACGCGCTCGTCACGATCTCCGGCTGCGACAAGACGATCCCCGGGACCGTCATGGCGCTCGCGCGCCTGGACATCCCGGGGCTGATGCTCTACGGCGGCTCGATCAAGCCCGGTCACTACAGGGGCCATGACGTCACGATCCAGCAGGTCTTCGAGGCCGTCGGCGAGTACGCGGCCGGCAAGATCACCGAGGAGGAACTGCACGCGCTGGAGGAGGCCGCCTCACCCGGTGCGGGGGCGTGCGGGGGGCAGTTCACGGCGAACACGATGGCGATGGCCTTCGAGGCGCTGGGGATCTCGCCCGCGGGCTCGGCGATGGTGCCGGCGGAGGACGGGAGCAAGCTCCAGGTCGCGACGGAGTGCGGCGAATTGGTGATGGAGGTGCTGCGCGCCGGGCGGCTGCCGAGCGAGGTGATGAGCAAGGAGGCGCTCGAAAACGCGATCGCGGCGGTCGCCACCAGCGGGGGCTCGACCAACGGCGTGCTGCACCTGCTCGCGGTCGCCCGCGAACTCGGCGTGGAGCTTCAGATCGACGAGTTCGACGCGATCTCACAGCGCACCCCGCTGCTGTGCGATCTGCAACCCGGCGGGCAATACGTGGCGACCGACCTGTACGAGGCGGGCGGGGTGCCGCTCGTGCTCAAACGGCTGCTGGACGCCGATCTGCTGCACGGCGATGCCATAACGGTCACCGGCAAGACGATCGGTGAGCACGCACAGGACGCCCACGAAACCCAGGGCCAAAAGGTCGTAAGGCCGCTCAGCAACCCGCTCAAGCCCACGGGCGGGTTCGCCATCCTGCGCGGCAACGTCGCGCCGGATGGGTGCGTGGTCAAGCTCGCCGGGCACGAGCGGCGCAAACACTCAGGGCCGGCACGAGTGTTCGACGGTGAGGAGGCCGCGATGGCTGCCGTGCTCGCCAAAGAGATCCAAGCGGGCGACGTCGTCGTGATCCGCGGCGAGGGCCCGGCGGGCGGGCCGGGGATGCGCGAGATGCTGGCCGTGACGGCGGCGATCGTCGGCGAGGGTCTGGGGGAGACGGTCGCGCTGATAACCGACGGGCGCTTCTCCGGCGCCACGCACGGGTTCATGGCGGCGCACGTCGCCCCCGAGGCCGTCAGGGGCGGGCCGATCGGCGCGCTGCATGACGGGGACGAGATCACGATCGACGTGGACGAGCGCCATATCGACGTCGCCCTGCCCGACGAGGAGATCGCACGGCGCGTGAGCGCCTACGAGCGGCCCGCGCGCGCGGACGAGCAGGTCGAGGTGGCGATCCAGAAGTACGCCAAGCTCGTCGGCAGCGCCGCCGAGGGCGCGATCGCGCGCTGAGGGCTATACGGCGCGACTCTGCTCGGGCCATAGGCCCGTGCGCACTCGCTCGTACAGGGTGTCTGGCGCTAGATCCGCGCCGTCTGGCCAGCACACCGTTCCAGTCTCGAGATCCACTTGGATCTCCTTGAAGCCATCGGGGGTCCGTGCGCGCTCGAACGCGGGCCCGTGCATCCGGTCCAGCACATCGACCTCTCCAGAGAGACCATCGGCAAACGTGAGTTGCAGTCGGCCGTGTCGGGGGACGGTCACAGTCGTTATGTCGGGGGTCAGGCCGATCATCACAGTGGCTCGATTGCGTGTAGTTTCGTGCCCGCACGTGCTCGACGCCAGTTAAAGCGCAGTTCCTCGGCGTGCATCTCTACCCACGCTAGCACGAGTCGCAACTCCCGCCGGCGTAGGTCCCCGCCGATCATCTCGAGCGTATCGATCCGGATCTTGGCGCCACGCTCCGCCGCGCGTGCGTGAACGTGCGGGGGTGCGAACATTCATCAGGTCAAAGTCGAACTGCCCGTTCAGCTCCCGTCGCGGTTGACGACGTTGCAGAAGGCGTGCACCAAGGCGCAGTTCGACACGAATCCCGCAGGGTGTCCCGCGGCGAGCGTGGTGGGTCACGCCAGGGCGGTCACCCCGATATTGCCGGTCCCGATCGAAGGTCCCGCTTACTTCGTCTCCAACGGCGCCGAAGCGTTCCCGAACCTGATCCTCGTGCTGCAGGGCTATGGCATCACGATCGACCTCGTCGGTGACACGTTCATCAGCAAAGCGGGGATCACGAGCAGCACGTTCAAGACGGTCCCCGATCAGCCCGTGTCGAGCTTCGAACTGACATTGCCGCAGGGTCCCTTCTCAGCTTTGACCGCTAACGGCAACCTCTGTGCCCTCACCAAGACGATCACGGTCAAGAAGAAGGTCACGCTCAGGACGAAGAACGGTCGTAAGCGCACGACGACAAGGAAGGTCAAAGAGGCGGTCTCGACGTCGTTGTCGATGCCGACTGAATTTGTCGCGCAGAACGGGATGGTGTTGCATCAGAGCACCCCGGTCGCGGTCACCGGCTGTCCCAAGGCCAAGCCCGCGAAAGCGAAGAAGAAGAAGAAGGCAAAACCTGCTAAGCGGAGGGGTAAGCGCTCATGAGGTGGTGTGCTGTGATGCGCGGGGGCGCGGGACGGTAAGTGGGGGTGGTGTCGGATGGCTGTGACGCGTGCTGCCCGTAGTCGCAGTCGTGGTGAGCCTCCTCGCACGACGGCGGTAGCGACGGCGAGCACGGCCGCTGTTGTTCGTGGGCGTGCGGGTTTGAGTCTCGATCTGGCGCCGGTGCAGCGCGCGCGTATCCTTGGCGCGACGCTTGACGTGCTGGACGAGCACGGGACGAGTGGGCTGACAGTGACACTGATCGTGGGCCGCGCGGGTGTGTCACGGCGCACCTTCTATGAGCAGTTCTCAGGATGCGAGGATTGTGTCGCCGCGTTGTTCGAAGACGCGCTCGCACGCGCACGCCAAACCGTTCAAGACGCGCTCACGACAGACAACAACGCACGCCGCAGCGCACAATCCTCCTCCTCCTCTGCTGCTTCTTCTTCTTCTTCTTCCTCCTCGAGTATGTGGCGTGGGTGTGTGAGAGCGGGTTTGGGGGCGTTGCTCGATCTCTTTGACGCTGAGCCTGCGCTGGGATCGCTACTGGTCGTGGACGCGCTCGCGGCCGGCCCACGGGTGTTGCAGCGACGCGCGCATGTGCTGCAAGAGCTCGCCACGATCCTGGAGCAGCAGGCCCAGCAGGCCCAGCAGGCCCAGCAGGAGCAGCAGGAGCGGCGGCGCAAGACGGGCGGGAGCGCTGCTGCTTCGCGGCGGGCGCCTTCGTTGACCGCGGAGGGGATCGTCGGCGCGGTGCTGGCGGTGATCCACCGCCGGATACTCGAACGCGACAGAACGCCCTTGAGCGAGCTGCTGAACTCCCTGATGAGCATGATCGTGCTCCCGTACCTCGGCCGTGCAGCCGCGCAACAGGAACTGATCCGCGCCAAGGCGCCCTCACCGTCCGCGCACTTGGGTAAGGCGGGCAGACCCCCGGGAACCACCACCACCCAGCGCAGCAGCGGCGGCGGCGACGGGAGCACCCGGGGCACGGCGCGCCGCCGGCGCGACCCACTGGAGGGGCTGCAGATGCGCCTGACCTACCGCACGCTGGTCGCGCTCCGGGCGATCGCCGACGCTCCCGGCGCCAGCAACCGCCAGATCGCCGATGCCGCGGGAATCCACGACCAGGGCCAGATCTCAAAGCTATTGCACCGCCTGCAACGCCTCGGCCTGATCCACAACAACAACGGCGCAGGACCATCCCGCGGCGAGCCCAACGCCTGGACCCTCACCCCACGAGGCACCGAAATCCAGGACACCATCGGCCTCACACCAGACGAAGCCGCCACCGTCGCCGTCGCCGCCGCCGCCGCCACCACCCAATCCTGACGCGTGACGACCGAGCAGGCGGTGTACCTCATACCTGGTACACTCGACCCATGCCCGCCACCAAGCCCCGCGTCCAGGTCACGCTTGACAGCGAGCTCGCCGCCGCCGTAGCGGAGCTTGGCAATGGCGCTCCGCGCTCGCGTGCCATCCACGATCTGGCGCTGCGTGGCGCCGAGGCGATCCGCAGCGAACGCAATGGCCGCCGCGAAGCGCTCGAGCACCTGCGGCGCATCGCCACCGGCGAGGACGATCGTTACGACTTCGCGGTCTCCGAGCGGCTCCATGCCGAACGCTGAGCCCTACGGCTTCGGCGAATCGCTCGTCTTCGACACCTCGGCCTGGAATCGCCAGCGCGATCCTCGCGTTGCCGCTCGCTGGCTCGTGACCGCCGAGCTGGACATGCTCCTCGTCTGTCCCGTCGTCGCGCTCGAGCTGCTTTCAAGCGCACCCGATGAGGAGGCCTTCATTGACCTCGACCGCACGTTCGTCAACATGCCGCAAGCGTCCCTCACGCGCGCGGCCGGGACGGCGGCGATCGGCGCCTCGCGCGACCTGAAGGGCAAGCGGCGCCTGCCCGCCGCCGACTATCTGATCGCCGCGGCCGCCGCCGAGCGCGGAGCCGGCGTGCTGCACTACGACCGCCACTTCGACCCGCTCTGCGGTGCGCTCGGGATCGAGAGTGTCTGGATCGCCGAGCCCGGGTCGATCGACTGAGCCCGTAGAGACTCAACCGCTCCAGTACGCGTGTGGGCGCCCCGATGGACGCCCACACGCGGCTCTGGCGCGATCCCGCCGGCGGATCGCTAGGCGGTCTTCTCCTGCCTCACTGCACGGCGAAGCCGGTGAGCGTGGTCGTCCCTTCGAGGCTGCCGGCGCCGGCGCCGCCGTGTGTGCAGGTGAGCTTTTCCGAGCGTGAGTCGAAGATCGTCGTCACGCCTTCGGGATGGTTTTCGGCGGCCATCGTGGTGTTGCCGACGCATTCGTCGGCCGATTCGCCTTCGCACTTGATCTTGTAGCCGGGGAGGCCTTTGCCGCCGCTCGCGATGACATCGCGGAGCGTGCCTTCCACGCTGATCAGCTCCGAATACCACGGCAGTCCGAGCGCTTCGACCGACGAATGGAGGCAGGTCCCATTTTTGGGGACGCATTTGGAAGCCGTCCACGAGCTCACGGCGCCCGACGCGCCGGGGCCGACGGTGCCGATCGCGCCGACTTCGCATTCCACCGTGACCCGTTCGCCGAACGTTCCGCCTTTGGCGTCCGTAACCCGGAAGGACGCGAATTTCGGTTCAACGGCGACGGCGCTTTCCGCTTCCTGGCCGCTTTTCAGCCAGAAGTGGCGCGGCCCGCCGCTGACGGCGATCGTCCCGCTCGCGGCCGGGTCTTCGAGCAGCAGCGACCCGCCGTACCGGCTCGTGCCCGCCCCGCCACGACTGCACGAGCCCGCTTCCGAGGAACCGTCGAACGCGCCCGTCACGCCCGCCGCGACGATTGCGGTCGCCACGCTCGTCGCGCCGGTGCATTCGTCCGATATGCCTTCGCCTACGCAGACGAGCTTGTAGCCGGGGTTCCCTTTGCCGCCATTGGCGAGGAGATCGCGCACCGCGCCTTCGTGAGCCTGCAGTTCGGTGTGCCACGGCAGATCGAGCGCTTCCACGGTCGGTTTGACGCACGACCCTCTGGTCGGTTTGCAGTTGCTCAACGACAACGAGGTGAGTTCGCCGGCCACGCCGGCGCCGGCGACGCCTGTGCCGGTCGCTTCGCAGCGAACCTTGATTTCTTCGCCGAAGAAGTACCCGCCCTTCGCGTCGCCGAATTCGACCGACGACGCGTGCACGCCGACGCTCACGGCCCCGCTCGCCGGTTTGCCGTTCAGCAGCCAATCGAGCGTCGCGAACGTCGTATCGTTGCCGTACGTCGTGCCGCCCGCGTTGGACGCCGTCGCCCGAAAATGATATGTCGTACCGGGTTCCAGGCCGGTAATCGCGTTGCTCACCTGCACAGGATTGCCGCCTTCCCCGATCGAGGCGCCCGATGCAGGGACCTTGGCACCGTACGAGCGGGTCTTGCCGAATTCGAATTGATATGTGGTTTCGCTTTCTTCCGGGTTGATTTCCGCGTTCAGGGTCGCCCCGGCGCTGGTGATTCCGGTCGCCTTGGCGCCGGTCACCACAGGCGCATTGGGGAACGCGTCGGGATATGCCTCGACGAGCGCATCCTTGTAGTAGGAGCCACGCGCGAACCCGACGGCCGTGCACGTCGGCGCACAGGCGACGCCGAGCAGCGAGTGCGGCGCAAACGACGGCGGTTCGTTGGGAATCGCGGGACCCTGCAGCAGCCATTCCCTGCCGTTCCAACGCTCGGCCACGGTTTCCTGTCCGGTGAGAGATTCGAGTTCTGTCTGGTACGTGCCCACCGCCATGCAGACGCTTTCCGACACGCACGAGACGCCCGTCAGCCGCGTGATGTGGTAGTTCCCCAAGCGTCGCGCCGGGTTCTGGGCGGGGACGATTTTCCATGCAATAAACCGCTGCTCGGCCAGCGCGAGATACGTTTCTTTTTCACTGCTTTCGGCAGAGCCGACCGCGAAGCAGGAGCTTGCCGTGGGGCACGAGACGGCGTTCAGTTCCGCGTTGCCTTCGCTTGCGCTCGGCGTCGATGCGACCCGCCAGCCGGATTTCCATTCCTCGACGAGCGGGGCGTAGCGGGTGCCGGTCCAGTACCTGCCGACGGCCGTGCACGACGACGTGCTGACGCACGACACGCTGTTGAGCCTGCCGATTTCTTTGAATTCCAGGTTCATCAGCGACCATTTGCTGCCGTTCCAGCTCTCGGCGGCCGGATGTATGTTTTCGCCTTCGCCTTCCCAGCCCACCGCGGTGCAGCTGTTGCTCGACGGACACGATATCGACGTGAGCGCGCCGCCCGATGTCGCCGCCGCTTCATAGATTTTCCATTCTTTGCCATTCCAGTGCTCGGTGAGCGGTTCCAGCGGTCTGCTTTCTCCCGCGGGAAGTTCGGACAGCGCGTACTGGTAGGAGCCCACGGCGGTGCAGTTCGACGCCGTGACGCATGAGACGGCGGACAGCCACATGCGTTTCCCCGACACGGCGGGAGTCGACTGCTGAACCCATTGCGTGCCGGTCCAGCGCTCGACGAGGGCGTTTTCGTACAGGACGCGTTTGTATTCGTCGCTATGGCCGACCGCCACGCACGCGGATTCTTCGGCGATGCACGACACGCCTTCGAGTTCTGAGAGCACCGTTTTCACCGGCACTTCGGGTTCCTGCAGCGTCCAGCGCGTCGTCGTGAACGTCTTGTCGGCGCCGTAGCGCGTGCCGGAGCCGTTGGTCGCGACCAGCCGGTAGTGATAGGTCGCATTGCGCGCCAGGCCGCTCGGTTTGGCGCTGACCGCCTGCCACACGAAACCGGCGCCGACGCTGCCGGGAGCCGTGGGGGCGCGGCTGCCGTAGGCCGTCGTCGGACCGTATTCGAAGTAGTACGTCGTTTCGAGCCCGTCCGGCTCGACGTAGCCGTGCAGCGTCGCCTGGGGCGTGGTGGGCGCGCTCACTTCGCTCGCGGAAACGGTCACGGCCGCGAATTCGGATTGGCTTTCGGGCGCGCCATTGGGCGAGCCCCAGCCCGTGGGGCCGTCGTAGCCTGCGCCGCTCGCGCAGACGTAGCTCTTGCCGCCGCATCCGAACGCGAAATTGTCGCCTTCCGTGATGTCGAACAGCGAGTGCCGGTAGAACGCTTCGGCGCCCTGCGATCTGATCGTGCTGCTTGCGTGGGCCTCGATCGCCGCGACGATCGGGGCGGAGACGCTCGTGCCTTCGGCGCCCCGCCAGCCCGGTTCTCCGAATGTGTCGTACATGGACACTGCCGTTTCCGCCACCGCGGCGACGTCATTGCCCATCCGTTTGCCGCAGGCCCAGTCGGACTGCCAGGCGGGCTTGGCCTCGTAGCTGCTGCAGCCGCCGCCGCCGATGTACGCCGCCTGCTCGATCCAGCCGCGCGCGTTTTCGGCTTTCTGCAGCCAGGTGCCGCCGACCGAGATCACGGTCGGCGAGGCCGCCGGCCAGTTGGGCGCGATCGGCTTGCCTTCGCCTGAGAGTTGGTTGTTTGCGTAGCCATAGTCGCCGGCTGCGACCGTGATCGGGACGCCCGGGTGGTTGAAGTGGGACGCTTCGGACGTGTTCCCCGATTCCTCGATCCCGCCCCAGCTGTCGCTCACCTCGGTGGCGCCCAGCGCGACGGCCTCGTCCTCGGACGCGTCCAGATTCGCATGGGTTGCATCGTTGGCCTCGACGAGCAGGATGTGGCATTCGCCGCACAGCGCCGACACCATGTCGATATCCAGCGAGATCTCACGGCTCCATTCGACTTCGCTCGCCGGATATTTGCCCGTTTCGCCGCTCTGGTTGACCTTCTTGAAGCACCCGTTTGCCGTTGTGCATTCCGGCAGGCCGTATTTGGAGCGATAGACTTTGAGGTCGGCTTCGGCGTTCGGGTCGTCGTAGGCGTCGACTATCGCCACCGTCTGGCCCGAGCCTCCGCTGGCGCCGATCTTGTACGCAGAGCGCAGGTCGCTCGGCGAGAGGCCGTCTTCGCCCGTGCCTTCGAAGCTGGGCGTCACCGCGCCGAGGCCGCCGCTTGGAAGCGGAGCCGTCAGCGACCGCGCACTGCGAGCGCCCGGCGGCACGATGATGGCGAAGCAGCGGTAGTGCCCGCGCGGCACTTCGCCACAGGCCGCAAACGGTTCCGTCGTGGAGGGCTTCATCGAGAAGTGCAAGCGCGGGTGGGTCGGCGACGCGACCGCCGCGCTCGTCCCCGGACACAGGAGCGCGGCCAGCGCAAGCAACGCGACGCTCGCCCCCAATCGGCGTCCGTCCCTGGTCGGCTCGCCACCGGCATCGTGCTGAGCAGCCCTCATGCGCATGTCCCCTCCACTGTGTCGCCCGTATTTAAAAACGTTGGTGCGACGATCCTAAGCAGATGCGATAGCGCCTGTCAATAGCGGGTATCAGTACATTTGGCCATTTTATATAAACGTCACTGATGTATTATTATGCGCGAGGATGGAGTCTGCCGGAAGCCATCAGTGTATGAGAATTCGATCGCTATGGTTACTCAACTATCATTAGGCGCGTCGGCGGGTGCCGGGGCCTCAGCCGGCGCGAAGGCGGTAAACGGCGGCGTCGCACCTGCGCCCCGGCGAGCCTCGGCGACGCCCGTCGGCGTGTGCGGCCTCGGCGGCTGCCGCGGCGCTCGCGCGTGTACGTTTGGCGAGCATGAGGCGTGACGAGCGCAGGACGACGCAGCGCGAACGGCTGCTCGACGGGATGCTGGCGGCGGTGGCGCGCGAGGGCTATGCCGGGGCGACGGTGAGCCGGGCGATCGCCAACGCCGGGGTGTCGCGGCCGACCTTCTACGAGTATTTCCCCGACCGCGACGCGTGCTTCTTGGCGACGCACGAGCGGGCCGCGCGGGGGCTGCTCGAATACGTACGCGAGGGAGTGCGGGAGGAGGAGCCGCGGCAGGCGTTCAGGGGCGCCGCGTGCGCGTTGCTGCGCCACGCGGAGGAGCAGCGGGACGCGACCCGGCTGCTCGGCGATCAGGCGCTCGCCGCCGGAAGCCGCGCGCTGGACGCCCGCGACGCGGCGCTCGCGCAGCTCGCGCGAGTGGTCGAGGAGGCCCTGGCGCGCGCCGCGCCCGACGCGAGCGCGCCCGATCTGCCGGCGCGGGCGCTGCTTGGCGGCCTGCAGCGCTCGCTCGCCGCCTGGTTGCGCAATTCGGCGCTGCACGCCGCGTCGCCGGCGCAGGAGCTGACGGCGCTCTTGGCGAGCTTCGAGCGTCCCCTCGGGGAGCACCGCTGGCGCGCGCTGCGCCCAGGCCCGCCGCTGCGACCCTCGCCGCACGTGGCGACGCTCGCCCTGCAGGCGCCGCGCCCGCTGCCGCCCGGTCGCTCACGGGCTTCGCACGCGGAGATCGAGCGCAACCAGCGCGAACGAATCCTGTTTGCCACCGCCGGCGTCGCCTCCGAGCGAGGCTATGGCGCGACGACGGTGTCCGACATCCTCGCCGCGGCGCGCGTGGACAGGCGCGTGTTCTACGCCCACTTCCGCGACCGGCAGGACGCCTTCCTCGCCGCGCACGAGCTGGCGTTCCCGCACGCGATCGGCGTCGCGGCGAGCGCGTACTTCAGCGCCGAAAGCTGGCCGGAACGGGTCTGGGAGGGAATCCGCGCGACGACGCAGTTCTATGACACCTACGTGCTGTTCGGGCGCCTTGGCTTCGTCGAGGCCCATGCCGTCGGTCCCGCCGCGATCCGGAGCGTCGACGACCACCGCATGGCGTTCACGGTTTTCCTGCAGGAGGGCAACCAGCACGCACGGCGGCTACTCAGCAGCGCCGCGATGGAGGCCGTCGCCTCGGCGATATTCGAAATCGGCTACATCCACGCGCGCGCGCGCCGGGGGCGCGCGTGGCAGCTCAGCCGCTACACGCCGCTCGCCGCCCACATCGCGCTGACGCCCTTCATCGGCGTCGCGGCGGCCGGCGCGGCGATCGACTCCCTGCAAGCGCGCGCCGACCCGGCGCAACCGGCTTGACCGCGCGCGAGTCGCCGCTGCCGCCGCTACTCGCCCAGAAACTCGCGCAGCAGCGAGTTGAACGCGTCCGGGCGCTCCAGCATCGCCATGTGCCCCGTGTCCTCGTAGACGACCTTGCGCGAGCCGGGGATCAGCTCGGCGTAGACGGCTGCGTCGTTGACGGTGATCACGCGGTCCTCGTCGCCCCACACGATCAGGGTGGGGCAGGCGATCTCGGGGAGGCGATCGCGGAAGTCGTAGTCGAGGTTCGCTTCCAGGGCCTGGATGAACCCGGGCTTGCCGGCGCCGCGCAGCTGCTCGGCCGCGAGGGCAGCGGGGAGGCGACTGGGGTGGCGCGTGACGAGGCCGAGCGTCGCGTTGCGCAGGAACGCGCGCTTGGTGACCAGGTCGGACTTCGACGCCATCCAGGCGGTGTAGGCCGCGACGATGCGCTCGCCGCGGTGCAGCGCTCCCAGCGCGCGCGTCCCGCGGGGGTGACGGTAGGTGGAGAGACCGGCGGGGGAGACGAGCACCAGGCGCTCGACGCGCTGAGGGAACGCGATCGCAAGCTCGGCCGAGACGAACCCGCCCATCGAGTTGCCGACGAGCGTCGCGGCGTCGATGCCGAGCTCGTCGAACAGCCCGTCCAAGAGGCGCGCGTAGCCGGAGATCGTGATCCGCTCGTGCGGCATCGGGGAGTGCCCGAAACCGGGCAGGTCCATCGCGATCACGCGGTGTTCGTCGGCGAACACCGGCAGCTGCTCCAGCCAGTTCGGCCACGAGCCCGAGAGGCCGTGCACGAACACGAGCGGAGGGCCCTCGCCGAGGTCGATCGTGTTCACGGGCTGCCCGCCAAGGACGCTCACCCAGCGCTGGTGCTCGCGCCAGTCGACGTCGAGCCACGGGGAGCGTCCGGACGGGCCGTAAACATTCGGCGCGTGGTGGCCGTTGCTGGACGCTGTCTCTACGACGTTGCCGCCGGGGGTTTGCATCTGCATAATCTACCGCCTTGCCGCCGGTGGGCTTGCAATCCGACGCTCGGGGCCGTACCGCCGGCCCGGGCCGAGCGGCGGATCAGACCGACGGGCGGACAGGAGCATCATCACCGATGAGAATCGCAATCGACATCGACTCGACGCTGCACCACTACTGGGACACGCTCTCGGAGATCGCGGTGCGCCGCTTCGGGATCGAGCTGCCCTACGAGGAGCAGTTCACATGGGGCATCACGCGGCTGAAGCCCGAGCAGTTGCGGATCTGCATCGAGGAGAGCCACTGCGACGAGCGCATCCTCGCCGGCATCCCGTACCCGGGCGCGGTCGAGACGGTGCGCCGCTGGCATGACGCAGACGGGCATTACATCCACGTGACCAGCCATCGCGACCCTTGTTGCGCTTCCGCGAGCGAACGGTGGCTGCGCGAGATCGGCGTGCCGTTTGACGACGTGTGCTGCTCGTGGGACAAGGTCTCACGCTGCGGTGAGCTGCGGATCGACGTGCTGATTGACGACAGCCCGCTCAATCTCAAGGCCGCGCTCGAACGTGGTATCGCGGCCGCCACGCTGGCCCATCCTTGGAACAGGGACGTGTGTGAAGAAGAGGACGTGCTCGTCGCCGAGGATTGGGAGGGGCTCGCGCGCGTGCTGAAACCGCTGCTGGGCACAGATTCACGCTCGCCCGCGGGCGCCGGGATTGGGCAGGGCATGGGGGTCGTCGCGGCGAAGTAAGCCGTCATGACCACCGTCTCGGCGGCCGTTGACGCGCGCCCGCGCGTTGACGCGCAAGCACAGCAACCGCCTCGCATTCAGCCGGATCGTGCATGGAGGGCGGCGATCGAACTGCTGCTCGAAGACCTGGCCCGCCGCGACGCCGCTCCGCGGACCGTGCGCGCCTACCGCGCCGACCTGGAGCAGTTCGCCGTGTGGGCGCGCGCGCGCGAGCTGGCGCCGCCGGACGTCGGTCCGAAGGACGTGCGCTCCTACGTCGCCGCGCTGTCCGAGCGCGAGCTGGCGCCGAGCACGAGCGCGCGCAAGCTGGCGGCGCTCAGGGCGCTGTTCAACAGTCAGCGCGAGCACGGCGAGGTCGCGCAGAACCCGGCCGAGCTCGTGTCCACGCCCAAGCGCGCGCGGAATCTGCCGCGCGTGCTCAAAGTGCGCGAGGCGGCGGCGCTGCTCGACTCGATCCCGGCGCGCGGACCGCTGCAGCTGCGCGACCGCGCGATGTTCGAGCTGGCGTACGCCTGCGGGCTGCGCGCCGAGGAGGTGGTGTCGCTGGGGCTAGGGGATGTCGACCACGACGCCGAGCAGCTGCGCGTCGAGGGCAAGGGCCGCAAGACGCGGTTCGTGCCCGCGGGCGAGGTCGCGCTGAAGGCGGTCGGAGAATACGTGGAAAGGGGTCGCCCGCAGCTGGCGGGCCCGGCGGGCGACGAGCGGGCGCTGTTCCTGTCCAAGAGCGGCAGACGGCTGGGCACGAGCGACGTGCGCCGCCGGCTGAAGGGTTGGGCTCGGCACAGCGGCGTGGAGTCCACGGCGGGGGCGATCGGCCCGCACGCGCTGCGCCACAGCTATGCGACGCACCTGCTTGACGGCGGCGCTGACCTGCGCTCGATCCAGGAGCTGCTCGGTCACGCGAGCGTGTCGAGCACTCAGATCTACACGCGGGTGGAGTCGGCGAAGCTGAAAAGCGCTTATGCTCGCAGCCACCCCCGCGCTTGAGCCGCAAAAGGGAACGGTACGTACGTAGGGTGAGGACCCCGATGGAGACGAACGTAAAAGCGATCGAGCTGCGCGAACTGTGGCGGCGATACAAGTCTGAGGATGACCAGCGCGCGCGCGAGCGGCTCGTCGTCGCGTACTCGCCGCTGGTCAAGTACGTGGCCGGGCGCACGGCCGCGGGGCTGCCGCCGCACGTCGAGGAGGCCGACCTGATCTCCTACGGCCTCGTCGGGCTGATCTCGGCGATCGAGCGGTTCGACCTATCCCGCGAGATTAAGTTCGAGACGTACGCGATCATGCGCATCAAGGGCGCGATCATCGACGAGCTGCGCTCGCTGGACTGGGTGCCGCGCAGCGTGCGCTCGCGCGCCCGCGAAGTCGAGCGCGCGAACGTGAAGCTGGAGAACGCGCTGCACCGCGCGCCGACCGACAAGGAGATGGCGGCCGAGCTGAAGATCACGGTCGAGGAACTGAACGAGTCGCTGCTGGCGATCTCGAACTCCTCGATGGTCGCGCTCGACGAGCTGTGGTCCACCTCGGATTCCAGCGGCGATCAGGTCTCGCTGATGGACACGATCGAGGACACGAACGCGCCCGATCCCGCGAAGGCGCTCGACGTGGGCGACCTGAAGGACCGCATCGCCGAGTCGATCGCGCTGCTGCCCGAGCGCGAGAAGCTCGTGATCGCGCTGTACTACTACGAGAACCTGACTTTGCGCGAGATCGGCGAGGTGCTCGGCGTGACCGAGTCGCGCGTCAGCCAGCTGCATACGAAGGCGGTCCTGCGGCTGCGTTCACGGATGCAGGAGGAGGCGTTCGCGGGGTGATTCTTTCGGGTAACCCATAGCCCGCCGCTTCGCGACAGCCCAGCCGGCGCCGGTTTCCCTTCCGGTGACATATCGATAGGAACCTCGACTGGCGCCGGCGCCGAGTCAGCGGTATGGTGCTGACACCCCGGTCATAGGAGGAACCCGCAGATGCGCCAGCCAGCGGATCGGATTCGCAACGTCGCCCTCGTCGGCCACCGCGGGGCGGGGAAGACGTCGCTGCACGAGGCGCTGCTGTTCGAGGCGGGGGCCGTCAACCGCTTGGGGTCGGTGCCCGACGGGAGCACCGTGTCGGATTCGGGGACCGACGAGCAGGCGCGGCAGATGTCGATCTCGACGGCGCTCAGCTCGCTGGCTTGGCGCGAGCGCAAGGTGAACCTGCTCGACACTCCCGGCGAGCCGAGCTTCGTCGCGGACGCGCTGGGCGGGCTGCGGGTGTGCGAGTCCGCGGTGTTCGTCGTCAATGGCGTGATGGGCGTGGAGGTCTCGACGACGCGCCTGTGGCAGCGCGCGGCCGAGCTGGACATCGCGCGGATGCTGTTCGTGAACATGCTCGACCGCGAGCGCGCCGACTTCTACCGTGCGCTGGAGCAGCTCAAGCAGGCGTTCGGGCCGCACGTCGTCGCGACCGAGATCCCGATCGGCTCCGAGCACGAGCTGCAGGGCGTGATCGATCTCGTCGACATGACCGCGTTCAGGCAGGACTCCTCGGAGCGCGGCGGGTGGAGCGAGATCGCGATTCCGGAGGAGTACGGCGAGCGCGCGAACGAGTACCGCGAGAAACTGATGGACGAGGTCAGCGAGGTCTCGGACGCATTGATGGAGCGGTATCTGGAGGGCGAGGAGATTGCGCACGAGGAGATCGTCGGTGCGCTCAAGGAGGGCACCAACCACGGCAAGATCTTCCCGGTCGTATGCGGCGTGGCGACGCGCAACCTCGGCACTACGCGGTTGCTGGACGCGATCGTCGAGGACCTGCCCTCGCCGGTCAAGCACGGCGCGCTCAGGCTGGGGGAGGTGGAGCTGCTGGCGGACCCCGATGCCGAGCTGTACGCGTACGTGTTCAAGACGCGCGCGGACCCGTTCGCGGGCCGGATCAACCTGCTGCGCGTCTACCAGGGCACGCTCAGCGCCGACAGCCACGTGCTGAACGCGCGCGCACGCGCCAAGGAGCGGATCGGGCAGCTGATCGCGTTCGCCGGCGCCGAGACCGACCATCCGTCGGAGCTGGGGCCGGGTGACATCGGCGCCGTCGCCAAGCTGAAGGAGACCCGCGCCGGAGACTGGCTCACAGAGCGCGACACCCAGATCGAGATGCCCGCGCTGAAGCTGCCCGCGCCCGTGATGGCGTTCGCCATCGAGGCCAGCGGCCGCGGCGACGAGGAGAAGGTGTTCGTCGCGCTGCGCCGACTGCAGGAGGAGGACTCGACGATCGACCTGCACCGCGATCCGCAGACAGGCGAGCAGATCGTCGCGGGGCTCTCGCAGGTGCACGTCGAAGTGATCGTCGACCGTCTGCGCGAGCGGTTCGGCGTCGAGGTCACGCTGAAGCCGCCCCGGGTGCCCTATCAGGAGACGATTCGCAGCCCCGCGAAGGCGCACGGGCGCCACAAGAAGCAGTCGGGCGGGCGCGGACAGTTCGGGGACTGTCAGATCGAGATCGAGCCGCTGCGTCCGGGCATGGGGTTCGAGTTCGTCGATCAGATCAAGGGCGGGGTGATCCCCAGCTCGTTCATCCCGGCCGTCGAGAAAGGCGTGCGCGAGGCGATGGCCGCGGGCGTGCTCGCCGGGTATCCCGTCAAGGACGTGCGCGTACGGCTGTACGACGGCTCCTACCACAGCGTCGACTCCTCGGAGATCGCGTTCAAGCTCGCCGGCGCCCAGGCGATGCGCGAGGCGTTGCGCGCCGCCGATCCGGTGCTGCTGGAGCCGATCATGCTCGTCACGCTGTCGATCCCGGAGGAGTGCGTCGGCGACGTGATCGGCGATCTCAACAGCCGCCGCGGACACCCCCAGGGGATGGAGCCGGCCGGCGGGATGACCGAGATCAAGGCCGAGGCGCCGATGGCGGAGATGCTCAGCTATGCCCCGGACCTGCGCTCGATCACGGGCGGCCAGGGCGACTATACGCTCGAGTTCCTGCGCTACGAGGAGGTGCCGGGAGGGCTCGCGCAGAAGATCGTCGCGGGGGCGGCCGCCGAGCACGCCACCGCCCACGCCTGAACAGTCGCGTCTATCTCCATGCGTGTCAGCGGCGTCGCTGGAGACCCAGGCGCCACGTCGGATAGGCTTTTACGTCCGTATGGCCACGCGCATGATCGTCACCTCCCAGCCGGACGTCGCCTGCGACGTATGCGGACGCAGGCTGCTGCGCGGCGAGCAGCCCGACGTGTTCCTCGCGAGCGGGCGGCGCCGGACCGTGTGCGAACTGTGCGCTCCGCGCGCGAGCGCCGAGGGCTGGCTGCGCGAGACAGACCATCATGCGATCAGCCTGCCCCCGGCCCGTCCGCGGCGGGGACGCAACCTGCTCGACCGGCTGCGCCAGCAGCGCGAGCGCGCCGATCCGACCGGCAGGGTCGAGCTCCCGCCGATGCCCGAAGACCCGGACGCGGGAGGCTCCTACGACCTCTTCGACGGCGGTCCGGGAGCGGCCGAGCCGCTCATGCCCGATATCGGAGATACCGCCGCACCCGTGCCCGCGGCGCCGTTCTCGAACGCCCCCTCGGCACCGGCCGAGGAAGCGCTGAGCGGCGCCGACGCAACGGCGGCGCGCGCGCTGGAGGTGTTCAACGCCGGCGAGCACCCGCGCCGCGTCGCGGGCGTCGCCCGCTCGCTGGGAGCGCCGAGCGTGAGCGTCCGAGCACCGGCCGAGTCGGGGAGCGCGGTCGTAGCGATCGTCGTCGCCTGGGAGCTGTCGTGGTATCGGTATGAGGTCGATCTCGGCGACGAGGCGACCGGCGCGAGCGTCGTCGCGCAGGGAACCGAGCTCAGCGAGCTCGCCGCCGAGGACCGTGTCGCAAACGCCGCCGCGGACGCCGACGGAGCGCTGTCGCTGGTAGCATCGGTCCCACGATGATCTACTGCGTCGTGCCCCGCGAGATGTCCGAGGAGCTGTATCCCAAGCTCACCGAGCACTACGCGCGCGAGGAGAACGTCACGGTGATCGTCGATCGCCGCGAGTCCGACCGCCGCGCTCGGGGCGCTCGCCCGACTGACGCCGTCAAGCAGCAGCGCGTCGTACGCAACCGTCGCCGCGCGCGGATGCCCGGCGATCTGCCGCCTTTGGCTCGCGCCCTGTAGTCCGAGATCTGAAACCACGACGCCGGTCAGCGGGGATGAGCCCGCTTTCGCGAGCGCTCCGTTCGGCGCACGCGATCGACCGCGGACACCACGCTCACCGACTCGCCGCCCGGCCCGGTCTCGACCCCACATCCCACGCGCTCATACCCGTCCCAACCGATCTGCATAATCCCGGCGCGTGAAGGCGATCGTTCATGTCGATGGCGGCGCGCGCGGCAATCCCGGTCCGGCGGCCGCGGGCTGCGTGATCTCAACGCCCGAGGGCGAGATCCTCGGCGAGCACGCCGAACTGCTGGGAGAGGTCACGAACAACGTCGCCGAGTACCGCGCGCTGCTGCTCGGCCTGCGACACGCCCGCGAGCTGGGGGTGACCGACGTCGAGGTCGTCAACGACTCCGAGCTGATCGCCAAGCAGATCAACGGGCAGTACAAGGTCAAGCACGCGGCGATGCGCCCGTTGTATCTCGACGCGCTCGCGGCGCTGCGCGAGTTCGAGCATTGGCGCGTGCGCACGGTCCCGCGCGCGCAGAACGCGCAGGCCGACGCCCTGGTCAACGCCGCCCTTGATCAAGCGCGCGACGCCGGGAGGATGTAAACCCGCGGCATCGGCTGAGCTCGAACAGGGCTCAGTGCAAGGGCTGCGCTGATTTGGCGAGCTGAATCATCTGCTGGTTGGACAGTTCCTCCAGCAGCGTGTTCGTCAGCCAGTACAGCACCCGGCCCGAACGCCAGCCGATGACGTGGATGTGCGCGCCGTCGTCGACCATCCGGTAGGCGCGCCCGTCGACGCTCTGCACGCGCGCGTGCGCGAACAGCGGCGGGTTCAACCAGTCCGAGCCCTCGAAGTCGTAGTAGCCGCCGATCACATTCTGGCGCCACACGACCACGTAGGCGTGGTGGAGGTTGCCCTGCTGGTCTTTGAGCGTGTACGCGCGCACCTGCTGCTGTTCGGCCTGGCCGGTCTGCGCGGTGGGGTACAGGACCGGGAAGGGGACTTCGACCGCGGCTTTGACGGCTTCGCTGTTGCCCGCCGAGGAGGTCGGGAACAGGTCCAGCGCGCGCAGCGAGAACCCGCCCGAGCTCCCGTGCGAGCCATGGCTGGTGCGATGGGAGGCGTGCGCGGGCGCCCTGGGCGCCGGAGGGTTGGGCTGTTCGTGGCCATGCAGGAACTCCGCCAGCGTCGCCTGCTCGAGTTCGGGGGTCGAGGTCACGTACGAGCCGCCGTTCGCCCCCTGGAAGTCGACGTTCGAGCTCTGGAACTTGACCTGGCGCAGCGGCTTGGTCTGCGAGAACGCGATCAGCTTCGCCAGTTCGATCAGCTCGCTCGCGGAGGCGTGGAACGTCGAGCTGATCGCGTGCCCGACGGCCTTCGCGACCGTGTCGATCTGGCCAATCTCGTTGCTCGGTGATATCTGCTGGCGCAGGTCGCGCAGGAAGTCCTGCTGGCGGGCGACGCGCACGAAGTCCGAGTCGGTGTGCCGGTAGCGCACGTAGTCGAGCGCGTTTTCGTAGCACAGCTTCTGATAGCCCGGCTGCAGGTTGATCGAGGTGTAGTCCGTTTCCGTGGACCCGACGTTCTGGTTGTAGTAGTGGTGGTCGACGTTCACGTACGCGCAGCCGAGCGTGTCGACGACTTTGATGAACCCCTGGAAGCTGACATCGACGATGCCGTTGATCTTCAATCCGGGGAACACTTCGTGCTCGATCGTTTCGGCCGCGAGCACCATCCCGCCCTTGGTAGCGCCGAGTTCGTTGCCGATCGTATACGCGGCGTTGATCTTTTCCTTGGCATAGATCTTCCCGTTCTTGGTCGTGATGTTGACCATCAGGTCGCGCGGGATCGACAGCACCGAAGTCTGGCCCTGGCCCGGGTCGAAGCGCACCAGCAGGATCGTGTCCGAGTGCGGCGGATTTTCGCGGTCATAGGAGTCCTTCGCGCCCACCCGCCGGTCGGTGCCGAGGATCAGGAACGTCTGCGGCCCGCCGCTGTATTCGGCCGTGACGACGCCCTTGGGCGCGTTGATCTCGTTCAGCTTCGGGAAGACCTCTTCGGCGATGCCCGTGATCTTGTTCAGCGCCACCGTTGCGGTCGCCCCGGCGCTGAGCGCGACGATCGCCACGGCGGCGATCGCGAACCGCTTGGTCATGCTCCACCCCAGCGAGGGCGGGCGATCGTCGTCGTCCTGGGATGTCACCGGATAGCCGCTCATACGCAGGCACGCGCCGTTCTTCCCGTGGCACGAGTCAGCGGATGGTAGCGTTCGACCCGGCGTGCACGCGCCGAATCAGAAGGTACGCTCGCACCCATGCTGAGTCCCAGAAATCGCGAGCTGTTGGGGCTCATCCCCGCCGCGCTGCTCGTCACGGCCGGGTTCACCGCGATCTTCATCCAGCAGCAGGACACCTCGCGCGAATCCGCCACCAGCCTCACGCTCAACCACGCCTCCAGCGTCTCCCTGACCTACGGCGCGCTGTTCCTCGCGCTGTGCATCGCCGCGCATCTGGTCATCCGCTTCGCTCTGCCTGACGCCGACCCGTACCTGTTTCCGCTCGGCGCCGTGCTGGCGAGCGTGGGCATCGTGATGGTCTACCGCATCGACCCCGTGCTGGCGCGCCAGCAGGCGCAGTGGATGGTGCTCGGCCTGACGCTGTTCGCCGCCACGATCCTCGCCCTGCGCCGTCAGGGCGTGGGGGTGCTCGAGCGCTACCGCTACACGATCGCCGCGGTCGGCATCGGCATGACGATCCTGCCGCGCCTGCCCGTCATCGGCGAGCAGGTCAACGGTGCCTACTTGGACATCCACTTCGGCAGCGTCTCCTTCCAGCCGGCCGAGCTCGGCAAGGTCGCGATCGTGATCTTCCTCGCCAGCTACCTGCACGACAACCGCCAGGTGCTCGTCACCGCCGGGCGGCGCGTGCTCGGGCTGACGATCCCGCCGATGAAGCAGTTCGGCCCGATGCTGATCGTGTGGGGCGCGGCGATGGGCACGCTGCTGCTCACGCGCGAGCTCGGCACCTCGCTGATGTTCTACGGCGCCTTCCTCGCGCTGCTGTACGTCGCCACCGGGCGGCTGTCGTTTCCGCTGATCGGCCTCGTCCTGTTCGCGCTGGGCGCGTGGTTCGTCGCCGGGCACGTCGCGCACGTGCACGCCCGCGTGCTCGCCTGGGAACACCCGCTCGAACCGTCGCTGTACAACCGGCCCGGGGGCAGCTATCAGCTGGCGCAATCGCTGTTCGCGCAGGCCGACGGCGGGCTGCTCGGGACGGGGTTCGACCAGTCGCTGTTGCAGTACCCGGTCGAACTCGCAAACCACCAGATCGTCCGTCGCTCGATCCTGCCCGTGCCCGAATCGGACCTGATCTACGCGGTCATCACCGACGAGCTCGGCCTCGTCGGCGCCGCCGGCCTGTTGCTCGTCTACCTGCTGTTCGTCGCCCGCGGCCTGAAGACCGCGATGCTCGCCAAGGACTCCTTCTCCAAGCTGCTCGCCACGGGCCTGTCGTTCATCGTCGCGATGCAGGTGTTCGTGATCGTCGGCGGTGTCACCCGCGTGATCCCGCTCACCGGCGTCACGCTCCCGTTCGTCGCCTACGGCGGGTCGAGCGTAGTCATGAACTTCGTGCTGCTCGCGCTGCTGCTCGTGATCTCCGACCGCGCCCGGCGGCCGTACGCGCGCCGTTGAGGCGCAGATAGGCCCTTCGCGGGCGTCCGAGCGCAGTGCTCAGGGCTCGCCGAGCCTTCCCGACCGCGCTCGGGGACCTGCACGCGGTCTCGTTGGGCGTGCCCACCGCGCGCTAGGCAACGCCCGGACGCTGCACCCCACGGGCCTGCCGAGCCGGATTGAGCGGGTTTGTGCAGGTTTGCTGCTGCCTTTGCGATCAAACCTCCATATCCGCGCACCGCGCAGGGGGCCGGGCTCTGCGCGTCGAATCCTCAGCCCATGCGCTCCTCCACGCTCGCCTGCGACACGCCTCCACGCCTGATCCTGCGCACGCCCGAGTCCGGCGCGCCCGACCTGCGCTACCGCGGCGATCTCGCCGACGACCTCTCCTCACCCGCGGGCCTGCACCGGCGTCCATGGCTCGCACGCCTGCGCCGCGCGCTGCAAGAAGACCTGTTCGCCGTGCACTACCAGCCGATCGTCTCGCTCGCCGACGGTCGCCCTGCCCACTACGAGGCGCTGGTCCGCCTCGCCGACGAACCCGGCCCGCTCATCGCTCCCGGACGGTTCCTGCCCGCGGCCGAGCGCTATGGCCTCGTCCGCGACATCGACCGGCTCGTGCTCGCCCGCGTCGCCGCACTGCTCGGCTCGCGTCCCGAGGGCCCGCGCGTGGCGATCAACCTGTCAGCGCTATCGGTCACCGACCCGGCGATGCTCACCCACGTCGAGCGTTGCCTGCGCGACCAGGGCGCCGACCCGGGCCGGCTCGTGGTCGAGATCACCGAGACCGCCGCGATCTCCGACATGGACCGCGCCCGCGCGTTCTGCCAGGGGCTCGCCGCGCTCGGTTGCGATGTCGCTCTGGACGATTTCGGCGCGGGCTATGGCTCATTCCACTACCTCACCCGGCTCCCATTCGACTATCTCAAGATCGACGGCTCGTTCGTGCGCGAGTTGACCGTCTCTCGCAACGACCAGCTGGTCGTGCAGGCCCTCGTCGGGCTCGCACGGGGCATGGGCGTGCGCACGATCGCCGAGTACGTCACCGACCGACCCACGCTCGAGCTGCTGCGCCGCTACGGCGTTGACTACGCGCAGGGGTTCGAGCTGGGCTGTCCCCACCCGCGGTTTCCTCTCTGACGGTGCCCGGATCTGCCTTTGGCGCCGCTATCATGTGTAGATCATGGAGGTCACCGAAACAGCAGCCGGAACGCCCGTCATCGACCTCACCCAGGAGGAGTACGACGCGTATCTCGAACGCCAGGTTCAGCGCGAAATCGGCATGACGGTCGCGGAGTTCATCGAGGCTTACACCACCGGCAAGGTAGACGATTCTCACCCAGCCGTCGGCTATCTCATCGGAAAACTCTGCATCAGTCAGAACGGGCACAAAGCTGCCGCGTAGGGTCGCGCAGGGTCTCGCTGATCGTCTGAACGGTGTCCTGAACAGGACCGTCAGCGATTCGCGTCTGTCGGTTGCCCCTCATCGTGGACGTCCCGATGCCTTTGAGTTGATCAGGAAAGTCGCTGGAGACGACGCTCCGCTTGAACTGGATGGCACGGCCGAGCGCCTGTTCGTGCAGCACGTTGTCGTGGTCGAACATGGGCATGCAAGAACGGAGTCCTACACCTACCGTCTGCAAGCAGGCGCGTCACCTCGCTCTTGGTTGATTCGCTGGGAATATCAGCGTGTGCCGGACAACGCCTACCCCAAGGCTCACGTTCATGTCAATGGGACATTCCCCGATCAGGCGGCGATTGGTGCTCTGCACATTCCCACCCGCATGGTTTCACTTGAGCTCGTCCTGCGACACTTGATCACCGACTGGGATGTGAAGCCCAAAAGCAGAGACTGGGAAGCGATTCTGGATGAGTCTGATCAGACTTCGGCAAAGCACCACATCGAGTGATCGCGTAGGGGGTCAGCGCGGCCGCGGAAACTGCGTGCGCATCGCCGCGTCCCACACGCGGTCGGGCGTGAGCCGGCGCTGGGCGATCGCCAGCCGCGCCGAGGCCGTCACGCGCACGCGCGCCGACGGATGCTTGCGCGAGATCGCCTTCTCGATCGCCTTCGCGACGGCATCCGGGCCACCGCCGAGGTGGCGCATCGGGCCCTCGTAGGTCTCGGTCGTCAACTTCGCGAGCTTCGCGTTGAACTCGCCGTACGGGCCATCGTCCGACACGCCGTCCATGCTCGCCACGGCCGCGTTGCCGAACTCGGTCACGATCAGTCCTGGCTCGATCAGAATCGTGTCGATCCCGAAGCCCCGCACCTCGAAGCGCAGCGCGTCGCTGATCGCCTCCAACGCGTGCTTGGTCGCGTGGTAGAACCCGCCGCCCGGGAACGTCAGCCGGCCGCCCATCGAGCCGACGTTCACGATCTTGCCCCAGCGCTGCTCGCGCATCTTCGGCAATACAAGCTGTGTCAGCGCGACAACGCCGAACACGTTCGTCTCGAACTGCCGGCGCACCGCCGCCAGCTCGACCTGCTCCACCGGTCCGCTCTGGCTGTAGCCGGCGTTGTTGATCAGCACGCCCACCGCACCCTGCTCGCGCTCGACCTGCGCGACGGCCGCGTGCATCGACTCCTCGTCGGTCACGTCCAGTCTCAGCGTTCCGCAGCCCGCGTCGGCGAGATCGGCGATCGACTCGGGCCGGCGCGCGCTCGCATACACCGTCCAACCGTTGCGCACCAGCCGCAGCGCCGTTGCGCGCCCGATGCCCGACGAACAGCCCGTGATCAACACTGCTTTCGATCGTTGCGCCATACGGCTCGGAGCATACGGGCCGTGACTCATTTAGGGTGAGCGCCATGCGCGCAGTCACATTTCAGGCCCCCGGCGAGGTCGCCGTGCAGGACGTCCCCGAGCCCGAGCTGCAGAGTCCCGACGACGCGATCGTCCAGATCGACGCCAGCGGCATCTGTGGCTCCGATCTGCACATCTACCACGGTCGCGTCCCCGTCGAGCAGGGCTTCACGATCGGCCACGAGTTCGTCGGCACCGTCCTCGCCGCCGGCCCCGGGTTCGAGCGCGCCGCCGTCGGCGAGCGCGTGCTCGGCTGCTTTCACACCGCCTGCGCCACCTGCGCGCCGTGCATCCGCGGCGACTACCACCGCTGCACACAAGGACGCACGTTCGGGCACGGCTCCAAGCTCGGCGACCTGCAGGGCGCTCAGTCCGAGCGCCTGCTCGTGCCGCGCGCCAACCTCACCCTGCGGCGCGTCCCCGAGGGCATGTCCGACGACGTCGCGCTGTTCGCCGGCGACGTGCTCGGCACCGGCTACCACGCCGTCGCCCACGCCGGCCTGCGTTCCGGCGACACCGCCGCCGTGCTCGGCCTCGGGCCCGTCGGGCTGTGCGCGATCCAGTCCGCCCGCGCCGCCGGCGCCACGCGGGTGTTCGCGATCGACACCGTCGCCGAGCGCCTGGACATGGCCCGTCAGTTCGGCGCCACACCCATCCACCTCACCGACGAGGAGCCCAAGCGCGCGATCCGCGCCGCCACCGACGGCGCCGGCGTCGACGTGGTCGTGGACGCCGTCGGCGACCCCGCCCCGCTGGCGCTCGCCATCAGCCTCGTGCGCGACGCCGGCACCGTCTCCGGCATCGGCGCCTACGCCGGCCGTGGTGAGGTCCCGCTCGGCCTGGCCTGGCTGAAGGGCGTCACGCTCAGGCTCGGCCTCGCGAACGTGATCGCGCACGTCGACCGCGTGCTCGCGATGGTCTCCGCCGGCCTGCTCGACCCGGCGCCGCTTGTCACCCATCACATGCCGCTCGACCAGGCTCCCGACGCCTACGCGATCTACGACCGGCGCGAAGCGCTCAAGATCGTCCTCACGCCCTGACCGCTCGCGACCGCGGCGATGCTCTTGCCGCCGCGCTCGCTTCATCGCCTGCTCCCGTCCGGCGTTTCGCATCGCTTCGCGGTGCACTCGATTGCTCGCCGTTATGCCGGCTGCTGCGGTAACCGGCGCCAACAGGGTCCTACGAAGACGCGGAGCTATGGGTTTCCCACCCATACCCACCCGCTCCCGCTATAGGTAGGCTGCATCCATGACCACAGCCTCCGCCACCCTTCCCGACGCGCTCGATGACGCCGCGCGCGCATTCCTCTCCGGACCCCACGGCCTGCTGATCGGCGACGAGCGCCCCGGCGCCGCTGACGGGCATAGCACGTTCGCCACGCTCGACCCCGCAACGGGCCGTGAGATCGCCCAGGTCGCCTTCGCCGGCCCCGAGGACGCCGACCGCGCTGTCGCCGCCGCCCGCGCCGCCCTGCGGGGACCCTGGTCGCAACTGCCCGCCGCCGGACGCGAGCGCCTGCTGCACGATCTCGCCCTCGCCGTCGAAACGCACGCGCAGGAGCTCGCCCAGATCGAGTCGCTCGACAACGGCAAGCCCGTCGGCCTGGCCCAGTACGTCGACGTGCGCGGGACCGCCGCGCACCTGCGCTACTTCGCCGGCTGGCCCACCAAGATCGAGGGCGCCGTCCTGCCCGTCGCCGCCGGCGCGGGCATGCACTGCTACACCCGCAGCGAACCCGTCGGCGTCTGCGCGCAGGTGATCCCCTGGAACTTCCCCCTGCTGATGGCCTCCTGGAAGCTCGCGCCCGCCCTCGCCGCCGGCTGCACCGTCGTGCTCAAGCCGGCAGAGCAGACCCCGCTCTCGGCGCTGCGCCTCGGCGAGCTCGCGCTCGAGGTCGGCTTCCCACCGGGCGTCATCAACGTCCTCACCGGCGACGGCACCATCGGCGCCGCGCTCGTCGCCCACCCCGACGTCGACAAGATCGCCTTCACCGGCTCCACCGCCGTCGGGCGGGAGATCGGCGCTATCGCCGGACGCGGCCTCAAGCGCGTCACGCTGGAGCTCGGCGGCAAGTCGCCCAACATCATCCTCCCCGACGCCGACATCGACGCCGCCGTCGCCGGCGCCTTCCAGGCGATCTACTTCAACTCCGGCCAGGCCTGCAACGCCGGCTCGCGCCTATTCGCGCCCGCCGAGCGCTTCGAGGAGATCGTCACCGCCCTGGCCGAGCGCGCCGCGCAGACCCCGCTCGGTCCCGGCCTCGACCCCGCCACGCAGCTCGGGCCGCTGATCTCCGCCGAGCAGCAGTCACGCGTTCTCTCCTACATCGACTCCGGCCGCGACGCCGGCGCCGAGCTTTTGACCGGGGGCGCGGCCACGCTGAGCGACAGCGGCGGCTACTACGTCGAACCGACACTCTTCACCACCACTTCCGACGACCTCGACATCGCCCGCGAGGAGATCTTCGGTCCCGTCCTCGTCGCCTCGCCCTACGACACCTTGGATGAAGTCGCCGAGCGCGCCAACGCCTCCGAGTACGGCCTCGCGGCCGGGATCTGGACGCGCGACGTCTCCAACGCCCACAAGCTCGCCGCGCTTTTGCGCGCCGGCATGGTCTACGTCAACAGCTGGGGCGCCGTCGACCCGTCCGCACCGTTCGGCGGCTTCAAGTCCTCCGGCGTCGGGCGCGAGCACGGCCGCGACGGCCTCGACGCCTACCTGGAGACGAAGACGGTTTGGACCGCGCTGTAGCTTCGGCTGCCGGTCCGGTCCAAGCTCGCATGCACCGGGTCTGCCCGTCGTGACCCCACAGGCTCTCGCCGCGGGCACACCCGCACCGTCGGCTTCCGCCTCCGGCGCCGCTCTCGCCAATTCGCGGCCGGCGCGTTGGCGGGCACCACTGGCCTTCATCTGCGGGTTCGTCCTGCTCGCGGCGACCGTCGAGATCGTGCTCGATGCCGCCCAGCGGCACTCGCCGCTGATCCCGCGCTCGCCCCAGATCTCCGGCTGGCTCGCCTCCTTCGGCGGTGAGCGTCTCGGCTACCGCGTCTTTCTGATCGCGATCCTCGCCGCGAGCGTCGCCTACGGCGTGCTGCTCGCGCTCGTCCACACTCGCGCGCGCGCTGCCGTGCCCGTCACCGAGGGGGAGGGGGAGGGGAGCGCGACGGAGGGCGCGGGGGCGCCCGTCGAGGTCCGGGACGACACGCTCCGCGAGCGAACCGTGTCCCGCTGGGCGATCGGACTCGTGGCGTTGCTGAACCTGATCGTGTTCGTCGGCCCGATCCTGATCTCCACCGACGTCTTCAGCTACCTCGCCTACGCCCGCATGGGCGTAGTGCACGGCATCGACCCCTACACGCACGGTCCCGTCGCGATCGTCGGCGATCCGGTGTTCTACTACGTCGGTCACGACTGGCTGCGCGTCGCCACCGCCTACGGCCCGGTCTACACGCTGATCTCCTATCCGCTGGGAGCGTTGGGTCTCATCGGCGGGCTGTGGGGGATGAAGCTCTACGCGCTGCTCGCCTCCGCCGCCACGCTCGCGCTCACCTGGCGCGTCGCGCGCCGGCGCGGACGCGATCGCGTGTTCGCGCTGCTCGCCGTCGGCGCCAACCCGCTGTACGTGATCTACGGCCTCGGCGGCGCCCACAACGATCTGATCATGCTCGCGCTGATGATGGCCGCCGTCGCCTTCACGCTGTCAGACCGCGACGCGGCAGCCGGCGCCGCCGTCGTCGTCGGCGCGCTCGTCAAGGCGACCGTCGCGGTGCTGCTCCCCTTCATGATCCTCGCCCGGCGGCGATCCGCGGCGCTCTACGGCGCCCTCGTCGCGCTCGGGCTGTGCGCGCTCGCGGGCTATCTCGCCTTCGGCATCCACGGCATCGACGTCGTCTCCGCCCTGAACCGCGACTCGGCGTTCGTCTCGACCGACAGCTTCCCCAACGAGCTCGCGCACCTGTTCGGCAAGCCCGGCGTCTTCCCAGTCGACCACGACCTGCTCAAGGCCGCGCTCGTGCTGATCGTCTTGCACCTGTTGTGGCGCACCTATCGCGGCTATGACTGGGTCGCCGCCTCCGGCTGGGCGCTCTTGGCGATCTCCGTCACGAGCACCTGGCTGCTCGCCTGGTACATCCTCTGGCCGCTGCCCCTCGCCGTCATCACCCGCGACCGGCGCCTGCTCGCCGCGACGCTGTTCGTGCAGGGCCTGTTCATCGTCCACCAGACCTCGCCCCTGTTCGCTCCAGTCTCCTGACCATGAGTCGCGTGCGCCTCATAGAGACAACGCTGCTGATCCTCTTCGGGCTGCTGCTCGCGGGGGCGACCGTCAATGACGTCGCCCGCCAGACCCACGTCAACCAGCGCCTGATCGAGGACCTGCGCACCTGGCGCGCTTACACCGGCCGCGACTACCACAACCTCTCGATCGAGCAGACCCTGTTCGGCGAACGTTCCCAGCGCGAGGTCGTCTGCGGCAACACCTCCCCGGGCCCGCCGAAAACGCGCGTCCAGATCTGCCTGGCGATCTGGGGGCCCGTGGTGGGTGGGCGACGCGTCGTGCACGGCGGCTGGTATCTGCCGCCGGACACCGAAGAAGACCTCCGTCGCCACCGCTACGGCTGCTTCGGGCCCGCCTCCGCGGGCATCTGCCCGACCGCGGCCGAAGCGGCCGTGGAACGTGGGTCAGCACACTCGGGTGCCGGCGCGTGAGCACGGCGAGCACGTCCCACCTCTCCGGACATGACCCCGACACGGCAACCGAGGCGGGGGATCAGCGCGTCGCCCGCACGCGATCCCTGCCCGCGTGGTGGCCGCTCGCCGCACTCACGATCCTCGCGGCCGTCCTGCGCCTGGCCACTCTCGGCGAGCAGAGCTTCTGGTACGACGAGGCGTTCACGCCCGTCCACGTCCTGCACCCGAGCCTGTGGGCGACACTGCGCTCGGTCGTGCACACCGAGAACACGCCCCCGCTCTGGTACGTGATCGCCTGGGCGGACGCGCGCGTGCTGGGGACCGGCGAGTACGCGCTGCGCCTGCCCTCCGCACTCGCGGGCATCGCCACGGTGCCCGTCGCCTGGGCGATCGGGCGCGAGCTGACCGCCCGCCGCGCCACCGCGATCGCCATGGCCGCGTTCGTCGCGGTCAACCCGCTGCTGGTGTGGTACTCCCAGGAGGCGCGCGCTTACGGGCTGTTCGTGCTGCTCGCGGCCCTCGCCATGCTGTGCTTCCTGCGCGCCCTGCACCGGCCGACCCGCGGACGGCTGGCGGTGTTCGCGCTCACCGGCTCGCTCGCGCTGCTGAGCCACTACTTCGCCGTGTTCCTGCTGATCCCGATGGTCCTGTGGCTCGTATGGGCGCACGCGGATCGCCTGCGTGCCGTGGGGCCCGCGCTCGCGGCGCTCGTGCTCGTCGGCCTCGCGCTCACGCCGCTGATCTCCGCGCAGGGCGGCCACGGCACCCAGTGGATCGGTCAGTGGGCGCTCTCCAGCCGCCTGCAGGCGATCCCCCAGTACTACCTCACCGACTACTACGGCGCCGCGCTCGGGCACGGCATCGAGCTGTTGCTCGCGCTGCCGATCCTCGCCGGCCTCGGCCTCGGCCTGTGGCGGGTGCTGACGCCGCCCGAGGAGCGCGGCGCGCTGATTGCCCTGGCGCTCGCCGCCGGCGGGATACTGATCCCGATCGTGCTCGTCGCGTTCGGAGCCGACTACCTGGCCCCGCGCAACCTCGTCGCCGCGATGGTCCCCGTCACGGCGCTGATCGCCGTGATCGTGCCCTCGCAGCGCGCCGGACACGCGGGGATCGCGCTCGCCGTCACGATCGCCGTCGCGTTCCTGGCGATCTCGGTTGACGTAGCGCTCAGCCCACGCCTGCAGCGCGGCGACTGGCGCGGCCTCGCCCGTGTGCTGCGCGGCGCGCCGGCAGGCACCACCGAGCCGGCGACCACCCTGTCCACGGTCGTGTCTGTAGACCGGCGCGCGATCACGACCGTCGAGCTGGGGGCCGCGCCGCTCGAGTACTACATCCCCGGCTCGCGCAACCTGCCCGCCGGCAGGTCGGTGAGCGTGAACGAGATCGACGAGACCGGCTACCACCCGCTGCGTCCCTCCGCGGGCACGCCCCCGGCGCCCGGGTTTCACCTGCTCGACCGCCGCGACGTCCACGGTCTGATCGTGTATCGCTTCTACTCCGCCACGCCCCGCACGGTCTCCGAGGCGGCGCTGCGCCAGCACGTCATCACCCGCAACGCCCATCCCGAGGTGCTGGTTGCGGGATAGCCCCGCCGAGCCCGCCGCGCGGCGCGCGAATCGCCGTCCGGCGCGTGAATGTCGCCCGACGGTGCGGGCACAATTGTCCGTGCAAATGCCCTCGCGCACGAAAACCATCTAGCTTTCCCGCATGTCCTCCCCTTCGACGGTAGAGGCATCATCGCCCAGCGACACACACGTGGCACTGCAGCGAGCGTGCGAGCACCTGCTCGGCCTCCAGGACGCCGCCGGCTGGTGGCAGGGGGAGCTGCAGACGAACGTGACGATGGACGCCGAGGACATGCTCCTGCGCGAGTTCCTCGGCGTGCGCCGTCCCGATGAGACAGAGCGCTCGGCCGCCTGGATCCGCTCCCAGCAGCGCGCGGACGGCACCTGGGCGAACTTCCACGGCGGACCCGGTGAGCTGTCCACGACGATCGAGGCCTACTGGGCGCTGCGTCTCGCCGGCGACGCTCCCGAGGCGGAGCACATGCGCAAAGCCGCCGCGTTCGTCCGCGCGCAGGGAGGGATCGAGCGCGCACGAGTGTTCACGCACGTGTGGCTCGCCCTGTTCGGTCTGTGGTCGTGGGACGAGGTCCCCGCGCTGCCCCCCGAGATCGTGCTGCTGCCCGGGTGGGTCCCCCTGAACGTGTACGACTTCGCCTGCTGGGCGCGCCAGACGATCGTCGCACTGTCGCTCGTCAAAGCCCACCGGCCGGTCCGTCCGCTCGGATTCGTGCTCGACGAGCTGACCACCACCTGGGGACACAGCCCGGAGAGCCGAGCCGACGGTGCCCCCGATCAAGGATCACGCGGACCGGCGATCGGTGACGAGCCTGCCAAGGCCCACGCCCGCGACTCCTGGCACGGCCGCCTGTTGGCGGGCCTCGACCGGATACTGCGCATCTACGAGCAGCGGCCGCTCGGCCCGCTGCGCCGGCTCGCGCTCGGGCGCGCGGAGCGCTGGATCGTCCGTCGCCAGGAGGCCGACGGCTCCTGGGGCGGAATTCAGCCCCCGTGGGTCTACTCGCTGATGGCATTGCACCTCGGCGGCTATCCGCTCACCCATCCGGTGATGCGACGCGGCCTGCAGGGTCTCGACAGGTTCATGGTCGAGGATCGCGACGACGCGCGCGGAGTGGGTGCCCCTGCGGGCCCCAGCCGTCGCCTGGAAGCGTGCCAGTCACCGGTGTGGGACACCGCGCTGGCGATGGTGGCGCTCGCCGATGCCGGCCTCCCCGGAGACGACCCTGCGATGTTGCGCGCCGCGCAATGGCTGCTCGACGAGGAGGTCACCGCGAGCGGCGACTGGGCGGTCGCCCGGCGCGGGCTCGCGCCCGGAGGGTGGGCGTTCGAGTTCGCCAACGTCAACTATCCCGACGTCGACGACACCGCCGAGGTGGTCCTCGCGCTACGCCGTGTACGGAACGCGCTGAGCTCGATGCCCAACGGCGACGCTCGCCGTGCGCAGCTGCGCTCGAGGATCGACGCGGCGATCGGCCGGGCGGCGCGCTGGGCGCAGGGCATGCAGAGCTCCGGCGGCGGCTGGGGCGCGTTCGACGCCGACAACACCCGTGCGCTCGTGCGCGAGCTGCCGTTCCTGGACTTCGGCGAGGTGATCGACGAGCCGAGCGCCGACGTGACGGCCCACGCCGTCGAGATGCTCGCCGCCCTGGACATGCTCGACACGCCCGCCGCCCGTCGTGGCGTGCGCTGGCTGATCTCAGAGCAGGAGCCCGACGGGTCGTGGTTCGGGCGCTGGGGCGTCAACCACGTGTACGGCACGGGCGCCGCGATTCCCGCGCTGATCGCCGCTGGCCTCGCGCCGGGCGAGGGGTGCATCCGCCGCGCGGTGGACTGGCTGCAGCGCCACCAGAACGAGGACGGCGGCTGGGGCGAAGACCCACGCTCATACGACGATCCCGCCTGGATCGGTCGCGGTCAGAGCACCGCCTCGCAGACCGCCTGGGCGCTGCTCGCGCTGCACGCCGCCGGGCGCGACGAGGCCGACTCGCCCGCGCTGCGGCGCGGTGTGGACTGGCTGATCGCGACCCAGCGCGCCGACGGAACCTGGGATGAGCCGCAGTACACCGGCACGGGGTTTCCGTCGGACTACTACATCAACTATCACCTGTACCGGCTCGTCTTTCCGATCGCGGCCCTCGGTCGCTGCCTGGGCTCGGCCGCCGCGAGGCGATGACCGACCGATGATCGCGCCCGCCCCAGCGCCGGGGGCGCCCGCCGGGGGGGAGGGCGCGCGCGAGCTCGACCCATCGCTGCGCGTCCCCACCGCGGGCGCGGTGATGGCGCGCGCGGAGAGCGAGAACTTTCCGGTCGCCAGCCGGCTGCTCGGGCGGCGCGTGCGTCTGCATCTGCTCGCCGTGTACGGATTCGCCCGTCTGGTCGACGAGCTCGGGGACTCGCTCGCCGGCGATCGTCTGGCCGCGTTGGAGTGGCTGCGGCGCGACCTGGACCGGGCCTATCGCGGCGAGGCCGAGCACCCTCTGCTGAGGCGTCTGCAGCCGACGTTGCGCGAGTGCGAGCTGCCGCGCGAGCCGTTCCTGCGCCTGATCGAGGCCAACCGCGTCGATCAGCGTGTGACCCGGTATGACACCTGGGAGCAGCTGCGGGGCTACTGCGAGCTGTCCGCCAATCCCGTCGGCGAGCTGGTGCTCGGCGTGTTCGGTCAAGCCACGCCCGCGCGCGTGGCGCGCTCGGATGAGATCTGCACCGCGCTGCAGCTCACCGAGCACTGTCAGGACGTGGCCGAGGACCTGATCCGCGGGCGGGTCTACCTGCCGGCCGAGGACCTCGCCCGCTTCGGGTGCACGATCGCAGACCTGTCGAGCCCTCACGCCGGCAAACCGTTGCGCGACACGCTCGCGTTCGAGTGCTCGCGCGCACGCGAGCTGTTCGCGCGCGGGGCGTCCCTGATCGAGGAACTGCGCGGCGTCCGCGCTCGACTGGCCGTCGCCGCGTTCGTGGCCGGGGGACGCGCCGCGCTGGAGGCGATCGAGCGCGCCGACTATGACGTGCTCGCCGGTCCGCCCCGCGCAGGCTCCGCCCGGCGACTGCTGGCGCTGGCTCGCACGCTCGGGGAGCGCCGCCGGTGACCCCGGCCACGCGGGAGGCATACCGTCACTGCGAGGCGATCACGCGTCGCACCGCCGCGAACTTCTACTACGGCATCCGTCTGCTCCCGCCGCGGCAGCGCCGGGCGATGTGCGCGGTGTATGCGTTCGCGCGCCGCGTCGATGACATCGGCGACGGCCCGCTCCCACGCGAGGACAAGCTGCGCCGCCTCGACGCCCAGGCGCGTGCCCTCGCCGCGTTGCCCGGCGCCGGAGACGGGACGGCCGGCGGCCCGGTCGAGTCCGCCGGGCTTGCCTCCACGGCCGAGACGGCGCCCGCGCGAGCTCCCGGCGTCGCGCCCGACGCTCCGCGGCCCGATCCGGTGATGGTCGCGCTGGCCGACGCGTACGTGCGCTTCGACGTGCCCCCCGACGCGTTGCAGGCGTTGATCGCCGGGGTGCGGATGGACGTCGAGGGCGTGAGGTATGAGAGCTTCGACGACCTCGTGCTCTACTGCCGGCGCGTGGCCGGCGCGATCGGCCGGGCGTGTCTGGCGATCTTCGCGCTGCGCGACCCAGCGGGGACGGATCGCGCCGTCGCACAGCAACTCGCCGATGACCTCGGGGTGGCGCTGCAGCTCACGAACATCCTGCGCGACGTGCGCGAGGACGCCGCGACCGGCCGCGTCTATCTGCCCGCCGAGGACCTGCGCCGTTTCGGGCTGATCGCGGCCGGCGACGAGCGCGAGGCGGCCCCCATGATCGTGCGACTCGCGGATCGAGCGGCGAACGACGGGGACGGCACGGCCGCGGACGGAGAGCGAGCCGAGGCGGGATGGCTCGACGCGCTCGTACGCTTCCAGGCCGATCGCGCGCGCACCTGGTTTGACCGCGGGATGACGTTGGCGCCGCTGCTGGACAGGCGCAGCGCCGCGTGTCTGCTGGCGATGGCCGGCATCTACAGTCGCCTGCTGGATCGCATCGCCGCCGATCCCGAGCGCGCGCTGCGCCGGCGGGTCTCGCTGTCGATGCGCGAGAAGACGTGGGTCGCGGCGCGCAGCATGCTCGCCGGTGCCGCTGGGCCCGCCCGATGACCGCACCGGGGCGTCGTGTCGTCGTGATCGGCGGTGGGCTCGCGGGGATCGCGGCGGCGCTCGACTGCGCGCAGGCCGGGGCGCAGGTGACGCTGCTCGAGGTCAGGCGCCGGCTCGGCGGCGCCATTTACTCATTCGAGCGCGACGGGCTGCGGATCGACAACGGGCAGCACGTGTTCATGCGCTGCTGCGTCGCCTACCGCGCGCTGCTGGCGCGCATCGGCAGCGATCGCACGGTCTCGATTCAGCCACGCCTGCGCGTCCCCGTGCTGAGTCCCGGAGCGCCCCCCGCGCTGCTGGCTCGCCGCGCCCTGCCGGCGCCGCTGCACATGGCCGGCGCGCTCGCGCGCTACCCGCACCTGAGCATCCCCCAGCGCTTTGGCGTGGCGCGCGCGGCGCTCGGCCTCGCGCGCATGGATCCCCACGACGGCACGCTGGACCGGGTCACCTTCGGCGAGTGGCTCGCCCGCCACGGCCAGGATCGTGACACCGTGGACGCATTGTGGGACGTGATCGTCCGGCCCACCCTCAACCTGCCCGCCGCCGAGGCGTCGCTGGCGCTCGGCGCGTTCGTGTTCCGCAACGCGCTGCTCGACCGCGCCGATGCCGGCGACATGGGCTTTCATCGCGCTGCCCTGAGCGAGACCGTCGCCGAGCCCGCCGAGCGCGCGCTGAGCGCAGCCGGCGTGGAGGTCCGATTCGGCTGGCGCGCGCAGCGGCTGGAGCGAACCTCCACGGGCTTTGAGGTTCACGGCCACGACGACGGTCTGAGCGCGGACGCGGCGATCGTGGCGCTGCCCCACCAGCGCGCGGGGGCGCTGCTGGGGCCGCTGCTGCCCACGATCGCGCGCAACCTGCACGCGCTCGGCAGCTCGCCGATCGTCAATCTGCACGTGGTGTATGACCGGCCGGTGTGCGACGAGCCGTTCGCGGCCGGCGTCCGAACGCCGGTGCAGTACCTGTTCGACCGTACGACCGCGAGCGGGGCACCACCCGACGGCCAGTATCTGGCGGTGTCGCTGTCCGCCGCGGAGCGTGAGATGCAGATGAGCGTAGACGCCCTGCGCGAGCGCTACCTGCCCGCGCTGCGCGAGCTGCTGCCGCGCGCGCGCGAAGCCAATGTCGAGAGCTTCCTGGTCACGCGCGAGCACGCCGCCACGTTCCGCGCCGCGCCCGGTGTGGCCGCGCTGCGCCCCGGTGCGCGCACCGATGTGCCGGGACTCGTGCTGGCGGGCGCGTGGACCGACACGGGCTGGCCGGCGACGCTCGAGAGCGCCGTCCTGAGCGGACACGCGGCGGCCCGCGTCGCGCTTGGCGCGCTCGAGCCGGCGCCCGCCGAGGTCATCGGCAAGGTGGGGACGGCATGAGGCGGATCGTGGTTGCCGCGCCACTCGCGCTGGAGGAGGCGCTGATCCGCTCAGGTGCGCGGGGGGTGCACGTGCGCAGGACGGGCATGGGCCCGGACAGGTCGCTCGCCGCCGCCGAGCGCCTGACGCGCGAGCCCGGCGACGCGCTGCTCGTGCTGGGCTTCTGCGGCGGCCTCGACGCTCAGGCGCGCCCGGGCGAAGTGATCGTCGCCGAGGAGGTGCTGGCGGCGGCTGATGAGGGGCACGACCCGGTGCGTGCGAGCTGTGATGGCGTCTCGCAGCTGACAGGCGCATTGCTCGCCGCCGGGATGAAGGTGCGCGCCGGCTCGATCGTCGGCGTCGGCAGGATCGCGACCGGCGAGCGACGCGAGCAGCTGCGCGCGGCCGGAGCGCTCGCCGTCGACATGGAGTCGGCGTGGCTTGCCGCCGGCGCCGCGGGACGGCCGTTCGGCGTTGTGCGCGTCGTGCTCGACAGCCCCAGCCACGAGTTGTTGCGCCCGCGGGCGCTCGCCGGCGCGGTCCGCGCTGCGCGGGCGCTACGCAATGTCGCGGCGGTCGCGCTTTACGCCTGGGACATGGGGGACTAAGGTAGCTCCATGGCGGTACGGGTCAGACAGAGCACGCGCATGGGCTGGTATCTGATGCGCCAGCGGCTGGCGCGCCGCGAGAAGTTCCCGTTGATCGTCGAGCTGGAGCCGCTGTTCCAGTGCAACCTCGCCTGCTCGGGCTGCGGCAAGATCCAGCACCCCGAGCACGAGCTGCGCCGGCGGATGCCGGTCGAGCAGGCGATCGCCGCGATCGAGGAGAGCGGCACGCCGATGGTCTCGATCGCCGGCGGCGAGCCGCTGATCCACCCCGAGATCCACGTGATCGCGGCGGAGCTGATCAAGCGCAAGAAGTTCGTCTACCTGTGCACCAACGCGCTCCTGCTCGAGAAGAAGCTCGACAACTTCAAGCCCAGCCCGTACTTCTCGTGGGCGATCCACATTGACGGCCTGCGCGAGCGCCACGACGAATCGGTCGAGCGCGAGGGTGTCTTCGAGGTGGCCGTCGCGGCGATCAAGGCCGCCAAGGCGGCCGGGTTTCGCGTGACGACGAACACGACGTTCTTCACGCACGACTCTCCCAAAACGGTGCGCGAGGTGCTCGACTTCCTCAACGACGACCTGCAGGTCGACGAGATGATGATCTCGCCCGCCTATGCCTATGAGAAAGCGCCCGACCAAGAGCACTTCCTGGGCGTGACCCAGACACGCAAGCTCTTCAGCGAAGCGTTCGCGGACGGGCGGCGCAAGCGCTGGCGGCTGAATCACAGCCCGCTGTTCCTGGACTTCCTCGAGGGCAAAGCCGAATTCGACTGCACGGCGTGGGGGATACCGAGCTATTCGCTGTTCGGCTGGCAGCGCCCCTGCTACCTGATGTCCGATGGCTACGCGCGCACCTACAAAGAGCTGCTGGAGACCACCGACTGGAGCGCCTACGGTCGCGGCCGCGACCCCCGTTGCGAAAACTGCATGGCCCACTGCGGCTACGAGCCGACCGCGGTGCTGCAGACGACCCACTCGCTCAGGCAGTCCCTCCGGGCGCTCGTCGGCTAGCGACTCGCTGGCGCGGCGCCAGGCTGCGTCCTCAGTCGCTCGCGTACCGAAGCCCGGGAGACACTCGCTCCGCTCGCATCCCCGTTTCGGCCAGCACGCCACGCTCCCTGCGTCCTGGCCTGGCCAGCGACCCGCTAGCTGGTTTCGTGATCTGCACTTGTCGCGGCGCTCGCGGAACGAATGTCCCGCCAGGTCAGGCCCTCGCCGAGCAGCGCGGGGATGCCGAGGGCTAGGGCGGTCACGACCTCGACAGCCTGTAGAACGATCCCGTATGCGATCGCCTGCCCGGCGCCGACGCCATACGCGGCGAGCACGACCAGGCAGGCGGCCTGGAACACGCCCACGTTGGAGGGTGTCGCCGGCAGGATCGCGCTGACGTTGACCGCCAGCAGCACCGCGGCGGCCGCCACGAGCGTGGGATGGGCGGGCACGCCGAGCGCGAGCAGGACCGCGTAGCAGGCCAGCCACTGCAGCATCCACGCGAACAGCTGGGCGGCCACGGCGGCGACCCCGTGACGCGGGTTCACGAACACGGCCAGACCCTGCCTGGCGAGTCCCAGCAGCCGCGCGATCGCCACGGCCGCGAGACGCACCCGCAGCGAGCGCGACCGTCCTCCCAGTCTCAGCAGGCGCGGGCCGAGCAGCACCAGCACGCACAGCGCCAGCGGGACGGCCGCGACCGCGAGGATCGCCGCGAACCGGCCGTGGACGGGGATGCTGCTGAACGTGACCGATGCGAGGATCGCGAGCGCGAGCAGGTTGATCAGCGTCTGCGAGAACACCGTCCCCGTCACGATCGGCAGCAGCCGCCGCTGAGGCCCCTCCAGACGGCGCGAGAGCACCACGATCCGAGTGGGCTCGCCGATGCGCCCCGGGAACACCGCGGAGGCCATCACGCCGATCATCGTGGCGCGGGCGACGCTGACCCAGCCGATCCGGGTGTCCGGCAGGGCGGCGCTCAGCGCCTCGTGCCAGGAGACCGAGCGCGCCAGCAGCGACAGCCCCATCAGCGCGAGCGCGAGCGCGATCCAGCCGGGGGTGGCGGTGATCAGCGCATGCCCGACACGACCGAGATTCAGGCGCGAGAGGGCGTAGAAGATCAGCCCGGCGAGCAGGAGCGCGACGATCACCAGTCCGGCGCGCCCGGCGGTGGTGGAGGGAATCGAGCGACGGCCCTGCGAACGCTGCCGGGGGCGCGGATGCTCGGGGTCGTCCATCGCCCCGGGGTGTATCAGAGCACCACCCGGCGAGGCGCGCCAAAGCGGTGCGACCGATCGATCCAATACAGTTCCGCTATCTGGAGGTAGCCGATGATCCGAACACGAGTGTTATTCGAAAAGAACTAGTGAAGTGGTCCATCTCCATTTCCGGTTCGATGGCCTCCAGCCAAATCACACCCTGGGGAGAGAAATCAGAATGAGCAAGCACGACAACAACGATTACATTTCGATCACTCTGTCGCCGGTGCAGGTCGAGCAGGTCATGCGCGCGGCGAGCAAGAGCCCCAACGGCACCGTGTCGAATCTGCTGCTGGCGGCGCTGGACAACGCCCACGATCCACCCACGGGCAGCCACCGCAGGGCGTATGACCTGCAGCGGGCCTCCCAGGAAGCGCTGACCGCCGCACTGGACGACCCTCAGCTCTCACAGTCGCTGCTGCGTGGCCTGTCTGTGCTCGCGTGCTACGGGCCCGACAGACCCTGGCGCCCGATCATCGAGCTCGCCCACCAGCTCGGCATGTCGCCTTCGACGACGCATCGCTACGTCAAGACGCTGAAGACGATCGGACTGATGGAGCAGGACCCCACCACGAGGGAGTATCGCCCGGTCGCGTTGGACAGCTAAACGCGGGAGCCCGGGCGAGCGCGAGCCTGGGCGGGCGTATATCGAGGATATACGTCTGCTCTTTTACCCCAGCCGCGCCTGGCTGGCGACGCGCCAACCCTTGTCGGCGCGATGGTTGAGGCTCAAGCGATCGCGAGCGGCGCCCGACTATGACCGTATGTTCTTCAAGCGCGTCATAGCGGACGGGGTACAGACGACGCCGGCCCGTACTCGTCAACATTCGGTCAACCTTCCTAAAGCCGGTCGATTGCTGCTCGGCATGCCGTTGCGGCCGTTTGCCGCCGGCTCCGCCTCGCCGACGGTCGCCGGGCGCGCGCAGGCGCCATGGGGACGGTGGTGGGATGCGCGACCGCGCCTGCTGCGCCTGCTCGCGCTGGTGGCGATCGCTTGGACGGCGGTCTATCTCGTGTGGCGCATCGGCTGGAGCTGGCACGGTGCGAGCCGCTGGCTATGGGGCATCCTGCTCGTGACCGAGATATACGGGCTGTGGAACCTCGCAACCCTGACCTGGCTCTCGTGGCGTATTCCCGCTGCCACACGGCCATACGCGACGCCCGGCCATCGGGTCGACGTGTATGTGTGCACGTACGACGAGACGCCGGCTGTACTGCGGGCGACGCTCGCCGGCTGCGCGGCGATGACCTATCCGCACACCACCTATCTGCTGGACGACGGTCGCCGGCCGGAGATGGCCGAGCTCGCGCGGGAATGGGGCGCCGAGTACGTTACGCGGTCCGACAACGCGCATGCCAAGGCCGGCAACATCAATCATGCGTTGCCGATCACCGACGGTGAGCTCGTGTTCGTGCTCGACGCCGATCACGTCCCGCTCCCGGACGCCCTCGACGCCGTGGTCGGCTACTTCGACGACCGCGGCCTGGCGCTCGTGCAGACGCCTCATGACTTCTACAACCAGGATTCGATCCAGCACTACGAGATCGGCCGTCACGAGCAGTCGGTGTTCTACTCCGTCATCTGCCCCGGCAAGGATCGGCACAACGCGTCTTTCTGGTGCGGCTCGGGCGCGGTGATCCGTCGTGACGCCCTACTCGACATCGGCGGCGTAGCGGTCCAGACGATCGCCGAGGACTTTCACACGACGATCAAGCTGCACCGCGCCGGGTGGCGCTCGCGTTACCACGACGAGGTGCTGATTCAGGGTCTCGCTCCGCACGATCTCGCCGCCTACCTGCTGCAGCGTGACCGCTGGGCGCGCGGCAATCTGGCGGTGTTCACGACGCCCGAGTCGCCGCTGCGCGCACGGGAGCTGAGCGCGATCCAGCGGCTGAGCTATTTCGCGAGCCTATCGGCGTACCTGGCCGGCACGATGCGGCTATTGATGCTCGTGACGCTCGCCGCGGTGTTGTGGACCGGTCAACTGCCGCTCACCGCCACGCTGCTGACGCTCGGCGTGCTGTGGGCGCCGGCAACGCTGCTGTCGGTCGCCGCCGGCTCGGCGCTGTGCCGCGGCCACCAGCGGATCTCCGACACCACCCATTTCGAGCTGTGCACGGCCGAAATTTTTACGCGCGCGCTGCGCTGCGTCGTGCGACCTGGCCGCACGACGTTCAAGGTGACGCCGAAGCAGGGCGTCGACTTCGGTGGGTTCGACGCACTCCGCCAACTTCCCGCCGTACTCGCGATCGCCGCCCTGTTGTGTGGCGGTGTGGCGCTGCGGATACTCCAGGAGGCAGGCGTGCCTCTGTTCCTGCCTAGCCTGCGCGGGATCGCGCTGTGGGTCGTCCCGCTCGTCGGAGTGTTCGAGCTGCGCCGGGTCTTGCGCACGCTCGTGCTCGTCGCGCGACGACGCCAGCAGCGGATCGAGTACCGCATGCCACTCGACGCACCCGCGCGGGTCGTGGCGCACGCGCCCGGCGCACAACCACTGATCGGCCGCGCCTGCGATCTCTCCCCATCGGGCATCGGCCTCGAGCTGTCGGTCCCGGTCGAGGTCGGGATGGCCTTCGCCGCGACCGTGCAGGTGCCGGGAATCAGCGGGGAGGTCACGCCTGTCGACCTCGATCTGAGCATCCAATCGTGCCGGCCTCAAGGCGAGAAGTGGGTGCTCGGTGCTCGCATCGTAGGCGCCGATGCTCAAGACAGCCGCCGCGTGGTCGAGTACTGCTACATCGTCTACCAGGCCAGGCGTCTGCGCGCGGACGGGCCGCCGGTCGCGCTGCCCAGACCGGTTGCTGTGCCTGAGTTTTCCACCCCTACCGTGCTTGGGGCGGAGCTAGTCTCGGCTTAGACGTACGCACGGGCTCGGGCTGCCCGGCTTGGCTACGCCGCGATCGGGCTGGGCTTGCGCCCGAGTCCCTCGAGTGCCGCGAGCATCGCGTCGAGCTCGCAGTCGACCTTGTCTGGCCAGGGCTTCGGCGGATGCTCGTCGAGTGTCTTCAGGCCGTTGCCGGTGATGACCGCCACGACCGTCTCATCGGGCGCGAAGCGGCCTTCGCGGGCGAGCTTCTCGAGCACCGCGATCGTCGTGCCGCCGGCGGGCTCGGTCAGCAGCCCCTCGGTCGCCGCGAGCAGGTCGATGCCCGCGAATATCTCAGGGTCTGAGGCGAAGCCGCCGGTGCCGCCGCGCGAGCGCACGGCGTCGATCACCAGATAGCCGTCGCCGGGCGCGCCGATCGCCAGCGAGTGCGCGGCCGTCTCGGGGGTGACCGCGTGGATCTCGGCCTCCTCGGCCAGGATCGCGCTGGCGATCGGGTTACAGCCGCTGGGCTGGGCGATATGGATGCGCGTCGCGTCGGTCTCGGCGAGCCTCAGCAGCTGCAGCTCGCCCAGGCCCTTGTGCATGCGGGAGGACAGCGTGCCGCCGGCGGCCGCCGTGACGATGTGATCCGGCGCCTGCCAGCCGAGCTGCTCGACGATCTCAAACGCCTCCGTCTTGGCTCCCTCGGCGTAGAACGGACGCAGGGTGATGTTGGCGAACTCAAGGCCCGTCGCCGCGGCGACTTCGCGGCAGCGGCGGTTGGCTTCGTCGTAGTTGCCCTCCACCTGGCAGACCTTCGCGCCGAGCGCCGCGCAGGCGCGCGCCTTCATGTCCTCCAGGCGGTTTGGGTAGAACACGTACGCGGCGACCCCGGCCTTGGCCGCGAGCGAGGCGACGGCGGTGCCGACGTTGCCGGTGGAGACGCATCCGATCTCCTCGCGCCCCAGCTCGAGCAGGCGGGCGACGGACATCGAGACGACGCGATCCTTGTAGGAGAGGCTGGGGCGCGAGGTGGAGTCGTCCTTGAGGTACAGGTTGCTCAACCCCAGCTCCGCCCCGAGCCGGTCGGCGTGGATCAGCGGCGTGTAGCCGGCGTAGCGACCGACGCGCGCCTGTGCGGAGGCGTCGAGGATCGGCAGCAGCTCCTCGAAGTGCCAGATGTTCTGCGGACGCTCGGAGCTCGGAACGTCCCTGAAGTGACGGGCGGCCAACTCGTAGTCGTAGGAGACGTCCAGGCCCTTGCCGCAGTCTGGGCACGCGAACACGGTGTCGGTCAGTGGATAGTGGTTCTCGCAACGGTGGCAGACGAGGCCGGTGGCGCACGAGCGCGTGCGCTGCCGGGGCTCCTGATGGGGGCTGCCGCTGGATGGAGTGCTGGACACAGGGCTCATGCCGGTACCGGGGAAGATACGCCGGGCCACGGCGTTTGCGCGTCGCCGTCGTTACCGAGCGCGATCCACAGCTCCTGCGCGATGTGCGGTGCGAGCGGCTCGAGCAGCTGCGTGAGCACGCCCAGTGCGACCAGCAGGGCCTCGTGGTCGGCCGCGCTCAGCTCCTCGCCGCGTGCGAGCGCGCGCTTCTCGAAGTCGCGGATGCGGTCGAACAGGCGCATGACGTTGCGCACGGCGCTGTGCATCTCAAGACCCTCCATATCGTCCGTGATCTTCTCGACGGCCTTCTCGCACCATTGTGCGAGTTTGAGGCGCAGATGCTCGGTCTTGTCTCTGACGGGGGGCTCGTCGGTCTCCGCGACGGGCGCGGGCGGCGGCGTGGCGAGCAGGCGCGACTGCGAGAACTCCCAGACCTGCGTGAGGAAGCGGTGCGCGCGCAGGACAGCGGAGTCGCTCCAGTTGAGCGTCTTCTGCGGGCGTGCCGCGTAGAGCACCGCGAGCCTCACGGTATCCGCGCCGTAGCGCTCGACGAGGGCGTCGGGGTCGACGACATTGCCGAGATGCTTGCTCATCTTGCGCCCGTCGCTTATGACCATCTCGTGAAACAGGCAGCCCGCGAACGGCTCGCCATCGGCGAGGAACGCGAGCGACCCGATGTCGCGTAGGGCCTTGGTGACGATGCGCTGGTCGAACACGAAGTTACCGCTGTCCGACCCCGCGACGACGCGCTCGCAGGGCAGCCACGCGCGCAGATCCTCCAGCGCGAAGATCTCATCCAGCGGGCGCTCGCGCTCGGCGGGGGGGACGCATACGGGTACCCACAGCCACAGCGCGTCGAAGTGGCAGTCGAGCGTGTCCGTCTCGCGTTGGGCGGGCCCACCGCAGGTCGGGCAGGTGGTGTCGGCGAAGTCCGCGCGCTCGGCCAGCGGGTTGCCGGCGCCGGTGGGAACGAGGTCAAGTGGCAATACGACCGGAAGCTGCTCGACGGGAACCGGCACGATGCCGCAGTCGCCCTCGCAGTAGACGATCGGGATTGGTGTGCCCCACGAGCGCTGGCGCGAGATCGAGAAGTCCTCGGCCTTATAGCGCACGGCCGGGCGCGGCGGAGATGGCGCGCCTGCTGCCTCCGCCGCTGCCGGCTGCTCGCGATCGCTTGGGCCTGAACCGCCCAGCAGGCTTTGAAGGCGCTCGGCGATCGTCTCGTCGGTGCGATCTCGCTCGGGAACGCCGAAGACGGCGGTCGCACCGAAGCGCCCGTCGACGCCCGGTGAGATGAGCACCGGCAGCGAGCTGCCGCCGGTGGGCGCTGGCAGGGTGCGTCCGGTGTCGATCAGCCCGATCGCGCCCGCGTCGCGCGAGCTGCGCTGCAGGCCGCTGGAGCGCAGCTCCTCCAGCTGCGCGCGCACCTGCGGATCGCCGACCCAGACGTCGATCTCGGGGTGCTTGGGGGAGATCAGCACGAAGCGCGCTGCCTCCAGCGCGTCGGCGTGCGGCGTGAACACGCTCAGACGGGGGCCATCCGGCCCCGTCAGGTCGACCTCGACGCCATCGACGCGCCCGAGCACGAAACGTTGGCTGGCGAGTGCGACCTCGTCCCAGCGCCCGTCCTCGGCCAGCTCTGCCAGTCGCCGGTCGTTCTCAGGCACGTGGGCGCTGATGCGCAGGTACCATGCCGGTCGCTCGATCAGGCGCACGGGGTTGTGGCAGCGCCAGCACGCACCGTCCTCGACCTGGATCGTGGCGAGCGTCGTCTGGCAGGTGTCACACCAGTCCACCACGCCGGTACCGCGATACACGAGACCCGCGCGCAGCAGCGTGACGAAGAGCCACTGCGACCAGCGGTACATCTGCGCGTCGGAGCTCATGAAGGCGCGCTCCCAGTCGAAGGAGTAGCCGAGACGTTGCAGCTGGCCGGTCATGTGCTCGGCACAGCGTCCCACCCAGGCGCTGGGCGCCTCACCGCGGTCGATCGCCCCCAGCTCGGCGGGCAGGCCGAAGGCGTCGAAGCCGAAGGCGAACAGCACGTCCTCGCCCCGCGCGCGCTGAAAGCGCGCGTAGGCGTCGCCGATCGAGTAGGAGCGGACGTGGCCGATGTGGATGTTGCCGGAGGTGAACGGGGCCGAGGGCTTGATGTAGCGGCGCCGGCGATCGCGCTGCACCGGGGGGGTCGCGAACGCCTCGTTCGCACGCCAAGCGGCCTGCCGGCGAGTCTCGACCGCGTGCGGGTCATAGCTGGGAAAAGCCCTGCCGTTCATGGTCAAACGAGCATATCCGAGGGCCCAAGCCCGGCTGTTGCCGTTGCTATGCTCAAACTCACTTGGCCGCGCACACCGACAACGGGCTCACGCGACGCTTTTGCCGCCCTCCGCGGCCGTGCGCGCGAGGTCATCTTGTGTCCGTATCGTCCGCCCGGACTGAAAGGATGCGGCGATGGAGATAGAGATCGGGCGCGGCAAGAAAGCCCGCCAGGCATACGGGTTTGACGACATCGCGATCGTGCCCTCGCGGCGCACGCGCGATCCGGATGACATCGACATCAGCTGGAAGCTCGGCCCCTATCAGTTCGAGCTGCCGATGCTGGCATCGGCGATGGACGGCGTCGTCTCGCCCGAGACGGCCGCGGTGATCGGCGGGCTGGGGGGGCTGGCGGTACTCAACCTCGAGGGCATATTCACCCGCTACGAGGACGCCGACGAGCAGCTGGAGCGGATCGCCGGGCTGCCGAAGGAGGCGGCGACGCGGGAGATGCAGGAGATCTACTCAGAGCCGGTCAAGCCGGAGCTGATCGCCCGGCGGATCGCCGAGATCAAGGAGCGCAAAGTCGTCGTCGCGGCCTCGCTGACGCCTCAGCGGGTGCGCGACTACTACGAGCTGGCGCTGGAGGCCGGCCTGGACGTGCTCGTGATCCAGGGGACGGTCGTCTCCGGCGAACACGTCTCGACGGTGTCCGAGCCGCTGAACCTGAAGGAGTTCATCCCCAGCCTCGACGTGCCGGTGGTGGTCGGCGGGTGCGCCTCCTACCACACGGGGCTGCACCTGATGCGCACGGGCGCCGCGGGGGTCCTCGTCGGCGTCGGGCCGGGCGCGGCGTGCACGACCAGGGGCGTGCTCGGCATCGGTGTGCCGCAGGCGACGGCGATCGCCGACGTGGCGCACGCACGCTCGACGCACATGTTGGAGACGGGCGAGTATTGCCAGGTGATCGCCGACGGCGGCATGAGCAACGGCGGGGACGTGTCCAAGGCGATCGCGCTGGGCGCCGATGCGGTGATGATCGGGTCGCCGCTGGCGCGGGCTTACGAGGCTCCCGGCAGGGGATTTCACTGGGGCATGGCGACGTTCCATCCGACCCTGCCGCGCGGGGCGCGCGTGGCGACCACGCAGAACGGGTCGCTCGAGGAGATTCTCGTCGGCCCGGCGCGCGAGAACGACGGTACGTTCAACCTGTTCGGCGGGCTGCGCACGTCGATGGCGACGTGCGGGCACAAGGACCTCGCCGAGTTCAACCGCGCGGAGGTCGTGATCGCGCCGGCGCTGCAGACCGAGGGCAAGGCGCTGCAGCGCGACCAGGCCGTCGGGATGGGGGCCGTGAACGGGAAGACGGCCGCGCTTGTTCATGACTGACGCATGACTGAGACGGCCGCTATCGCGCCCGTGCCGGCAGATGGACGCGAGTCGCCAAGCGCTGCGCCCGTGGCCACTGAAGAGATCGTGGTGCTGGACTATGGCGGCCAATACAGCCAGCTGATCGCCAGAAGAATCCGCGACTGTGGGGTGTTCAGCGAGCTGTTGCCGCACAGCGTTTCGCTGGGGGAGGTCGTCGGGCGCAAACCCCGCGCGATCGTGCTGTCAGGCGGGCCGGCGTCGGTGTACGCGCCGGGCGCCCCGCGGCTCGATCGAGGATTGCTGAAGCTGGGGGTGCCCGTGATGGGCATCTGCTACGGGATGCAGCTGCTCGTGCACGAGCTCGGCGGGCGGGTCGAGCAGGCGGAGGTGGGGGAGTTCGGCCGCTCAGACCTGACGGTCACCGAGCCGGGACGACTGTTCGAGGGGATGCCGAAGGAGCAGACGTGCTGGATGTCCCACCGGGACACCGTGTTTGAGCCGCCGCCGGGGTTCACCGCGCTGGCGTCCTCGAGCGCCTCGCCGGTGGCCGCCGTCGAGGACGTCGAGCGGGGGATATACGGCATCCAGTTTCACCCCGAGGTCGTGCACACGCCCTACGGGCAGGAGATCCTGACGCGGTTCCTGAGCGATATCGCCGGGTGCGAGCGCACGTGGTCGGCGCGGTCGATCGTCGAGGAGCAGATTGCGCGCATCAAGGCGCAGGTGGGCAGCGGCAGGGTGATATGCGGACTGTCGGGGGGCGTGGACTCCTCGGTGGCGGCGCTGCTCGTGCACAAGGCGATCGGAGATCAGCTGACGTGTGTGTTCGTCGATCACGGGCTGATGCGCAAGGGCGAGGGCGAGCAGGTGGTGAGCGCGTTCCGGGACACGTTCAAAGTGCCGCTGGTGGCGGTCGATGCGGAGGAGCGGTTTCTGGGGAAGCTGCGCGGGGTGAGCGAGCCGGAGGCCAAGCGCAAGGCGATCGGCGCGGAGTTCATCAGGGTGTTCGAGGAGGAGGCGGCGAAGATCTCGGTGGACGATCCGCCCGAGTATCTGGTGCAGGGCACGCTGTATTCGGACGTGATCGAGTCCGGCGGCGGCACGGGGACGGCGACGATCAAGTCCCATCACAACGTGGGCGGGCTGCCGGAGGACCTGAAGTTCGAGCTGATCGAGCCGCTGCGGGCGCTGTTCAAGGACGAGGTCAGGGCCGTCGGCGCCGAGCTGGGGCTGCCCGAGCGACTGGTGTGGCGCCAACCGTTCCCGGGGCCGGGCCTGGCGATCAGGGTCGTCGGAGGCGAAGCGACGAAGGAGCGGCTGGACGTGCTGCGCGAGGCCGATCACATCCTGCAGGAGGAGATCCGCGGAGCCGGGCTCTACCGCGAGCTGTGGCAGTCGTTCTGCGTGCTGCCGGACGTCAAGACCGTCGGTGTGCAGGGGGACGAGCGCACCTACGGATACGTGGTGGTCGTGCGGGCGGTGACGAGCGACGACGCGATGACGGCCGACTGGGCGCGGCTGCCGTATGAGCTGCTGGAGACGATCGCCTCGCGCATGATCAACGAGCTGCGCGAGGTCAACCGGGTGGTGCTCGATATCACCTCGAAGCCCCCCGGAACCATCGAGTGGGAGTAGTCCCGTGGGGGTTTGATGGGTGGGTGACCCATAGCTCGGTTCTCCCACAGCGCAGTCGGCGCCGGTCACCGCACCGGTTGGTGCCGCGCAAGGTGAGCAAGTCGCCTCAAGGGAGTTTCCAGCGGCCCTCCAGGCCGACGGATCGTCGTTCCTGGCCAGGACGCAGGGAACGCGGCGTACTTGCCGGACCGGGAGATACTCGCTTTGCCGAAGCCGAGAGACACGCGCCTCCGGCGCGAATCCCCGTTTCGGCCAGCGTGCCCCGAACCGGCCAGCGAGTGACCGAGGACACAGCCAGGGGCGACGAGACTAGGTCTGGGCTATGATGTTCCGCTGCGCCGCGCTCTGACGTGCGGCCTTTTTCACGCGATGAGCACAATCTCAACACCTTCGGCGCGTACCTACGTGGCCAAGCCCACCGACCGCGAGCGCAACTGGCTGCTAGTGGATGCCAACGGCAAGACGCTGGGTCGTCTCGCGACGCAGATCGCCGATGTGCTGCGGGGCAAGCGCAAGCCCGAGTACACACCGCATGTGGATACGGGCGATTTCGTCGTGGTGATCAACGCGGAGAAGGTCGCGGTGACCGGGAGCAAGCGCACGGACAAGCGCTACTACCGTCACTCGGGCTACCCGGGCGGATTGCGCTCGCGGACGTTCGAGGAGATGATCGCGCGCCGGCCCGAGGAGATCATCAGGCTCGCCGTCAAAGGGATGATGCCTCGCAACCGACTCGCGCGCAAGCAGATCACGAAGCTCAAGATATACGCGGGTCCCGAGCATCCGCACACCGCGCAGAAGCCGCAACCACTCGAGATAGAGGCATAGACATCACCATGGCCGACGACGAGACCCCCGAGACTCCTGCCGAGGAGACGCCCGCCGAGCACGCCGTCCCGACGGAGGAGGCTGCCGAGATAGCCGGGTCCGCCGAGGACGCGCCGCTGGAGGCCGTCCAGGAGGCGCGGGAGCACATCGGCGAGGATAAGCCGGCCGTTGAGGCCGAGCCGTTCGATCCGATCGCGGGCAACGCGGTCCCGACCGACGATGCGAGCGAGATAGCTGGGTCCGCCGAGGACGCGCCGCTGGAGGCCGTGCAGGAGGCGCAGGAGCGCGCCGAGGCCGAGGAGCTGGTGGAGGTGTACGAGGAGGTCGTGGTCGAGGAGATCGCTGAGAAGATCGTCGAGGAGATTGTGGCCGAGGAGATCGCCGAAGCGGAGATCGAGGCGGTGGCCGAGGAGATCGCCGAGGAGGTCGTGGCCGAGGTCGCTGAGGAGATCGAGGCTGAGGCCGTCGAGGGCGAGCTGGAAGAGGACGAGGAGGCCGCGCCTCGCGAGAAGCCGGCCGTACCCGGGGCGCACCTCGAAGTCGACATCGTCCCCGAGGGCGCGGACCCGCTGGGTCGCGACACGGACTCAGCCGACCCGTACGCGAGCGTTGCGGAGGCATACGAGCAGGACGTCGAGGTCGCCGACGGCGAGGGCGAGCCCCACGAGGACGAGGAGACGCTCGCCGAGCCGATCTCGACCGCCGCCATCGATCTCGCTTCCGGGGCCAGGTATCGCGCGACCGGCAAGCGCAAGACGGCGATCGCGCGGGTGACGCTGCGACCGGGCACGGGCACCTACCTCGTCAACGGGCGCGTCCTGGAGGAGCACTTTCCGCGGATTACGCTGCAGCGCAACATCCGTCAACCGCTGGAGACGGTCGGATATCAGGATCGAATGGACGTGGTCGCACGGTTGCACGGCGGTGGTATCTCCGCCCAGGCGGGAGCGCTGCGCCACGGTGTCTCGCGGGCGCTGCTGGAGGCCGATCCGAACCTGCGCGGCGAGCTCAAGCGCCGCGGGTTTCTGACGCGCGACTCGCGTGCGAAGGAGCGCAAGAAGGCCGGCCTGAAGAAGGCGCGCAAGCGGCCGCAGTTCTCCAAGCGTTAGCCGTCCGCGGCCTGTATGGGCAGGGCTGTCAGGGTCGGGGGTTCCGGTGTCCTCACGGGGGCGTAGATGACGCGCAAGCTGTTTGGGACCGATGGTGTCCGTGGAGTCGCCGGGGAGCTGCTGAGTGCTGAGCTCGCGCTGGGACTCGCTCAGGCCGCGACTCGGCTGACGCAGGCCGAGCGGCCGCGGGTGCTGATCGTTCGCGACACCCGCGAGTCGGGCGAGATGCTCCAGGCCGCGGTCGCCGCGGGTGTGGCGGCGGCCGGGGGAGAAGCGCTGCTCGGTGGCGTGCTGCCGACACCGGCCGCGCCGCTGTTGATTGCACAGTACGGATTCGATCTGGCTGCTGTGCTGTCGGCCTCGCACAATCCGTATCAGGACAACGGGATCAAGTTCTTTGGCGCCGACGGGTACAAGCTGAGCGACGACACCGAGCTTGAGATCGAGCGCGAGTTGAAGCGGGCCACGGGACAGGGTGGGACGAGCGCCTCGGGCTCGGCCTTGCCGGGGCATGCTGGCGGAGTGGGGTCGCCGCCCCGGATCGGACGCATCCGCGAGCTGCGTGGGGCCGGCGAGGACTACCTGCGCGAGCTGCACACGCGCTTTGCCGAGTCGGACCTCACGGGTCTGGATGTGCTGCTGGACTGTGCCAACGGCGCGACGCACGAGGTGGCACCCGAGATATTCAGGCGGCTCGGGGCGAACGTGACCGCGGTGGCGGACGGGCCGGATGGGCGCAACATCAACGCCGAGTGTGGCTCCACCCACGTCGAGCGGCTGGCCGAGCTGGTGGTGGCCGGCGGGCACGCGCTCGGGTTTGCGTTCGACGGCGACGGCGATCGAGTGCTCGCGGTGGACGGCGCCGGAGCGGTCGTGGACGGTGATGAGCTGATGGCGCTCGCAGCCCTGCATCTACGCGACACCGGACGGCTGCGCGGCGACGGCGTGGTCGTGACGGTGATGACCAACTACGGCTTTCATACGGCGATGGCGCAGGCCGGGATCGAGGTCGCGAGCACGAAGGTGGGGGACAGGTATGTGTTGGAGGAGCTGCTCGCGCGCGGCTGGATGCTCGGTGGCGAGCAGTCCGGGCACCTGATCGAGCTTGGGTTCAACCGTACGGGTGACGGGATCGCCGGCGCGCTGCTGATGCTCGAGGCGCTCGCCGGAGCGGACTTGCGCGAGCGTCACGCGATGGCCAAGCTGCCCCAACGGCTGGTGAACGTGCGGGTAAGCGACCGCGAGGCGCTGCAAGGCTCAGAGGCGGTGACCACCGCCATACGAGCCGAGGACGAGGCGCTCAGCGGACGCGGGCGGGTGCTGGTGCGAGCGAGCGGAACCGAGCCGCTCGTACGAGTGATGGTCGAGGCGCCGACCGAGCAGGAGGCCCAGGAGGTCTGCGACCGGTTGGTTGGACTCGTGCAACGCGAGCTTGCCTGAGCGCCCATCGGAACAGGGCCTGGAGAGGTCTATGTGTCAATTGCGCCCGGGCGCGTGCCGAAACCGCTGATATCTTCGAGCGATGTGCGGGATCGTCGGCTACGTCGGTAAGCGCCCGGTCCGTGAGCTGCTGCTCGGCGGGCTGAGGAGGCTGGAGTATCGGGGGTATGACTCGGCCGGGATCTCCACGATCGAGGACGGGCGCATAGAGTCGGTTCGTGCAGTCGGCAACCTCGGCGCGCTGCGGGTCAAGCTCGACGGCGAAGTCGCCGGCGCACGGACCGAAGGAGCAGTGGCCGTCGCCGCGAGACCGGCGACGACCGGCATCGGCCATACCCGCTGGGCGACACACGGACGCGTCAGCGAGGAGAACGCTCATCCTCACTACGACTCGCAGGATCGCGTGCACGTGGTCGTGAACGGGATCGTCGAGAACTACATCGCGCTGAAGGAGCGTCTCGCGGCGGAGGGCTGCGAGTTCACCTCCGAGACCGACGCCGAGACGATCGCGCACCTGATCGCGTCGCACTACGACGGCGACCTGCCAGACGCGGTGCGCGCCGCTTACGGCGAACTGCGGGGCCACTACGCGTTCGTGGCGATGAGCCTGGATGAGCCCGAGGTGCTCGTCGGCGCGCGCCGCGAGTGCCCGCTGATCGTCGGTCGCGGCGAGGGCGAGCAGTTCGTCGCCTCGGCCGTGCCCGCGTTCCTGGCGCAGACCAGGCGGGTTCAGTTTCTCGACAACGACGAGATCGTCGTGCTGCGCCCGGAGGGCGTCACGATCACGACGCCCTCCGGCGTTGAGCTGGACAGGCCCGTGGAGACGGTCGACTGGGACGAGGACACCGCCGAGAAGGGCGGGTATGAGACGTTCATGCTCAAGGAGATACACGAACAGGCCGACGCGGTCGCGGACACCATCTCCGACCGCATCGCGGCGGGGGACGGGGTGGATCTGGACGAGCAGGGCGCGCTGGATGAGACGCTGCTCGCAGACGTGCGCCGGATCGTGGTCGTCGCCTGCGGCACCTCCTACCACGCCGGTCTGATCGGCCGCTACGCGATCGAGGAGTGGGCGCGGCTGCCGGTCGAGATGGACGTCGCTTCGGAGTTCCGCTACCGCAACCCGGTGCTCGGTCCGGGCGATCTCGTGATCGGGATCAGTCAGTCGGGCGAGACCGCCGACACGCTCGCGGCGATGCGCATGGCGCGCGCGGGCGGCGCCAGGGTGCTGGCGATCACGAACGTGATGGGCTCGCAGGCCACGCGTGACGCCGACGGCGTGCTGTTCACCCGCGCGGGTCTGGAGATCGGGGTGGCGGCGACGAAGACGTTCCTGTGCCAGGTCGCGGTCATGTATCTGCTCGGCCTGCGTCTGGCTCAGCTGCGCGGCACGCTCCCGCCGGAGCGCGTCACCGAGCTGGTGTCCGAGCTCAAGCGGCTGCCGCACTGCATCGCGCAGCTGACGGGCGAGGCCGTCGCAAGCGCGGGCGAGGGCGAGGGCGAGGGCGTGCAGGCGCAGGTCCGGGCGGTGGCCGACGCGCACTGGCGCAGCGAGTTCTTCCTGTACATCGGCCGCCACGTCGGCCTGCCCGTGGCGCTGGAGGGAGCGCTGAAGCTGAAGGAGATCTCCTACATCGCCACCGACGCGTATGCCGCGGGGGAGATGAAGCACGGGCCGATCGCGCTGCTGGACGAGCAGACCCCGGTCGTGAGCGTCGCCACCGACTCGCCCGTGCTGGAGAAGATCGCCTCGAACATGCAGGAGGTGCGCGCCCGCGGCGCGCACGTGATCGCGATCGCCACGGCCGGCAACGAGCAGATCTCACAGCACGCCGACTCCGTCATCTACGTACCGGCGATCGACTGGATGCTGCAGCCGATCCTTGCCGTGGTCCCGTTGCAGCTGCTCGCGTATGAGATCGCGCGCAGGCGCGGCCTGAACGTGGATCAGCCGCGCAACCTCGCTAAGACCGTCACCGTGGAGTAGATCTGGATCTACACGAAGCGTGCCGGGGCGTGTAGTAGGCTCCTATGCATGGAGCGAGCGACCAGTCGTCTGAATGTCACGCTCGACCCCGAGCATGCTGCCCGGTTGACGCGTCTGGCTGAGCGCACGCATGTGCAGGAGGGCACGCTCGCGCGTTCGTTGCTCTCGATGGCGATCGAGGACGCCGATCCAGACCCGCGCAACATCGCTGCCCTGCTGGATGGAATCCCTGGCGCCTACGAGCGAGCGCAGCTGGGGTTGAGGCAGGCCAGAGAAGGGCGGACCCTGCCCCTCGACGAGCTCTGAGGGTGACGCGAGTCGAGTTGAGCCTGGGAGCGGTCGACGATCTCGACCGCATGATCGTGACTCATAGTCTTCCCGCCGACACGCGCGCTCGCGTAAGACGCTCGCTTGGGATCTTGGGGGAGTTTCCGCTGGTCGGCCGCCCGCTCGAGGGAAGATGGGAGGATCTGCGCCTCCTCATCGGTCCGTGGCGCTGGCTGCTCATCGTCTACGACTATGAGGAGCGAAGGGATCTGGTCGTCGTAGTCGCCATCCAGGATGCGCGATCGTCTGCCGCGGCGACCTCTGCTTGACCATCTAGCATCGCTCGGCATGGATGCGCTGCCCGACTGGCTGACGCCTCTGCCCGACGCCGAGCGCATGCGGGCGATCGACCGCTGGGCGATCGATGAGCGCGGGGTTCCCTCGCTCGACCTGATGGAGCGGGCTGGAGCCGGTGTTACGCGCATAGTGGAGCGGCTCGTGCCCGATGGCCCGGTGGTCGTGGTGTGCGGCACGGGCAACAACGGCGGCGACGGACTGGTCGTCGCGCGTCTGTTGCGCGACGCGGGCCGTGAGGTCACGGTCGTGTGTGCCGACTCACCGGCGAAGCTGAAGGGGGATGCGCTGACGAATCTTCAACGCCTGCCCGGAGACGCTCCCGTGGAGCTCGCGCAGAGCATCGATGTGCTCGCCCGGGCGAGCATCGTCGTCGACGCCCTGCTCGGGACCGGCTTCGCCGGCGAGCCTCGCGGAGCCGTCGGCGAGGCGATCGCGGCGATCGAGGATTGTGCGGCGCCGGTCATCAGCGTCGACGTTCCGTCCGGGGTCGATGCCTCCACGGGCGTCGTCGCAGGTGTCGTGGTGCGCGCGACGGCGACCGTCACGTTTCACGCGGCCAAGCCCGGCCTGTGGATTCATCCCGGCAAGGCTCATGCCGGAGAGGTCGAGGTGCTCGACATCGGCATCCCTCGCGGCGGTCCGCATGACGCTGACATCGGTCTGATCGAGCCCGCGGTCCTGCGCCTGCTCCCGCGCCGCAGCGCCGCCTCGACCAAGTTCTCCTCCGGTCACGTGCTCGTCGCGGGCGGCTCGCGCGGGCTGACCGGCGCGCCGCGTATGACCGCGCTCGGCGCCATGCGCACGGGCGCCGGGTATGTCACCGCGTGCGTCCCCGCCTCGCAGCAGGCGATCGTGGCGAGCGGCGGCCCGCCAGAGCTGATGACCCGCGGTCTGCCCGACTCCGACGGGGCGCTGACTCCCGCGGGCGTCGAAGTCGTGCTCGAGGCGGCGCGACGCGGTGGGGCGCTCGCGCTCGGTCCGGGGCTGGGGCGCGGCGAGCACGCGATCGCGTTCGCCCGCGCGCTCGCCCGTCGCGCCGAGGTCCCGCTCGTGCTCGACGCCGACGGGCTGAACGCGCACGCCGGCAACGCGGGCGCACACGGCGGCAGCTACGGCCATCTCGACGACCTGGCTCAACGCGAGGCTCCGACCGTGCTCACACCACATCCGGGCGAGCTGGCGCGGCTGCTCGACACCGACACCGCTCACATCGCGCGCGAGCGTCTGGCCCATGCTCGTCAGGCGGCGGCGCGAGCGGGCGCCGTGGTCGTGCTCAAGGGCGACGACACGCTTGTCGCCGATCCCTCCGGCCTGGTCGCCGTCAGCCCCGGCGACAGTCCCGCGCTGGCGAGTGCCGGCAGCGGGGACGTGCTCTCCGGTGTTCTCGCCGCGCTGCTCTCCCAGGGCCTTGAACCGTTCGCGGCGGCCGCGGCCGGTGTGCTGCTGCACGTCCAAGCGGGCCGTCTGGCGGCACGCACGCAGGGCGGTGCCGAGGGTGTGATCGCGACCGACGTGATCGCCGCGCTCCCGGCCGTGCGAGGAGGAGTCAGCGCATGAGCGTCGCGCGGGCCCGTGCGAGCGTCGATCGGGGTGCGATCGCCCACAACTGCGCCCGCCTGCTCGGCGTGTTGGACGGTTCGGAGCTGTGCGCGGTCGTCAAGGCCGACGGTTACGGACACGGCGCCGTCGAGTGTGCTGCCGCCGCCCTGCACGCGGGCGCGACGTGGCTGGCGGTGGCGACGGTCGAGGAGGCGTCCGAGCTGCGCGACGCCGGCATCGAAGCGCCGATGCTGATCATGGGCGCGCTCGCGGACCGCGAGGAGATCGAGCGGGCGGTTGAGCTGCGAGCGGACATCGTGGTGTGGCGCGAGCGCTCGGTCGCGCTCGCCTCCGAGGCCGCCGCGCTCGTATCCGGCGTCGCGCGGGTCCATGTCAAGCTCGACACCGGGATGGGTCGCCTCGGCACCCGCGACGTCGCGGAGGCTTCCCGTGTCGTCGCGGCCGCCGCTATCGCACCCGGCGTGCAGCTCGCCGGCGTCATGACCCACTTCGCCACTGCCGACGTAGCTGACGACGATGGCTTCTTCGAGCGCCAGCTCGCGGCGTTCACGCAGTGGTCGGGCGCCGTCAGGGCCGAGCACCCCGAGGTTCTCGTTCACGCCGCCAACAGCGCCGCGCTCCTGCGCGAGCCGCGTGGCGCCCGCTTCGACATGGCCCGCTGCGGCATCGCCGTCTATGGCCTGGACCCGTTCAACGAGGACCCGTTCGCGCGCGATCTCACTCCAGCGCTCACGCTCAGCTCCTACGTCGCCGAGGTCAAGCCCTGCCGCGTGGGCGAGAGCACGGGCTACGGACGCCGCTATGTGGCCGATCGCGACACGCATCTGGGAGTGCTTCCGATCGGCTACGGCGACGGCTTCAGGCGCGCGCTGTCCGGCGCCGCCGACGTGCTCATCGCCGGCTCCCGTCTGCCGCTGGTGGGGACCGTCAGCATGGACAATGTTGCCGTCGATCTCGGCCCTGAGCCGGCCGCGTTCGAGCTGTGCGGTGCCGAGGCCATCCTGATCGGCTCCAGCGGCCCCGAGCGCATCACGGCGGAGGAGCTCGCCGGGCGCATGGACACGATCAACTACGAGATCACCTGTGGGCTGTCAGCGCGAGTGCGGCGCACATACCTTTCCTCCTCCGCGCCGGCGCCGTGAGCGAGGCGGTGCCCGCAGAGGCGCTGCGCGTGGTCCGTGCCGCGCTGGCCGACACGGCCGCGTGGCTGGTCGGCGGCGCCCCGCGCGATCGAGCGCTCGGTCGCGACACGTTCGATCTGGACATCGTCCTCGACACGCCTCCCGAGGCAGCGGCTCGCGCGATCGCCCGAGCCGCGGGCGCTGCCGCCTGCTTCGAGCTTTCCGAAGACTTCTCTGGCTGGCGTGTCGTCGCGCGCGAGGGCACCTGGCAGGTGGACGTCCAGCCGCTGCGCGGCGGATCGCTGTCCGCCGACCTCGCGCTGCGCGACTTCACCGTCAACGCGATCGCCACACCCGTCGCGGGCGGGGACGATATCGATCCTCTTGGCGGGCTCGACGATCTCCTCGCACGCCGTCTGCGCATGGCCTCTCCCCGCGCGTTCGCCGACGATCCCCTACGCGTTCTGCGTCTGGTGCGACTCGCTCTGGAGCTCGGCTTCGAGCCCGACCCCGACACCGCGCACGCGGCGTCGGTAACGGCGCCCGAGCTGCCGGGCGTCTCCGGTGAGCGCGTGTTCATGGAGCTGCGCCGCATTCTCGCCTCCCCCCGTGCGCTGGAGGGTCTGGCGCTGATGGACTCGCTCGGGATCACCGCGGCTGTGCTGCCCGAGCTGGAGGCCCTGCGCGGCGTGCAGCAGAGCCGCTACCACCATCGCGACGTCCACGGTCATACGCTCGAGGCGCTCGAGCGCACGATCGCCCTGCAGGCCGACCCCGCCGCAATCCTCGGCTCGGCCGAGTTCGCGGACCCCGTCGCCGAGCTGCTGTGCGAGCCGCTCGCGGACGAGCTCACGCGCGGCGAGGCCCTGCGCTGGGGCGCCCTGTTGCACGACGCCGCCAAGCCGCTCACCGGCGCCGTGCGCCCCGACGGTCGTGTCACGTTTCTCGACCATGACGCTCGCGGCGCCGAGCTCGCGCGTGACGTACTGGAGCGCCTGCGCGCCAGCGAGCGCCTGCGCGCTCATGTAGCGGGGCTCGTGCGCCATCACCTGCGGCTCGGCTTCCTCGTGCACGAGCCGCAGCGGCCGCTCCCGCGGCGCACGGTGTTCGACTACCTGCAGAGGACATCCCCCGTCGCGGTCGACGTCACGCTCCTGTCCATCGCCGACCGCCTCGCCACCCGCGGGGATCGCGCCGCCGAGTCGATCGACGCGCACATGCGATTGGCCCGTCCGATGCTCGCCGACGCGCTGCGCTGGCGAGCCGACGGACCTCCCCAGCCGCTTTGGCGCGGCGATGAGCTGGCTGCTGCGCTTGAGATCCCCACCGGCCCGCGGCTCGGCGAGATCCTGCGCGAGCTCGCCGCCGCCCAGTACGCCGGCGAGGTCTCCACACGGGAGCAGGCGCTCGCCCATGCGCGCGCCTTCCTCGCCTCCTCGTCTACCCTTCGCGGTCGATGACCGACCCGAGCTGCATCTTCTGCAAGATCGCCGCCGGCGAGCTGCCGGCCACGATCGTGGACGAAGACGAGCGCACGATCGCGTTCATGGACATCAATCCCGCGACGCGCGGGCACGCGCTCGTGATCCCGCGCACACACAGCGCCGATCTGCTGTCAGTCGATCCCGAGGATCTGGCCGCTGCCATGCTCGCCTCGCGACGCCTCGCCACACGCATGCGCGAGCGGCTGGGGGCTGAGGGGGTGAACCTCGTCAACTCCTGCGGCGCCGTCGCCTGGCAGACCGTGTTTCACTTCCACGTCCACGTGATCCCGCGCTACGCCGATGACCCGCTGCGGCTGCCTTGGGTGCCCGCGCCCGGCGATCCCGAGGAGATCGCCACCGCGGCGCAGGAACTGACGGGCTCGCAGCGAATCTAAATCGACCGCACCATTTCCGAGGCGGGCGTGTTCATGACGCATATGCGACGCACATTCATCGCAATCCTGGGGGGTGCCGCGCTGGCGCTGCTGGCGCTGCCCGCCATCGCCCCCGCGACCCTCAGCGAAGTCGGCGTCATCGGCGCGACCACGCCCGAAACCGCCCCCAGTTGCCCGGGCAGCCCGCCCGTCAGTCAGTGCCTGGCCGTGAGCCGCACGACCGGCTTTCAGGTCAAGGTCGGCTCTCAGACCAACATCCTGTCGGCGCCGCGGTCGGGCACGATCGTCGCCTGGACGATCTCTCTCGGCAAGCCCAACCCCACCCAGATCAGCTTCTTCAACACCCACGAGGGGGGACCCTCCACGGCCGGCATCGCCATCCTGCGCCCGCAGAAGAAACCGAACCTCACCTACAAGCTCATCTCTCAGAGCCCGCTCGTCAAACTCGAACCGTATTTCGGCAAGACCGCTCAATTCCCGCTCGAAACGACGCTCCAGGTCAAGAAGGGCGACGTGGTCGCCCTCACCGTGCCCTCATGGGCACCCGCGCTCGCGCTCGGCTTCGCCAACACGACGTCCTGGCGGGCATCCCGCCCCAAAACGAGCTGCTCCAGCACCTCGATACAGACGACCCAGACGACGGTCGGCACGAACGTGCAGTACGCGTGCCTCTACCGCACCGCTCGCCTCACGTACAGCGCGACACTGATCTCCACGCCGTAGCGAAGGTCTAGGGAGCGCCGGTTCCTCCGGCTTCGCCTCCACCTTTGCTTTCGGTTTTGGGCGTTTCTTCTTTGCTCCCGCCCGCGGAGGTGCCGCCGGCCGTTTCGTGTTCCGGTTCGGCTTTGCTCCCGCCGCTCGCTTCCGATCCGGATTCGCTTTCGGCGGGACTCGATTCGCTTTCGCTGCCCGTTTTCGTTTTCGCCGTAGAGGTCGTCGAGGTGGGGGTCGTCTGCGCCGATTCCTTTTCGGCGCTCGTATCCGTCGGCGGCGTGATTTCTGGGGTGCTCTTCGGCGTCGCGTCCGAGACGTTGCTCGAACCGCCGCACGCGCCCAGCCCGACGCTGCACCCCAATGCAAGCACGGCGGCGGCGGTCGCTGTGAGAACGCGCCGGGGACGAGGGCTCCGAGTGGGGGCGTGGGTGTCGCCGCAGGCGCTCACGCGCTCACCCTGACACGGGGGCGCCGAGCGGACCCATGCGCCGCCCGCACGTCGGGCAGTCGTTGAGGTCCTTCTGCGCGAGCTGGTCACACCACGGGCAGAACCTGAGATTCTCGACCGCCCATGGCAGCTTCGAGCTCGAGGGGGCCAGCGGCAGTAGCTTGCCGACGATCTCGAGCTCCTCGCCGGTGTCGCGGTCTCTGTAGATCTCCTCAGGCCGGGCCTCGATCACGATCTCGCGTCCGCTCGCGGGGTTGCGCAGGCGGTAGCGCTGTTGTGTGCTCATGAGCGAGACTTTATCGGAGCCACTGGACGCGGGAGGCATGCCGGTAGGCTCGCGGCGATGATGCGCATCCTCATCTTCCACGGCTACCTGCTGGATGGCACAGGGTCCAACGTTTACAACGCGCGGCTGGCGGCCGCGCTGGTGGGGCTGGGCCACGAGGTGCATCTGCTCTGCCAGGACCGCCATCCGGACGAGCAGCCATTCGTGGATGCGGTGGGCGACTGGGACAGTGGTGGTGCGTTGCGCGTGCGCGCGCTGCGCGAGGAGGTGCGATGCACCGTCTACCGCCCAGACGTCGGCTCGCTGCTGCCCGTATACGTCGCCGACCGCTACGAGGGCATCGAGGCGCGCACGTTCGCCGAGTGCTCCGAGGCCGAGGTCGCCTCCTATATCGACGCCAATGTCGCCGCCGTGCGTGAGGTGGTCGCGCGTGCAGGGCCCGATCTCGCGCTGGCCAACCACCTGGTGATGGGCCCCGTCATCCTCGCTCGCGCCCTGCGCGGCGAGGTCCCGTACGCCGTCAAGGTTCACGGCAGCGCGCTCGAGTACACGGTCAAGCCCCACTCCGAGCGCTTTCTCGGCTTCGCTCGCGAGGGGCTCGCCGGCGCGCGCGCGGTCCTCGTGGGCTCACACCACACAGCCGCCAGCCTGTGGGCGGCGCTTGCAGATCCGACCCTACCGGCGCGCACGCGTCTCGGGCCGCCGGGCGTGGATGTGGCGCGGTTTCACCCGCGCGATCGGGAGCGAGCCGTGGCCGGCCTGCGAGAGCTGACAGCTCGCCTACGTTCGACCTCCTCCGCGTGCACGGAGCGGGAGACTTCGGCGAGCGCGTTCGCTCGCGATGAGCTCGCTGCCGCCGACACGCTGGAACGCTTGGAGCCCACCCGCGAGCAGCTGGTCGCGTTCGTCGGCAAGCTGATCGTCAACAAGGGCGTAGACCTGCTGCTCGCCTCGTGGCCGCTCGTGCTCCAGAGCGTGCCGAACGCCAGGCTCGTCGTCGTCGGGTTCGGCGCCGACCGTGCGTTGCTGGAGCGCCTGCTCGGCGCCCTGGCCGCAGGCGATCTGAGCGCGGCCGAGGACATGGCGCTGCCGCACCTCCTGGCATTTCTACGCGCCCTGGACGGGAATGCGCATGTTCGCTACCTGACCGCGGCGCGTGCCCTGCCCGAGCGCGTCCTGTTCACGGGGCGCCTCGACCACGACGAGCTGACCGACCTGCTGCCCGTCTGCGAGGCGCTCGTCGTGCCGAGCACGTTTCCCGAGGCGTTTGGGATGGTCGCCGCCGAGGCCGCCGCGTGTGGAGTGCTGCCGATCAGCGCCGCCCACTCCGGTCTGGCGGAGGTCTCGGGCGCGCTCGCCCATGCCGTACCCGACGATGTCGCCCCGTGGCTGTCCTTCCCGGTGGACGACTCCTCGGTGGTCGCGCTCGCCGAGCGTATCCTCGCCTGGCTGACGGTGGACGGCGACCTGCGCGAGCGGACCCGTGCCGGTCTTGTGGCGACCGTGCGCGAGCTGTGGTCGTGGGAGGGCGTCGCCCGGGGCGTGATCGCCGCGGCGCGGGGTGAGCTCGATGCGCTCGCAGAGCCCTGACGGCCGGGTGTTCGGATAGAGTTCCCGCGCTCATGCTTGGGGTCAACGTCACGAGGAGCTTGCGCGGCCGTACGCGCCCGCTTAGCATCGGCCGGGCGGCGGGGACCGGCGGTCTGCTGCTCGCACTGATCCTCATCGCCGCCGGCTGCTCGGCCAAGCAGGGCGAGAACGCCGACGTGATCGTCGGCAAGCAGCAGTTCGTCGCCAAGTGCGGCGCCTGCCACACGCTCGCGCGGGCCGGCACGAAAGGCACGGTCGGCCCCGATCTTGACGAAGCGTTCCGCTATGCCGTCGACGAAGCCCACGGCCGCTCGGCGATCCGCGGCGTCGTCGAATACCAGATCCGCCAGCCCAACCCGTTCGGCGCGATGCCCAAGGACCTGGTCAACGGTCAGACCGTCACCGACGTAGCGGCCTATGTGGCGGGTGCCGCCGCCAACCCCGGCAAAGACACGGGTCTGCTCGCCAGCGCCGTCAAAGCGCCCGGCAGCGGCAAGCCCGCGGAAGAGACCGCCGGCAAGCTGCAGATCCCCGCCAACCCCGAAGGCCAGCTCGCCTACGCGACGAACAAGGCGACCGCCACCGCCGGGCCCGTCAAGATCGAAATGCCGAACATGTCCGGCGTCTCCCACAACATCGCCATCGAACCGGGCGCCGGTGGGGCGACCGGGACGGGCACCCCGGTCGGCGCGAGCAGCTTTGTCAGCAAGGGCACCGCCTCGGTCACGGTCAACCTGAAACCCGGCACCTATACCTTCTTCTGCCAGGCCCCCGGGCACCGGCAGGCGGGGATGTATGGGACTTTGACGGTCAAGTAGGCCGCGCGCCGGGCTGCCGGCGCCGCTCAGAACACCGCCCGAGCGATCAGCACGACCGCGATGATCACCGCGAAGACGGCGGCGACGTAGAGCAGCAGCCGGAACGCCTCGCCCTCGCTACGCAGGGGGTTAAGCACGATCGCCGCGTTGGTCGCCGGGCATGAGGGGTTTCCGAAACCGCGCTCTCTGACGGTCGTGGATCAAGCAGGCCAAGGACGCAGGGAGCGTGGCGTACTTGGTACGCGAGCGACCGAGGACGCAGGGATGCGCCGTGTCCATGATCGTCAGAGGATGTAGACGGTCGTGTAGACGACTATCCACATGATGTCGACGAAGTGCCAGTAGATGCCGGGCACCTCGACGCCACGGTGGGACTCGGGGGAGTAGTGGCCGCGGAAGGCGCGGATCGTCACGAACAGCAGCAGGCACAGGCCGATGAAGACGTGCGCGCCGTGCAGGCCCGTGAGCGAGTAGAAGATCGTCTGCTGGGCCGCGTCCTGGGGGGCGAAGCCGATGTTGGCGTACTCGTTGATCTGGATGAACAGGAACGTGCAGCCGAGCAGGAACGTGGTCAGGATGCCGGCCTTGAAGGCGAAGCGGTTGTTTCGCTTGATCGCCTGCTCGGCCCAGTGCAGCGTGAGCGAGGAAGACATCAGGATCGCGGTGTTCACGCCCGCGACCTGCACCGGCAGCGTCGTGCCGACGGCTGGCCAGGGATCGCCCTGGGCGATACGGATGAAGAAGTAGGCGGTGAAGAACGCGCCGAAGACCATCACCTCGGAGATGATGAAAAGCAGCATCCCGAGCAGCGGGGCGTCCACTCGCGAGCTCTGGTTGGCGGGTGGCGGGCCGTGGTGGTCGCCGTGTTCGCCGTGGCCGGCGGCGTGGGCTGAGATGCTGGCTGCCTCCATCGTCTTGCCCTAGGCCGCCGTGCCTGCCATGCCTGCGGTCGTGTCGTTCATGTCGACGACGACGTGCTCGACCTTCGCGGAGGTCGTGTGCTGGACGCGCTCGATCAGGTTCGCGCGCAGCCAGCCCGAGCGCTGGTTGGGGAGCGTGGAGATGACCACGTCGTCGACCCTGAACAGCTCCAGCGCGTTGACCGCGGCCGTGTAGGGGTCGGGGTCGCCGGTCATGCCCGACGCGAGCAGTCCCGCGCCCTGCAGCTTGTCGAGCATCGCGGCGAGCCGCGCGCGGGCCTCGCGCGGGGCGTCGCCGCTACCGTCCTGCAGCGGGACCACGGCGATGAACAGGCGTAGCGGGCGCTCGTCTTCGGCGGCCTTCGCGCGCAGGCGCTCGATCAGCTCCTCGCCGCTGGCAGTCTTGGAGGCGATCACGAGCGTCACCCCGAACGGCAGCCCTTCGCGCTCGAGGTCGGTCACGACGTGCTCGACCGGCAGGCCCGAGGCGTTGTGGATGCGTTCGATCAGATCCCGCCGCAGCCACCCGGACTGGGTCGCGGGGTGGGTGGAGACGATGATCTCGTCTGGGCGGCGCAGCGCGATCGCGTCCATTGTCGCCAGGAACGGGTCGGGGTCGCCGACTTCGCCGCTCGCGCGCATGCCCTCCTGGGCCGCGCGGGTCAGCGCCAGATCGACCCTGATCTGCGCCGATTCGCGGACGGCCTCGTCGTAGATCACGAGACCCGCCGAGGGCTTGGTCTGGGGCACGACCAGGCGGAAGCTGACGTCCTGCACCGACTGCGCGCGGGAGCGCGCGAGATCGAGCAGCTTCTCACCGCCGAGGGTACGGTTGGCCACGACCAGGATTTCCGTCATCGCTTAGCGTCCCCTCCGATCGTGTGTGTCGTACTGGATGAGCTCATGGTCATTCGCTCGGCGCCAGCCTCACGCCCGGCGGCGCGCCGCTCGCCGTGCCCCTCGCGGCGCCCACGGTGGCCGGCTCCGGCTTGAGGATCGCGTGAACGGCGCCCGGTACGCCGTACTCGTACGGGCCGCCGACGACGGTCGGCACACGGTCGAAGTTGAAGATCGGCGGGGGCGAGGAGACCTGCCACTCGATCGTCATGCCTCGCCACGGGTTGGCGAGGGCGCGCGGGCCGCCGCGCCAGCTGGTGACCATGTTGTAGAGGAAGATCAGCGTGCTCAGCCCCAGCAGCCAGCTGCAGATCGAGATGAACAGGTTCAGGTCGGCGTACTGCGTCGCGTAGGTCGCCACGCGCCGGGGCATCCCGTCGAGGCCGAGGATGTGCATCGGCGCGAACGTGAGGTTGAAGAAGACGAACGTCGTCCAAAAATGCCACTTGCCCAGGCGCTCGTCGTACATCCGCCCGGTCATCTTCGGGAACCAGTAGTAGACGCCCGCGAAGATCGTCATCAGCGAGCCCCCGAACAGCACGTAGTGGATGTGCGCGACGATGAAATAGCTGGCGCTGACGTGGATGTCGAAGGGGATCATCGCCAGCATCACGCCGCTGATCCCGCCGAGCGTGAACGTCGTCAGGAAGCCCAGCGCGAACAGCATCGAGGTGTCCAGGTGCAGCACGCCGCGCCACAGCGTCGCCAGCCAGGAGAAGATCTTGATGCCCGTCGGCACGGCGATGATCGCCGTCGTGATCGCCATCGGGATCCTGATCCAGGCGGCCATGCCCGAGGTGAACATGTGGTGCGCCCATACGGTGAACCCGAGCACGACGATCGCCAGCAGCGAGAACGCCATCATGCGGTAGCCGAAGATCGGCTTGCGCGACTTCACGGCGATGACTTCTGAGATGATCCCGAACCCGGGCAGCATCATGATGTAGACGGCCGGGTGCGAGTAGAACCAGAAGACGTGCTGGTACATCAGCACGTCTCCGCCCGCCCCCGCGTTGAAGAAGTTAAAGCCGAGCGAGCGATCGAGCAGGACGAAGAACTGCGAGGCGGCGATGAACGGCGTCGCGATCACGACCAGCAGCGAGGTCGCGAAGTTCGCCCACACCAGCAGCGGCATGCGGAAGAAGCTCATCCCCGGCGCGCGCATCGTGATGATCGTCACCAGGAAGTTGAGCGCGGTCATGATCGAGGAGGCGCCCGCGAACTGGACGCCGAGCGAGAAGAACACCTGCCCTACCGGCATGTCGGTCGAGAGCGGCGTGTATGCCGTCCAGCCATCCGCGAACGCCCCGCCGGGGGCCAGGAAGCTCGCGAGCATGATCGCGCCGCCGACCGGCAGCAGCCAGTAGGACAGCGCGTTCAGCCGCGGGAAGGCCATGTCGGGCGCACCGATCATCAGCGGCAGCACGAAGTTCGCCAGGCCCGCGAACACGGGGATGATGAAGAAGAAGATGAGGATCGACGCGTGCACGCTGAACAGGCCGTTGTAGGTGTTGGCGTCGATGAACTGCGCGCCCGGCTGCGCCAGCTCGATGCGCATGAGCATCGCGATCAACCCGCCCACGAGCAGGAAGAAGAACGAGGTGACCGTGTACTGCACGCCGATCACCTTGTGGTCGGTGTTGATGCGGAAGTAGTCCCGCCACGTGTACGCGCCGTGGCCGGAGTGATCCTCCGGGCGCGTCGGGCGGCCCGAGGCCCAGTAGAACCAGTAGTCGAAGCCGCCGATCCCGACGAGGAACATCAGCGGCGCGGCGATCAGTGCGACCGTCAGGATCGCTTCGCCGTCGATGAAGTGGTGGAAGGTCGTATGCCCGGTGCTCATGCGCACGAGCCACGTCAGCCCGAACGCGAACGCCACGCCCAGCAGCATCATCCAGGCGGCGCGGTAGAAGCCGGGCGCGCGCAGTTTCGTCCCGAGCGAGGTGCGCGGCGGCCGATCGCCGAACGGCGACCCGGTCGTGCCGGGGCGGACGGGACCGGGCGAGGAGACCGTGCTCGCCATCAGCGTGCTCCCTCGGGGTGTGAGCTGCTCATCGTCGAGCGCATTATCCCGCACCCGCCCCCGCGATGGCGGCGGGCTCCGCGGCGCTCCCCGGCGGGGTGGCGGAGGCCGTCGCGACACTCGAGCCCGAGCGCTCCTGGGCGGCCAGCCACGCGCGGAACCGGGCCGGTGGAACGACGTGCACGGCCGAGCGCATCAGCGAGTGCCCGGAGCCGCACAGCAGGTTGCAGACGACCGGGTAGGTGCCGAGTCGGTCGGGCGTCGCCCGGTAGTGGGTCGTGATGCCGGGCACCACGTCCTCCTGTAGGCGGAACGCCGGGATCCAGAACGCGTGGATCACGTCCTTGGAACGCATGTTGAAGTAGACCGTGTAGCCCTCGGGCAGGTACAGCTGGTAGCTCTTGACGGGCTTGCCGCCGGTCACCGACGGAGGGTATTCGTAGTCCCAGAAGAACTGCTGCCCGGTCACGCCGATCTGGACTTCCGGCACGCCCGCTGGCTTCTTCTCGTTGTTGTGCAGCACCACGAACGAGTAGGAGACGAGACCGAGCAGAATCATCGCCGGGATCGCCGTCCAGAACACCTCCAGCCGTGTGTTGCCGTGGATCGGCGGACCGTCCTTGAGCTCCTCGCCGGGGCGCATGTGGAACTGCCACACCGAGAACAGGATCACGGTGACGACGAGCACGAATATCGGGATCGAGGCGATCACCAGCACGTGGTAGAGCGTGTCTGTGTTCTTGGCCTGCGTGCTGGCCTGCACCGGGAACCAGTGGATCTGGTAGCTCAGCGCGATGCCGATGGCGATGGCTATGAGGCCCGCCACGGCCGCGGTCACGATCGCGCGTCGACTAGGCATACCGTGTGCCCCCAGAGGTCGTGCGATCACCGCTCGCGCGGTGCGCGACCCGACGATCCGAAGCAATGGTCACAGCGATCCCCTCCATCACGAGGCGTGATCCTAGTGCCTCGCGCCGATGCGATGTTGGGCGGTCGTATTCCGGTGCGTGCACGGGGCGGCGGCGGGCCTTGACCGGTGACTCCCGCGGTACTACATTGAGGCAATAGTTGCAAATGTGCGGGTCGATGTTTGTCTGAGGTCTGAGTGGGAAGGAGGCGGGTATGGAGGTGCGTGAGGGAATGAGCCCGACGGTCCTGACGGTGGGACCGGGTCACACGCTGCGCGCCGTCGCGCGGCTGATGTCCGAGCGCGAGGTCGGCGCCGCGGTCGTCATCGACCCCGAGGAGCCCGGCCCCGGGATCATCACCGAGCGCGACATCCTGCTCTCGCTCGGCTCCGGTCAGGACACCGATCGCGAGCTGGTCGCCGAGCACCTCACGCGCGACGTCGTCTTCGCCGCGCCCGACTGGTCGCTGGAGGCGGCCGCCGCGGCGATGGTCCGCGGTGGCTTTCGCCATCTGATCGTCCTCGATCACGGTGAGATCGCGGGGATCCTGTCGGTGCGCGACATCGTGCGCTGCTGGACCCAGGACGGGGCGGTCTGCCCGGTGCCCGCGAGCCCGGTCGGGTGATCAGTCCAGCGGAAGCTCGTCGATTTCGTGGCGCGTGTCTTTGATCCAGCGCCACAGGCACCCGAGCGTCAGCAGCACGCCGATGACGGTCAGCTCGATCATCGTCGTCACGCCCACGAGCGCCAGCGTGATGCCGACGGCGCTCAGCAGCGGCAGGATCGAGGGGCCGGGGAGATGGATCTCCTCGCCCGCGGGCGGTATCTCGGGGTCGAGCGGGCTCATGAGACGTAGAAGGCGGCCACGACGAACGTGATGCCGAACATGAACATGCAGATGCCGCACACGATCAGCCCGGTGCGGATGTTCTTGCGTGCCAGTCGTCTCGTCATCATGGGCAGGTGCGCATTCTATAGATGCACATCGGCGACCATCGCGCAGAACAGCAGCGCGAGGTAGGCCAGCGAGTACAGGTACAGCCGCAGCGCGCTGCGTCGATCCGCTCGCCGGTACAGCACGATCGCGCCCGCGATGAAGCCGAACCCGAGCGTCATCGAGGTGGCTAGATAGATCGTGCCCAGTCCGCCCGCGCAGAACGGCAGCTGGGTGACCGCGTACAACAGCACGGTGTACAGCAGGATCTGCCGGCGAGTCTCCGCCTCGCCGCGCACTACCGGCAGCATCGGCACGCCCACGCTCGCGTACTCGTCCTTCATCAGCAGGCTCAGCGCCCAGAAGTGGGGGGGTGTCCAGAAGAACACGATGAAGAACAGCAGCACCGCCGTGCCGCTGACCGAGCCGGTGACCGCCGCCCAGGCGACGAGTGGGGGGACGGCGCCGGCGGCCCCGCCGATCACGATGTTCTGGGGTGTGCGCCGCTTCAGCCAGACGGTGTAGACGAGCACATACCCGAGGAAGCCGGCGAACGACAGGCTCGCCGCGAGCACGTTGACGGTGAGCGAGAGCTCGGCGAACGACATGCCCGCCAGCGTGCACCCGAACAGCAGCGCCGCGCGCGGCGACACGCGCCCGGCCGGGATCGGCCGGGTGGAGGTGCGGGTCATGCGCGCGTCGATGTCGCGGTCGAACCAGTGGTTGACCGCGCCCGCCCCGCCGGCCGACAGGTAGCCGCCCAGGCAGGTGAGCGCCACCAGCGCGAGCGAGGGATCGCCGGCGACGTACATCGTGGCGATCGTCGTGAGCAGCAGCAGCGACTGGACCTTCGGCTTGGTCAGCTCGACGTAGTCGCTCAGCAGCCGGCGCGTGCGCGGGGCGAGGCCGAGACCTGGCGCCTCGATCGCCGGGGCTGCGCCTGTCGGACCCGCGCTCATGCCCGGAGAATGGTAGGGGGGCGAGTGCAGCCGCGCGCCGGCGCGCGCTCAGCGAGGACCGATCGATCGGCCGGCGCCCGTCGGACGGTCCTCATGCCGGCTACACGCCCACCTGCGTGGCGCCCGCGGGGACGGTCGCCGCTCCGGGCGCCGGCACGCTCGCGCTGCCGCGCCGCTGCACCTCGCGGCGGATGTCCTTCATCGGCTCGGCCGAGCGCACCAGCGGGACCACGTCGAAGTTGTTCACCGGCGGCGGCGAGCTCGTGAACCACTCCAGCGTGTTCGCCTTCCATGGGTCCGGCCCGGCGATCGCGCCGTGCTTGAGGCTGCGTACGACGTTGAGAATCGTCACGATCACCCCGGCCGCGAGGATGAACGAGCCGATCGTGGAGATCAGGTTGTACAGCGCCAAGTTGCCGACGTTCGGGTACTCGTACACCCGCCGCGGCATCCCGTCGAGGCCGATCACGTGCTGGATCAGGAACGTCGCCAGGAAGCCGAAGAACATCAGGTAGAAGCTCAGCTTGCCGAGACCCTCGCTGAGCATCCGCCCGGTGATCTTCGGGAACCAGTAGTAGATCGCGGCAAAGATCGTGAACACCGCGCCGCCCATCAGCACGAAGTGGATGTGCGCAACTACGAAATAGGTTTCGTTGAGTTGCCAGTCGACCGGGAACACGGCCAGGAACACGCCGCTGATGCCGCCGATCAAAAACAGCGCGATGAAGCCCACGCAGAACAAGAGCGGCGTCTTGAATTCGATCGTCCCGCGCCACAGCGTGGCGATCCAGTTGAGCATCTTCACGCCCGTCGGCACGGCGATGAAGAACGAGCTAAGCATCACGAACACCAGCAGCGCCTCGGGGATCGGCGCCGTGAACATGTGGTGCGCCCACGTCAGGAAGCCGAGGAACGCGATCGCCACGGTCGAGGCCGCGATCGCCTTGTAGCCGAAGATCGGCTTGCGCGCGAACACGGGCAGGATCTCCGAGACGACGCCGAACCCGGGCAGGATCATGATGTAGACCTCCGGGTGGCCGAAGAACCAGAACAGGTTCTGCCACAGCAGTGGCGAGCCGCCCTGCGTCGGGTCATAGAAGTGCGTGCCGAAGTGCCGGTCGGTCAACAGCATCGTCACCGCCGCGGCGATCACCGGCATCGCGAAGATGATCAGGATCGAGTACGTCAGCATCGCCCACACGAACAGCGGCAGCCGCCCCCAGCTCATGCCGCGCGCGCGCATGTTCGCGACCGTCGCGTAGAAGTTGATCGCCCCCAGGATCGAGGAGAGCCCCGTGAGGTGGATCAGGTAGATCCACGCGTCCTGGCCGCCGCCGGGCGAGTAGAGGGCGTTGGACAGCGGCACGTAGCTCGTCCAGCCCGCTTCCGGCGGGTTCCAGAACAGCGAGGCGTAGAACACGAGCCCGCCCGTCAGCAAAAGCCAGTAGGACAGCGCGTTCAGGCGCGGATAGGCCATGTCGCGCGCGCCGATCATCAGCGGCAGGAAGTAGTTCGCCAGGCCCGCCATCATCGGCACGACGAACAGGAAGATCATCGTCGTGCCGTGCATCGTGAACAGCTGGTTGTAGACCTGCGGCGTCACCAGCGTGTTGTTCGGCGCGCCCAGCTGCAGGCGGATCATCAGCGCCTCGACGCCGCCGAGGCAGAAGAACACGAACGTCGTGACCATGTACATGATCCCGATCCGCTTGTGGTCGGTCGTCGTGATCCAGCTCGTCCAGCCGTGCGCCTCGCCGGCCGATCTTTGATCGGTGGCGCGGTGGGCGACTATCTGGGGGACCGGGTTGGCTGCGACGGTGGCCATGCTGGGCGTTCTCCTGAGGGACTCGAATGCGGTTAGGGGTTCTCGACCTGACCGGCGCCGACCTGCGCGCCGAGTTTCGCGCGCGCCACCTTCGCGGCGGCGTTCGCCTGGGCGATCTCCTGCTTCTGATACGCCAGCCACGCTTCGAACTGGGCCGGCGGGACGGCCTTGACGGTCGCGATCATGCGCGCGTGCCCGCGCCCGCACAGCAGCGCGCACTGGCCGGTGTAGATGCCGGGCTTTTCGATCTTGAACCAGGTGTAGTTGTGATAGCCCGGCACCGCCTGGAACTTGCCGCCGAGCTTGGGAATCCACCACGAGTGCACGACGTCGGAGGAGACGATGTTCAGCGTCACGGTCGTTTTCGTGGGCACGACCATTTCCTCGTACGAGTACGGCGCGCCGAGGCCGTCCGGTTCGTTCGCGCCGGGATAGACGAACTGCCAGATGTACTGGCGGCCGATCACGGTGATGTTCAGCGATTTCCCGTTCGGCGGCAGATGGCGGTCGGCGGTGGCGTACAGCACGCCCGATTCGCTTTCGCCGATCAGGCTCGCGCCGGCGGCGCTCGAGTTGGGCGGGTTCTGGATCGAGCCCAGGCGGGCGAACGTCAGGATCGCCAGGCCGACGAGGATCACCGCGGCGGCGATCGTCCAGCCGACCTCCAGGCGCGTGTTGCCGTGGATCTGCGCGGCCGTGGCGCCCTTGCGGGCACGGAACTTGATCAGCGCGTAGGCCAGCCCGCCGATGACCGCGAAGAAGATCACGAGCGCGATCACCAGGATGATCTTGTACAGCGAGTCGATGTTGTCCGCGTTCGGCGAGCCGCCCGACTGGGGCGTGAAGAACGCGAGCGTTGTGGGAAGCACATGGCCCAAGGCGCGCAGGATTCTATTCAGCCCCGGGCCGGAAGCGCTTGATGACGTTTGCTACTTGCCTGAAAATCGCGTCGGGCGCTTTTCCACGAACGCCATCGCGCCCTCGACGAAGTCATCGCTGCCGGCCATCTCGCGCTGGATCTGCGCCTCGAGCTCGAGCTGCTCGTCCATGCGCGAGTACAGCCAGTTGTTCAGCTGGCGCTTGGTCCCCGCGTAGGAGCGCGTCGGTCCGGCGGCCAGCCGCGCGGCCAGCGCGGCGGACTCCTCCTCCAGGCGCTCGTCGGGCACGACGCGGTTGATCAGGCCCCACTCCAGCGCCCGCGGCGCGGGCAGGCGCTCGCCGAGCATCATCAGCTCGGTGGCGCGCGCCATGCCGATGCGCGTGGGCACGAACAGCGAAGAGCCCCCGTCTGGCACCAGGCCGATGTTGACGAACGCGAGCAGGAAATACGCGCTCTCGCCCGCCACGATCAAATCGCAGCACAGCGCGAGCGAGCAGCCGATCCCCACGGCCGGGCCGTTCACGGACGCCACGACAGGCTTGGGCATCTCTCGGATCGCGTGCATGATCGGGTGGTAGCGCTCGGTCAGCGTTTTGTACACGTCGGGACGCCCGTCGGGCGTGGTCTCGCCGCCGCTGACATCCTTCAGGTCGGCGCCCGAGGAGAACGCCCGCCCCGCACCCGCGATCAACACGGCGCGAACCGACTCGTCGCGGCGCACCCTGCGCAGGGCCGTGAGCAGGTCTTGGCCGAGCTGGTGGTTCCAGGCGTTCAACGCCGCCGGACGGTTGAGCTGTACGGTGGCGACGCCGTCGGTGAGCGAGACGTTGACGGTCTCGAGTTGGGCTTGCTGATCGCTCATCGGGATTCTGCTCTCCTCGCGTGTGTGGTGGACGTGGGCGGGGCTGGGAGCGGCGGGCTTGGATGCGGGCCGATGAACGATCCTATGGGCTGAGGGCCTCGCGTATCGTGTGCGCGATGAGCACGTCCACGCGTCCGGCGATCGGCATGTGCGCGGCCCTGGAGCAGGCGCGCTGGAGCGTGTGGGACCTGCGGGCGGCGTTGCTGCCGTACAACTATGTCGAGGCGGTGCAGCGGGCGGGCGGACTCGCGCTGATGCTGCCCGTGGACCCGCTGGTGAGCGAGCGCCCGGACGAGGTGCTGGAGCTGCTCGACGGGCTTGTGCTCGCGGGTGGCGCCGACATCGACCCCGGCTCCTATGAGCAGACCGCCCACGCCGAGACGGTCGACACGGTGCCCGAGCGCGACGCGTTCGAGATCGCGTTGACGCGGGCCGCGATCGAGCGCGATCTGCCCGTGCTGGGCATCTGCCGGGGTATGCAGCTGATCAACGTCGCGTGCGGCGGCACGCTGCAACAGCACCTGCCCGAGCTCTACGGCCACGGCGAGCACCGCCGCGTCGTCGGCTCGTTCGACGGATCGGATCATGACGTGACGCTGAGCGAGGGCTCGCTGGCGGCGAGTGCCGCGGGTGAGCTCAGGCACGCCACCAAGTCTCATCATCATCAGGGCGTCGACCGGCTGGGGGAGGGCTTGGTCGTGAGCGGCCTCTCCGCGCTCGACGAGCTGCCCGAGGCGATCGAGCTGCCGCAGCGGCGCTTTGTGCTCGGCGTGCAGTGGCATCCGGAGGCGGACACGGCCAGCAGGGTCATCGGCACGTTCGTCGCCGCGGCGGCCGCGCGCGCGGCGGTACGCGCAAAAGTGGCGTGAACGTGCGCGTGCGTGTGCACGCGCGTTGGCGTTCTCGGGAGGGCACGGCACACGCGTGCGCGCGAAATCGCCCGTGCGCGCCCGTGCGCGCCCATATACTCAGCGCGCAGTGCGGCTGTCGAAGACGATCAGGATGGCGGCCTGGGGGGTGGTGGCCGCCGGGGTCGCCGCGCCGCTGTTGCGCAAGCGAATCGCGGCGCCGCCGCTCGTGACCCAGACCGTCGCGTTCGCCGCGCCGCTCGCCATGTGTGTGGCCGTGCGCCGCTCGCGCACGCGCGACGTGGCGGTGTGCTGCCTGCAGATGTGGGCGTATCTGGCCGCGTACAAGACACCGCACGACGACGAGGGCGCGCAGGCACAGCGCGTGCACATCGACTATCCGATCGACCTCGATCGCGCGCTCGGGCTCGGCGAGCTGCCGACGTTGCGCCTGCAACGCGCGCTGGCGCGGATCGATCCCGCCAACGGCGAGCCGAGCTGGCGGACGCTCGACAAGGTGCTCGTATGGGCCCACTGGGCGTGGTTCATGGTGCCGCACGGCTCGCTGGCATACATTCTCGTGCGCCATCCCGAGCGGTTTCCGCGCGCGGCTGTGATGACCTACGCCGTGTTCGACCTGGGCGCGAGCGTTTACTGGATCGCTCCGACCGCACCCCCCTGGTACGCGGCGTCGGAGGCGGGCCGGGAGGAGCATGGCGCGGAGGACGTGCGCCGGATGATGGTCGAGTACGGCGAGCACTTCTGGAGAGACGGCTGGGGGCCTCTATACAGTGTGTTCGGAGGCAATCCCCTGGCTGCGATGCCATCGCTGCACTTCGCCACATCCCTGATGGCAGCCCTCCTGCTCGCGGAGGTGGGGCCGGTCGCGGGCGCGCTCGGCGGCGCCTACGCAGCGGTGCTGGGGTTCGCGCTGGTGTACCTCGGAGAGCACTATGCGGTCGACCTGCTCGCGGGGGCCGCGCTGACGGGGGTCGTGCGCCGGCTGGGACCGCATGCGGGACCGGCTCTCAAGGGTTTCGGGCGCGCCGTGGGGGCGCTGGAGGCAATCGCGCACGAGGCGCGTTGATGGGAGAGAGCACGGCGAGCGAGCCGGAGATGGCGCGGGGTGTGACGGGCAGCTCGATGACGGCGAGCGTTTCGCACCACGAGGAGGAGATGCCGCGCGTGGTCGTCACGCGCCGGCAGGCCGTCGCGTTCGGGCTGTTCGTACTCACGGTCGTCGGGTTTCTGTACTTCGTCCTGCCCAAGCTCGCCGGGGTGGGCACGACGCTGCACCACCTCGAGAGCGGAGATGTCTGGTGGATCGCGGTCGGGGTCGTGCTCGAGCTGGCCTCGTTCGCCGGGTACGTGGTGCTGTTCCGCGCGGTGTTCGTCGGGAGGGGAGGCCCACCCGGGCCGATCGGCTGGCGTGAGAGCTATCAGATCACGATGGCCGGCCTGGCCGCCACGCGCCTGTTCGCGACCGCCGGCGCCGGGGGCATCGCGCTGACCGCCTGGGCGCTGCGCCGCTCGGGGATGGAGGCGCGGCTGGTGGCGTGCCGGATGGTCGCGTTCGTCGTGTTGCTGTACGCGGTCTACGCCGGCTCGGTGCTGCTCGACGGCATCGGCCTGGGGACCGGCCTGTTCCCCGGGGGCGGCTCGTTCGCGCTGACGATCGTCCCCGCGATCGTGGCGGCGATCCTGATCGCGGTGGTCGGCGCGATGGCGCTGCTCCCGGACGACGTCGAGCGTCGCCTGCAGAGTTGGGCGTCGGGTTCCGGTCGTCTCGCCCGCTGGGTCGCTCTCGGGGTGACGGCGCCCGCGCTGGCCGCGAGTGGCGTGCGTACCGCGATCGAGCTGATCCGCTCGCGCGACCCGGGCCTGCTCGGGGCGGTTGCGTGGTGGGGATTTGACATCAGCGTGCTGTGGGCGATGTTTCACGCGTTCGGCTCGCCGCCGCCGTTCACGGTCATCTGGATGGCCTACTTCCTGGGCATGCTCGGCAACCTGCTGCCGCTGCCCGGCGGTCTCGGCGGCGTCGAGGGCGGCATGATCGGCGCGTTCGCGGCGTTCGGCGTCGACTTCAACCTGGCGGTGCTCGCGGTGCTGTCCTACCGGGCCATCTCCTTCTGGCTGCCCACGATCCCGGGCGCCATCGCCTACTTCCAGCTGCGCCGCACCGTCGCCCGCTGGCGCGAGGAGCAGGAAGCCCGCCCGGGGTCGCCCGCGCGCGCCGGCGGCGTCGAGGCCGCGGCGGGCGTGCTGCAGAGCTCTTGAGCACCGCGGCGCGAGAGCTATACTTTACAAAGTAAAGCGAACTGAGTCATAGGTAGTGGGTCAGTTTCGTCAGAGCACCCACAGATGCTTCCTACAATGCGCGAAGCCCCGGACTGTTGGCCCGGGGCTTGCAGTGCGTCCGTAGCTCAGCGGAGTGATCCCTGCCCTGAAAAACCGGGGGTCCACAGAGCGTCGCTAAAGTAGTCGAGCCCGGCCGGACTGTTGGGTCCGAACCGGGCTCCGGGGCGCGTGGGCAACACAGCGGGACTTTCAATCCTGCTTGTGAGGGTTCAACTCCCTCGCGCTCCAATCAGACCTGAAAGAAGATACCAGCGTATGATCTTGTTTCCAGATCATCAATCAAGTAGTGCTGCGATGTCTTCCAATGACCATTGATGATCGGTCACTCCGGCGGCCATTGCTGGCGTTGTTTTGATCGTTGAATGGACTCTGGAGAAGTTGTAGTACATGTAGTGGAGGCTGACTGCATGAGACAGATTCTCGACCTTCTTACTGAAGGCGTTGGTCAGTCTCGTAAACCGGCGCATTCCCATCCTCATCGTGAGATTCTGGCGCTCCACGTAGCTCGTGTTGATCTTGGAAGGGTCCGGGTTGCCCTTTAGAACCCGGACTTTCGTTCCTGTACAGACAGGAGGGCTATAACGGGCCTCTCCGCCGCGATCTGAGCGGTAAATCTTCTGGAGCATCGCCCAGTCGATGTCACGACCGAACACGAGCCCAGCGGCAGATTCATAGGCCGTCAGCCCATCGCTCGTAATCTGCACGCGCTCAGGCACTCGGGTCTTCAGGTCAGCCAGAAAGCACCAGGCGTCCTCAGTCGTGCGCTCTCCCACGAGCCATGAAGGGACCAGCTTCGTATCAGCACAGATCGCTGTCCACGTCCAGACATCTCCATAGCCGTACTCGCCCCTGTGTTGCTCAGGGACGTTCTTTTGCTTGGAATAGCAATATGCCCAAATCTCATCGACTTGGAGCGTCTTGCAAGGAAGATCGCGCAGCACGCGGTCCTGATAGCCCGCGCAGGTTTCCCCAAGGTCGATCAACAGCTTCGTGACCGTGTTCTTTGCTACGCCGGTCATCCTGACGGTGCCACGAATGCTGTTGCCCTCGACAAGACATCCAACAATCTGGGCGCGCTTCTCTGTGCTCAAACGGTTCATGCTGACCAATCTACTTGAGCACTCGGACGGAAAAACGCGCACTCGTGGTATCGAGGCGCAGGCGCATGTATCGTGAAGGAAGCGTCGAGGGACCCCGACGAGAAGTACCAGCTTCCCGCCAGGGCCGTCGTCCTCGACGTATGCCCTGGTAGCTCAGCCAAGTAGAGCGGAGGCTTAGAAAACCTCGCGTCGCGGGTGCGAATCCCGCCCAGGGCACTACAGACTTCAAGCGAGTTGTAGCACAGGGATCAATAGATTTTTGCCTGCTCTGGCGAGCTTGTGATCTCTGTTACGAAGCTTTAGCCCAACGAGCCTGAACAGCTTTTCGAGCGATCTCCGACCGTCTCTCTGGAGATAGCTTCTCGGCTCTTGTCTTGCCGCCCTTGAGGCCACCCTTGCGGCCATTGACCTGGGCCGGTGTCTCAGGCTCTCCAGGCTCCGTTGCTTGCTGCACGATTCGATGTGCAAGCCGGTTCAGATCGACCACAGAGGAATCGTAGCGCGCTCAAGGGATACCGTCGAGCAATCGTCCCGCAGGAACCTCAAACGCCTTAGCAAGAATCACGATCGTAGGAAAGCGCGGCGCTCGCGCGCCTCGCTCCATCTTGGAGATCGCGGTGTAATGCAACCCGCTAACACGGGACAGTTCCTCTTGGGACCAATCGCGCTCAGCGCGCAACTCCTTCATGTTTGTAGCAAAACGCTCAAGAGGTTCCACAACTCGTCAGCTTCGACCTCCAGACCTAAGAAGCCAAGAGACATATCGTCAAGTTTTGCTGTAGGGTGCTGCGCCAATGAACCGGATAGCTGTACTTATCAGTGCATTGGCATTGGGTATGTCTGGATGCGGAGGCTCGACAACGACTGTTGAGCATGTCGTCACTGAGGCCGCTCCCGCTGCGGCTTCTGCCCCCGCTGAAGCCCCAAAAGCCTCTCAGCAAACCCCAGATGAGATCGGAAAACGCCTTGATCTTGTCGAGAACAATCTCAGCGAAGAAGGTCTGTCATTCAAGGTCATTGGAGGCGGTCTGTTCGGCGTTGTCGAGAAGAGCAACTGGACCGTCTGCGAAACAGAACCGACCCCAGGAAGTCCAATCCAGTCAGATGTTCATATCAAGCTAATAGTCAAGCGATCATGCGAATGAGCAGGAGCCCAATGAAGCTACTTCTAGTCTTTTCATCACTGTTTATTGTCCTAACGATCAGTGCATGTGGGGGATCTACGACGACAGTTGAGCGCACCGTCGTAGCTCAAGCTCCCGCCGTTCCCAAAGCAACCCCCATCGCAGCCATCAAAGTCGAACCAGCTTCATTCAGTTCGATCAAGGTCTCCTACGTCACGTCAAGACCATTTGGTATCGAACCAGGCGAACAGGTCGGCGGCTTCGCCACCTGCCCATCAGGCCAGATCGCCATAGGTGGAGGCGGCTACGGCAGCAGCGCCAACCCCGCTCAGAACATGGACGCCTCAGAGCCGCGCAAGGGGCCAGGAAGCTCCGTTCCGAACCAGTGGGCTGCATGGTTCAACAACGGCACAGGGACACCCGACTCGTTCATCGTGTACGCCGTCTGTATCTCTCCAGCGCACGCCTCCGTCACGGGCTCGTTCGTCCAGCACTGAGAGAGCGGCTATGATCAGAGAGCCCGTTTGATGGCCTGTGCAATCTGCCGCTCTCTGATCATTTGCCGTACCCATGAAGTGCGAGAAGGCCACGGCTAGGGATGGGCACTTGGGCGGTCCCCAAGCAACTCCCAAAGCCGCCGCGCAGCGTCCGCCCGGCCTGCGCGGGGCCTTCTCATTGTCTTGCTACTCTGCATACGTCCTACGGGACACTTATATCTGCCCCCTGGATGGTCTATCGCCTCGTATGGCTCGCCGCAAGAGCGCCGAGTACAGCGATACCAGGAAGGGCCTCTACCACGCCTCGGAGTTGACCGCTCCGAGGCGTTTTGTTTTGGCTCTACTATGCGGTTTTCAAGGTCCGAACTACGCTGCTAAACTGCCGGGCACTGGCACTGATTGGGTCTATCGCGAGACCTGAGAGACGGAGGCCACGATTGCAGGCCGCTGACTCCGTCCCCCAGGCTTAGGGCTCCAGTACGCCGGTCATCCCAGAGAACGCTTCTCTTTCTCGATGTGTTCGTTGCTCTGGGAACCTTTCGTTTTTGGCTTATTTGTGCGGTTTTGCTGTTATTTTGTGGCTTATAGGTCAAATTGACCCACTACCGAGTCATATGCTCAAGGAAACGCGGTCGAGCGGAGTCCGAGAAACGGAGATGAGATGAGTAGCGACGAGGTCGAGAACACGATCATCATCGGCAGCGGGCCGGCCGGGTATACGGCGGCGCTGTACACGGCGCGCGCGAACCTGAGCCCGCTGGTGATCGAGGGTTTCGCCTGGGGTGGGCTGCTGCAGCAGACGACCGACGTCGAGAATTACCCGGGCTTCCCGGAGGGGATCATGGGGCCGGAGATGATGCAGAAGCTGCGCGCCCAGGCCGAGCGCTTCGGCGCGCGCCTGCTGACCGACCAGGCCGAGCGTGTGGAGCTCGCGAACGAGCCGGGTGGCATCCACCGCGTCTGGGTGGGAGATGTCGAGCACCGCGCGCGCACGGTCGTGCTGGCGATGGGCGCCGAGCACAAGAAGCTCGGCATTCCCGGCGAGGAGGAGCTGAGCGGGCGCGGCGTGAGCTATTGCGCCACCTGCGACGCGGCGTTCTTCAGGGATGCCCCCACGCTGATCGTCGGCGGCGGGGACTCGGCGATGGAGGAGGCGATATTCCTCTCGAAGTTCGCCAGACAGGTCACCGTCGTGCACCGGCGCGACGAGTTCAGGGCGTCGAAGATCATGCTCGAGCGGGCCCGTGCGCAGGAGAACATCGAGCTGTTGACGCCGTACACGGTCAGGGAGCTGCTCCCCGGCGAGGGCGGCGCGCTGGCGAAGGCGATGCTCGTGCACTCCCACTCCGGCGAGACCCGCGACATCGAGATCACGGGCGCGTTCATCGCGATCGGCCACGAGCCCCAGTCCGAGCTCGTACGCGGCCAGATCGACGTCGACGCGGAGGGCTACGTCACCGTCGCCGGGCGCTCCACGCGGACCAACCGTCCGGGCGTGTTCGCCGCCGGCGATCTCGTCGATCACACCTACCGTCAGGCGGTCACCGCCGCGGGCTCGGGTTGTCAGGCGGCCCTGGACGCCGAGTGGTATCTGCGCGACACGCCCGAGGTGCCGACGCCCGAAGGCATGCCCGAAGGGGATCTCGCGGAAGCCCAGTGGGCCGCAGGAGGCCGCTGAGCTTCGCGGGCTCGGCGTCCTTGCCCGAGCGGAGATCGACGGGATCTCCGATCGCCGGCACGCCACGCTCGACCACGTTCTTGATCCGCTCGCCAGCGGGTGTCCTGCGGTCGCCCATGGCCGGCGTGTGAGCGCGGCCGGGTGGCGCGGCAGGGCCGCCCGACGCCTACAGCCGGGGCGGGAGAGCGCCCTCCAGCTCCAGCAGATACTGCTTGCGGTCGAGCCCGCCGCCGTACCCGCCGAGCCCGCCGCCGGAGTGCAGGACGCGGTGGCAGGGGATGACGATGGGGATTGGGTTTGAGCCGAGCGCGTTGCCGGCCGCGCGAGCGCCGCGGGGACTGCCGGCCTCGGCGGCGACCTCGGCGTAGGAGAGGTGTCCGCCGTAGGGGATCGCGGCGGTGTTGCTCAGCACGCGTCGCGCGAACGGCGTGATCAGCGCCCAGTCGAGCGCGAGGTCGAACGTGCGGCGGCGCCCGGAGAAGTACTCGTCGAGCTCACGCTGGACGGGATCGAGCGCCGCCGGCGCCGCGACGATGCGGGGAGAGAGCTTGCGCGCGAGTCGCTCCAGGAACTCGTCGAGCGGCTCCTCGGGGAAGGCCAGCCGCACGAGGCCGCGGCGGGTGCTCGCGGCGTGTAGCGTGCCGAACGGGGACTCGACGGGCGCGTAGTCGATGTCGGCTAGGCGCTCGGCGACGATGCGCTCGGTCAGGCGCCTGGCGGCCGCGGCGGCCTGTTTGGGTGTCTCGCCGGGCATGGTCCTGAGGGCGTGTGCGAGTGAGTCGTTCATGCGATCACCTCCTGGCGAAGCGTGGTCAGTCCCTCGTGCAGCGAACGGCGCGCCGCCTCCTCCGAGCAGCCGATCGCGGCGGCGATGTCGCGGTGGGGGAGGTCGCCTAGGAAGCGCAGCACGACGACAGAGCGCTGACGATCGGGCAGCTCGTGGACGGCATGCCACAGCGACTCGTCCCGAGGCGGAGCGGCGGAGGAGCTCCGATCGGCGCCATCGGCGACGTCCGCGATCTCCGCCACGGGCAGCGCGCCCCGCGCGCGAGCACGATGAGCGTCGAGGGCCTTGCGATGCGCGATCGTCAGCACCCATGCCTTCAGGTTCGAGCTCGCTCGCAGACGGGGATAAGCCCGCAGCGCCGAGATGAAGGTCTCCTGGAAGCAGTCCTCGGCGTCCTCGCGCCCGACGGAGGCGACGAGGAAGCGCCACACGTCCTCGCGATGAGCGTCGAGGAAGCGTTGAAACGGCGGCGGTCCGTTGCTCACGTGGATGAAACGCGGGTGCGGTGGAAAACGTGAGGTCGTGGTCGTGGGGGGCGAGCCCACGCGCCGATCGGAGATCGAGGAGATCTCCGATCGGCCGGCGAGTCGAGCGCGCGGTGTCCGCGGTCGATCGCGTGCGCTGAAGGCGGCGCTTTCAACCTGGATCCTGCTGAGCGGATGCGGCGCCGTGCGATCGGTAGTCGAAGAAGCCCGCGCCGCTGGCGTGGCCGAGCCGGCCCTCGCGCACCAGGCGCCGCAGCACGGGAGCGGGGCGATAGCGCTCCTCGCGGTACTCCTCCCACAGTGCCTCGAGTGTTGCGAGCACCGTGTCCAGGCCGAGTGTGTCGCCCCACGCGAGCGGGCCGCGCGGGTGGTTGAGGCCGAGCGTCATGCCGGTGTCGATGTCGCGGGCGCTGCCCACGCCCTCGCCGAGCGCGAACGCGGACTCGTTGACGAGCTGGCAGGCGATCCGTCCGAGCACGCCCCCGGGCGCGGGCCGCACGCGAGCGGTGTGCAGGCCCAGCCCCTGAAACGCTGCCTCGCCGGCGTCGCCGGTGACCTCTACGAGGCCGAGGGGTACGAGCGCGTAGAACGGCTCGCCCGCGACGGTCCCGCCGAGACCCCCGACGGCGATCGTCGGGCCGGTGCCGTCATGGGCGCGTGCGCGCAGCGCGTCTGCGACCGGACCCTCGCCCTGCACGATCGCGCCGGCGCCGCCCGGTGGTGGGTCCGGGTCCGGGGGACGGTGGGGATCGCGTGAGTAGTCGTAGTAGCCGCGCCCGGTCTTGCGTCCGTGCAGCCCGGCGGCGACCCGTTGGGCCTGGATCGGGGACGGGCGCCAGCGGGGCTCGCCGAAGCTGAGCTCGTGAAAGCTGAGGGCGACGTCAAAGCCGGTGTCGACGCCGACGAGGTCGGAGAGCTCGAAGGGACCCATGCGAAAGCCTCCGCCGAGGCGCACGATGCGGTCGATCGTCTGCACGTCGGCGATCCGCTCGCCGAGCAGGCGCAGCGCCTCCAGGCCGAACGGCCGGTTGCAGCGGTTGACGAGGAACCCCGGACCGTCGGCGGCGCGGATCGTGTCCTTGCCCATCGCCCGGCCGGTGGCGTCGGCGAGCGCGAGCGAGCGCTCGTCCGAGAGCGCGCCCGCGACGACCTCCAGCAGGCGCATCAGCGGCGCGGGGTTGAAGAAGTGCATGCCCACCACGCGCTCGGGATGGGGCACGGCCGAGGCGATCGCGGTGATCGGCAGCGAGGAGGTGTTGCTGGCGAGGATGCATTCGGTCGAGACGATCTCGGCCAGGCGCGCGTACAGCTCGTGCTTGAGCTCCAGCCGCTCGGGTGCGGCCTCGATCACGAGCTCGCACTCGGCCATCGCCTCCAGGGCGTCCACCGTCTGGATCCGCGCGGCAGCGGCGTCGGCCTCCTCGGCCTTCAGCCGGCCCTTGGCGGCTTCTTTGGCGAGGCCATCGCGGGCGCGGACGGCGCCGCGCTGGAGCGCCTCGGTGAGCGGGTCGTGCAGCAGCGTGCGGGCGCCCGAGCGCGCGGCGAGCTGGGCGATGCCCGAGCCCATCGTGCCGGCGCCCACCACGCCGATCGCGCGGGCGGGGGAGACGCGGGGGACGGAGGGGACGGAGGGCTCAGGCATTGAGCGGCGGGAGTGGCAAGTACATAGGTGCTGCAGGAGAGGGGGTGTGTTGCGTATATATATTTAAAACTTTGTGAGCCATAGTATTTACGGTTGTGGATGTGCAATGCACACGAAACAAGTGTGCAATCGTATGGCGATCAGTTGGGCACGAGCGCGTTGACGCCGGTCATGCCGCGCCCGATGATCAGCTTCTGGATCTGGGAGGTCCCCTCATAGAGGGTCGTGACGCGGGCGTCGCGGAAGTAGCGCTCGACCGGGTGATCGTCGACGTAGCCCGCGCCGCCGTGTACCTGGATGGCGAGGTTGGCGCACTCGAGCGACGCTTCGGTGGCGTGGAGCTTGGCGATCGAGGTCTCGAGGGTGTTCGGACGGCCCCTGTCCTTGAGGAAGCCCGCGCGCCAGACGAGCATGCGCGAGGCGTCGGTCTTGAGCACCATGTCGGCGATCATCGCCTGCACGAGCTGGAAGGAGGCGATCGGGCGACCGAACTGCTCACGCTCCTTGGCGTACTTCACGGACTCCTCCACGCATCCTTGACAGATGCCCACGCAGCCGGCCGCGACGGAGTAGCGTCCGGAGTCGAGGTTGGACATCGCGATTTTGAAGCCGTCGCCGACCCCGCCGAGCATGTCGTCGTCTGAGACCTCGACGTCTTCCAACGAGATCGAGGCCGTGTCGGAAGCGTGCAGTCCCATCTTGTGCTCGATCGTCTGCGCCGTGTAGCCCGGCTGGTCGGTGTCCACGAGAAAGCACGCGATCCCCTTGTGTCCGAGCGCGGGATCGGTCTGCGCGAAGATCACCGCGAGCTTCGCATAGTTGCCCATCGAGATCCACATCTTCGCGCCGTTGATCACCCAGCCCGAATCGGTCTTGCGCGCACGGGTCTTCTGGTTGGCGGCGTCCGAGCCCGTATCCGGCTCGGTCAGCCCGAAGCAGGCCAGCCACTCGCCCGAGCAGAGCTTCGGCAGGTACTTGCGCTTCTGCTCCTCGGTGCCGAACTTGACTATCCCCGAGCACACGAGCGAGGTCTGCACCGAGATGACGGTGCGAATCGCGGAGTCCCCGCGCCCGATCTCCTCCACGACCAGCCCGTAGCTGAAGTAGTCCAGCCCCGCGCCCCCATACTCCTGAGGCACGATCGCGCCGAGGTAGCCCTGGGCGGCGACCTTCTTCACCATATCTGTGTCGAAGTGGTGCGCGCGGGCGTTTTCCCGCGACTGCAGGACGATCTCGCGATCGGTGAACTCGCGTGCGGTCTCGCGGATCAGGCGCTGCTCGTCGGTCAGGTCGAAGTCCATGCGTGTCTGTCTCCTCGTGCCCGCTCGCGGGCGGTCGTGGTCAAGGCTCTCTAACTCGCGGCGCCGGTCGTGGCCGCGCTCAGCTTCGGTGTGCTCCACGGCGCGCTCACCCGCCGCTCGATCTCCTGCGCGATGCCCTCGATCGGCAGTCGCTCCTGCGCGAGCGAGTCGCGGTCGCGCAGGGTAACGGTGTTGTCCTCGACGCTCTGGTGGTCGATCGTTAGACAAAACGGCGTGCCGATCTCGTCCTGGCGGCGGTAGCGCTTGCCGATCGAGCCGCCCTCGTCGTACTCGGCCTGGGCCAGCGTGCGCACCGCTTCATAGACCTCACGCGCCAGCTCCGGCTGGCCGTCCTTGCGGACCAGCGGCAGCACCGCCGCCTTGACGGGTGCCAGGCGCGGGTGCAGCCGCAGCACGGTGCGTAGCTCGCCGACCGGTCCTTCCACGCCTTGCTCGTTGACCGCCGCGCCATGCAAGATCTCCTCGTCGTAGGCGTCCACGAGAAACGCGAGCGTCGCCCGATCGGCGCCCGCGGCCGGCTCGATCACGTGAGGCACATAGCGCTCGCCGCTGCCCTGGTCGAAGTACTCGAGCTTCTGCCCGGAGAACTCCGTGTGCTGGGTCAGGTCGAAGTCGCCGCGGTTGGCGATTCCCTCGAGCTCCGACCAGCCGATGGGGAACAGGTACTCGACGTCGCTGGTGCCGGAGGAGTAGTGGGATAGCTCGTCAGGGTCGTGCGGGCGCAGGCGCAGGTGATCGGGACGCAGGCCCAACTCCAGATACCAGCGTTCGCGCTCTGAGAGCCAATGCTCGAACCACTTCTGTGCTTCGGCGGGCGGCACGAAGAACTCCATCTCCATCTGCTCGAACTCGCGCGTGCGGAAGATGAAGTTGCCGGGGGTGATCTCGTTGCGGAACGACTTGCCCACCTGGGCGATCCCGAACGGGGGAGACTTGCGGGAGAACTGCAGGACGTTCTTGAAGTTGACGAATATCCCCTGCGCCGTCTCGGGGCGTAGATACGCGGTCGCTCCAGACTCCTTGACGGGCCCGATCGTCGTCTCGAACATCAGGTTGAAGTCGCGCGCGTCGGTGAGGTCGCACTCGTCTGTCTCGCCCGGGTGCTTGGACGGTTTGCGCCCGCACGCCAGATCTTCGAGGTGGTCGGCGCGAAAGCGCTGTCCGCAGACGCGACAGTCCACGAGCGGGTCGGTGAACCCGGCGAGATGGCCGCTGGCCTCCCACACTCGCGGGTGCTGGAGGATCGCCGAGTCGATCGCGACGATGTCCTCGCGTTCCTGCAGCATCGCCCGCCACCAGGCGTTCTTGACGTTGTTCTTCAGCAGCACTCCATAGTGGCCGTAGTCGTAGGTCGAGCCCACGCCGCCGTAGATCTCCGAGGAGGGGAACACGAACCCGCGCCGCTTGCACAGCGCGACGATCTTGTCCATCGTCACGACATCCTCCACCGGCATGTCGGTGGCTGAGGCGTCTGGGCCGGTCGGGCTTGCGCTCATCGTCCGCGGATGGTATTCGAGACTTGAGGGCGGCTCGCTGCCGACCTTCGGCGACCTCTCGGGGAGGACAGCCGTCCCGTGTCCGCCGGAACGCGCGCGCGGGCGGGTTGACAAAACTTTTTCCTTCCCCCTTGACATACGCTAGAAACTGTGTTTTTCTTCATGGCAATGGACGGTAGCCAACCCAAGGGAACGGACTCCGGCCGGGGACGTCCATACGCACGGGATGCCCGCGGGCCGGGATCTGTTCGAGCGCCGCTACCCATACCTCTCCGGTGGCGCTCGAACAGGTCTCGGTGCGCAGTCGCCTCGTGTGGTTCCTCTCATTCGGGCGTCGCGGCCTGACCGGGCCGCGACGCTTTCGTCTCACCGTCCGACTCTCAAGGTCCCCAGCTTCGGGTCACGGCTCGAAGACCGCCGCCGGCCTCTCGGATCTCGGGGCGCCCGGACCGGCTTGGAGCGTCACGCCGGTCCGGGGTGGCGGTGCGGTATGTAGCATCGCCCGCCGTGGCTCGCGTATTGATCGTCGGCGGCGGCTGCCGCGGGAGGCGCCTGGCGGCGTGGCTGGTAGAGGGCGGGCACGCTGTGCGCATCACGACCCGCGAGGAGGCGGGTCGTGCCGCGATCGAGTCGACTGGCGCCGAATGCCTGATCGGCACGCCCGACCGCCTGGCGAGCATGCGCGGAGCCCTGGAGGGTGTGACGATCGCCTGCTGGATGCTCGGCACGGCCCGCGGGGATCGGGTGCAGGTGGAGGCGCTGCACGGCTCACGTGTGGAGTCGTTCCTCGGTCAGGCGATCGACTCGACCATGCGAGGTTTCGTCTATGAGGCGGCGGGTCCCACGGTGGGTGAGGGGATCCGTGTGGAGGCTGAGCGGATCGTGCGAACGGTCGCGGAGCGCAATGCGATCCCGGTGGCGATCCTGAGGGCCGACATCGCGGACCCTGAGATCTGGCAGGCCGAGGCACAGGCCACGGTGGAGATGCTGCTCGGACGCCGAGAGGACCGTGGAGGCGCGCTATCCTTGAACTAATCACCAAAATCCGATCAGGATTCATAGGACACGGGTTTCGTTGACTCTCGTGACGGCTATCCGCACAGATAAGGAGCAACATCAATGACGCTGCAACTTGGCGAGGAAGCCCCCGACTTCGAGGCCGACACCACCGAGGGTCGCATCAAATTCCATGACTGGATCGGCGACTCCTGGGCGGTGCTGTTCTCGCATCCGAAGGACTTCACGCCCGTCTGCACGACCGAGCTCGGATACATGGCGCAGGCGAAGCCCGAGTTCGACGCTCGCAACGTGAAGATCATCGGTCTATCGGTCGACGCCCTCGACAATCACGAAGCCTGGGCGAAGGACATCGAGGAGACCCAGGGCGCCGCCCCCAACTATCCGATCATCAGCGACAGCGACTTCAACGTGTCAAAGCTCTACGGCATGCTGCCCGCGAGCACGTCCGGCGACGCCGCCGAGCGAACGCCGGCCGACAACCAGACGGTTCGCAACGTGTTCGTGGTCGGGCCCGACAAGAAGGTCAAGCTGATCCTCGTGTACCCGATGACGACCGGGCGCAACTTCGACGAGGTGCTGCGCGTGATCGACTCGCTGCAGCTCACCGCGAAGCACAAGGTCGCGACGCCGGTCAACTGGAATCGGGGCGAGAAGGTGATCATCGCGGGTTCGGTCTCAAACGACGAAGCCAAAGAGACCTATCCGGATGGATGGGAGGAGCCCCGTCCCTACATTCGATTGGTGCCGCAGCCTGGTTAACACTCGGTAAGCAGCTTCCTGGCTTGCCCAAAGCCGGGCAAGGACACAAGGCCCCCGGCGTGCCGACCGATAGGAGATCGCATCTGGTCTCCTATCGATACGCGAGCGACCGAGGACGCCGCATGGAGCCGCTCAGCGCGTCGCTGGGAGCAGCTCCTCCGCCCGCTCCAGCAAGCTCTCCAGGATACGTGCAGTGGCGCCCCAGATGAGGTACTCGTCCACGAGGTAGGCGTCGGTCTCGAACGCGATCCCGCGGCGTTCCATGCGCGTGCGTGTCCTGCCGGTGCGCAGCGCATTCAGAGGGATCTCGAGCACCGCGTCTACCTCCGACGGCGACGCCTCCCAGCTGAGGCCCGTCGGAATCAGGCCGACGAACGGATGAATCACGTAGTTCGTCGCGAACGTGGACACCGGCGGCAGCTCGCCGAGCAGACTCACCTGCGCGCGCGGCAGGCCGATCTCCTCCTCGGCCTCGCGCAGCGCCGTGTCTGCCAGGTCGGCGTCGTCTGGATCCTGGCGGCCGCCGGGAAATGAGATCTCGCCTGCGTGCCGGCGCAGGTCGGTACGGCGCCTGGTGAACACGGCGTGCGGATCCCGACCGTCCGGCCCCAGAAACAGCGGCACCAGCACGGCCGCGGGAGTCTGTCCTGAGCTGGCGTGTATAGGCGTAGGCGTCGTGGTCGTCGCCGAGGCTGAGGTCCTTCAGGCGGCCATGTGGACGCGCTCGACGCGCTCCGCGAACATGACCTCGCCGTCGAGCGCGCGATGGACCGGACACTTGGCGGCGATCACCAGCAGGCGTTCCGCTCGCTCCTCGGGGAGATCGTCGGGCAGCCGCAGCACCAGCTCGAACTTGGTGGGACAACCACGCTCGGCGGGGTGATACTCGACATCGACCTCGACGTGACCTAGATCCCAGCCCTTGCGGGTCGCGTACATCTCCATCGTGATCGCGGTGCAGGAAGCGAGGCTTACGGCGAGCAGCTCCTGCGGGTCGGGCCCCGCGTCTTCACCGCCGCTGTCCGGCGGCTCGTCGACCGTGAGCTGGTGCTCGCGCACCTGCACGGTGTGCTTCAACGTACTGCCGTCGCGTCGCGCCGTCGCTTTCATGATGCCGGCCCACCTTTCGTATCGATCATCCGAGCCCCTCCGATCGACCCTCCATTGCACATGCGCCCCTCTCTCACATGGTACTCCGGCGCCGGTCCGATCAAGCCCGATCTCCGCCCCGGCATGGCGTTGCCCGACGTGGGTGCACGCAAGGTCGTGAGCGCCGGCCCCCTGGGGAGGGTCGCGCGGAGCTACGCAAGTGGGTTCAACAGCAGCCCCGTGAGCAGCTTGGGGAAGAAGAACGTGGACTTCGGCGGCATGTTCTCGCCGGCCGCCGCCACGTCTCTGACTTGGGCGACGGGAGTGGGTCGCATGAAGAACGCGGCGTCGTAGTCGCCGGCCCGGACCAGCCGCAGCGCCTCCTCGGTCGAGCGGGCATAGAACAGGCCGCGCAGATGCGAGATGTCCTCGTCGCCGAGCCCCAGCGCTCCCTTCAGCAGCAGCGCCTCCAGCACACCGGTGTCCAGATGGCGATACGCCTCCGAGCGCTCCGGCAGGGCCGCATCGGCGATCGCCTGGTCCTTCAGCGTCAGGCGCAGCGCGCGACCGTGGTGGCCGTCGATGTAGCCGAGCTGCAGAGGTCCCTCGCCGGGAGGCGGCGCGATCTCCTCGACGGGCGCCTCGACGATGTAGAAGTCGCGCTCGAGCGCCTGCCTGAGCGTCTGGCGGCGGTCCTCGTCGAGGGCGCCGATCAGACGATGGGTGGGGAACACCGTCAGCCCCGGGTCCTCCAGCGCGACCAGGCACATGAGGATGTATCGGTGCTCGCCCTCGCCCCCGAGCTCCCGTGCGTAGGTCTGCATCGTCTCGTAACGATGGTGTCCGTCGGCGATCAGCAACTCGGCGTCGCGGGTAGCCTCCTGTACGGCCGCGATCGCCTGCGGGTCGGTCACCCGCCACAGACTGTGGGTGGTGCCCTCCGCATCGGTGACCTCGCCCCACGAAGGCTGCTCGGTGAGCGGCTCAAGCGCCGCCCAGGCGATCCGGGTCGGGTCGGAGTAGAGCGAGAAGATGGGGGAGATGTTCGCGCGCGCCGCACGCGTGAGCCGCAGGCGGTCCTCCTTCGGCCCGGGGTGCGTGCGCTCGTGCGGGCGCACCCGCCCGGGACCGTACTCGTCGATGCGGACCCGGCAGTAGAACCCGCGCCGGGTCAGCCGGCGCCCGTCCGGCCCGGTGTAGTCCTGGGCGTGCGCCCAGATCGCCGGCTCTGAGTCGCGGACGAGCGCGCCCTGCAGCCGCCACGTCTCCAGCAGGCTCGCGGCGGCCGCATAGCGATCGGGCTCGCCCTCGGGCAGGTCGATCGCGACGATGTTGTGCGGCGAACGGGCAAGCAGGGCGGCACGCTGCTCTGAGTCGATCACGTCATACGGCGGTGCCGTCACGTCCGCGAGCGAGCCGACGACGGCGGTGTCGTAGTGCAACGCGCGCAACGGTTGGATCTCGGCCATGGGCGGTGGCTGAGGCTAGCAGCGGGAGGCATCCTCCGGGTGAATGCAGCGGACGAGTAGGGCGCGGTTCGGCGGCGTCTCGCGTACGTCTACTCTCTTAGGTCATCGGGGCGTGGCGCAGCCTGGTAGCGCGCGGCCTTTGGGTGGCCGAGGTCCCGGGTTCGAATCCCGGCGCCCCGATCGATGGGTCGAGCTAAACGAGCAGTTCGTCGGGCGACTCGACGATCCGCAGGTGCTCGCCCACGCGGGTGATGCTCATGAGGCGCTGGACCTGCTGTGAGCCGCGGGTGAGCGCGAGCATCCGCCCGCGCTCCTGGGAGCGCTCGTGTGCCGCGAGGATGATCCGTAGACCGGTCGAGTCGATGAACTGCAGGTCGTCGAGGTCGAGCACCACGAGCGTCGCGTCGCTCGCCTCCGCGCTCGCGATCTCGCCCTGCAACAGCGGCGCGCTCGCCAGGTCGAGCTCGCCGTGCAGGCACAGCACGATCCCGTCCCGCTCGCCGCGAACGTCGATCTGCAGATGCTCGACCTGCATGCGCTCCTGAGCCGTCACCCGCCGATGGTAGCGCAGGGCTTTCGTGCCGCGCCGCGCCTCATCGCGCCGCCGTTTTAGCTATCCCACCCGTGCCGCGCGCGTTCACGTCGAAAGCCTCCGCACAACCCTCCGAGCAGAACCAGCGCGTGCGTCCGCCCACCTCCCTGGCGATCGCCTGCGCGCGATCGACCCTCATCCCGCACACGGGATCGGTCGTGCCCCGCCGTCGCGTCAGTCCCAGCAGCGCCGCGAACGCGACCGTCGCGAGCACGTTCAGCGCCAGCGTGTAGTCGACCGTCACTTCGCCGAACACCTCGGCCCGTGTGGGGCGCGCCTGGGGGATCAAGCCGGCGGCGTCGAACAGCCCGTCGACGATCAGCGCGGCGATCACGATCGTCACGAACATCAATCCGACGATGCGCGTTGTGTATCGAGACCCGTAGTACTTGCGGTAGGCCAGCACGATCGGCAGCACGATCAGATCGGCGAACACGAACGCGATCACACCGCCAAACCCGATACCGCCCGACCACAGCACCGCCGCCAGCGGGATGTTGCCGACCGAGCACACGAAGCTGAGCACCGCGACGATGGGGCCAACGATCACATTCTCCAGCAGCCGCCACGGTTCGGGGGCGCCGATCACGAACAGGCTGTTGAACACGCCCTGTCCGAGCAGTCCCACGAACCCGGCGAGCAGGAACCCGAGCGCGATCTCGCGATACAGCATCGCCCAGTCGTTGCGGAAGTTGTGAGCGACGTCCGACCATGCCTGCAGCGAGCGCAGGCGCCCGCTCAGCCCGCCCTCGGCGCCGATCCCACCGGCGCTGCGATGGACGTGTCGGCCCTCGGCGTTCAAGGCGTGCGCGCGGGCCTGCGCCTCCAGACGCCGTGAGACGAACACGCGCAGCAGCAGCGTCATCGTCGCGATCAGCACGATCCCCCCGACGAGCTCGGCGAGCGTGAACTGCCAGCCGATCAGCACCCACATCACGATGCCCAGCTCCACCACCAGGTTGGTGGAGGCGAACTGAAACGCCAGCGAGCTCGCCGCCGAGGCCCCCCTGGCGAACAGCGAGCGAGCGATCGCGATCGCCGCGTAGGAGCACGACGAGGAAGCCGCCCCCAACCCGGTTGCGAGGGCGACCGGACGCGTGCCGCCGCCACCGAGCGCCCGCTCGATGCGCGCGCGCGGCGCCCACGCCTGCACGGCGCCGGAGATCGTGAACCCCAACACCAGCGCCCACCACACCTGCCACGCCATCAGCAGCGCGTTCTGCAGGCCTTCCCACGCGGTGTCGAGCACGACTCCCATGCCCTCAGTCTGCTCGATCGTGCAGCCGAGCCGCCCAGAGACCCGCCCGCCGATCGCTCCCGCATGACGGCCGGCGCGCCGCGCGAGATAGGGTCTCGTGGATGAGCGACCGCGTGCTGCTCTTGTCCTGGGAGTACCCACCGGTGATCGAGGGTGGCCTGGCGCGACACGTGCGCAAGCTCGCCGAGGCGCTCGTGCGCCGCGGGGTGTCGGTCGACGTGCTGACTCGCGGATCCAGCGAGCGAGCCGGAATCGACCGGCGGCTTCACGAGCGGACGAGCGCAAACGGCCTACACGAGCTCGTCGGCGACGCCGACCGAGACCGGCACGACAGCTCGACCGCCGGCCTGTCGGTCGAAGAGCGCGGCGGCGTCACCGTGTATCGAGTGCCCGAGCCCGGCTGGCCCCGCGACCTCGACCGGTTCGTCGCGTGGGTGGGGCGCATGAACGACGACATGCTCACGGCCGGCGCCGCGCTCGCTGGGGAGCGCGACTACGACCTCGTCCACGGTCACGACTGGCTCGTCGCGCACGCCTCCGCGGCGCTGTCCGAGCAGCTCGACATCCCTTACGCGACGACGATCCACGCGACCGAGCACGGCCGTCATCAGGGCTGGGTCCAGGACCCCCCGCAGTCGCACATCCACTCCGTCGAGCGCTCGATGGCCCAGCGGGCCGACACGGTGATCGTCTGCTCCTACTACATGCGCGGCCACGTCGCCGACATATTCGACATCGACGAGCGGCGCATCGCGGTCATCCCCAACGGGATCGACCCGCGCGACCTGCAGCCGGTCGGGGATCTGGACGCGCTGCGACGCGAGTTCGCCCAGCCCGAGGACCGGCTCGTGCTGCTCGTGGGACGGCTCGTCTACGAGAAGGGGTTCCAGCTCGCCCTGGACGCGCTCCCGGGCGTGATCGAGCGAGTCGGCGCGGTGCGGTTCGTGGTGGCCGGCTCGGGAACGCACGAGGCCGAGCTGCGCGCGCAGGCGCAGCGGCTGGGCCTGTCCGCGCACGGGGCGTTCCTCGGCTGGATCGGCGACGACGCGCTGCACTCGCTCTACCGCATCGCCGATCTGTGCGTGGTGCCCTCGATCTATGAGCCGTTCGGGCTCGTGGCGCTGGAGGCGATGGCCTCGGGCTGCCCCTGCATCGTCGCCGACACCGGCGGCCTGCGCGAGGTCGTGCCTTCGGGCGAGCGCGTGGGGCTGCGCTTCAACGGCGGCGACGCAGAGCACCTTGGCGTGATGATCGAAAGGCTGCTCGTCGACGGCGAGCTGCGCGACCGGCTGGTCATCGAGGCCTCCGAGCACGTGCTGCGCTTCGACTGGGACGACATCGCCCAGCGCACGCACACGATCTACAGTGATCTCACCGCCGCGCGCGAGCATCGCGCCCGCAGTGCCTGAGCAGCTCGGGCGCGCGCGAACGAGTTGCACGGGTCAACACGGGAACGAGAGGGAGGGCAAGAAATGGAGAGCAGCGCGGTACAGCACGCGGGTACGAACGGCGACGGCCTGAGCCCCGCGCTGCGGGGACTGATGCAGGACGACTTTCCCCTGACCCTGCATCACATCCTGCGTCGTCTGCGCTCCGGCAATCCACACGCCGAGGTCGTGACCCTCGGCGAGGGGGGCGCCCGGACGCGCATGACTTATGGCGAGAGCGCCGAGCGAATCGACCGCCTCGCGCGCGTGCTCACGCGGCTGGGCGTCGGGCAGGGCGATCGGGTGGGCACCTTCGCGTGGAACAACCAGCGCCATTTCGAGCTGTACTTCGCGATCCCGTGCGTCGGCGCGGTGCTGCACACGCTCAACATCCGCCTGTTCGCCGAGCAGCTCACCTACATCGTCAACCACGCCGAGGACCGGGTCGTCTTCGTCGACGCCTCGCTCGTGGGGCTGCTGGAGAAGCTGGCTCCGAGCTTGCAGGGCGTTCGCCACTACGTCGTCATGGGCGAGGGCGACCCGGGCAGCCTGCCGAACGCGCTGAGCTACGAGGAGCTGCTCGACGAAGCGGGACCGGGAGGGCATGACTACCCCGAGGTGGACGAGCGCCAAGCCGCGGCCCTGTGTTACACCAGCGGCACCACCGGCAACCCCAAGGGCGTGCTCTACTCGCACCGCTCGATCAGCCTGCACTCCTCCGCCACGCTGATGCGCGACGCCGTCGGCCTGTCGCGCGCCGATCGCGTGCTCGCGGTCGTGCCGATGTTTCACGCCAACGCCTGGGGCCTGCCGCACGGCGCGGCGCTCGCCGGCGCCGACCTGATCCTGCCCGACCGCAACCTGGGAGCCGAGCCGCTGGCCGGGTTGATCGCCGCCGAGCGCCCCACGCTGATGGGCTGCGTGCCGACGATATTCGCCGACCTGCTGCGCTACGCCGACGGGCACCCGGATCTCGACCTCTCCTCGCTGTCGAACGCCGCCTGCGGTGGCTCGGCCGTGCCGCGTCAGCTGATGCGCGACTTCCAGGAGCGCCACGGCGTGCGCATATTCCAGGCCTGGGGCATGACCGAGACGAGCCCCGTCGCCACCTATTCGCGCCCGGACGAGTCGGGCGAGCACGACGACGCCTACTGGGACGACCGCGCCAGGCAGGGCCGGGCGATGCCGTGGGTCGAGCTGCGCCTGATCGGCGACGGCGGCGTCGAAGTTCCCTGGGACGGGCGCTCCACGGGCGAGATCGAGGTGCGCGGGCCGTGGGTCGCGGCGCGCTACTTCCGCGAGGACGAGGACGAGGAGAAGTTCGACGCGGGCTGGCTGCGTACCGGCGACATCGCCTCGGTCGACGAGCGCGGGTACGTGCAGATCACCGACCGCTCCAAGGACGTGATCAAGTCGGGCGGGGAGTGGATCAGCTCGGTCGAGCTCGAGAACGAGGTGATGGCCCACCCGGACGTGGTCGAGGCGGCGGTGATCGCCCGCCCGGACGAGCGCTGGGCCGAGCGTCCGCTGTGCTGCGTGGTGTTGCGCGAGGGCTCGACCGTCGGCGCGCGCGAGCTGCACGAACATCTGAGCGGGCGTGTCGCGAAATGGTGGATCCCCGAGGAGTTCGCGTTCGTCGAGGAGGTCCCCAAGACGAGCGTCGGCAAGTTCGACAAGAAGGTCCTGCGCTCGCGGCTCGCCGATGGGACGCTCCAAGGGCGCGTCTGCATCGAGTAGGCCCGCGCCGGCGAGCGATATCGTCAAAAGGATGGGTCCCCGGAGTCTGCGCGCCCACCCGATCGGCCGGCGCCTGACGTTGACCGGGCTCCTGCTGCTGGGCGTAACGCCGGCGTTGGTCCTGTGGCTGATCCCGCATGCCTCGGCCGGTGGTTCGTCCCCGTCGCGCGCTGGCCGATCGGGGATCCCGTCGATCTCCGATCGGCGGGCGGCAGGGCCGCATGCGGCCCTGCCCCGATCTCGCACATGTGCGAGATCGCCAGGCGGCGCATGCGCCGCCTGGGACGACGTGCCACATGTGGCACGTCGCGGCGGCGCACATGTGCGCCGCCGCCGGTCAGCGCATGCGCTGACCGGACTATCCCTGCATGTCCCCGCGACACCCCTGCCCGTGAGGTATCGCCCGGTCGGGTGCGTCCGGCGCGGGCCCGTGGTCGACTACACGCATGGCCCGCGACGCCGAGAGGTGGCGCTCAGCTTCGACGACGGTCCGTATCCGCTCACGCCCAGCTTCGTACGGATGCTCCACGCCGATGGCGCCGTCGCGACGTTCTTCATGATCGGTGAGCAGGTGACCTCGCGCTATCAGGCGACACTGCACGAAGAGCTGCGCGACGGGGACGCGCTGGGCGATCACACCTACACGCACCCCGACCTCCTCGCCGGCGGTGACGTACGCGGCCAGTTGCAGAGCACGATTCTGGCAATCCGCGGTCTCAGCGGCTACACCCCGTGCGTGTTCCGCCCGCCCTACGGCGACTACGACGGCGCGGTCGTGCGCACCGCCGCCTCGCTCGGCCTGGCGACGATCACGTGGGAGGTCGATCCCAGCGACTACACCCTGCCGGGCGTCGCGGCGATCCGTCAACGCGTGCTCGCCCAGGTCCGACCCGGCTCGATCGTCATCTCCCACGACGGCGGCGGCCCACGCGGGCAGACACTGGCGGCCTACCCGGGGATCATTCGGGCGTTGCGCTCCCGCGGCTATCGCTTCGTGACGGTCCCCGAGCTGCTGGGCTTTCACGGCGTCTACCGCCGCTGCGTGCGTGAGTGCGACGGCGCGGCGATCCCCGGCCGTCCGCCTCCCGGCTCGATCGTCGAGCCGGGCTGAGCGCTCGACACCGGCGGCTGCCGGCGCCGGCAGCCGTGCGCGGCACGGCATGGACCGCCGAGGCCGTGACGCGGAAGCCGCCGGCTACACATCACCGGCGGCCGTATCGCGTGCCCGGAGCCGAGGCGAGCCGGGCTCAGACGGCGATCATCTCCAGATCGTTCAGGCGCACGGTCGCGCGCGACGCACGCACCGTCTCGCCCGCGAACTCGATCACGTTCTCGCCCTCCAACCGCGTCAGGGCCTCGCGGATCGCGATCGGGTCCGCGCTGCCCAGCTCGGCCGCCAACTCGACGCGCCGCCAGCCGTCGTCGCGATCGTCGCGGAGAGTCTGCAACACGATCGCTCGTTCGAGGAGGCGGTCGCGATCGTCGGAGATCTGCTTAGTTTGATCCTGCATGGGAGTGCTCCTTCCGTGCCATGCCCCGGGCGGTGGCCGCCGCGCCGGGGCGCCTGTCTTTGGGTGAAGTGACCGATAGTCCATAGACTAATAGTCGTCAAGGCGGAAAGCTGTGGGCATGACGATCCGATCACCGGCGCACGCCGCATTCGGTCAGGAGATTCGCGCGATCCGCGACCGCCGGGGCGTCTCTCAGGAAAGCCTGGCGCTGAGGTGCGGACTGGACCGGACCTACATCAGCGGCATCGAGCGAGGGACACGCAACCCGAGCCTTACGAACATACTCAAGCTCGCGGCGGCGCTCGACGTCGGTCCGGCCGAGCTGTTCGCCGGCGTGCACGGCGGTTCGGACGGCCCCGTGGATGGCTCTCCTTGAGAGCGCTCGGTGTGCGGTCACGCCAGCGTGCATCCAGCCGAGAGCGGAGCGATTGGATGCGACCGTACTGCTCGACGGCCCCGTGACAGGTGCCCAGTAGACGCCATGCGCCATGCGCCGTGAGTCGGCCGCGGACGTCTGGCGTCAGACCTCCGCGGCGAGCAGCTCCATCAGCAGGGAGTCATGCCATCCATCGCCGTCATGGTCGCGCTCGGACTGGCGCATGACGCCGACTGGCTTGAACCCGACCTTCTCATACGCGCGGATCGCCGCTACGTTGGTCGTCGCGGGATCGATCGTGATGCGGTGATGCCCACGATCGTCGATAAGATGACGCACGATCAGCCTCACCGCCTCGGTGCCGAGCCCGCGGCCGTGCAGGGCCGGATCCAGGAACAGGTCGATCTCTGCGTGGCGATACTTGGGCTCGAGCTCCTCGTGGAACTCGATCAGACCCGCGACCGCGCCATCGACGACGATCGTCAGCCGGGTCGCTTCGGGCTCGTCCCAGGGGAAGCGCTCGTCGGGAGCGTCCCACCAGCGAGCGACCTCGGCGGTCGCATGGATGCGACGCAGCTCGACCTCGTCGCCGCCGGCGAGCGGGCGGAGGGCTATGCCGGAGGGGGCCACGTGTCGAGCAGGGTGGTCTTGTGGATGGCGTCCGCGTACCCGTACCGGTCAACAGCGCCGGTACGTACCGTAAGCCTGTACGCGGTCACAAGCGCATCATCAACGACCAAATCGGCCATTTGCAGGCATTCTATGCGCCCGAGTGGACTCGAACCACCACGGACCAAGCGGTCCACAAGGCCCTCAACCGGATACGGGGGTGTTGATGGGTTCGGGGGCGTCCAGATCGTCCGGTTCGCGGACGCATCGGACGGGTCTGGAGGGGTGGATGTTCTCAAAGTGTTCTCGCGGAGAACTGCGGATCGGCGCAGCGACTCCTACTGCGGCGATAGGCGAAGGCGGAGCTAAGCCAGAAGAAACGACGGAAGCGGCCAGTAGCCTGCTCCCCCGTGCCCACCGACCCGATCTCCGTGCGCTGGACAGACCACGCCCTGGACAAGGCGCAGCAGCTCGGCTTCGCTCGCCACGATGTTGAGTCAGCGCTGCTCGACAGGCACCGCAAACGGCGGCGCAACAAGGGGAGGGCGGCGTGGCAGATTGTGGCGGGCCGTCTCGTGATCGTCTATGACCACCCGGACGGTGACGATCCACTTGTCGCCCGTATTGTGACGATCTGGCGGCGGCGCTAGCCTATGGGTATGCGAATCGACGGCCATTACGACGCTGACGCGGACATCGCCTGGGTGCGCTTCGAGAACTACGACCCGAGCACGGTCGTGGCTGAGGAGACGGATACCGGCTTGCGGGAACTCGACCCGAGCACCGGGGAGGTCGTTGGGTTGGAGTTCTGGCAGGCCAGTCGCGAGCTTCCGGCGGATTTCCTGCGGATGCTTCCGCCGCCCCAGATCCAGGTTGCGGCCTGACGAGCCGAGATATACGCGCCGTCAGAGCGACACGGATTCCGGATTTGCTCTATCAGTCCCAGGGTCGAGTCCCGATGACCTAAGCGGTGGAGCGCTTCGCCATGCTGTGAGGCGTACTGCATATGCCACCAGCACGATCGCTAGAGGCAGCAGCCACAATGCGGAGTGCTTAGATGCTCCATTAACCAAGGTCAGAGTGAACACTGCGAACACCCATTGCTCACCGATTCGGCGCAGAAGGTGGACTCGGGCGGCACCAAGCGTCATCGCGACTCTGCTGAAAGAGGCCAGCATCATCGCCGCTAGCAGCATGTAAGCCACAAACCCCAGGGTCAAACCGAGTGCTGTTGCCGGCGGGTTGGGCGGAAGACTGAGAAATCGGGCGATCAGCGCAAGGTGAACTGCGAAGACCGCGGAAAATGCGAGTCCTAGCGAGCGTCGGTGGGCGAGCAGCCAATCGCTAAGTTCGCCCGGCCACAGGACGATAAGCGCTGGGGCTACGTATGTGCCCACCAGGAAGGGAAGACCCAGCACGGCGGTCGCGCGTAGTCCAGTTGCAATGCCCTGCTGGTTTGTTCCACCGAGCGCTATACAGACTGCCGCGAGCACCAGCGCCCCTCCGCCCCCCACGATGATGATCGCATTGCCCCGGCTATGTGTCGGCTCAGTTCGCATGTCAAGTCCTCAGCCGCAGACCCTACTGGAGTGCATCCTGTTAACGGACAGAACGACCCGGACCGGCCCTCCAAACACAAGAAGCCCAGCATTTGCGGGGCTTTCTGAGTGCGCCCGAGTGGACTCGAACCACCACGGACCAAGCGGTCCACAAGGCCCTCAACCTTGCGCGTCTACCAATTCCGCCACAGGCGCAGAGAGGGCGAGTATACCCGCGCCCGATCGGGGTGGTGAGTCGAACAGGCGTTCCGTCAGACCCCCGGCGAACGGCACGCCGCCCGCCGGCGACAGCCCATGGCCAGGCGTCGAGACCGACGAAAAGCGTCCCCTCCCTTGCTTCCGTCCACAGGGAGCGCTAATGTGCGAACACATGTTCGTCGAAGTCCCCCGTCCACCGAACCACACAGGGAGCGGAACAGGCAAATCATGGATCTGACCAAGCGCCAGCAGGAGATATTCGACTTCATTCGCAAGCACTCGGCCAAGCACGGCTATCCGCCGACGGTGCGCGACATCGGCAAAGCCGTCGGACTGGCCTCGTCGTCGACCGTGCACGCCCATCTCGCCAACCTGGAGAAGATCGGGTTGCTGCGTCGGGATCCGACCAAGCCGCGCGCGATCGAGTTGCTCGACCGCGCGGCGGGCGCCGCCGTGGATAGCGTGCGCGGAATCGTACGTCCCGACAGCCTGCCACTGGTGGGCTCGGTGGCCGCGGGAGCTCCGGTGCTCGCCGAGGAGAACGTCGAGGAGTACGTGTCGGTGCCCGAGCTCGCCGGTGGCGGGGATGGCCAGTACCTGCTGCGGATCCGGGGCGAATCGATGAAGGACGCGGGCATTCTCGAAGGCGACTACGTGGTCGTGCGCTCGCAGAACACCGCCCGCGACGGTGACATCGTCGTCGCTCTGCTCGGCGAGGAGGCGACGGTCAAGCGCTTCTTCCGCGAGTCCGACCACATCAGGCTGCAGCCGGAGAACGAGGCGATGGAGCCGATCCTCAGCGCCGATGTCAAGGTGATCGGGCGCGTCGTCGGCCTGCTCAGAAGCGTCTGAACGCCTGCCGAACCTCAGCCCGTAGAGATAGTCCACCGCTGGGCGACTGCCGTGAGCGCTTGCAGAGTGAGCATGATCGCCACGGCGCTCTCCTGGATGCGGCTCTCTTTACATCGCACCGTCAGAGCGCTACCGTGGGAGGGCAGGTCAGGCAGCCGCGGGGGCCTGAGAGGCCCTCGAGGAAAGTCCGGACACCGAAGGGCAGGGTGGTCGAGCGATCGACCCGGGGAAACCCGCGGGAAAGTGCCACAGAAACAAACCGCCTACGTCCGCCGTCCCACGTGAACGGCGGGCCGGCAAGGGTGAAATGGTGCGGTAAGAGCGCACCAGCGTCGCGGTGACGCGACGGCTGGGCAAACCCCACCCGGTGCAAGGTCAAAGCGGATCGACTGCAGGTAGCCCGCCGAGATCCAGGTAGGCCGCTGAGATGGATGGCTGCTCAACGACAGAACCCGGCTTATCGACCTGCTAAGGAAAAGCCCCGCTCCGGCGGGGTTTTTCTATGGGTCGAGTCGCTTGGTTCTCGTCAGGGTAGGTCCTGAGGCCCGAACTGGGCGATTTCTATGGAACCGCTCGGCGCGAGCGTTCGGAGCAAGCCCTCCGACAACGATCCGCACCGCAGCGCAACTTTTAGCAGGTGTCGCCGATGTCCTGCGTCGCGCCGACGCTCTCGCTACTGGTCCTCGGATGAATCGACGTCGGTAGTTGCCTCAGGCGGCTCGATGAGCTTCACCGGCAGGCCCTGGGCTTCGCCGTTGCGCGCGAGCGGGCCGTCGAGGGTCCACAGCTTCGTGTCCAGTTCTTCGGCGAGGACGATGTAGGAGGCGTCGTAGGCGCTCTTCCGCTTCAGCCTGCGAGCCATCGTGATCACAGCCGGAGCATCTTCGAGTTCGTGCAACGTGAGCGGGACCGCGGATATCCGTCGCCAGGCGTCCTCCACGTCGCTCTCCTGCAGCTGTCCTGCCGTCACGGTCTGGACGAGAGCGCTTGCGATCTCAAACCGCAGCAGCGCCGGCGCGTGCAGGTCCTCGCCCTGCTCCTCCCATTCGCGCAGCAGCGGCTCCACCCATCCGGCTCGCTCCTCGTCGAGCGCGAGCACGACCAGAGCGTTGGCATCGATGACGATGCTCAAGCGCCGCGTCGCTCGAGCTCGGCCCGCGCATCACGGGCCAGCGTCACGCCGTCGATGCGCGGCAGCCTTCTGCGCAGTTGCGCAAGGCCCGCGAGCGCGCTCTGCAAATCGCCGCGCTCGCCGGCGAGATCGGTGCGCACCAGCTCGTCCGCGAGCACGTCGGGCTGTACGCCGCGCCGGCTCGCCTCGCGCTGGAGCAAGTCATAGGACGCCTGTGGCAGATGGATCGCTCGGGTGGCCATGATGTTCATTGTAGGACCGCCCAGGGAGCCCGCGAAGATCTCAAGCGCCGGGACGGTCCTCACCGGCCGTGCGCGCCACGCCAAGCGCGGCCTCCAGCGCCCCGAGCGCAAGACGGTCGGCCGGCCTGACGAGGGGTGTATCGGGCCTGTCGCCGGCGACTGGTGCCCAACGCGAACTGCTCGTATTCGCGCATCACGTCCTTCATGACCTCGAACGCGCCCATGCGGCCAACAAGCTGTCCTGCGTGCCACCGGCCAGTCTCCGCATTCGGTCCCAGACGCCCAAAAGATCTACTGGCCCCAGATCGGCTTGCGCCCAGCCAGCACTCCTCGCATTGTCACCGGAGCCGGACACACCGCATGCACGGGGGTGCGATTGCTGTGCGATCACACTGTCGAAGCCGCACCCTCAAGTGCGAACAGCGCCCTCAGTAGTCCACGAGAAGTGATCCTCCGCCCCAGCGACCATCACAGCACCGGTCGGGGCTCACAGTGCATCTGATCCACGACGTGCTCCTTCGTGGGTTGCCATTTTGGTTACTAGCCATCTATAGCAAAGGGCCTGAGGTGCCGTTGAGGCATCACGCCGCCGACGGCGGTACGTTGCCCCGATGCGACGTGCAGTTACGGTGAACCGTATGGCCCGAAGTGCTGGAGTCAATCCAGAATCGGTTGTCCTCGCCCTGATCGAGCGAGGGGTCGAGATTGATGACCCCGAACGTTCAATAGAGGGAGCGACCCGGAAGATCACGAGAGCCATCATCAAAGAGATCTGCGGTGGACCGCCGGCACGTATACGCGCGCGTTCAGCTGCCGAGGATGATACAGAGGTGCTTGAGCCCGCTCCCCGCTCGTCTGCGCTGATCGGGATGCTCACTGTCGAGGACGTTGCATTCATTCACGAACGCCTCTGCGAAGACTTCTCGAATACACAGGACCCGATTGATCCTCCGGGCATCCGCGAGGACAGTCTGCTCGAGTCGGCGGTTGGCCGTCAGCACGCTGGCTACGCCGAACTGCTCAAGTATCCCGACCCCATCCTGAATGCGGCAACCTTGCTCTACGGCATCTGTAATGACCACCCATTTCACAATGGCAACAAGCGCACAGCTCTCGTCTCCGCACTCGCTCATCTAGACAAGAACAACCTCGTTCTTCGTACCACCAAGCAAACAGAGTTGTTCAACCTCATGATTGCTGTTGCCAATCACGGGCTCCTGCATAGCGTCGTCAAGATGGGGCGCAACACCGAGCGCATCGTTCGGCGTGGTACGCCCGACGAGGAGGTCAAGACAATTGCTGAATGGCTGCGGTGCCGCGTCAATTCGATCACTCGCGGTGAGAAGCCGATCACATATCGCGAGCTACGCCAGATCCTGGGAAACTTCGGCTTCTCATTGCATGCGAGGAGCAACGGCAAGATGGATGTGTGCAGGACCGAGACACGCCGCACACTGCTCCTGAAGAAGACACGCGACAAGACCCTTATGGCTATTCGCTGGCCTGGAGAGGGCCGATCCGTTCCTATCAAAGAAATCAAGCACATACGCCAGACGCTCAAACTGTGCGAGGAGGATGGTGTCACAAGCGACAGCTTCTACGCCAAGGGCGTCCGCGTCGACCGCTTCATCAACGATTACCGGACCGTCCTTCGCAGACTCGCATCCCGCTAATGGATCGCAGTCAGGCGGCGCCCGCGGTTGGCGGGGTTGACTACACGCTAGACGCGCCGGGGTCCGGATCGGCCGCCGGACGCAGGCGGTCCTTGGCAGGCGACGAGGAGGGCGCGAGCAAGTAGACGACGAGCGCGAGCCCGAAGACGGACCCCGCCTCGAACAGCAACTGCGCGAGCCCGCTGGCCAGGAGATCACCCTTTCCATCGCTTGGAAACCCGCCGCCGAAGTCTTCCACCGTGCGGATGATCGAGTAGATGTGCAGACCGGCGAGCCCGAGCGCTGCGCCGAGCAGACCGCATACGCCGAAGAAGGCGATGCCCCCGACCGCACCCTCGGCGAGCGGCGGCAGCCACCGCGTGCTCGCCCACACTCCTGCGAAGAAGCAGACCACGAAGATGACAGCGGGGATCACCACGGGAAACATTGTGTCTGCCGGCGCGGACAGAGCCGACTGTGTAAATCTGTCCGGTGAGCAAATCGACGGGCAGGAGGCGGGATCGTGGGAGGGGTTCGAGATGCGCCTCACGCCACGTTCGTGCCGGCCCAGGGCAGTCGCTTCACCGCCCCGCGCAGCTGATGCTCCTTTGCACGTCCGAGCGGGGGCGATCTCTATGGAATCGCTCGGCGCGGGCACCAAGGAGAACCACTGCAATGCTCCATGCCGCCAAAGAGTGGATGCACCCTCCCGTGGGACTGCCAGCTACGCTGATCCGCATGGGGATTCGCGGACCGCTCGATCGCCATCCCACTCATCGTCTCGCTGTTGCCATGCCCTTGGCGCTCGTGGCGCTCGCCTGCGCCAGCGCGGCAGGGTGCGGCGAAGCCACGATCCCGAGCGGACCTCCCGCGAAAGCGGCGGGCGCCACCGCCACGGCCGCTGCCACCACCACGACCACGTCGAGCACTCCGCCGGCTGCGCCCAACAGCACGGTCGCGCGGATCGACGCCTCATCCGACGCGGTGCTGGCCGAAGGCAAGGTGCACATCGCGCCCGGCGCGGCCTCGGACGCGGAGATCCGCCGCGAGATCAGGGAAGCGCGCAGGGCCGGGATCGTGCTGCCGTCGGGGGACTCGGCCTCGTCGTTTGAACAGGCGCAGTCCGCCACGGGCGGTTCGGCTGCGCAGATCCAGACGCCCGAAGCGGCGTGGAATCCGCGCTTGAAGCCGATCGCCGACTGGATCGTCCCGGTCCTGCAGTGGGCGTCGCTGCACGGCTGGGCCGGGACCGTGACGAGCGGATATCGCACCTATTACGAACAGGCCCAGCTGAACGCCGCCGGGGCCTTCAGCGCGGTCGCCGGGCACAGCAACCACGAGACCACGGTGTATCCCGGGGGCGCCGTGGATGTGACGAACCCGTCCCAGTTGATCGACGTGCTGCGCGCCTATCCCGGACCGATGAAGCTCGTGGGCGGCGTCCTCGGACCGATCGATCCCGAGCATTTCTCGGCCACCGGCGACTAGACGCGAGAGCGATGAGGCCACGGGAACGATGAGGCTAAACTGCGCCGTCCCGCCGGAGTAGCTCAGCTGGTTAGAGCAGCGGAATCATAATCCGCGTGTCGGGGGTTCGAGTCCCTCCTCCGGCATCAGCTCTCGCGCCGCGTGCGCGCCGGCCGCGCCCACGGCGGGTCCCACCATGGCATCCCCCGCCGTACACCAGCCGAGCGTTCTGATGGCGATCCCGAACTTCTCCGAGGGACGCGATCCGGCGACGGTGCGGGCGATCTCCGAGGCGCTCGCGATGGGGGCGGGGGTGAGGCTTCTGGACGTCCACAGCGACGCCGACCACCATCGCTCCGTGTATACGCTCGCGGGAGAGCCCGGCGCGCTGTCAGGTGCGCTGCTGGCGGGCGCGGCGCTGGCGAGCGTGCGGATTGACGTGATGCGCGACGCCGACACGCGGGCACCGCGCGGGGAACATCCCCATGTGGGTGCGCTAGATGTCGCTCCGGTCGTCTACCTCGATGAGGCATCCCGCGGGGCGGCCTGCGCGGAGGCGCTCGTGATTGCCGACCGCATTGGGCATGAGCTGTCTATCCCGGTGTTCCTCTACGGGGAGCTGGGCCAAGGTCATACCCGCGCGCAGCTGCGCTCTGGGGGTGTGGCCGGTCTGGCCGAGCGGATTGCCGCGGGCGAGCTCGTGCCCGACTACGGACCGCCGCGCCTGCACCCCACGGCTGGAGCGACGCTCGTCGGTGCGCGCGCGCCGCTGGTTGCGTTCAACCTCCAGCTCGCCCCGCCCGCGACCGTCGTTGACGCGCGTCGGATCGCCTCGCTGATCCGCGAGGGCGGCGCCGAGGGACTGCCCGGCCTACGGGCGATCGGGGTCAGGCTCGGTGGCGACGTCGCGCAGGTGTCGATGAATGTCGAGCGCCCGTGCGAGGCGCCATTGGCCCTCGTGATCGAGCGCGTACGCGCGCATGCCGCCGTCGTCGCGGGCGAGCTGGTCGGTCTCGCGCCGCGGTGCGCATTCGCGGATTTCCCCGACGACATCCCGCTGCCGGGGTTCGATTCCGCCACGCACGTGATCGAGGCGGTGCTCGGCCTGGATGGCGGATGAGGCCGGCGGTGACCGATCCGACAGCGTCCGATGCCGGTCTCGGACCGAGGCGGGCGCTCGGCGCGCCGAGAATAAGGCTTGCCGTGGACGGCAGCTTGGGGCCTGTAGGCTTGCGGTGATGGCTCAGACCAAGCGCAAGCGCCAGACCAAGCATCGCGGTAACGCCGCGGGTGTCGTCGAGTCTCGCGGTCGCACCGGTCGCAAGCCGACTGCCGCCGAGAAGGCCGGCCAAAAGCCGCAGGGGGATCGCAGTGATCGCATCCCCAAGCGGGACCGTCCGCCCACCTGGCAAGGCGCGTTCTACCGGGCGATGGCCGCGGCCGTGCTGATGCTGCTCGTCAGCCTGCTCCTGCTCAAGAAGCCCAACGAGGCGATCGCGCTGTTTCCGATCGTCTTGATCTTCTACATACCCATCAGCTACTACACCGACATGTGGCTCTACAACCGGCGCATGCGCAACAAGGCCAAGCAGGGCGGTGGCAAGGCGCCCGCGCGATGAGCGCGCGCCGCGTCCGCTGCCCGGCACCCCTGCGGCGAGCCGACGAGCGGCGAGCGAGCGAACGATGAGCGAGCTCGACATCCGCTCGTTCACCGTCGGCCCGGTCCAGGAGAACGCCTACATCGTGCGTCTCCCCGGCGTCACCCGCGCGGCGCTGGTCGATCCCGGCGACGAGCCCGACCGGCTGCTGCGCGCGATCGAGGATCTCGGCGTCCAGATCGAGGCGATCCTCATCACGCACTGCCACTTCGACCACATCGGCGCGCTCGCGCCGCTCGCGCGCGCGACCGGCGCGCCCGTGTACTGCCCCGAGGTCGAGCGTCCGGTGCTCGAAGACATCCGCCTCGGCACTCCGCCCGGGTTCGGGCCGTTCGAGAGCTACGTGCCCGAGCACACGCTCGCCGGGGGCGAGTCGCTGAGCATCGCGGACCTCGACATCGAGGTGCTGCTGACGCCAGGTCACAGCCCAGGTCATCTCACGTTCTCGCTGCCCGCCCACACCGCGATCCTGTCCGGCGACGTGCTGTTTCAGGGCTCGATCGGGCGCACCGACCTGCCGTTCGCCGATCACGCGACACTGGAACGAACGCTTGAGACCCTGATCGATACGCTCCCGCCCGAGACGACCGTATATCCAGGTCACATGGGCGTCACGACGCTCGGCCGCGAGCTCGCCACCAACCCGTTCCTAGTCGAGCTCCGCCGTGGCCGACTCGACTCGGCGGCGCAGGCATCGCCGGCCCGGGGTGCGGGCCCCAGTTGAGCGGAGCCGGCCGCATCAAAGCTCCCCGCGGCACGTTCGACGTGCTCGGCGAGCAGTCCGCCGTGCGCACCGTGCTCGAGGATCGAGCCCGCACGGTCCTGGAGGGCGCCGGCTACGAGCGCATCGAGACGCCCGCGTTCGAGGCCACCGAGCTGTTCGCTCGCGGCGTGGGCGCCTCGACCGACATCGTCAGCAAGGAGATGTACACGTTCGAGGACGCCTCCGGACGCTCGTTGACCCTGCGACCGGAGGGCACCGCGCCCGTCTGTCGCGCGTACGTCGAGCACGGCATGCACAAGCTCCGCCAGCCCGTGCGGCTGTGGTACTTGTCGAGCTTCTTCCGCCACGAGCGCGCCCAGGCCGGGCGCTACCGCCAGTTCTGGCAGCTCGGCGCCGAGGCACTCGGCTCCGAGGACCCGGCCGTGGACGCCGAGTCGATCTGCCTGCTCGCCACCCTGCTCGATGAGCTGAACGTCGCCCCGGTGCGGCTGCGCCTGTCGAGCCTCGGGAGCCTCGCTGCGCGCCAGGAGTACCGCGAGCGGCTTCGGGCACACCTGCGCGCGCATGAGGACGATCTGTCCGAGGAGGTGCGCGAGCGCATCGAGCTGAATCCGCTGCGCGCGTTCGACTCCGAACACCCCGGCACTCGCGCAGTCATGGAGACCGCGCCGCGCCTGCTCGACTTCCTCAGCGCCGAGGACGCGGAGCACCTCGCCGAGGTCCGCGCCCGCCTGGACGGTGCGGGCGTCGCGTATGAGATCGACCCCACGCTCGTGCGCGGGTTGGACTACTACACGCGCACCGTGTTCGAGTTCACCTCCGATCGGCTGGGCGCTCAGTCGGGCGTCGGCGGCGGCGGGCGCTATGACGGCCTCGTGCAGCAGCTCGGCGGCCCCCCCACGCCCGGCATCGGCTGGGCCGCCGGGATCGAGCGGATCCTGCTCGCCGGCGGCCCACCGCATCCTGCGCCTGTGCCCCTGGACCTGTTCATCGCATATGAGCCTCCCCGCGACGGCGATCCGCCCGCACACGGCCATGCGCCGGCCGAGGCGTTCGCGCTGCTCACCGCGGCACGCACCGCGGGGTTGACAGCGCAGATGGAGCTCGCGGGACGCTCGCTGAAGGGACAGCTGGGCTATGCCAACGCGCTCGAGGCCCGTTATGTGGCGATCCTCGGCGCCGGTGAGACCGTCCTCAAAGACATGCTCGGGGGTGGGCAGGAAACCGCTGCGCCCGACGCGGTGGTGCACGCCGTCCTGCGTGGCCTGCGCTCCCTGTAATCGATCCCGCGGTCGGCCGGTCTCACGTATCGGGCTCGGCGGCATCTCGCGGTCCGATGCCGGGCAGGGCGGTTCATGAGCATGCATCGCGTGTCACCTAAGCGGTGGGCGGTCCGGTCGAGCCGTGTGGGAAGTCCATCGGGGCAGGCACCGTTCAACTCGGAGACGATATGTGCCGACACAGGGCCTAGACCCATGACCCAGCTGTCCCGCCCCTACCAGATCGCGCTCGTCACGCTCGCGCTGCTCGCGCTCGTGTGGTTCGCCGCGCTGCGCCACCGCGCGCCCAGCTCCGGCGGCGGCTCGGGCTCGAGCCCTGCCGCCTCCGGCGCGCCCGCAACGCCGCCATCGGCGGCGGCGGAGGCCAAAGCGGCCGCCGCGCCCACTCACGTCTACCACGGTGCGGCTCCCGGAGTCGGGGGCCTGACCCGCGCGATCGACAAAGCCCACGGTGCCGTCGCCCAGTCCCAGCAGGAAGCCCACCGCGTGGAAACCTCAGAACCCTCCGTCTCCTCGGCGCCCGCCGCGTCCGCGAGCCGCGCCGCCATCCGCGCACCAGCGCGCCCCGCGACCGTGACGCCCGTACACGTCCACGCCGCGCCGCCCGCGGTCAAGCACCTCGCCATCGCGCCGAACGTGCAGGCTACCGTCGAACACGAGCTGCAGCAGCGCAAGACTGTGCTGATCCTGTTCTGGAACCGTCACGGCTCCGACGACATGGCGGTCCACAACGCGCTGCCGGCGGTCCAGCACGCGCTTGGCGGCAGGGTTGCCGTCCACTACGCGACCGCGAGCCAGGTCGGCGAGTTCGGCACGATCACCCATGCGATTCAGGTCACCCAGACCCCGACCCTGCTGATCGTCAACCCACACGGCCAGACGACCGTGCTCACGGGTCTCACCGACGCGTTCGCGATCCAGCAGGCCGTCTCGGAATCGCGTCACTCCTGACGCGCGCCGTCACGGGATATCGCATTCGGCGCGGCGCACGGTCTGACGCAGCCCACGCTCGTATCGCACGGCCGCGGGTCCGCGCCTCCGGCGCCTCCCACCGAGCCCGACCAGTCCTTACACTCGACCGGGTGACACTCGCCACGGGCCTGGCTCAGCACCTCGAACGACCGCTCGCGCGCGGACACGCCCCCCCGGGGGCGCACACCGGCGCCGCGGGCGGGGCGGCGTGCGGCGATCTGATTCGCGTCTCCCTCACGCTTGACCCCGACACTCCCGACGGGCGCATCCTCGACGCGGGCTATGACGCGAGCGGCTGCGGCGCCACGATCGCGGCCGGCAGCGCCGTCGTTGCTCTGCTGCGCGAGACGCCCCTGCTGGAGGCCGCCCTGATCTCCCCGGAGACGGTCGCCGAGGAGCTCGGAGGGCTGATCCCGGCCAAGCGCCACGCCGCCGAGCTCGCCGTCGACGCGCTGCATCGCGCGCTCGGCTCCGCCCTGCGTCAGGCGAGTCTCGTGCCCGTGGCCGGCCGTACGCTCGTGGCGATGAGCGGCGGAGTCGACTCGGCCGTCGCCGCGCTGCTTACCGTCGGAGTGGGAGACGAGACGGTGGCCGTCACGCTCGAGCTGTGGTCGGATCCGGCCAACGATGGCGATCTCAGCTGCTGCTCCGCCCAGGCCGTCCGCTCCGCTCGCTCGCTCGCGCACGAGCTCGGCGTGCCCCATTTCTCGATCGACCTCCGCGCCGAGTTTCGCGCCGGCGTCGTACAGCCGTGGCTGACGGACCACGCGGCCGGCCTCACGCCCAATCCCTGCGTGCGCTGCAACGGCTCGGTGCGCCTGGACGCGATGCTCGATCTCGCCACCCGCCTGGGCGCACGGACGCTGGCGACCGGCCACTACGCGCGCATCGAGCGCGACGAGCCCGCGCTGGGACCGCTGCTGCGGGCGGCGGTCGATCCGGCCAAGGACCAGAGCTACGCGCTGAGCGGACTCTCGCCGCGGTCGCTGCAGCGCATGCGGTTCCCGCTCGGCGAGCTGACCAAGCCCGAGGTTCGTGCGCTCGCGCAGCGCGCCGGTCTGCCGGTCGCGCGCCGCCGCGACTCCCAGGATCTGTGCTTCCTCGCCGGAACTCGCCGGACGGACTTCCTGGCCCGCCACGGCAGCCTGGGCACGCAGGCGGGGCCGATCCTCGACCGCGACGGGCGTCTCCTGGGCGAGCACGCCGGCATCCACACCGTCACCGTCGGACAGCGCCGCGGGCTGGGCTCAGGGTCCGGCCTGGACCGGGCGGGCGAACCGCTGTATGTGCTGGGGACCGACCATGCCTCGAACACCGTCACCGTCGGTGCGCGCAATGAGCTGCTCACGAGCACCGTGTGCGTCCGAGACACGACCCTCCATCGTGACGGCGCCCGCGTCGACGCGATCAAAGTTCGCTACCGGGGCGCACGCCTGCCCTGTCGCCTCGCCGCGCCCGCCGCGGCCGGCGAGCACGCCGCGATCGAGGTCGAGCTGCTCGAGCCGGCCGAGCGCACCGCTCCGGGGCAGATCGCGTGTCTGTACGACGGCGAGCGGATCGTCGGCCACGGCACGATCGTCTGACTCGCTCGACGGCGCCTGCCCGCATGCGCCCACCCATTAGAGTCCTCTCATCCGCCGTCGGTCGCGGCTCGCGCGCACTCCCTTAACATCACTTGGCGATGACCTCGGATGAGATTCGCGAGCGGTTCCTCGACTTCTTCGCAGAGCGCGACCACCTGCGCATTCCCTCCGCGTCGCTGGTGCCCCCGGCGGACGACCGCACGGTGCTGCTCACGACCGCGGGCATGCAGCCGCTGAAGCCCTACTTCCTCGGCCGCGCCGACCCGCCCGCGTCGATGCTGACGAGCTGTCAAAAGTGCTTTCGCACGCCCGACATCGATCACGTCGGCAGCACCCTGCGCCATCTCACGTTCTTCGAGATGCTAGGCAACTTCTCGATCGGCGCCTACTTCAAGGCCGAGGCGATCAGCCTCGCGTGGGACCTGTCCCTGGAAGTCTTCTCCTTCGACCCCGACGACATCTGGGTGACGGTCTTCTCCGGCGACGAGCAGCTCGGGCTCGGACCGGACGAAGAGGCGATCGAGCTGTGGCGCGCCGTCGGCGTCTCGCGCGAGCGGATCGTCGGGTGTCCGCGCTCGGAGAACTTCTGGGAAGCCGGGCCGGTCGGCCCCAGCGGGCCGTGCTCGGAGCTGTACATCGACCGCGGCCTCTCCTTCGGCGCCGCCGACGATCTCCCCGGCGGCGAGAACGAGCGGTTCCTGGAGTACTGGAACCTCGTATTCATGCAGTACAACCAGGACCCCCACGACACTCTTCAGGCGTTGCCCGCCCGCAACATCGACACCGGCCTCGGCCTCAACCGCCTGGCGGCGATCCTCCAGGACCGGGACTCGGTGTTCGACACCGACCAGTTCCAGCCGCTGATCGACCTCGGCCAGGAGCTCGCCGATCGCCGCTACGGCGAGGACCCCACCACCGACCGTGCGCTGCGCATCCTCGCCGACCACGCCCGCGGCATGTCGTTTCTGATCGCCGACGGCGTCGTCCCTTCCAACGAAGACCGCGGGTACGTCCTGCGCCGTCTCACCCGCCGCGCGATCCTGCAGGCGCGGCGCCTGGACATGGCCCCGGGGTTCCTGCTCCGCTACGCCACAGTCGTGCGCGAGCTGATGGCGGGCGCCTACCCCGAGCTGCTCGACCAGCGCGATCCGGTCGAACGCTGGCTCGCATCCGAGGAGGACGCCTTCGGGCGCACCCTCGAGCAGGGCACTAAGCTGCTGGACGAGCTGATCGCCCGCGCGCTGGAAGCGGGGGCACAGGGGATCGCGGCTGCTGATGCGTTCGCCCTGCACGACACCTACGGGTTCCCGTTCGACCTCACCCGCGAGCTGGCAGCCGAGCGTGGGCTTGGCGTCGATGACCAAGGGTTCGAGGCGCTGATGGACGCCCAGCGCGCTCGCGCCCGCGCGGCCGCCGCGGGCGCGACGACGTACGGGGGCGATGGCGCCGATCCGCGCGAGCAGGCGCGCGAGCTCGCGGCCGCCGCTGGGTTCCCGACCCGCTTCACCGGGTATGAGACTGAGATGCAGCAGACCACCGTCGGTGCCGTTGCCCTGGTCGAGCACGCCTCGAACGGTGCTCCGCCTGCCGCGGCCAACGGGCGTGATGGCGAAGCGCTCGCCTCGGCCGCTCCCAGCGCGAGCATGCTCGTCAAGCTCGCCGAGTCGCCGTTCTATCCCGCCGGCGGCGGGCAGGTCTCCGACACCGGCACGATCGAATGCGCCTCCGGCGCCTGCCTGGGGCGCGTGACGAACGTCTATCGCCTCGGCGACGACCAGGCGCTGGAGGTCGTCCTGGGGCAGGGTTCGCTCGCGCCCGAGGAGGCCGTGCTCGCGCGCGTCGATCACGCCGCGCGGCGTGCCACCGAGCGCAACCACACGGCCACTCATCTGCTGCACGCCGCCCTGCGCGAGCGGCTCGGCGCTCATGTCCGCCAGGCCGGCTCCTATGTGGGGCCGGACAAGCTGCGCTTCGACTTCACCCACACCGGCGCGCTCACCGCCCAGGAGCTGTGCGACGTCGAGGATGTCGTCAACGCCTGGATCGCCGCGGGCGATCCCGTCCGCGCGATCTCCACGACCCTGGAGGAGGCCCGGAGCCTCGGCGCGATGGCGCTGTTCGGCGAGAAGTACGGCGATGTCGTGCGCATGGTCCAGATCGGCGACGGCTCCTACTCGCGCGAGCTGTGCGGCGGCACGCACGTTCGCAGCACGGCCGAGATCGGCGCGTTTCACATCCTCAGCGAGACCTCCTCGGCCGCCAACGTACGCCGCATCGAGGCCCTCACCGGCTCCGGCGCGGTGGAGCTGCTGCGCGAGCACGACCGGCTGCTCGCCGAGATCGCGGGCGAGCTGCGAGCGCGGCCGCAGGACGCGCTCACCGTCCTGCGCGCCCACGAGACAGAGCGCCGAGCGTTGGAGCGCTCCGTACGCGAGGGCGCCGGCCCTATCGGGGGTGCGGTCGACGTTGAGGCGCTGGTGGCATCCGTGGAGTCCATGGCAGACACTCCGGTGCTCACCGCCGCCGTACCGGCGCCCGATGCGCACGTGCTGATGGAGATCCTCGACCGCGTTCGCGGCCGGCTCGAGGGCGCCGCGGTCGTGCTCGGCACGGCCGTCGATGGGCGTGTGCACCTGGCTGCCGGCGTCGCTCCCGAGCTGGTCCAGCGCGGCGTCAAGGCGGGCGCGATCGTCAAGGTCGCCGCCGCGGTCGTCGGCGGCGGGGGAGGGGGCCGCGACACGGTCGCCCAGGCGGGCGGGCGCGACCCCGACAAGCTCGACGATGCGCTGGCCGCCGCGCGCGCCGCGATCGAGGAGGCGCTGCAGTCGTGAGCCGCGTGCTCGCCCTCGACTACGGCAGTGCTCGCTGCGGCTGCGCGCTCAGCGACCCGACGGGCACGATCGTCACGCCGATCGAGGCCATCCCCCGTCCCGCCAGCCGGAGCGGGTTGCGCGAGATCGAAGAGCTGATCCGCGACCGCGAGGTCGAGCGGGTCGTCATCGGGCTGCCGGTGTCGTTGCGAGGGGGAGACTCCGATCAGACGCGCGAGACCCGCGAGTTCGCACGGCGGCTGTCTCTGCGTCTGGGGGAGGGGATCCCGGTCGAGCTGCACGACGAGCGCTACACCACCCACATCGCCCGTCAGGATCGGGGTTCGCACCGGGCGGGCGAGGACTCCCGCGCGGCCGCCCACATGCTCGAGAGCTGGCTGCACGCCAGGCTGCGCCAGGGCGCTTAGGCGCGGGCGAGCAGGCCGGAGCTGACGAGGTTGGGGTCGAGCTGCGCTCTCGCGGACCCCGGTTGAGCTAGGTTCACGCGACGTGTCCGACCGTTCACCCTCTGTCCGCACCGACGAGGAACGCGAGCGCGATCGCGCCGAGCGCCGGCGGCGACGCGCCGCCAATGCCCCCTCTGTCGCGGAGAGCCCCGAGGTCCCGCTGCCCCCGCCCGTCGCGCGGGCGCCTGTCGTGATCCCGCCCCCGCCGGTATCCCCGCCCGAGTCCTCCCTGCCGCCATCGCACAGGCACAGGCACGGGCACCGCTCACCGCCGGCGCGGGTCCTGGCCGTGCTTGCGCTCGTCCTCGTCGCGGGCGCGGTCTGGCTGGCGATCGACCGACTCACGCGCACCACCGCACCCAAGCCGGTCGCCGCGCCGGTCGTTGTGCGGGTGCTGATCCCCGAGGGCGAAACCCGCCGGCAGATCGCGGCTCGTGCCCACGCCGCCGGACTGACCGGCAGCTACCTGACGGCATCCCGCCGCTCGTCGCTGCTGAACCCGGCCCATTACGGCGCGCCGTCGAACACCTCCAGCCTCGAAGGCTTCCTGTTCCCAGCCACCTACGACCTCTACCGTGGCGACCCGGCCGGCAGGCTCGTGCACGAACAGCTGATCGCGTTCACCGAACGCTTCGGCGACGAGGAGGTTCGCCGCGCGCGCGAGCTGCACATCACCCCCTATGAGCTGCTGATCGTCGCCTCGATGGTCGAACGCGAGGCACAGCTGCCCGGTGATCGCGCGAAGGTAGCCGCCGTCATCTACAACCGTCTGCGCCTGAGCATGGCGCTCGGGATCGACGCGACCCTCCGCTACGCGTTGAACGACTACACCCAGCCATTGACCGCCGCCCAGCTCGCGCTCGACTCCCCCTACAACACGCGCCTGCACCGCGGCCTGCCGCCGACCCCGATCAGCAACCCCGGTCTCGCCGCGATCCACGCCGCCGCGCATCCTGCCCACGCCGGCTACCTGTACTACGTCGCCGGGGCCGACGGCTGCGGCGAGCTCGTGTTCTCCACCGGCAACGTTCAGTTCGAACGGGACGCAGCGGCCTATCGCGAAGCGCTACGTGCCAACGGCGGCCGGGTCCCCGCCTGTCGGAAGCGTTAGGCCCGGTCAGGCGGATGCCACGGTTGGGAGTCCTCGGCTGGCCCGTTTCGCACAGCCGCTCGCCGGCTATGCACAACGCCGCACTCACGGCTCTGGGCATGGCGGACTGGCGCTACCAGCTGCTGCCGGTGCCGCCCGGGCGCTTCGCCGAGACGGTTCGCGCGCTCATGCCCGCGGGATTCGTTGGGGCGAACGCGACGATCCCCCACAAGCATGCGGCGCTCGCGCTCGCTGACAGCGCGGGCGAGGCCGCGCGGGCGATCGGCGCCGCGAACACGCTCACGTTCGCTCCCGACGGCACGATCGCGGCGGAGAACACCGACGCTCCCGGCTTTCTCACCGCGCTGGGCGTCTCGCCGCGGGGTATGAGCGCGCTCGTGCTCGGCGCGGGCGGCTCCGCCCGTGCGGTCGTCTGGGCTCTGCGCGAGGCGGGTGCGCGCGAGGTGTCGGTCTGGAACCGCACGCCCGCGCGCGCCGCCGCCCTCGCGCGCGATCTCGGCATACGTGCAGCGGCTGCTCCCGAGGCGGCCGACCTGCTCGTCAACTGCACCTCCGTCGGACTTGAGTCGCAGCCGGCGAGCCTAAAACAGTCGGCCACTGAGGCTCAGGGGCTCAACCTCCCGGCGGTTACGTTCGATCAGGTCGGTAACTACTCCTATGTCGTCGATCTCGTCTACCGCTCCTCACCGACCCCTCTGCTCGCCGCCGCGCGCGCCCATGGCGCACGCACCGTCACGGGACTCGAGGTCCTGCTCGCTCAGGGCGCGCTCAGCTTCGAGCTGTGGACGGGCGTGCGCCCGCCGCTGGAGGTCATGCGCCGCGCCCTGGACTAGCGGCGGGGCTTCGCTCCCGCGCGCGTCGCGGGTCGGGATGGAGTCTCACGAGCCACACGCCGGAATACGGAGCCGGGATGTGGCGGGGTTGGGCGTCGCCGGGACGCGGTCGCGATGAGCGACGCCCCCCAGACCGGCCCCGATCTACACGCGATCTTCGGCATGGACACCGTCGCCGGCGAAGGGGAGGATCCCGTCGTCGAGGTCGAGCGCTCGGTCGCGACAGAGGAGGACAGCGCGATCGAGCCGTCCGAGGGCTCGCAGGCCCCGCTCGACCCCGACGTGGAGATCGACTCGGCGGCCCCTCAGCCGGGCGAGTGGACGGGCATCACCCGACCGAACCGCCGTGGCTCCTCCTCGCGCTTTCTGACCGACGTGATCGTCGACATGGGCCTCGCCTCGCGCGGCCAGGTCGAGGAGGCGATCGAGAGCTCGCGCGGTCTCGGCACCACGCCCGAGCGCGTCCTGCTCGACGCCGGCGCGCTGACCCACGACGGGCTTTCGCGCGCGCTGGCCGAGCGTTACGGCCTGGACCACCTCGACCTCGGCGCTTTCCAGGTCGACATGTCCGCCGCCAACCTCGTGACGACGACGGCCGCCAAGCGCTACCAGGCCGTGCCCGTCGCGTTCGCGGACAAGCGCACGCTGCTGGTGGCGATGGCCGATCCCTCCAACGTTCTGGCCGTCGATGACATCGCGATCATGACCGGCTATGAGGTGCGCGTCGCGGTCGCCCCGCCCGACGACATCGCGAGCCTGATCCTGCGCCTGGACCGGCTCGACGACGTCGTCGCCAGCTCCGGCTCACAGATCGAAGAGCTCGAGGAGGGCGCCGAGGTCGTCGACCTGCACGAGACCGCCGAGGACGCCCCGGTCATCAAGCTGGTAAACCAGATCGTCGCCCAGGCGGTCGAACGCGGCGCTTCGGACATCCACCTCGCGCCCGACGGGCGCGAGCTGCGCGTGCGCTTCCGCATCGACGGCGTGCTGCAGGACGTCACGACCGTCCAGCGCCGCACCGCCGCGGGCGTGATCTCGCGGGTGAAGATCATGGCCGAGCTGAACATCGCCGAGCGCCGCCTGCCCCAGGATGGCCGCGTCGGGCTGACCGTCGACGGCCACCACGTCGACCTGCGCGTCGTGACGCTCCCGAGCGTCCACGGCGAGGCGATCGTGCTGCGCGTCCTCGACAAGGACTCGGTCGTGGTCGAGCTCGACAAGCTCGGCATGGCCGAGGCCGAGCGCGAGCGCTTCGAAGGCGCCTTCCACGAGACCCACGGCGCGGTGCTCGTCACCGGACCGACCGGCTCGGGCAAGTCCACGACGCTGTACGCGGCGTTGCAGCGCCTGAACACCGCGGAGAAGAACATCATCACCGTCGAGGACCCGGTCGAGTACGAAATCGCGGGGCTCACCCAGGTGCAGGTCTCGCCCAAGGTCGGCCTCACGTTCGCCACGGGCCTGCGCTCGATGGTCCGCGCCGACCCCGACGTGATCATGGTCGGGGAGATCCGCGACCGCGAGACCGCTCAGATCGCGATCGAGTCCGCGCTGACCGGACACCTCGTGCTGTCGACGCTGCACACCAACGACGCCCCCTCCGCGATCACCCGCCTGGTCGAGATGGGCATCGAGCCGTTTCTCGTCGCCTCCGCGCTCGACTGCATCGTCGCCCAGCGACTGGCGCGCAAGCTCTGCTCCAGCTGCAAGCGCCGCACGATCATCCCCGCTCAGATCCTGCGCGACAACGGCTATAAGGCGCTCGTCGACTTGGAGGCGTATGAGCCCGTCGGCTGCCGGCGCTGCGGCGGCTCGGGCTACCGTGGGCGCGTCGGGCTGTACGAGGTGATGGACGTCTCCCCCGAGATCCAGCAGCTGGCGCTCTCCCGCCGCCCCTCGGAGGAGATTCGCGACCTCGCCGTCCGCCAGGGCATGCGCCGCCTGCGTGACGACGGCCTGGAGAAGGTCCGTCAGGGGCGCACCTCGATCGCGGAGATCGCACGGGTCATCGGCAGCACCTGACCTGTACGTCGCCGCCGCTCGCTCGCCGGTAGGTCTTCGAGGCCGGCGTTCGGCCTCATACCTTCGTCCAGTCCCCATTCCGCGAACCTCCGCGGCTAATGGCCGAGCTCGCAAATGTCGATGGGCGGGCATGGACATCGATTTCGCAGAGCTGCTCATGGACGTCGTATCCCGCCGCGCCTCCGACCTGCATCTGAGCGCCGGGGCTCGCCCAACCGTGCGCGTGCGCGGGCGGCTCTCACAGCTCGAGGAGTATCCCACGCTGTCCCCGTCGGACACCCGGGAGATCGTCTACTCGATCCTCAACGGCGATCAGCGCCAGCGGCTGGAGACCGACTGGCAGCTGGACTTCGCCTACTCGGTGCCAGGCCACGCGCGCTTCCGCGTCAACGCCTACTACCAGCGCGGCGCGATCGGCGCGGCGTTTCGACTTATCCCGTTCGGGCTGACCTCGATCGACGAGCTCGGCCTGCCCACCGCGGCGCACGAGTTCACGCGCCGTCCGCGCGGATTCGTGCTCGTCACTGGCCCTACGGGCTCGGGCAAGTCCACATCGCTGGCGGCGATGATCGACGAGATTAACCAGACGCGCGAAGAGCACATCATGACGATCGAGGACCCGATCGAGTTCCTGCACGTCCACAAGAAGTGCCTGGTCAATCAGCGCGAGCTGGGCTCTGACGCGCACAGCTTCGCCGACGCGCTGAAGGCCGCCCTGCGCGAGGACCCCGACGTGATCCTCGTCGGGGAGATGCGTGATCTGGAGACGATCTCCACCGCCCTGACCGCCGCCGAGACCGGCCACCTCGTGTTCGCCACGCTGCACACCCAGGACACCTCCCAGACGATCGACCGCATCATCGACGTGTTTCCCGCCCATCAGCAGGGACAGGTGCGGGTACAGCTGTCGGTGGCGTTGCAGGGAATCATGACCCAGCAGCTGCTGCCGAGCGCCGACGGCTCCGGGCGCGTCGTCGCGACCGAGGTGCTCGTCCCCAACCCGGCCGTGCGCAACCTCATCCGCGAGGGCAAGACGCATCAGATCTACTCGGTCCTGCAGACCGGCTCGGCGCACGGGATGCAGACGATGGACACCTCGCTGGCCTCGCTCGTGCGCGCCGGCAAGATCACTCAGAAACTCGCCGAGGCCCGCTCCTCCACCCCGGAGGAGCTGAGGCGGCTGATGGTGGGCGCCGATCCCTCGCAGGGCGTTCGGCGGGCGGCGTAGGGGAGCGCGGCGATGAGCACGTTCGTGTTCAAGGCGATGGACCTCGCCGGCGTCAAGGCCAAAGGCGAGATCGAGGCCGACTCCAAGCAGGCCGTCTCCGATCAGCTGCGCGCGCGCGGGCTGATCGTCCTGGACATCGGCGACAAGTACGCCTCGCGTGAGATCGAGCTCAGCTTCCTGAAGAGCGTCAAGGCCGCCGACCTCGCCGTCTTCTCGCGCCAGCTGTCGACGATGATCTCCTCCGGCATGAGCATCCTGCGCGCGCTGTACGTCCTGGAGGAGCAGACCGAGAGCAAATTCCTGAAGGAGACGATCGTCGCGGTGCGCAAGGACGTCGAGGCCGGCCTGTCGCTGAGCGACGCGATGTCCCGCCATCCCAAGGTATTCAATCCCCTGTTCGTCGCGATGACCCAGGCGGGGGAGACCGGAGGCGTGCTCGAAGGCTCACTGATGAGGGTCGCCGACCAGCTCGAGAAGGACGCCTCCCTGCGCCGCCAGATCCGTTCGGCGATGGTCTATCCGACGCTCGTCATCACGTTCGCCGTGGGCGTCATGCTCGCGCTCGTCGCCTTCCTCGTGCCCGTGTTCGAGAACGTGTTCAAGCAGTTCGGCGGCGAACTCCCGGCGATCACGAAGGTCTCGGTCGCGATGTCCCACGCCGTCACCGGCTACTGGTGGCTGCTGTTCGCCGTCACCGGCGTCGTCGTCGTCGCCTTCCTGAAGTGGAAGTCCTCCTCGTGGGGGCGCCCGCAGTGGGACCGTTTCCGCCTGCGCCTGCCGATGAAGATCGGAACGATCGTCCAGCAGGTCGCCGTCGCGCGCTGGTCGCGCACGCTGGCCTCGCTCACCAGCGCCGGAGTGCCGCTGCTGCAGGCGCTCGAGATCACCGGGCGCACCGGCGGCAACATCGCCGTGGAGGACGCGATGGACGGCGTGATCGCCTCCGTCAAGCGCGGCGGCACGATCGCGGCGCCGCTCGCGCAGGCGCCGATCTTCCCGACGATGGTCACCCACATGGTCGGCGTCGGCGAGGAGACCGGCGCGCTGGACTCGATGCTCGACAAGATCGCCGAGTTCTACGAGGACCAGGTCGAGGCGTCCGTCAAGGCGCTCACCTCGATCATGGAGCCGGTCATGATCATCGTCATCGGCGGCATCGTCGGGTTCATCGTGATCTCGATGTACATGCCGCTGTTCACGGTCTACAACCAGATCCAGTAGCCGAGGAGCGGGTTCACAGGATCCGCAGCCTGCGGACGTTCCCCTCCTCCTTGTGCACCGACAGCGACACCCGGCCGGCGAGCAGCTCCAGCAGCTCGGCGCCGACCAGCTCGCGCCGCCAGCCGCGCAGCGTGCGCACGTCCGCCTCATCGCCGTTGCGCTCCGCCGCGACGATCGCCTGCAGGTCGGCTCTTGCCGCCAGCAGCTCGTAAGCGAGCCCCGCCTCCCGCGCCCGCGCCCGTACCAGCGCCTCGGCCAGCGCGACCAGCGGCGCGTCGTCGGGCTCGCTCGCGGGCGGACGCGCGTCCTGGGTCCGCTCCAGCGGGGGCAGCTCCTCGCCGCGGCGCACAGCCTCCAGCAGGTCTCGGCCCCGCTTGCGCAGGCTGCCCTGGTTGACGCCGCGGATCTGCTCGAGCTTGGCGGGCGAGGTCGGTTTGCGCTTGGCGATCTCCACGAGGGCCGCGTCCGCGAGCACTCTCTGCACGGGCTGATCCTGAGTGGCCGCGACGTCCTCGCGCCAGCGCACCAGCTCGCGCGCGATCGTCTGCGCCGAGGCGTTCAGTCCGCGTACCCGCGGCAGCCGCGCGAACACCGTCTCGAGGTCGCGCACGTCGCTCGACTCCCTCAGGGGCGCGCACTCCTCGCGCGCCCACTCCAGCCGTCCGATCTCGGCCAGCCGGCGTTCCAGCTCTCCCGCCAGCTCCAGCAGGTGCACGACGTCCTCACGCGCGTACTCCCGCTGCTCGGGCGAAAGCGGACGCGCGTCCCAGCGCGTGAAGCTCGCGCTCTTGGAGACCCTGACGCCCAGCAGCGCCGACAGCAGCGTCTCATACGAGGTTTGCGCCGCCATCCCCGCAAACCCCGCCGCGACCTGCGTGTCGAACACGTTCTGCACCTCCGTCCCCAGCCGGCGGCGCACGAGGGCGACGTCCTGGCGCCCGGCGTGCACCACCACCTGCACGTCCGGGTCGGCGAGCACGTCGGCCAGCGGCGCACCGTCCAGGTCCTCGGCGAGCGGGTCGACGAGCTCGATCCGCTCACCGGCGGCTCCCTCGGGGACCGCGAGCTGAATCAGGCACAGCAGCGTCCGGTAGCGCCCCTCGCCCATGAACTCCGTATCGAGCGCTATCCGCCCGCTCGCGCGCGCGGCTTCCGCGATCTCTTCCAAATCGGGTGCGCCGTCGGCGGGGGCGCTCGCGCTCACGGCTTTGCTCCGGGCAGCAACCACAACACCCCTCCGCGGCTCAGCCCGACTTGGCGTGAGACGTCGGTTCCGTGCGCCCGAATCCACCTTGCGGGCCGTGAGCAGGCCGCGTTGATCGGTGAGATGTGTCTGCCGCAGAACGAGTTCAGGAACGCATACCTCACTTCGCCCTGCGCGATCGCCCGTTGCAGATCGGACACCGTGGTGAGCACACGCGCGTCGTACGTTGTCAGGATCAGCACCGGTCGTGCGTCCTGCACGATCAGCGAACCGATCTGCGTCGCCGACTCCGCCGCCAACTCGTATCGCGCGCTGTCCTGATGCCTGCGCAGGTAGTCGCTCACCAGACGCTGCTCTTCGCTCGGCAGCGCGCCGACATATCCGGCGTCGGTCACGCCGTTGTCGATCGAGATCACGTCCGCGCTCAACGGCAGGGCGCCGACCGTCACGAGCGCCAGCGCGATCGTCGCGGCTGAAAGCCAACCCCGGCGCCCGGCGTCTTCGCGGGGGCCGATGCGTGCGAGCGCAGCAAAGGCGATCGCGCCGACCGCTCCGGCCAGCGTGACCCACCACACGCCCGTGCGCCCGTACAGCAGTCGCTCTACGTAGTACACGCTCGCCACCAGCGCCACGACCAGCGCCACCAGGCGCGCGCGGTTGTACGCCGGCTTCCGGTCGGGCGCGCAGGCCCACGCCACGCCGACGCCGAGCAGCGCCGCCACCGCCGGGACAAAGCTCTCCACGTAGCGCGGGTGCAGGCGCGTCATATCGCTGAACAGCGCTATCCCCGTCAGCGTCCACAGCGACAGCCCCGCCGCGACGGCCACTCGCATCCGCCGTCCCGCCGCTTCGTCTCCGTGCGGGCTTGCCGCTGCGTGCTCAGCCGTCTGCCGCTCCGTTCGCCGGTCGCGCAGCAGCGTGGCGATCAGCGCGGGCACGCCCAGCAGCAGCGCGACGAGCAGCTCCAGTCCGAGCCGCTCACCCGAGAGCGGTCCGATCCGCGCCAGCAACCGCGTGGGCGAGGGGGGGACGATCGGGATGTGGTCGCGCTCGGACTGCGTAGCCACGGGGTAGTGGCGCCCCGGCTGGTAGACCGTCTGCTGGGGTTCGGGTGATTTGCCGCCCAGCCGGTCGGTTCCGTTGAACACGAACGCGGCGTTCCACGCGCTCCCGTTCGTGGAGCCGATCGCGTACGGACGGTCGTGAGCGGGGACCAGCAGCGTCGCCGTCAGCCAGGCCAGCGCGACCGTCACATACACCGCGCCGGCCCCCGACATCTGCAACAGCCGTCGCCTGCGGGGGCCCGGCAGGCCGAGGTACGCGAGCAGTGCAAGCCCCGGGACGGCCACCAGCGACTCCAGCAGCTTCACGTCGAACGCGACCCCCAGCGCCGCCGCGCCCGCCAGCAGCCAGGCGTAGCGTCCGGTCTCGCACGCGCGCACGATCAGCCACAGCGCGAGCACGATCAGCGCCATCATCACGCCGTCCATCGTGTCGCTGCGCGAGGTGATCACCTCCACCGGCAGCACCGCCAGACCGACGGCCGCGGCGATCCCCGCCGGCGTGCTCCACATCCGCCTGACGGCGGCGAACAGCAGCGGAACCGCCGCGATCCCCGCCAGCGCCTCCGGCAGCTTCAGCGTCGTCGAGCTGAACCCCAGCAGCTTCACGCTCGCCACCTGCAGCCACAGGTCCACCGGCGGCTTGTCGATCGACACGCTCCCGCCGGGCTCGAACGCGCCGAAGAAGAAGTTGTGCCACGACAGCCCCATGCTTCTGACCGCCGCGTCGTAGAACGGGTCGGGTGAGACATGGCCTATATCCACCAGTCGCAGCAGGGCCGCGCCCACCGTGATCAGCGCGACCGTGGCCCACGCCCAGGCGGGTGCTCGCCCGGGCCCCGGGCGCGTCGCGGACGTCGCCGATACGGGGGCAGGCTCGGTGGCGATCGGATCGGGCGCGGCGGCGGTCGCAGCCGCGGACGCCGATCCGGGCTCGTTCCCGGGCTTCTCGTGTCGCATCGGTGGGTTCATTGCTTTGCGGACACGCTAGTCTCCCCGCCTGCGTGGCGAGCGATGATGGCAAATCCGACGGAGATCGGGCCGAGGCGTCTCACGGGCCGCGGGAGTGTATGCCCTGCCGGGGCACCGGCCGTGTGATCTCCAACCTCGGCGGCGAGCAGAGCACGGTCCCGTGTCCCTGGTGCGGCGGCGGCGGCATGCGTGTGGCCGGGGTCGATGCTCAGGCCGCCTGGCGCGAGAACGCTCCCCGCTCCGCCGCGTAATTACCACCGACCCGCTTTTTCGGGAGTGGGGCGATTCGCGGGCGTCATAAGCGCGGACGTGACTTGATCCGCAATATGTCCAGACACGGCCGGCACTTTTCAGCCTACATTCAAGTCGGCCGATTCGGCACAAACAAAGCCAGTGCCGAGGCGCCGAGGCAGGACACCACAGGTGTTTGACACAGCCGGTGGCACTCTCATCGGTCGGGCGACCGACCCAAGGGGGAGCATCGCCGAGAGGCGATGAGTCGAAGACTGGCATCGTCCAAACCGATTCACGGAGGATCCTAGGAGGATTCAATGTTGCATCGACTGCGCCAGCGCTTGAGTAATGAGGGTGGTTTCACGCTCATCGAGCTTCTGGTGGTTATCCTGATCATCGGCATTCTGGCCGCGATCGCCATTCCGTCGTTCCTTAACCAG
>DASZJF010000033.1:0-28684 GCA_035948355.1 Solirubrobacteraceae bacterium
CGACCCGTTCGTGTTCGGCCCGGCGTTGGCCATCGCCAGCGCGCCGCGGACGATCTTGTGCGGGTTGATCTCGTCCTCGAACGTGTATCCGGGCCCGCCCGTGCCGGTCCCCTGCGGGCAGCCGCCCTGGATCATGAAGTCGGGGATCACGCGGTGGAACGTCAGCCCGTCGTAGTAGCCCTCGGAGGCGAGCTTGCGGAAGTTCTCGACGGTCTTCGGCGCGTCGGAGTCGAACAGCTCGAACGCGATCGCGCCCTCGCTCGTGTTCATCGTGGCGGTTGACATCGTGTGAGTCCTCCTCAGGCTCGAATGAGCGGGCCACGATAGCGCGCGTCCCGCCGTGTGCAGGCTAACCCGGAACGCGCTCCAGGCTGAGCGCCCGGCCCTGCACCTCGCGACCGTCCAGCGCGCCGATCACGCGGTCGGCCTCGGCCTCGGGGACCGACAGGAAGGAGAAGCGGTCGAGCACGAGCACGTCCCGGACCGCCTCGCCGTCCAGGCCCGCGGAGGAGGTCACGGCGCCGACGATGTCGGCCACGCGCAGGCCCGCCTGGCGGCCGCCGCCGAGCACGAGCTTGACGTAGCGCTCGTGCTCGCTGCGTTTGCTGGACACGCGCGGCTTGGAGTGCCGGCGCGGGCGCTCTTTGACAGGCGTCGGCGCGCCCACCGCGCCCCGCTGCCAGGGCTCGATCGACATGCCGATGTGACGCTCGATCGCCTCCAGCTCGCGCTTCTGGCGATCCTCCACGAACGTGATCGCCCGGCCCGAGCGACCGACGCGCCCGGTGCGCCCGATGCGGTGGACGTACGTGTCCGGGCTGGTCGGCACGTCGTAGTTGATCACGTGCGTGACCGTCGAGATGTCAAGGCCGCGTGCGGCCACGTCGGTGGCGACGAGGATCGGCACGCGCCCGCCCTTGAAGGCCAGCATCACCCCGTCGCGCGAGCCCTGGGACATGTCGCCGTGCAGCGCGCGCACGTTCATGCCGCGGTCGCGCAGCGTGCGAAACAGCTGGTCGCAGCGGATCTTCGTGCGCACGAACACGATCGCCTGGTCGGGCTTCTCCGCGCGCAGCACCTCCACGAGCTTGTCCGGCTTGCCCCGCGTCTCCACCGGGAGCTGAAACTGGGCGACCGTGTCGATCGTCAGCGTGCTCGCCTCGACCTTGATCAGCACCGGGTCATACAGATACTTGTCCGCGAGCTTGCGGATCGGTGGGGGCATCGTCGCTGAGAACAGCGCCGTCTGCCGGCCCGAGGGCGTCAGCGAGAGGATTTTCTCGACATCCTCCAGGAATCCCAGGTCGAGCATCTCGTCGGCCTCGTCGAGCACCACGAAGCGGCAGTCGTGCAGCACCAGCGAATGCCTGGAGATCAGGTCGAGCACGCGCCCGACCGTCCCCACGACGACGTGCCCGCCGCCGCGCAGCTGCGCCTGCTGGGCGCGGATCGGCGCGCCGCCGAACACCGCGACGACGTCCAGGCCGTTGTGCGCGCCGTACGTGCGCAGCGCCTGCGTGACCTGGATGCACAGCTCGCGCGTGGGCGTCAGCACGAGCGCCTGCACCTCGTGCAGCTCGGGGTCGACGTACTCGGCGATCGGCAGCCCGAACGCGGCCGTCTTGCCCGTGCCCGTCTGCGCCTGACCGATCACGTCGCGGCCCTGAAGCACCGACGGGATCGCCTGTTCCTGGATCGGGCTCGGCGACTCGTACCCGACGTCGCGCAGGGCTTGCAGGGTGCGCTCGGACAGGCCGAGCTCGGCGAACGTCTTGCTCATCGGCAAGCAGCCTATCCGCCTCGGTGCGCGCGCCCGGTTACAGCCTTGCGCACCCGAGGCCCACACCCGCGTGGAGGACGGCCGGGCCGCGAGCCGCGAGCCACACCCCAGCCAGGGTTCGAGCGGGCGCTGGTCGCCTATGCGCTCGCGGAGCGCCGCCTAGACGGAGGGATCGAGCAGCAGCTTGCCCGTCGTGGTCCGTTCGCGCAGGTCGATGTGCGCTCGGGCGGCGTCGCCCAGCGCGTAGGCTCCGCCGACGACCGCGCGCAGCTCACCACGCGCCACGCGTGCGAACAGGTCCTCGAGCGCTTCCGCGAACATCCCCGGACGGGTCAGGCAGTGGAACAGGTAAAAGCCGACCACCGCGCGCGAGTGGCGCAGCAGCGAGCCCGTCGCGACCTGGTTGGGCCGCTCGGTCGAGATCCCGCACACGACGATCCGCCCGAACCGGCCCAGGGCCTCGTAGGAGGCATCGAACACCTCACCCCCGGCCATGTCGAACACGACGTCCACGGGCTCGCCCCCGTTGGCCTGCATCAGCCGCTCGCTCAGTCCCTGCGGCGCCGGATCGACCGCGACGTCCGCGCCCAGCGAGACCGCGAGCGCGCGACGCTCCTCGCTGGACGCGGTCCCGATCACGCGCCCCGCCCCGAGCGCGTGCCCGAGCTGGACCGCCAGCGAGCCCACGCCCCCGGCGGCGGAGTGCACGACCACGCTCTCCCCCTCCGCGACGCGCCCGGCCGTGCGATACAGGTGCCACGCGGTCGTCCCCTGCACGATCAGCGCCAGCGCGGTCCCGTCGTCCACTCCGTCGGGAATTGCGAACGTGTGCGCGGCCGGGGCCGTCGCGTACTCGGCGTACCCGCCCGTGCCGGTGAGCGCCACCACGCGCTCGCCCGTGTCCTCGCGCACCCCCGCGACCTCGCCCCCGGGCACGAGCGGCAGCGTCGCCTTGCGCACGTAGGAGTTCGTGCGCGTGTGCGTGTCGGCGAAGTTCACGCCCGCGCGCGTGACCCTGACCAGGACCTCGCCCTCGCCGGGCGTGGGGATCGGAAGCTCCGCGAGCGCCAGCACCTCGGGTCCGCCGAACTCGGTCATCTGGATGGCGCGCATCGTGGCCATCGGCGCAGCGTATAAGGGCGCGACCACCCTGCTACGCGCGCCGGACGGCCCTCGTCGTGCGGGTTTGCCGACGGCCGAGACGGTAGGGTCTCGCGCCATGTCCATCACCGTCGTCGGTTCGATCGCGTTCGACTCCGTCAGGACGCCGTTCGGCGAGCGCGAACGCATGCTCGGCGGCACCGCCGTGCATTTCTCGCTCGCGTCCTCGTTCTTCGCCGACGTGCACGTCGTCGGCCCCGTCGGCGAGGACTGGGGGGAGGCCGAGATGAACGCGCTCGCGCGGCCGGGCGTGCACACCCAGGACGTCGAGCGCGTCCCCGGCGGCAAGACCTTCTTCTGGCGCGGCCACTACGACTACGACCTCAACACCGCCCACACCGACGACACCCAGCTGGGGGTGTTCGCCGAGTTCGAGCCCAAGCTCTCGGACGCCTCGCGCGCGTGCGACGTGCTGTTCCTGGCGAACATCCAGCCCGAGCTGCAGCTGGGAGTGCGCCGGCAATGCGAGCGCGCGCGGTTCGTCGCGCTGGACTCGATGAACCTGTGGATCGACACCGCGCGCGACGCCCTCGTGCGCGTGATCGAGACCGTCGATTGCGTGCTGCTCAACGACGCCGAGCTGCGGATGCTCACCGGCAAGCCGAACGTCGTCCAGGCCGCGCGCGAGGTGCTCGGCTGGGGACCGCGCGCGGTCGTCGCCAAGCAGGGCGAGTACGGCGCCGCGCTGTTCACCGCCGAGCGCTTCTTCAGCCTGCCCTCCTTTCCGCTGGAGACGGTGCTCGACCCGACCGGCGCGGGCGACACGTTCGCGGGCGGGTTCATCGGCACGATCGCCGCGCACGACGGCGAGATCGACGACGAGATCCTGCGCAGCGCGATGGCCCATGGCACGACGCTGGCGTCCTTCAACGTTGAAGAGTTCGGCACCGAGCGCGTGGCGCGCCTGGAGCACTCGGAGATCGAGGCGCGCGTGCACGAGCTGCACGAGATCACCCGCTTCAGCGGCGCCCCGCTGCCGGCGCGGGGGTAGAACGGACCACTGCCGGCCTGCCGTTCCAACGCCGCGCGAGGATGCCGGGCGGGCGCGACGGTCCGGATGCGCGGGCGGCGCGACGGTCTGTACGGACGCCCGATCGGTAGTACGATCGGATGAATGGACGTGTGGACATTCGTTTGGCTGATGTTCCTCCTGAAGATCCCGATCGTCGCGCTGTTTTTGATCGTGCGCTGGGCGGTCAACCAGACCCCCGAGACCGAGCCCGGTCAGGACGGCGGCATCGGTCCGCGCCCCAGCCCCCATCGTCCGCACCACCCCCGCTCGCGGATGCCGCGTAGGCGCGGCCCCCACGGCGATCCGGCGCCGTCCTCGCCGGCGCGCACACGCACGCTGGTCGCGGCACGCCGTGGGCTCGCACCGCGCTGAGTACGCGGTGCCGGGCCTGCTGCTCGTGGGCGTTTGCGCTTGCGCTTACGCGCGGGGCGCAAAGGTCCATCCGCTCAGGCAAGCATCGTTTAGGAGATGATCTGTGTGCGCGCCGTTGACGCTCATGTCTTAGCCCAGCGCCTAGACTGGCGCGCAGATGGACAAGCGAGCGCGGATAGAGGAAGCCCGCGAACGCGACGTGTGCCCCAACTGTGGAAAGCCGCTAGCGGCGGCGGATCGCGTAGGCTCCGGCTCATACTCAGATGGAGTGTTCTGCAGCCTGGATTGCTTCTCGATCTTCCATGCCGACTACCTGAAAGAACGTCGTGACTACGGCAACCCATCGCACAACTGACCCTGCACAAGTCGCTTTGGCCGAAGGCGTCCTCCCATCCCAGCGCCTGCGCGAAGCCGTCGCGCATGGATGGATCATCGCCGGAGACTGGCGTATACCGCAAGAGCTGATCCAGCCCGCCAGTCTCGACCTCCGGCTGGGGGATTATGCGTGGGCGCTCCGGTGCAGCTTTCTCCCGGACAGCGAGTCCTCCGTCGAGGAGAAGCTGCAGGATTTGGCCTTTCAGAAGATCGACCTGCGAGATGGCGCCACTCTGGAGCGCGACCGGCCATACCTGGTGCCGCTGCTCGAGGAGCTTCGCCTGCCTCCCGACATTCGCGCCAAGACCAACCCAAAGAGCTCCACTGGCCGACTGGACGTGTTCACCAGAGTGATAACGGATCGCAACCATCGCTTTGACGAAATCGGGCTGGGCTATCGCGGAAAGCTCTACCTGGAGGTTGTCCCCCGCTCATTCGCCATCCGCGTGAAGACGGGTGTCGCTCTCAACCAACTCCGCCTGCTCAATGGGGAGGCGCGCTTGACCGACTCTGAGCTGGAAGGCGTGCATGAGGAGTTCCCGTTGCTTTATGTCGACTCTCACGCCTTGCGCGCGTCCGAACTCTCGCTGGCAGGGGGGCTGTTCCTGAGCTTGGACATCTCTGGACATTCCGAGACCATCGTCGGATATCGCGCCAAGCGCAATAGCCTCCCGGTGAACCTCGAGCACGCGGGCGCACTGACCTGGCACGACTACTGGGACCCTGTGTATCCCGAGAAGGGCAACCGGATCGTGCTCGAGCCCGAGGTGTTCTATCTGCTGCTGTCCGCCGAGGGCGTGAGCATCCCGCCGTCATATGCAGCCGAGATGCTCGCATACGACCCGACCGCTGGCGAGCTGAGGACGCACTACGCCGGATTCTTTGATCCCGGCTTCGGGTACTCGGAGAGCAGGACCCGGCATGGAAGTCGAGCCGCTCTTGAGGTGCGCGCGCGGGACGTTCCATTCATGGTGGAGCATCGCCAGCCCGTCTGCAAGCTCGCATTCGAGCGAATGGCATCCGACCCAGACGTTCTCTACGGGCAGGACCTGGGCTCCAACTACCAGGGCCAGCAGACAATGCTCAGCAAGCACTTCGTCGAGCAGACGGCCGGGATCGCGCAACTCTCGCTCCGCGGTCCGGACCCACCGCTCGAAGCTGGATAGCTCGCGCGCGCCGTGATCACCTCGCCCCGGCTACGCTCTACGCGGCCTCGCGCCGTGCCACCCGGATTCGAGCCTGGGATCGCGCATAATCGGGTAGAACCACGATAGGAGAACGCACCATGAGCAACCCCGAGACACACGCGCAGGGGCAGGGGTCATCGGCTTCGGACAACGGCGTAGTGGCGGGCGGATCGCGGGACACGCTCAGCGTGACCGACAACCGCACGGGCGCGACGTATGAGCTGCCGGTAGCGGACGGCACGGTGCGCGCGACGGACCTGCGCCAGATCAAGGTCGATCCGGACGAATTCGGGCTGATGTCCTACGACCCGGCGTACATGAACACGGCGTCGTGTCGCAGCGCGATCACGTACATCGACGGAGATGCCGGGATTCTGCAGCATCGTGGCTATCCGATCGAGCAGCTGTGCGAGCACTCGACCTACCTCGAGGTGGCCTACCTGCTGATCAACGGCAGGCTGCCGACGCGGGGCGAGCTGACGGGGTGGGTGGACGAGATCACGATCCACACGTTCGTGCACGAGAACGTCAAGAACTTCATGCAGGGCTTCCGCTACGACGCCAACCCGATGGGCATGCTGGTGGCGTCGGTGGGCGCGCTGTCGACGTTCTATCCCGACGCCAACAAGATCCGCGAGGAGCGCGTGCGCGCGATCCAGATCATCCGCCTGCTCGCGAAGATGCCGACCCTGGCTGCGTTCGCGTTCCGGCACAATATGGGCCAGCCCTACGTCTACCCTGACAACGAGCTCAACTACGCGGGCAACTTCCTCGGGATGATGTACAAAATGACCGAGCTCAAGTATGAGCCCGATCCCCGGCTGGAGCGCGCGCTGGACGTGCTGTTCATCCTGCACGCCGACCACGAACAGAACGCCTCCACGAGCGCCGTGCGCTCGGTCGGCTCCACGCAGGTCGACCCCTACTCGGCCGTCGCCGCCGGCGTCGCCGCGCTGTACGGGCCGCTGCACGGCGGCGCCAACGAGGCGGCGCTGAGGATGCTGGAGCGGATCGGCAACGTGGACAACATCCCCGCATTCCTGGAGGGCGTCAAGGCGGGCAACGAGCGGCTGATGGGGTTCGGCCACCGCGTCTACAAGAACTACGACCCGCGCGCGCGGATCATCCGCAAATACCTCGACGACGTGTTCGAGGTGCGCGGCAAGAGCCCCTTGCTCGATGTCGCGACGGAGCTCGAGAAGCGCGCGCTCGACGACGAGTACTTCACGCAGCGCAAGCTCTACCCGAACGTCGACTTCTACTCGGGCCTGATCTACGAGGCGCTCGGCCTGCCCGTGGCGATGTTCCCGGTCATGTTCGCGATCGGCCGCACCAGCGGCTGGATCGCGCAGTGGCTGGAGATGGTCGAGGACCCGGAGCAGAAGATCGCGCGCCCGCGCCAGATCTACACGGGCGAGCGCGACCTCGACTACGTGCCGATCGAGCAGCGTTAGCGGCTACGCCTGATGCGCCGGTAGATCGCCCCGTCGACAACGATCGCAAGCCCAACCAGCAGCCCGGCTCCGCGGGCGCCCGACACAAGCTGGTCGTATGCGAACACCCGCTACAGCACGAGCGTCGCGCCGTGGTGGCGCAGCCACTCGCGGTCCTCGCGGTAGCGGGGCCAGCGACGTTCGAGGAGCGCCCAGAAGCGGGACGAGTGGTTGAGGATCTCCAGGTGGCAGACCTCGTGCCAGATGACGTAGTACAGGACCGTCTCGGGCGCGAGCAGCAGCCGCCAGTTGAAGCTCATGTGCCCGGTGGACGAGCACGACGCCCAGCGCGTGCGCTGGGCGCGGATCGACAGGTCGCGGTAGGACACGCCCGCGACCGCCACGGCGCTATCCAGGCGAGCGCCGATCTCCACTCGCGCGGCGCGGCGGTAGAACCGCTCGATCGCCGGACGGGCATCGCCCGCGGGCACGAACAGCCGCTCGCCACGGCGGTGCACGCGCGTGCGCCCTGGCTCGATGACGAGGCGCAGCGTGCCGTCCAGATACGGCAGCTCGTTCGGACGGCGGACGGGCGGATCGACGATCAGCGGGGTGACCGGCATGCTCGCCAGCGTAGTGACCGGCCCGGGCGCATAATCTCACCGATATGGTGCCCAGGTCCCGAGTCAAGCTCCCGCGTGAGGTCGAAGGCGCGTACGAGGTCTACCTCAACGGCGTCCAGCAGAAGCGCGGAGTCGACTATGAGGTGCGCGAAGGCGCGCTCGTGTTCGAGGGCGAGTTGCGCAAGGACAAGATCAGCGGCTGGCGTTGGCTGCTGGGGGCGTGGGGCGTGGGCACCTACCGGCAGAACGACTCGGTGGACGTCCGCTACGAGGCGCCCGACGGCTCGCCGAGACTGGCAGAGGGGCTGGAGATAGACATCATCGTCGTCTGAGGCGCCGACTCCCACGGCCGCGAGAGCTTGAGCGCCGAGAGGATCGCGCGCGTGGCGGGGGAACGGTTGAGCGTGTAGAAGTGGATGCCGGGCGCGCCGCGCGCGAGCAGCTCGGCGCACTGCAGGGTGGCGTGGGCGACGCCGAAGTCGAGCACCGCCTCGGCGTCCTCGCCGCGCGCGTGCAGCTCTGAGCGCAACCCGGCGGGGATCGAGGCGCCACACATCGCGGCCATGCGCTCGACCTGGCCGGCGTGTGTGATCGGCATGATCCCGGGGATGATCGGGACCTCGATCCCGGCGGAGCGCGCGCGGGCGACGAAGTCGAAGTAGAGGGAATTGTCGAAGAACAGCTGGGTGATCAGGAAGTCCACGCCGGCGTTCACCTTGTCCACCAGGTGCGCGAGGTCGTCCTCGGGACTGGTGGCGTGAATGTGGGTCTCCGGGAAGCAGGCGGCCCCGATCACGAACGGATAGCCGGCGCGGATCAGCGCGACGAGCTGGCGCGAATACTCCAGGCCACCCTCGGTCTTGACCCACTCGTCGTGGCCGGCGGGCGGATCGCCGCGCAGGGCGAGCACGTTGTCGATGCCGGCGGCGAGCATCTCGTCCAGCGTGGCGCGCAGCTCGGGCACGGTCGCGCCGACGCACGTGAAGTGGGCCATCGCCTCCAGCCCGAACTCGGCGCGGATGCGATGGACGATCTCGATCGTCTTCTCCCTCGTCGAGCCGCCCGCGCCGTAGGTGACCGACACGAACGAGGGCTCGAGCGTGCGCAGCTCCGTGAGGGCGGCATACAGGTTGCGCTCGCCGGCCTCTGTTTTGGGTGGGAAGAACTCGAACGAGAACACCGGGCCTGTGCCCGTGCCCGTGCCCGTGGGGAGGATCTGGTCGATGCGCATGGCCTGAGAATTCGAAGTTTGTATTGCGAGGGTAGGTAGTCGAAGTTAAAGGAGGGGGGAGCGCATATAAAAGATAAAACTTTGTGTACCATGGTTATACTGAGAAGAAAAATAGAACACACGTCCCAGCCCCTTCACGTTTCCTTTACGCATCCGGCCCTACCCCCTGATCCCCGCGACCCTCCGCTGAGACGGTCCAGCGCTCGGGCTCGCCGGGGAGGCGGACGGCCTGACCGGTGACCTCCAGGTGCAGAAGCATCGACAGCGTCTCCGTCAGCAGCCACTGGGCCAGCATCGGGGACAGCTCGGCGCCATAGACGCGGGGCAGGATCTCGAACGCGGTGAGGGGCTCAGCGCCCGCGGAGACGGCCCCGAGGACGGCGGACAGGCGCTCGGCGACGAGCGCGCGATTGCCCTCGATATGCGCGTGGACGTCGGTGAACGTGCGCCCATGACCGGGCAGGCACAGGCGCGCGTGCAACGCCTCGACCACGTCGAGCGAACGCACGAACTCGCCGACGGGATCGGTGGAGTAGCCGTAGTCGAAGTACAGCGAGATGCGCCCGAGCAGATGATCGCCGGAGATCAGCAGGCGATGGTCGGGCTGGAACAGGCAGACATGGGACGGCGCGTGGCCGGGGGTCTCGTGCACGCTCCAGGGGCCGAGGTCGGTGTCGACGACGACGCCGGGCAGCAGCGCGCGGTCGGGCTCGACGATCGCGGCGATGCCCGATTCGTGGTTGGTGCGCTGCGCCGCGTAGCGGCGCAGGGGCTCCTCCGGCACGCCCGACTGGCGCGCGATCTCCAGGCGCCGCATGATCGACGCGTCGGGGTCTTCGGCCCAGCGCGACATGTGAGCGTGGTTGGGGTGCATCCACAGCTCACACCCAGCGCGCTCGACGATCGTGGCGGCCTGGCCGTAGTGGTCGGAGTGGGCGTGGGTGCAGACGAGCAGGCGGACGTCCTCCAGCTGAAGGCCGCACATCGCCAGGGCGCGTTCGAGGTGGACGAGCGAGCCCGGCGCATGGATGCCGGTGTCGAACAGGACGATCCCGTCGCCGGATGCGACCGCCCAGGCGTTGCCGTGCGGTACACCCGGCCAGGGCAGGGGCAGGCGCAGGCGAAACACGCCCGGAAGGACGCGCTCGCCCCGCCCGAGCTCAGGCTTGCGCTTTCCCTCGGCCACTGGCACAGAGCCTAGCCGCATGGCCAGTCACGCGGTCGTGTGAGCGCCCCCATCGGGTTGAGGTGTGGGGCGATCGGGCGGGCGATCGAGCACGCATCCACATTGCGCCCATCTCGTTCGGGCGGTGTCCAGATCGGTTCTCGCGCCGTGCGGGAATAGGGCTTAGACTGAGAAGCTCGACGCGTCACAAAGGAGGCGGCATGGCCATAGAGCAGGAGGGCGACAGCCCAGGCGCGAGCAGCGCCGCCACGAAAGTGCAGGAGGCGGCCGCCAGCGTGCAACAGGCCTCGGCGGCTAAACGGCGCGGGCGGATCGCTCCCAGCAAGGCCGAGACGGTTACGCGTCGCTACTTCGAAGCGATCGGCGCCCACGACGTGCAGGGCGCGGCGGCGATGTGGGCGCCGGACGGGCGTGAGGACGTGCGCGGCCAGGGGCTCTACATCGGCCCGGAGGGGCTGCGCGAGTTCATTGGGAGCCTGCTCGAAGCGATCCCCGACCTGAGCGTGGAGATCGTCTCGACCACGACCGAGGGCGATCGCTGCGCGCTGCACTGGCGGTTCAGCGGCACGTTCGCCGGGCCGGGCTCGTTCAACGGGATCGCCCCGACGGGACACCGGATGGAGCTGGAGGGCGTGGACGTGCTGACGGTGCGCGACGGGCTGATCCACAGCAATGACGCGTTCACCGACACGATGGCGGTGCCGCGCCAGATCGGAATGATGCCGCCGCTGGGCTCGCCCGCGGAGCAGCGGATGATGGGCGCGTTCAACGTCAAGACGAAGGTCAGCGACGGGCTGACGGGCGCCGATGCAAAGCTGGTGGCCGAGGGCGTGTGGGTCGTGCAGGGCCAGCCGGGACGGTGCAACGTGTACCTGATCGAGAACAGCGGCGCGGAGGGCGGCGTGACGATGTTCGACGCCGGCGCGCGCACGATGACGCGCGCGGTGGCGCGGGCCGGGGCGAAGCTCGGCGGGATCGAGCGGATCGTGCTGGGGCACGGGCACACCGACCATCGCGGCACCGCGCCGGGGCTGGGCGTGCCGGTGTGGTGCCATCCCGAGGAGACTCAGGACGCGGAGGGCAGCGGCGGGTGGCGTTACTGGCCGGCCGACCTGGCGGGGCTGCCGCCGGTGGCGAGGCAGATCCAGCGAGCATGCCACCGCTACGCCTGGGACGACGGCCCGGTGAAGATCGCGGGCACCGTCTCCGAGGGCGATGAGGTCGCGGGGTTCAAGGTGATCGAGCTGCCGGGGCACGCGCCCGGGCTGATCGGGCTGTGGCGCGAATCCGACCGGCTGGCGATCGTCAGCGATTGCTTCTACACCCTGGATATGTGGGGCCGCAGCTGCGCGCCGAGCGTGCCGGTGGAGACCTACAACTACGACACTGACCAGGCGCGGGAGAGCATGCGCAAGCTCGCCGAGATGGAGCCGGCCGCGGCGTGGCCGGGACATGCGCGCCCGGCGACCGGCGATGTGCGCGGGCAGCTGCTGAAGGCCGCCGGAGCGAACGTGCACGCCGCGGCGGGGGCGTCCGCCACGCCCGCCACGGGTTGAGCGCGTCATACGGAGCATCCACGGCAGCGGCGAGCCCGAGGCATGGGTAAGCGCAGCCGCCGGCGCGCCGCGGGCAGCGGAGGCGCCCCGCGGAAGCTCACCGCGCCGACGAGCGAGTACACCGACGCGGACGGCGCCACGCTGACGCTGCGCGGCGCGCTGACGGTGGCCGCGCGGCGCGAGTACGCCGACGCGCTCGCCGGCGTCGGGAACCGGGCCTCCACCACGCGCGAGGACGCGTGGCAGCGCGCCGTGGAGCTGCTGTTCGAGCGCCTGGCGGTGAGCTGGACGATCGCGGGCGCGCCGATCGCCGGTCAGCGCGAGCTGCTGGCTCGCTACCGGGCGGCGAGCCAGCCCGAGCGGGCGTGGATCAGGGAGGTGCTGCGCGAACACTGCGCCGAGAGCTTCCCGGACGTGCAGGCGCCCTGACGGCCGACTGGGTATCCGGTGGGGATCGCGATCCGCCCCACCTTGTCCTCGTGGATGTGGCGGTGATTTGGCGCGAGGGGACTGGCTTTTGTGATAGCGCGGGCGGACGTTTTACCTGAGTACGGAGTAATCGGCGCCCAAGCAACGTCCTGACGACGCGAACACCAGGATCGAGAGTATGAACGCGGCGATCACCAGCACCGTTGAGCTTTCGCCGGTCGAGCGCTCAGGCCGGCGAGGATCACGAACGAGACGGCTGCCGCTGGCAGCAGCACACGAGCCTGGCCGGCGTAGGCGGCGAAGGTACGCCGCACAACGGTCTTAATCCTGAAAGGATTGGTCACGTCAAAGGCTCCACGCTTGTACCAGCGCCCGGAGCCTACCATCCGCGCGAGCGCCTCCATGACCCGTCAAACCTGAGCCCTGCGGCTAGGCGGGTGAGTTCGCGGGTCTCCGTGATCCTTGACAGGTGAACAGAATAATTCGGGTCACGCGGCTGTTGCCGGACTGGGATAGACTACCCGCGGTTTGCCAGCGCGGAGGGGATACGAGAGGATCTGGGCGATCGTGCTCGTCGCCACGGTCGTCTATGCGATAGCCCCTGGCGCTGCGTCGGCCGGGTCGACACGTGCAGCGAGGACCCCAGCAGACCGCGCCGCCGTGCACGCGTATCTCCTCGACATGTACGCCTACGTTCAGGCGATCACCGAAGCCGCCCCGGCCCTGGTTGGCGCATACGAAGGCGCCGCGAGTAGGCTCGCCGGCGAATGTCCAGGTGTGCTCGTCGGAGCTCCCCAAGGTAACGAGATCGAAATCGGCTCGTCCCCCCTCCAGCGCACGGCGCGCCAGCGTGGTGAAGAAAAGCGGCAGAGCACGCAGCTGAGCGACCTGGAAGAGGAGCTCGCTTCGGAGCTCGCCTCCGCAGAGCAGGAACCGCGGCGACCTGCGGAGATGGCCCTCCTGGCCAATCTCAAGGCGTTGCCGCAAGGCGGGCCGGCGTTGTCGCGGGTCGTCCATGCGCAGACCATCGGATTGGAAGAAGACCAGAAGGTGCAAAGCACAGACGTATGTGCCGACATGAAGGCCTGGGCTGGTAGCGGCTACCGCACGCTCTCCCAGTCCAGCAGGGCGACCGCGCTGAGGCTCGAAGCCGAAATTGCCAGATTCTTGAGGGTCCTTGGCGCACAGTCCGCGAGCGAATCGCTGTCTCTCCCGGAGACTCCCGCTGACAAGGCGCTTGTGCGCGAGACCTCTCAGCTGGAGACGCGGACGGCAGAGACGATTGCCAAGTCCATCGACAGCGCTCGCAAGCGTGTCGAAGTCGCGCTTGGCCTGACGGCCCGCGCAAAACGTGAAGAAGAAAGACTCAAGCGGACCTCGCACGAATCCGAATCCTCCACCAAGATCGGTGCGGGACGCACTGCGGCTGGGACCAGCTACACCGTTTGGCTCGTACGCACAAAGGGCGGCCCCGCGCGTGCGTGCAAGTCGCGCGTGGAAGTGAGGCGCGCTAACGGAGTCGAGCCGGGGATCTTGGAACTGCTCGCCGGCGGGCCGGAAGTTTGCCTGACGCCCCGCAAAGATCGCTCGGAAGCACCCAGTGTCAAGTGCGCCGAAGGGCTCCTGACGATCATGACCGCGGTGCCGGCAGCCACCCGCACGGTGGATCTACGCATGAGCGACGGCACTCAGATCGTCTCCCGCCCGGTGCTCGTGCCACGCAGGTTGGGCGGTCCAAGCGCCTTCTACTACCAGGCGGTGCATGGTCCCTCTCCACTCCCGGTGTCGTTGACCGAGCGTGACGCTCGAGAACACACGCTGCGGGTGCTAAAGCTGCGGCGGATCGTTGGCTGCTCCAAGCACCCGCTGAAATACCTGCCGGGTGGGAAGCGCACGCTCGTCCGCGGGAGCATGCCCCAGGGTCCGCGCTTCTCGATCGTCGGCGAAACATACCGGCTCTTCGGGCGTCTACACACCCAGCTGAAGCTGAGCACCGGGGAAGGGTTGGTGAGCTCTGACGAAGAAGGCGAAGGGGAAGAAAACGTCACCGAAGGTCCCGGCGAATCGGTCGCGGGACCTGTGAAGCGTACGACGCCGCTGGACTCGGAAGTCTCCGCCGCCTGCCACCCGCACGAATACTCGATTTTCTACGGTCTACTCGAGCAGCCGCGCGACACCGTGCTGGCAAAGATCGCCGGCAAGTTTGTTCCAGTGCTCAGCGTTCGCATTCCCGGCAGCCTGCACACCGGCGGAGTCCTGGTCTATCTGGCTTCGGTCGGCCAACCTGAAGAGATTCTCGTGCGCTCGCCGAACGGCAAGACCGTCATGAACGAAGATCGCAGCCGCACGGCGAGAGAAGGTCGCGAAACCTGCGAAGGCGAATCCGAAGGGGCCGGCCCACCGCCTGGTGGCTTTGGCGGGACAGGCGAAACGAGCAGGATCGTGCTGAACGGCTGACCCCTCCGGCCACTTCTGCATTTGCGACGCAAGCAGGCACAGCTGTACGCGGCCTGGATCACTTGCGCTCCGGGACGATCTCCGAGCGCGCGAGATCGCTGTCGATGAGCCCCTCGCCGGCAGCAGCATCGAGGCACCGGCGAAGAGGCGTCAGCGCGTTGCGGATCGAAATCCTTCAAATCCGCACCAACACAGGCGATCAACCCATCTCAGCGGGGCTTGCCGCAACGCGCCAGGAGAGATTCGAACTCCCGACCTTCGGTTCCGTAGACCGACGCTCTATCCAGCTGAGCTACTGGCGCAGAGCCGCCTAGTGTAGAGACACCGCCGCGCCGCCCGCCGCCCGGCGGCCGTGTAGCGTTGGACCGTGCCCTCACGCCCAGGCCCGCACCGAACGGCCGCCGACTCCATATGAGCGCCGCGCCCGACCGCGTCGACGAGTTCGAGGCCTGGCAGATGCAGCTGCACGGCCACCGCGTGATCTACCACATGATCGGCAGCGGTCCGCCGGTCGTGCTGATCCACGGCATGGTCAACTCCTCGCGCCACTGGCGCGAGGTTGCGCTGGGGCTGGCCGACCGCTATACGGTCATCGCCCCCGACCTGATCGGCCACGGCGACTCCGCGACTCCGCGCGGGGACTACTCGCTCGGCGCTCACGCCTCCTGCATCCGCGACCTGCTCGCCGTGCTCGGCGTCGAGCGCGCCACGATCGTCGGGCACTCGCTCGGGGGCGGGGTGGCGATGCAGTTCTTCTACCAGTTCCCCCAGCGCACCGAGCGCCTCGTGCTCATCTCCTCCGGCGGCCTCGGGCACGAGGTCAGCCCGCTGCTGCGCAGCGCCACGCTGCCCGGCGTCTCCGCGCTGCTCTCGCTCGCGGCCCACCCCCGCCTGCTGTCGGGGCTGCGCCGCACCGGCGACCGGATGCGCGCGTCCGGCTCGCGCCAGGGCGTCTACCTGCAGGCGATCGCCCGCGCCCTGCGCCCGCTGGAGCAGCCCGGAGCGCGCAAGGCGTTCCTGCACACGCTGCGCGCGGTCATCGACGTCCAGGGCCAGCGTGTCAGCGCCACCGACCGGCTGTACCTGCTCGCGGGCATGCCCACCCTGATCGTGTGGGGCGAGCGCGACCACACGATCCCCCTCGCCCACGGCCTCGCCGCCCACCACGCGGCGCCGGGCAGCCGCTTTGAGACGCTGCCCGCGGCCGCCCACTTCCCCCACCTCGAAGACCCCGCCGGCCTGACCGCGATCCTCGGCGACTTCATCGCCACCACCGAGCCCGCGCGGGTCGAGGACGGCGACTGGGGCAGCATCGTCGCTCCGCGCGCGCCCCGCTCGCGCCACGACGTCGGGTCGGTCGCCTGATGCGGCAGAGCTTCGGTATGACGGGCCTCGAGGGCTACTGCAGCACTCGCTATGGCCAGCAGGATGGTTCCCTCGTCTGCAAGGACCTGTGAACTGAACTGGCCCAGATGCCGGCGAGTATGCCAGGGACCCTACCCCACCGGCTACCCGCGGCTCTTGATCTTCTTCCACTCGGCCTTGTGCTCGCGCTTGGCTGCCTGGTAGTCGAGCAGCGCCTGCGGCGAATCGACGTCTCCGAGCGTGGGGTGCGGCGGCACGAGCGCCTTGGCCGCCTTGACGCCATAGCGCTTCGCGAGCACAGCGCTCATCGACTTGACCTTCATCTCCCCGAAGCCGGGGAGCGCCTCCAGGTTGGCCCGCAGTTCGCCGGGATCAGCCGCGTCGGTCCAGACGCGGGCCGCGTCGCCGTCATAGCGATCCTCGATGTGGATGGCAAGGTCGTGTACGCGCTTAGCCATCGAGCCGGGGTAGCGGTGGATCGCCGGCTTCTCTCGAAACACCGGCTCCAGGTCTGCCTTTGCGAGCGTCGCCGCGTCGAACGCGCCGAGGCGCTGCCTCAACGTGAGCGGTCCGACAAACGCCTGTTGCACTGTGACCTGTTGATCCAAGACGAACCCGACCAACAGAGCCATCGGATCGGAGGCGATCAGCGCGTTAGCCTCGTCGGACTCGGTGAAGTACAGGCGATCCGGCAACGGTCTCACTTCCCGGGCGCAATGATCGCTGAGATCGCCCCGCTCACACCAGGAGTAATGCCGAGGAAGGGTCCAGCCGTGGCGCACATTCCGATCTCGTCAGGCGACTTTGAGGTACTGGCGCAGAGCATCGCGGATCACCGCGGAGGTCGTCTCGTGATCGCGCCCGGCTCGCCGCGTGAGCGCTTGGCGGAGCTCAGGGTCGAGCCTCACGGACTCCACGTCCGCCGCTGCCGATCCCATCGGCGGCCGTCCGCCACGCCGGCGGAGCGTCTCCTCTACGCCGTAGCCAGCCTCGGCCTTGGCGTGCAGCTCATCGACCAGCCCATCCGTGATTGGCACTCCGCTGATAGTTCTTCCGTAGGTCTTCTTCGTCATGTCAGCTCCCGGGCACCCATCTTGCAAGCGTATCGCCGTCGAGAGGGGGAGTTCGAACAAGTGCCTCTTTCCCGGCGAAAACGGAGAGGGAGGGATTCGAACCCTCGAACGAGGTTGACCCCCGTTACGCGATTTCCAGTCGCGCCCGTTCAACCGCTCCGGCACCTCTCCACCGCACTCGCTTACGGCGGTGGCTAGAGCCTATCTCGAACCGGACGTCCGCCTCGGGCGGGCCTGAGCTCGGCGCCTCGGCCCCGCGACCCAGGCGCTAAGCCGCGCTGCTAGGCTCCCGCGCGATGACTCTCCTGCTCGCCAGCGCGGCCGTCTCCAAGGACGTCGGCCTGATCGTGACGTTCATCGGCATCGGCGTGCTGGTGAACATCATCGTCGTGCTGATCGCCATCCAGATCCGCGGCGAGCGCCGGCAGAACCAGGTCCACCTCACCGAACCCGACCGCACGCGGCGGGTCTGAGGACCGCGGGACCGCGGGGCACGACCCCCGGCGCCACCTGACGACCGCCGAGCGCCCGCGCCGGCCTGAGACCGAGGGCGAGGCCCCCGCACACCCGCGCCGCGCCGCCGCCGGGCCACGCTCGGATGACGCTCAGATGATGTAGACGGGCGTGCCCACCGGAGTGCGGCTGTACAGCGCGATCACGTCCGGTATCCGCATCCTGACGCACCCGTGCGAGGCGTCGTGGCCGATCGAGGAGTACTCGCTCGGATCGATCCCGTGGATGCCCGCGCCGCCGTCGAAGGACATGAACCGCGCCTTCAGCGGGTCTTCGGGCCCCGGCGGGATCGTCTTGCCCGCCAGCGCGCCCGCCCACGCTTTGTCGGGCACGAGCCACGGAGGGTTTTCCTCCTTCCATTCGACATGGTGCAGTCCGGCGGGCGTTTCGAGACCTTCCATGCCGACGGCGATTTCGTACGTTTTCGCCAGGCGCAGATGTTCGTAGAAACGCAGCTGAAACGCGCCACGGTCGACGACGATGTACGCCGGGTACTGACTCGCAAGCTGCGCGGTGCTCACCTTCGGCGCCACCGCTTTCGTCGGCACGATCACCGTTCGCGAGGCGCTCTCCCCCGTCAGCGCGTGCACGATTCGCCCGCCCAGCCGTTCGTTCTCCACCGTCAGCCCCGCCTGTGCGGGGACGGTGTTCAGCCCGCTCGCGCTCGGCTGCACGCTCGCGTCCCGCGGCGCCCTGTTCACGGCCGCGCGCACCTTCGCCGTCAGCGCCGTCACCGCTTCGTGGGAGTAGCTCACAGCCAGCGGCACGTCGCGGTGCACGCTGCCTCCGAACAGGCCCCTGAACGTGCGCGTCACGATCGAGCCTTCCCGGCTGACCCGCACGGCCTGCGCCACCATGTTCTGGGCGTCCACCGTCAGTCGCGCTTCGCGCGCGCCGAGCGTCCACGTGCCCGCGCTCGAGCGCACCGTCAACGGCCTGTTCAGCGGGTCGATCACGGCGCGTTGGATCTTGTGCAGCGCGGCGCTCTCGCTCAACCCTCCGACGGCGACGCCGTCGATGCTCACGCCCCGGGCGATCGTGTCGCGGTGGGCGTGGTCGTAGACGTACATGCCGCCCGCGAGCGCCACCACGAGCACGGCGGCGAGCACGCCGACGATCGGCCATACGCTGCGACTACGTTCCACTGAGGTGTTCATCTGGTGCAGGGCTGTGCTCTACCGGGTGAAATCGCGATCATCCGAGAGTACCGCTCGTCGCGGCCGCCGGATCGCCCTGCAACCGAATTGGCGCGACGCAAGCCGGGGACGATGCGGTTCCCAGCCGCACATGTGCGGCTGGGCGACACGCCGCATGCGGCGTGTCGTTCCGGCGGCGCATGCGCCGCCGGACGGGACGTGCATGCACGTCCCGGGCCAGGGCCGCATGCGGCCCTGGCGCCGGCGTCGCATGCGACGCCGGCCACCTCATCAGCTTCTCCAGTCATGAGGCCCGCCGCCTTCCATCGCATGCGAACGGTGACCCCCTACTCGGCCACCGCCGCCTCTTCGGAGTGCGCCGCCTCTCGCGCGCGCCGGTACTCGTTGACGACGATGTCCGTCAGCTCCTCGACCGAGGTCTCCGCCGTGGGCTTGTCCAGGGCGATCACCCCCTCCTGGATCATCGACACGCGGTCGCACGCCTGCAGCACGTGGACGTAGTTGTGCAGGATCATAATGATCGACACGCGCCCCTCCTCCTTCAGGCGCGCGACCAGGTCGAGGATCATCGAGCCCTCCTTCGCGCCCATCGCCGCCAGCGGCTCATCCAGCAAGATGATGTCGGCGTCGCCGTTGACCGTGCGCGCGACCGCGATCGCCTGGCGCTGGCCGCCCGACAGGCGCGCCACGGCGACGTCGATGCGGGGGATGTTGATCCCGATCTCATCCAGCGCGCGGCGGGCCTGCAGCTTCATCTCGCGGTTGGCCAGGAACGGCAGCGGGCGGTGCACGCGCTCGCGGCGCAGGAACAGGTTGTGGTAAACCGACAATTCGTCGATCAGCGCCAGGTCCTGGTAGACGGTGTCGATCCCTTTCGCGCGCGCGTCGTCGACGCTTTTCGGCGCGTACGGCTGACCGTGCAGGAACATAACGCCTGAGTCCTGGCGCTGGAAGCCGCTGAGGATCTTGATCAGCGTCGACTTGCCCGCGCCGTTATCGCCCAGCAATCCCAGCACCTCTCCCTTCTTCAGATGCAGGCTGACGTCGCGCAGCGCCGTCACCGGGCCGAAGCGCTTGGCGATGTGCTCCACGCGCAGCACGTCGTCCGGCGCCGGGCTCGGCGCCACGACCGTCTCGGGGGGGATCGTCGGCGGCTCAGCCACTGCCGGCCCCCCTGCGTGCGCGCTGCACGTACACGTTCACGGTCATCGCCACGATGATCGCCAAGCCCAGATAGAACAGCAGGTAGTTGGCATTCACGCCCTGCAGCGTCAGCCCGTCGTGGAGGATGCCCAGGAACAGCGCCCCGATCAGCGCGCCCACGACCGTGCCCGAGCCGCCCGCGAGCAGCGTGCCGCCGATCACCGCCGCGGCGATCCCGTAGAAGAGAATTTCGTTAGCGCCCGCCGTATCCGGCTGGACGGTGCCCGAGCGCACCGCCTCCAGCACGCCCACGAGCCCGCCCGTGGTCGCGCACAGGATGAAATTGCGCACGGTCACCAGCCGCACCCGCACACCGGCCTCGGCGGCGCCGAGCTTGTTCGAGCCGACCGCGACCGTGTACAGGCCCCAGCGCGTGAACGTGAGCACCGTCTGCAGCACGATCACGAGCACGAGCGCCCAGATCAGCTCCGAGTAGACGCCCCCGCCGAAGACTTTCGCGAAGGTGGAAATGTGGTTGACCGTTTCCGGGAGCTGCACGTGCACGCCGTTGACCACATGCGTGACGTTGTGCGTGGTCGCGTGCACCTGCGCGCCCGGCGTCGCCACCGGCTGGCCGTGGGAGATGATCAGCGTGAGCCCCTCCAGCGCGAACAGCATGCCGAGCGTCGTCACGAACGAGCTGATGCCGACGACCGCCACGAAGAACCCGTTGATCAGCCCGACCGCCATGCACGCCAGCAGCGCGAGCAGCACGCTCGGCACCAACGGCAGCCCCGCCGTGGCGATCTTGTAGAAGAGGTAGGGCGCGAGCAGGTACGTGCCGCCGATCGACAGGTCGATCTCGCCGAGGATCATCACGAACACCTCGCCCGCGCCCAGGATCGCGAACGGGGCGAAGTACGGCAGCAGCGTCTTGAAGTTCGCCGAGGTCGCGAAGCTCGACGTGTTCGCGGCGAAGTAGATCGCCACGACAAGCGTGACGACGATGATCGAGCCCTCGCGCAGACCGAGGATCCGTTCGCGCCACACCGCCGCCGCGCTCGGCGACCCCCGGCGCGGGGGTTGCGCCGGGGGCGTTTTCGCCGGGGGCTCGCCCTCCGGGGGGCGGCCCTCCACGGAGGCGGGCGGGGACGGCGACGAGGACCCTCCCGAGCCCGCTCCCGCCGATCCCGCTCCGGCTCCCGTGGCGTGGGTCATGACTGCGCCGGCCTACGCGGGTGTGCCCGCCTTGATCGGGACGACGACCACCGACGAGGACGTACCCTCGTAGCGGGTCTTCGATTCGACGTACGGCGCGACCGTTTCTTTGTTCAGGAACTTCAGCCCCGTGTCGGTTTCCGCGGGTCCCGTCAGCGACCCGGAGACGTGCCACAGGAACAGTTGCAGCACCGGCAGGAACCCCTGCAGGTAGGGCTGCTGGTCGATCGTGAATTCGATGTTGCCTTCCTGCAGCAGCTTCTGCGTCTGTTCGGTCAGATCGAAGCCGCCGGCCTTCACGCCTTTGCCCGGCAGCCCGTACTTCTGCATGACTTTCGCCAGCGATTCCGTCGAGCCGCCGTCGACCGCGTACATGCCCTTCGTGTTCGTATGCCCCACCCAGTAGGCGTCGATCGTCGAGAGCTCCCCCGGCACCGCCGCGCCGGTGGCGACCGTGTGCACCGTGATCGGCTTGCCCGAGGCCTTGATCGCGGCTTCGGCGCCTTCGATGCGCGGCTGCAGGTTGGCCGAGCCCGGCGTGGCGATGAACAGCGCCACGTCGCCCGAGCCGACGGCGGCGACGATCCGTTCGCCCATCTGTTCGCCGGCCTTTTTCAGGTCCTGACCGATGTAGGACAGGCGCTTGTTGCCCGGGGCATCGGCGTTGTAGGCGAGCACCGGGATGCCCGCCTTCAGCGCGGCTTCGGTCGGCGCGTTGAACGCGTGCAGGTCGATCAGCGCCACGGCGATCCCGTTGGCGCCGCTGGTCACCGCGGTGTTCATCGCGTTGACCATCTGGTTGACGTTGCTCGATTCCGAGCCCGTCCACTGATACGAGCATCCCAGCAGCTTGCACGCGTCCGCCGCGCCGTACTGCGTTGGCACGAAGAACGGGTTGGTCGTGACGTGGTTGACGAACACGAATTTGTAGTTCGGATGGGATCCGAACACGTCGGACGAGCCCCCGCCGCTGGACGCGCTCGAACCGCACGCGGCGAGAATCGTGCTCACCGAGCCCGCGGCGACGCCAGTCAGCGCGGTGCGACGCAGGAACGCGCGACGGTCGAACCCCGGTCGCAAGGCCTCGGAGACTCCCGCGGCGCGGTCGGCATGCTCCAGACGCTCCACCGCCTCATAGGCTTGATCGGTGTCGGACATCTGATGAACCTCCTCCTGACTGACTTATGGAGTGGCGTCAGATGGCTGACGCTCACCATCTACATTCCCTCCCTTACGATCCTGCTAACCATCGTGTCAGTCAAGGGTTTTTGGGCCGGTTAACCCGCGCTTCTGCTGCGGTGTACTACTGATGAACGACCATACGCAGCAACAATCTGACGGAAAGGACAAACGGTCCGAGAATTTTGGGCCGCTCAGGCTAACTCGCCGCGTCAAAGACGACGGGCGCGCGCTGATCGTCTACGAACGCATCCGCGGCGAGGATGAGCCCGCCGACGACGCACCCGGAGGTCGGCGCCCATGAGCGAACTGCGCTTCCAGGAGTTGCGCGGGGAGCAGGTCGCCTACGCGATCGACCGCCAGGAGCGCACGTTCCTGCCCCCGGCCGAGCACTGCCCGCTGTGCCCCACCCGCCCGGGGGGCGAGCCGACCGAGATCCCGTTCGCGGCGTTCGAGATCGCCGTGTTCGAGAACCGCTTCCCCGCCTTCGAGGCGCCGCACGGCGCGGCCGAGGTGGTCGTATACACCGACTCTCACACCGGCTCGTTCGGGACGCTGCCGGCCGAGCGCGCCCGCGAGCTGATGTGGGTGTGGCGCCACCGCCACTCAGAGCTCGGCGCGCGCGCGGACGTCGCCTACGTGCTCATCTTCGAGAACCGCGGGGTCGAGGTCGGCGTGACGCTGCACCATCCCCACGGCCAGATCTACGCCTACCCGTTCCTGCCTCCCGTGCCGGCGCTGGAGCTGGCGGCCGACGCGCGCCTGGGAGGTTGCGCGCCGTGCGAGCTGCTGGAACGCGAGCTGGACGACGGACGGCGGGTGGTGTACGAGAACGACGGGATCGTCGTGTACGTGCCCTACGCCGCGCGCTGGGCCTATGAAGCGCACGTCGTCATGCGCGCGCACCGCCCCAGCCTGGCGGAGTGCGAGCCGGATGAGCTGGACGCGCTCGCCGACGCCCTGCAGAGCCTCGTGCGCGGCTATGACGCACTGTTCAGGCGTCCGTTCCCGTACGTGATGGCCGTGCACCAGGCTCCCACCGACGGCCGCGCGCGCGGGCACGTGCACGTCGAGTTCTACCCGCCGCTGCGCACCGCCGAGAAGCTCAAGTACCTGGCCGGCTCCGAGCAGGGCGCGGGCACGTTCATCTCCGACACGCTCCCCGAGGACTCCGCCGCCGCGTTGCGCCGGGCGATCGCCGATGGCTGATAACCGCGCAGGATCGCGCCCGCCCGGTTCGAGCGGGCGCGAACGTTGGGGCGAGGGTCCACGATGAGCGGTCCCCCCGAGGAGCAGCAGCATCGAGCGCACGGTCGCACCCACGTCCGCGCGTTCGCGCCCGGCCGCGTGTGCGTGATCGGCGAGCACACCGATTACAACGACGGGCTGGCGCTGGCGCTGGCGATCGCCCAGGGCGTGACGGTGGAGGCGCAGCGCATCGAGCCCGATGCGGACGGCATCGAATACGTGCGCGCACAGGCGCTCGATCTCGGCGAGCACGACAAGTTCGCGCTCACCGAGCCCGCGCCCGCCGAGGGCTGGCGAGCGTTCGTGCGCGGCACCGTCGCGGAGCTGACCCGCGCCGGCCTGCGGCCGGTCGGCGCGAGCCTGACGATCTCGGGCGACGTGCCGCGCGGCGCGGGGATGTCCTCCTCGGCGGCGCTGGAGGTCGCGCTGGCCCTGGCGCTGCTCGCGCTGGCGGGAACGGAGCGCGAGATCGACCGCACCGAGCTGGCGAAGCTGTGCTCGCGCGTGGAGAACGAGTGGGCAGGCGCCCAGACCGGGCTGCTCGACCAGCTGACCTCCCTGTACGGAGAGCGGGGGGAGGCAGTTAGGATCGACTTCCAGACGCTGCGCGTAGATCCGGCGCCGCTGAAGCTCGACGGCTGGCGGCTGGTCACGCTCGACTCTGGCGAGCGGCGCGCCAACGCAACCTCCGGGTACAACCGGCGCCGGGAGGAATGCGCGCGGGCGTGCGAGCTGCTGGGCGTGGACTCGCTGCGCGAGGCGAGCAGCGCGCAGGTCGGGCGGCTGCCGCCGCCGTTGCTGCAGCGCGCGCGTCACGTGCTCTCAGACAACGAGCGCGTGGACGGCGCCGTGACGGCGCTGCGCGCCGGGGATCTGCCGGGGCTCGCGCGGCTGCTGAACGAGTCGCACGCGAGCCTGCGCGAGGACATGGACATCTCCACGCCGACCGTCGAGGCGGCGGTACAACGGATGCTGGACGCGGGCGCCGCCGGGGCGCGCCTGCTGGGCGGCGGGTTCGGGGGCAGCGTGCTGGGGCTGCTGCCCCCGGGCACAACCGTGCCGGCCGGGGCGCGAGAGGTGCACCCGTGCGCGGGGGCGCGGCTGCTGGAGGGGTAGTCTCTGCTGCCACACCGCGGACCAGGCGGACACGAGCCGGACAGGCGGACACGAGCGTATGGCGGGCAGCGCGTAACACAACCTCACGGCAAAGGGAGCGGCAGCATGAGCGAGCAGAGGACACAGACGCGGAGCGGGCCGCCGGTGATGCTCGTGACGGGCGCCTCCAGCGGCATCGGCGAGGCCACCGCCAGGCGGCTCGCGCGCGAGCCGGGAGCGTCGCTCGTGCTCGTCGCGCGTCGCGAGGAGCGGCTGCGCGAGCTGGCCGCGTCGCTGGCACAGTCCTCGCTGGGCGAGGAGCGCGTGAGCTTCCTCGCGGTCGATCTCGTGGACGAGGACGCGCCGGAGGCGATCCGGGCGCACGTCGCCGAGCGCTACGGTCGGCTCGATCTGCTCGTCAACAACGCGGGCGCGGCCTGGCGTCAACCGTTCGCCGAGGGCGGCTACGAGAACGTGAGGCGCACGCTGGCGATCAACTTCGACGCCCAGGTCCGGCTCACCGAGGCGCTGCTTCCGCTGCTGCGCTCCTCCGCGCCGAGCGCGATCGTCAACGTCGCCAGCACCGCCGCGCGGGTGACGCGCAAGGGCACCGGCGCATACAGCGCCTCCAAGGCAGCGCTCGCGTCGTGGTCGGACGCGCTGTGCGCGGAGGAGCGCGACGGCGGCGTCCACGTCGGGCTGGTGCTGCCTGGGTTCATCTCCACCGAGGGCTTTCCCCAGTCCGAGCTGACCGCCAAGCCGTGGACGCGCTGGGCGGTATCCACGCCGGAGCGGGCGGCCGAGGCGATCCATCAGGCGGGGATCGGGCGCCGACCCGAGCGCTACGTGCCGCGCCCGTATGCCCTCGCCGCCCTCGCCAGAGTTCTCGTGCCGGGGCTGGTGCGCCGGGTGATGGGCGGCAACAGCGCGGCCGTGATGACGACGACCACCGGCGCGGACGCGACCGACCGGGAGACGACGACCGGCGCCGAGGGCGCCATCCGGGACGGTGCCGGGGACTGACGGCGCCACTTCGGCGGATGCGGGCTCGCCGGGGGGCTCGCCGCGCAAGGAACAGGCGATCGAGCTGTTCCGCGGGCTGCCCGAGCGCTATGACCGGCTGTCGGCCGCGCTCAGCTTCCGGCAGGACCCGCGCTGGCGGCGGGCGCTCGTCGCGCAGATCGCGCCCGCCGCGGGCGAGCGCATCCTCGACGTCGCCACGGGCACGGGCATGGTCGCCGCCGAGCTGCTCGCGCGCGAGCGCGACTGCACGGTCGTGGGGCTCGACCAGAGCGCCGAGATGCTCGCCCGCGCGCGCGCGCGCTTTGACGCCAGCCCGGACGCCGGGCGCGTGGAGCTCGTCGCAGGCCAGGCCGAGCGGTTGCCGTTCGCGGACGCCACGTTCGACGCGCTCACGTTCACCTACCTGCTGCGCTATGTCGACGATCCGCCGGCGACGATGCGCGAGCTGGCGCGTGTCCTCCGTCCCGGCGGGCGTATCGCCTCGCTCGAGTTCGGCGTCCCGCCGCGCGCCGTTCCCCGTCTGGCCTGGCGCTTCTACACCGCCGTCGGGCTGCCCACGCTCGGACGCCTGTTCTCGCGCGAATGGGCCGAGGTCGGCCGCTTCCTCGGCCCCAGCATCGCCGGTTTCTACGCCCGCCATCCGCTGCCGGCGATCGTCTCCTACTGGCATGCGGCGGGATTGGAGGACGTCCGCGTGCGGCGGATGAGCCTCGGCGGAGGCGTCGTCATGGCCGCCAGGCGGGCCGATGCACGCGAGGACTGAACGCCCCGCCTTCTACGCGCGCGGACGCGGCCTGTCCGGCGACCTGCTCGCGCTGGCGCACCCCCCCTACACCGCCTGGCACCTGAGCTATGTCGCGATCGGCGCGGCCGCGGCGGCGCACCTGTACGTCGGGCGGCTGCTGTGGGCGCTGGCCGCGTTCGCGCTCGCGGTCGGCGTGGCCGCGCACGCGCTCGACGAGCTGCACGACCGCCCACTGGGCACCGGCATCCCCGACCGCGCGCTGATCGCGCTCGCCGCGGTGGGCATGCTGGGGGCGGTGGCGATCGGCGTCGCGGGCGCCATCGAGGTCACGCCGCTGCTCGCGCCGTTCGTCGTGGCGGGCGCGCTGTTCGTGCCCGTCTACAACCTCGAGCTGCTCGGCGGGCGTGCGCACTCGAACGCGTGGTTCGCGCTCGGCTGGGGCGTGTTCCCGGCGCTGACGGGGTATGTGGTGGAGTCCGAGCGGATCACATTCGCCGGTGTGGCGCTCGCCGCCGGTTGCCTGCTCATCAGCGTCGCCCAGCGACGCCTGTCAACGCCCGCGCGCGAGCTGCGCCGCCGCACGCGCGCGGTGGAGGGTGTGCGCACGCGCGCGGACGGGAGCGCCGAGCCGGTGACGCTCAGCGGCCTGCTCGCGCCGCTCGACGGCGCCCTGGCCGCGCTGTCGCTGGCGATGGTCGTGCTCGCCTGCGGGCTGGTGCTGGCTCGGGTTTGAGGCCTGGAGCGATTCCTGAGCTTTCCGCAAACGGCGTGCTCACTTCAGGCGCCGGCGCCTGACGTGCGAGGCGCTCGCCGGCGACGATCTGGATGTGGACGATGGGCCGGGTCGAGCGCGCACAGCCACGACCTACTCCCCGAGCGCCGGTAGGGATTGGTGCAGCGAGACCACCTCGGCGAACAGATCCCCGCACTCGCGCACGCGATCCAGGACCTGTGCCGGGCCGAACTCCAGCAATGCGGGATCCTCGGCGTCGCGGCACGCGGCGACCTCATCCCAGGCCACGGGCGTGGAGACCGTCGGGGACTCGTTCGCGCGCAGCGAGTAGACCGAGACGGTCGTCTTGTGCTCGTCGTTCTGGCTCCAGTCGATCAGCACCCTGCCCCGTCGCGCCGCCCTGGCCATGCGCGCGACGACGAGCTTGGGGCGGCGGTGCGCCAGCAGGTCGGCGACCGCGCGGGCGAACGGCTTGGTCTGATCGTAGGTCACGTCGCGTTCGTTGAGCGGGACGTAGACCTGCATACCCGTCAGGCCCGACGTCTTGGCGAAGGCGCGCAGCCCGAGCTCGGCGAACATCTCGCGCAACCCCAGCGCGACCTCGCAGCACTGCACGATGCCCGCGGACGGGCCGGGGTCGAGATCGAAGGCGAGCGTGCTCGGACGCTCCAGCGCGTGCGCGTGCGACAGGGAGGGGTGCAGCTCGAGGTCGGCGAGGTTGCCCAGCCACACGAGCGTGGGCAGGTCCTGGCACAGGCAGTAGTCGATCTCGCGGTCGGTGCGCCCGCTCCACACGGCCGTCGTCTGGACCCACTCGGGGCGGTGTGAGGGGCACTGCTTCTCATAGAAGTGCTCACCCTCGACGCCGTCGGGGTAGCGCTTGAGCGTCAGCGGCCGATCATGCAGATGCGGCAGGAGCACCGGCGCGATCTCCGCGTAGTAGCGGATCAGATCGGCCTTGGTGAATCCGGTGCGCGGGTAGAGCACCTTGTCGAGGTTCGTCAGCCTCAGCGCGCGCCCGTCGAGCTCGACCTGCACCGGGTGCGACGGTCTTTCAGGCCGTCCCTGCGACGTAGTGTTCGGCCACTCGCGTCGCGGTCAGCGCCTTGCCGTACACCGCCGCCTCGTCGATCGTGCCCGCGAAGAACTCTTCACTACCCCCCCACGAGCCCAGGTACAACGGGTTGCTCGTCACGCTCGCGCCACCCGTCAGGGCCGCCGAGGCGACCTGCGACCCGTTCACATACAACCGCTGCGTCGTCCCGTCATACGTACCCACCACGTAATAGGTGCTCCCCGCCACGATCGTGCCCGACGGCGCCTGCAACCGATGACGCGCACCACTCTGAATCACCGTGAACTCCAGGCTCGGCCCGTTGAACTGCAACGA
>DASZJF010000034.1:0-140110 GCA_035948355.1 Solirubrobacteraceae bacterium
CGATCCACGACTACATCGAGATCTGGCACAACACCAGCAAACGCCACAGCGCCCTGAACATGCTCACCCCAATCGAGTTCGAGAACCAACACACCACAACCACCATCGCCGCCCGATTCCAGACCCCCGCCTCCAAGAAAAACCAGGCCAGATCAACGCCTCCGTCACACCCAGCCCGGCTCATGGACGCCCGAGGAGGTGGCATTGGCGCTGCACGGGCGCCGTGAGGCACTTTTGCGGGAGTTGAGGGGGCTACCCAGCGCGCGACAGTTGCCCGCCCAGGCGCTGGAGGAGATCCTCGATGACGCTGTGTGCGCGGTGGTGATGAAGCCACGAGCAGTCCTCAATGAGGATCATTTGCGGCGCGCGTTCTGGCTGTCGGTCAAGCTGCTGTTGGCACGGTATGGGGAAGGTCGTCATCGCGTGCGTGTCGGTTCGTGGGAGCGTGCGGACTTGGACGCGGTCGCACGGCAGGTCTCGGTGTCGGGCCGGACTGTGACCGAGGAGGTGGAGCTGAGGGACCGTATGGCTTGCGCTGCCGATTTCATGGCGCAACTGGACGAGTTCGAGGCGCGGGTCACGGTGGTGATGGCCGTTCGCGGCGTGGGGATCAGGGCCACGGCTCGTGAGCTGGGCGTGCCTCTCAAGACGGTCAAGGCGGCGGCGCACAGCGCCCAGACGAAGCTGGAGCAGGTCGCGGCTATTGCTGCCGCGGGACGCATGTGCGGATACCGACGGCGCGTGATCGAGGCGCACGTCTCGGGTACGGCTCGCGCGGAGGAGGTCCGTGCGGCACGCGCGCATATCGCGGCGTGCGCGGGATGCCGTCGTTCCTATGTGCGGTTGGTTCGTGAGATGCGCCGTCGTGAGTTCCAGCGCCGTGCGAGCGCCGCGTTTCTGCCACTGCCAATGCTCGTGGAGGCAGCGCATGCAGGCTGGACTGAGGCTTGGCGCGTTCGTGAGTGCTCGCTTGCCTGGCGGCACCAGCCCAGTTGGTGGTCCGCGTGAGCGTGTGTTGGGTTTGCTGGGTGGAGGCGCGGGCGCGGCGAAGACAGCGGGAGTGCTCGCAGGAACCGCACTGATCTTGGTGAGCGCCACTTCGGGCATCGGCTATGAAGCATGGGCTTGGTTCTGGGTTCCAGGCAATCCCGGCATAACAGACAGAACCGGCAATAACTGGTATAAGAGTGGCGGTAAGAACGTCATCTGGGAGTGTGGAAACACAAGTGCGACGACCATCGAAGAAATATCGTGGATTTTTTATGAAAGTGCCAGCAATGGCATCGATGACGAGTAAAGAGGCACTTTTACGTTGCCGTAGTAGACACGACGGCGTGGTAAATGCTGGCGAAAAAAGCAGAGCGCACTGGCGTTTTGACCATGTGATGGGGATTAAGCGTTTTTATCGAACGCTGGCTCCTATTTTAGCTCTGCCTGTAGTATGCATCGCGATTGCTGGATGCGGAGCAGGGCGACCGACATCGCACTTTGGCGAACATCCAGTAAGGTATATCCAGAACGATGTGCAGATTCTCGCCAGGGAACGACTTCCCAAAGGAGTATATTTGGTTACCGCTGTCTTGCGGTACACATTTATGGGGCGCACTTACTCACAGATTGGGCTTCGTTACGAAGCGCCCACCCTGTCTAGATTGACCAGCGGGCGCTGGGAAGGTGGCCCGTCGCTTGAGCCAGAACACGGTGAGCGGCGGACCCTGGCGATGAACGTTTCTGGTGGCTGTGTCGACTCTCATGAAACATCCAGACTCGCGGAGGGTCTGCTGCGTGTCCCGAGAGACACCGTAACCGCACAGGGGCGTGGCGGAGAAATATCCTTTAGACGGGTCGCGATTCCTGCCGGTTTGTATCCTGATGGTGTGTTCGTATATGCGCTGCTCGGTCCAGGTCCGGCTGATGTGGTTACTCGGACACCGACCGGCAGGATCGTGGGCAAAGAAGCCTATCCAGGAACAGCGGCTTGCCACGGCTGATGGACAGCAAGGCCAATCATTGTGGTGGCCGTCGACTGTGGTTGTCGCAGGTCAGTGGGGGGGGGACCAAACCAGTTACTGCCTAGCTTCCTGTCCAACCAGCGCCCAATGCGTGGGAAGGCTGATCCCCAGCGCAATACGGTGATAAAGCTAAAGAGCGCGACCACTGCGACGCTGAAAATGACCTCCCATGCAGTTCTCATTTAGCGATACTCTCACAGTTCGGCATCGATGGCGGCGCGACGCACTACGGAAGCGGAGTCACAGCCGAGACGGACTCGGCTTCGCGCAAGAGACGACGCGACGAGAGTTGCTCGAACACCTGCCCGTGGCGACTAGAAGAGCGCGGCGCGTGCGGTGAAGCGTGCTGCCGACCGTGGCCTCTTTGTCAAGCCTCGCATCGACTCGAATCGTTGCGTATATCGCCGCGCGAGCACTGAGTTTGAAAGTCGCGGTCAGTCGGCCATCTCGCAGTGTGACCCTCTTGGTGCCGGAGTCGATCGTCCGGCCTCGATAACGGCCGGTGTAGCTTATGCGCACGGTCCCGGCGGGAGGTGCGCTGACATGCACGATGAGTTCGCGTCCACGCAGTGTCTCGGCAAGGCGGATCGTCGTCTTTTGGAGGGATCGGAGTCGCTGGGCGTAGACGACCCGTTACTACCCGAACTGCCACCATCCGAGTTCTCCTCGCGTGGCATCGCACCAAGTGGACTACTGGGTGTCAGAACGACCAGGGCACCGGCAACGTCTACGTCGCCGACTGCGAAGCCAACCGCATCGAGGAGCTGTCCTCCAGCGGAAGCTACGTCCGCGCGTTCGGCAGCTACGGCAGCGAAGCGGGCAAGCTGAACTGCCCCACCGGTGTCAAGATCGACTCAAGCGGCGACGTATGGGTCGCGGACACCCACAACAACCGCATCGAGGAGTACACCTCCTCCGGCGGATTCCTGCAGATCATCGGTTGGGGCGTAGGCGACGGCAAAACCGAACTCGAGGTCTGCAAAAGCAGCTGCAAAGCAGGGATCGCGGGCTCCGGCAACGGCCAGTTCAGCAACCCGAGCGACGTCGCGATCTCCGGGTCAGACATCTATGTAGCCGACTCCGCCAACCGCCGCGTCCAGGAGCTCACGACCAGCGGAGGCTACGTCACGCAGTTCGGCAACCAAGGCGACGGCGGCACGCAGTTCGACTACCCCGAAGCGATGGCCACCGACGCCGCCGGGCACCTCTACGTCGTGGACTTCGGCAACGACCGCGTAGAGGAGTTCAGCTCCAGCGGCCAGTTCCTGGGCTCCTTCGCCTCGCACGGCACCGGCGAAGGGCAACTCTCCGGTCCAAGGGGCATCGCGATCAGCGCCGCTGGAGACGCTTATGTCGCCGACACCGAAAACAATCGCATCGAGGTCTGGGCCTCGGGCAACCAGGCCGCTCACGACACCAAGACCATCTATTACACCGCCAAAGGCGAAGCCGAAGTCGAAGCGTGCCAGAACCATCCCGAGTGGGTCAACCTACCGTGCCAGACCGAACCGGCAGCCCAACCGGAAGACTCACCAAAGCTCCCCGTGACCACGATCTCCTACAACATGTGGGATCAGCCCGAAACGACGACCGAAAAATTCGGTTCGACCACCAGAACCAAAAAGACGACCTTCGACAACATCGGGCGACCGCTCACAAGCGAAGAGACGGCCAGCATCGACGAACCACTCCCCACCGTCACCGACGAATACAACAAAGAAACAGGCGTTCTGGAAACACAGAACACCACAGTCTCCGGCAAAACCAGGACCATCACGAGCAAGTACAACACGCTCGGACAGCTCGTCAAATACACAGACGCTGACAACGCCACGACCACGTACTCTTATGAAGAAGGCAGCGACGGGCGCCTCCAGGAAGTCGTGATGGACGGTCCCGAAGGCGAAACGGAACGAGAAAAGGGCAAACAGACCTACTCCTACAACGCCACGACAGGGTTCATGGAAAAGCTCGTGGACTCCGCCGCAGGAACATTCACGGCCGGATATGATGTCGAAGGCCACATGACGACCGAGACCTACCCCAACGGCATGACCGCCACCTACACCACGAACTCCACCGGACAAGCCACGGGCCTGGAATACCAGAAGACGACGCACTGCACCGAACACTGCACCTGGTTCAGCGACAGCATCACGCCGTCCATCCACGGCGAAACACTCGCCCAGGCAAGCTCCCTGTCGAAAGAGAGCTACGCCTACGACACGGTTGGCTGGCTGACAGAAGTCCAGGAAACACCCGCGAGCGGCCAGTGCACAGCGAGACTGTACGCCTACAACGAAGAATCGGACCGCACGAGCATGACGACACGTAAATCCAGCAACGAAACCTGTCCAACCGAAGGCGGCACCACCGAACGCCACACCTACGACGAAGCCAACCGCAACACCGACGAAGAAGTCACCTACGAACCGTTCGGCAACACGACCAAACTACCCGCAGTCGACGCCGGCCAGTACGCACTGACGAGCACCTACTACGTCGACGGGCAGGTTGCGAGCCAAACCCAGAACGAAAAGACCCTCACCTACGGATATGACCCCGAAGGACGCACCAGGGAAACCAAGACCACCATCAAAACAAAAGCGGAACCCACCACCATCTCGCACTACGCATCGCCCGGCGACGCTATCGCATGGACAAGCGAAGAAGGCAAAGCCTGGACCCGAGATATCCCCGGAATCGACGGAACTCTAACCGCGATCCAGAGCAGCAGCAGCGGCACAACCGAACTTCAACTGCACGACCTTCAGGGCAACATCGTCGGCACCGCAAGCCTCAGCGAAACCGAAACAAAACTACTCAAAACATATAACAGCACCGAGTTCGGGGTGCCAGCGGAAGGGAAAGAACCACCGAAGTACGCATGGTTTGGCGCCGACGGCATCACGAGCGAACTACCATCAGGCACCATAGCCAAGGATGGGATAACATACGTACCGCTTACGGGACAGCCGCTCCAAACACAACCAGTCGAACTGCCTCTACCGACCAACACCGTCACACCATTCGTCAGCACGATCGAATCAGCTGGCGCCGAAATAGCAGGAGCGGTGGCCGCACGCCGGGCACTGGCCGCTGAAGAAGCCGGACGCGCGCTAGAAGGAGGCGACTCAGGGGGCGGCATTGGTAGTTGTGGGAACCATGGTCTAAAAACGCTCAAACTACTAACGCTAAAACAAGTTGGCTGCTACCTCGGCTCCAGTATGTCCTTCGAACGTCTAAGTAAAATACTCGTTAAAGGAAGTGTATCATGCTTCGCTGTGATGCCAAAGATAGAGATGCAACTTTGTATCGCGGTGTACGGTATTCACGGCGAAAAGGCTATCTACGAATGCCTTACCGAAAAAGGACATAACTATGTATCGTTCTACGATACTACTGGTTCTGAACGAGGATTCTTTGCGAGTTGCGAAGCGAATCGATCGTACACTGTGTGGATATGGGGTGGCGTCTACGGCGTGTTTCCAGGTAGTGGACGTCAAGCCGAAACGGGCGAATTCCGAGGCTACGCGGCAAATGTGTGCGTAAATGGGACAGTGCCACTGCAATGAGAGTGGTACGACATGATAACTCCCGCAACCAGGTGTCGAGCAATCTCAGTATGAGACGTGTGTGCTCAGCGGCTATTGCTCTTGCGGTCATCGGAGGATGTGCGACTGCACTCGCCTTTGGTATTGGCAGCTGCCATACGTGTGCGCGTAAAGGACACTCGCACGAGAGTGATACCCCGTGGCTAGCGCTCCATTCGCGGGTAGTGCTTGTGCCCCCTCTTCAGGGAGGCTGGGGTGGTTGGTGTGTTGTGATTGGTAGTGATCTAGGCTGCGGCGGAACGAGGGTCAAGGATCGTCCCATTCGGGTAGAAGGTTGGAGCGGCGGCTTCATGTCGGAGGGTTCGTCGTACACAAGGGGTTGGGCTATTACTGCTCCCGAGGTTGCATTTGTGTCAGTTACTGATGGCCCACGTTTTCCGACGCACCGAGAATCAGCGTTGCCGGATCATCTCCGTGCGATGGCTGTCGAACTGCGGCTCAAGAGTGGCCAACTACAGCCTGGGGTTCAACTTCCTACTCCACAGCTCACGCCCTTTAACATAGTCGGAGGTGCGATTCCACAGCGACCAATGCGAGGTGTACCACTCAACGTTCAGCTGCCCGTAACTCTATGGCATGCGCCCGCTCGCGCGCCACGCAACGCTATATGTCAGATCACCGCGCATAAATTTCATAGCCTAAAGACGATTGGAGGAAGCGTCATGACGACGCTTATTACATATCCGGTGTCATTCGGGCATCCGTATATTTCGTGTGCTAGTACGCAATACCGGGTCGGTGGCACAACACTGCGCGGTAGCGTGCTACTAGACGACCTGCATCCCGGCAGTTATCCTGCGGGGCTTCCCGGTATGAGGAGGGTCCCGGGACTTCGTGACATCTTTAGTGCGCCCGGCGCTGAAGGTGAAATGATTGCGCGACGCATATCGGGTGCTTGGCTGGTTGTCGATGGTGGCGGCCACGGACTTGCGGTGCGCTTGCAAATACTCAGACAGTTGCGCGCTGCGATAAGACTCTAATCAGGCTTGCAGTTCGTAGCGATGGCCGTTGTATGTATGAGTGAAATGCATAGTCGTTCACGTCTGGGTGAGTTATGGACGATGTACGCACCGACGCAAAATGCTTGTTACCCGAATGATGGCCGAGTTCACGGTGAAGGGTACCCCGGCCAACACCCGCGGTGGAACGCCAGACCCCAGCCCCACGGTGCGTGCGAACTCAGGGCCACCGCACCTGGGCGGTCATGGCGATCGATGGTGCGACGGCGACCATCGTGCTGCCTGAGTGGCATCCCAGCCGCCCCGTACGGCTCCCGGTTAGGTTGCTGCCGATCGAAGCCGGGCAAGGATGCTGGCTGACCCTGCAAGCAGACCTCTGTGTCGCCGCCGCCGGGCAGCTGAACCCCTCCGGCTTTGCCTGCTGCGAGCACCGAGCGCTGCCATCGCCCTACCTGGCAGGCGGGCAACTGAATGCTTGTCGGGGCACAGCGCATGGGCCTCAAGTCCGAAAGCGGCCGTGCCGATTGTGTTCCATGCGACTCGACACTCGGTGGGGACTGGAGGATGCAATTGGGTTCCGAACCCAATCATCCCGCGCCGTGGGCGTGGGATGGACTCGTTACAGAGGATGACTGGCAGTTTCTCGCTGCAACCTCAGCGCTGGGCGGCTTGAAGATCTGTTTGGCGTGCTGCGCGAGTGTCTGCCAGCAACACGCGCCGAGGTTGTCGTTGAGATCGGTGGCGCGGCTAGCTTCCGGGACCGCTCAATGACGCTCGCGCTCGCCAGGGTGATGCACCGCCTCGAAAGCTCACCCGTCCGAGAGCCACAATGAGTGTCCATCCGCTCACACTCAAGCGGCTGGGGCGGCAGCCTTCGGCCGAGATCGCACAGAGCAAGTACGACGAGCTCGAAGCCGAGGTGACCACAACCGTCCGCGGCAAGCTATCCGCCCGGAAGATGCACGTCGTAGACGACGACTTGGAAGAGGCATACAACCAGGCGTGGCATGGCGTATGCGAGAAAATTATGGCTGGCGAGAAGATCGACAATCTCACTGGCATACTCGTTCTCGTCACATGGCGTCGAGCCGTTGACATCTACAGGGCCAACCACCCTTCAGAGCATGAAGACGTCGATGTCTTAGAGCGAGGAGTTGAGCCAGACCTAGCCGCCGAAGTCGATGATCGAGAGAAGCTAAAACGGCTGTTCTCCAGGTTGAAGGGCCGTCTGAACCAGCGTGAGCAGGCGGCCGTAAGTCTTTGCATCCTCCACGGATACAGCCGGCCCGAGGCAGCCAAGCTGCTCAAGGTTCCCGAGCCCGCTCTACAGAAGGTCATGGACGGTGCAATGAAGAAGATTGGTGGCATCGTCGCCAGCCTCAGTGCCCGCGGTTGCGGCAACGAAGATGCGGGTCTCATACGCGCGTACGCGTTCTCGGCGATCGACGACGATCGTGAATACCATCGCGCAGCTGAGCATGTCGAGCAATGCGAGTCGTGCCGGCGCTACGTCAGAGGGCTGCAAGGCCTCGCCGCGATGGTCGCAGACGATGGCGCGCTCGTCCTACACCAGCGCTTTATCGAGCTTGACCGCGGGACCGCCCGCCCCGCCGAGCAGCTAGCCGCGAAGATCACCCGCTACACGAGGCTTCGCTACTACACACCCGCGTCTGCGGCTGCCCCCGACGCGCCGGCCGAGCCACTATGGCGTCGCTATTACCGATCATGGCCGCACCTGCTGATCGTCCTCGCCGACCAATCAGAGCGGCGTATGCGCCAACGCATACGGCGCACACTCGCGCTGTACGAGTCAGACCCCGGCAAGGACCACCGCATCGCCATCCCCGTCTCCTTCGTAGGTCTTGACGACCTTCTAAGCAGCGGACCGTTTGCACACGTCTTTGTTACAGCCGACCATCCCGGCCGGCCGGTGAACTGGCTCGGAGAGGCCACCACCAACTGACAAAAGGTGAATATGACGCCCCCCCTGAACACTCGCCGCCGATGGGAAGTCAGGAGCGCAGACTGCCTAGCGGTACTGCCGAAGCTGGACGCTTCAAGCATCGACGCGGTTATCACCGACCCGCCCTACGGCCTGAACTTCATGGGCAAGGACTGGGACCGGCCGATGCTGGGACACGTTCCGCAATCCGGTAGGCGACCGGTCAACGACCAGACGGGACGCCACGACGAGGGCTATCGCAACATGCAGGGGTACGAGCGTCAGATGCAGGAATGGCACGAGGCATGGGCGCGCGAGGCGCTGCGCGTCCTGAAGCCCGGCGGCCACCTGCTCGCGTTCGGCGGGACACGCACCTTCCACCGCCTCACCTGCGCACTGGAGGACGCTGGCTTTGAGATCCGCGACTGCCTGTGCTGGCTCTACGGACAGGGCTTCCCCAAGTCGCTGAACGTCTCCGTAGCGATCGACAAGGCCGAAGGGCACCGTCCTCGCGGGCATGCGATCCCGGTCGCCTCAACACACTTCCCAAAAGGTCGCTACGCCAAGGAAAAGCTCACCGCGAACCCGGTCGGACCGAACCCGGTCGGACGATACCGGCCGCGCAGTAGAGCCGCCAGGGCGTGGCAGGGCTGGGGCACCGCCCTGAAGCCGGGATGGGAGCCGATCATCATGGCGCGCAAGCCACTGGACGGAACCGTCGCCCAAAACGTCCACCTGCATGGCACCGGCGCGCTGAACATCGACGGTTGCCGGATCGGGTTCCGCGATCCAGCGGATGAGCGCTCGAGCAAGACCAAGAACCGCCACGCAGACTTCCAGTCAAAGGCACGCAAGAACCGGATCTACGGCTGTGACGAGCGCGCCCGCGGCAACTACGATGCCCCGGGTCGCTGGCCGGCTAACGTGACCCTGACGCACACCGAGGATTGCCGGCATGTCGGTCACACTCGCGTGCGGTCAAACGGTCACCACCCGGCGGTCCGCCGCGCAGGCGGTCTCGGCACGGCCGGTCACAAGGGCCAGGACGGCCTCTTCGAGCGCTCAAGCGCCAGAGAGCTCGTCGACTGCTGGGAATGCTCCCCGGACTGTCCTGTGCGGCTGCTCGATGAGCAGAGCGGCGATATCGGCAAACGGCTGGCGGCACGACTACCGCGAGCGTTACGCAAGGAGCGCCGCCAGTATCGGGGAGGCCGCTTCGGCGGCAGCGGGTATACGGGCGGCTCGGCCTACACCGACGCCAGTGGCGCCTCACGCTTCTTTTACTGCGCTAAGGCGAGCCGCGCGGAGCGGAACGCCGGGCTCAACAGATTCAGCAAGGCCACCACCGACGACGGCCGCCAGAAGCCGATCGACAACCCCTACCCGCGCGGAGACCGCGCGGCAAAACGTCCATCCGACGGTCAAGCCGATCGCGCTCATGCGCTGGATCGTACGGCTGGCCACCCCGCCGGGCGGGCTCGTGCTTGACCCGTTCACCGGCAGCGGCAGTACAGGCGTAGCGGCAGTCATGGAGGGCGCTCGCTTCCTCGGCGTCGAGCGCGAGGCCGAGTACGTCCCGATAGCCCGAGCCCGGATCAGGCATTGGGCCAAATCGACTGAGAGGCGCAGCCAATGAGCGAAAAGCAAGCAGCCAAGCGGAACACGGGCCACGAGGGAAGCTCCGCCCGGACGTGCAAGGCGCAGCGCATCCGGCGCCGGTCGCGTTCCGCGCCCGCTGGAGCTACCATCGGGACATCCAAACAAAGCGGCCGGGCAGCGCTGGAACGCCCCCGGCCAGACACAGGAGGTACTGGCTCCCATGCACGAACAATCTACCGAGGGCGCGATCTTGACGCCTTCGCCAACTGGTTTGCTGACTGGTGGCTACGCCGTGGACGATATAGCGACCCAACCGGAGGCAACCATGCCTAAGCGCGGCGCCGCCTATATTCGCGAGTCAAGCGAGGAGCAGGGCGAGGGCTTCTCTCCTGGAGCGCAGCATAAGAAGATATACGAATGGGCCGAGGAGAACGAGATCGAGATTATCGGCGAGTATTGCGATCTGCATTCCGCGTGGCGCAAGTCTGAGGCCCGGCCCGAGTTCCAACGACTTATGTCAGACGCCGCAAAGGGCATGTTTGACGTTGTGCTCGTCTTTCACACATCGCGGTTTGCTCGCAACCAGTCCGAGGCCCGCAGGTACAAGCAGCTCCTCCGGGAGCGTTTGGGCATCAAGGTCGTTTCGGTATCACAGCCGATGGGCGAAGATCACACCGAGCCGTCATCGTTCCTCGCAGAGTCAATCAATGAGATGTTCGACGAGTATTACTCAGTGTCCCTGTCGTTTTGGGTACGCCACGGACTTGCCGAGAAGGCCAGAGAGGGATATCTAGTCGGATCGCTCCCGTGGGGGTACGCGCGCGATCAGGTGACAAAGCTAGCCGTACCTCACCCGCGGCGCGCGCCGCTCGTGCTCGGAATGTTTGAGCGATACGACACCGGCCAAGAGTCTGACCGCTCGCTCGCCGCGTGGCTCAACGCCAAGGGAGCCCGCACCGCCAGGGATCGGGAGTTCTGCGCGGACACCGTTAGGGACATGCTCCGCAACGCCGCTTATTGCGGCTATGTCTCGGGACTGCGGGATATCTCCAAGACGATCAAGGGACTGCACGAGCCGATCGTCCCCGAGGACCTTTTCGACCGTGTACAGGAACGTCGCGCACACCGAGCGACAGTCAAGCAGCCAAGCCCACCATCGGATGAGTACCTGTTGAGCAAGCTGCTCCACTGTGAGCGCTGCGGAGCCCGGATGCACGGCAACCGCGGATCGCGCCCACCTGTGCGGCGCTATCTCTGTTCCGGCCGGCGACACGGTCATGGGTGCGAGCAGCCGATTACCAAGGCAGAGCCGCTGGAGAACCAGCTAGCCGACTGGCTGCGAGCCTTCCAGCCCGACGCCGAGCTGCGTGCGCTTGTGCTCAACAGAATCACCGAGCAGGCGCAGCGGGAGGGAAGCGGACCGAACCGGAAGGCCGAGCTTGCCGACCAGCTCCGCCGCCTTCAAGAGCTGTTCGTGCTGGGCGACCTCACAAAAGCGCAGTACATCATGCGCCGCCAAGCCGTACAGGACGAGTTGGAGCGCCTAGCGCCCCCCGCCGACCCGCAGCTCACGGAGGCCGAGAAGGTGCTCTCTGACTTCGCGAGCTTTTGGGATCGCGAGGAGTCCCCAGCCGAGCGCCACCGCCTGCTCGCGACCCTCTTCGAGCAGGTCTGGCAAAACGACGGGCAGGTTGTTGCGATCAAACCACAACCCCCCTTCGCCCCCTACTTCCAAGCCATGTGCGAAAGCCCAGAAAAGCGGTGCCAGGGACGGGAGCGACGGGACTCGAACCCGCGAATGACACCCCGCGGATTGCAGCCGCGTCTCTGCCACCGCTGTCGTCAAGATTCGGACCTGATAAAGTGCTGCGGGTTAGGGGATAGATTTACATGGCTTCCACATCCGCACTGCTCACACGCCGCGAGGCCGCCGAGATCGGCCGCGTTCCGCTGAACGCCATCGACAAGGCGATCGAGCAGGGCGTGGTAAAGCCCAAGCGCCGAGAAGGCAAGCCGCTGCTTCCCGCGCACGAAGTCGCGCTGCTCGTGCTGCTGCGTCAGATAGACGTGGCGCTTCCGAGCAGGGCGAAGGGACGCCTGCGCAAGTGGTTGGCACACCTTGAGCCGCTGCCCGTTGGGTCCGAGCTTGCGCTGTCCGAGGCCCTGCGCATAGCGATGACCGAGGATGTCGCGCAGACGATCGAGCGCGGCGAATCCTATGCCAGCCTGCGCGACCGCTACGTTGAACACAATCCCGCTGTGATGGGAGGCGAGCCGGTCATCACAGGCACGCGCGTACCCGTACGCACGATCGCGAGCCTGATCGAGATGGGCGAGACCCACGAGGTGCTGCGCGAGGACTATCCGCACATCCCAGAGGAGGCATACGCCGTCGCGGTGCTGTGGGCGCACGCCAACCCCCGCCGCGGTCGGCCAGCACGCCCCTGGAACACCGCTGCGTGCCGTCCCGCGCGTGCACGCCACGCCACACAGGGCGCGTGAAGTTCTGGATCGACGAGTGCCTGACCCCGGCGCTCGTCGGCCGCGCACATTCCCACGGCTATGAGGCGACATGCACGCGCGACCGCGGGCAGCTCGGTACGCGAGACGACGAGCTGCTGGCCGTCGCCGTCGATGAGGGGTTCGTGTTTGTCACGAACAACCACGCCGATTTCGTGGGACTCTGCGCAAACGCCGAGCTGCATACCGGGCTCGTCGTCCTGCCACAGCGCCCACATGACGCTCAACTCTCGCTCTTCAGCGACGCCATCGCTTACATCGAGCGCCAGGCCAACCAAGCTGGCGACGCACCGGCCGACTGGATGCTAAATCGTGTCGTGGAGATTGACAACGAGACCGAAGCGTGCAGAGACTCGCCGCTCCCCAACCATTGAGATACCGACATCGGCTTGGCCGCCGAGGCGACCATCACCACAGACACCGGTTCGTGCTTCTACCGTCGCCGCTGCTTGTGGTTTACATTGATCGCTCACGACTCGCCTCTTTCCGCAGCAAGCGACTGCGCTGAGCCAACCGCATCATCCGGTCGTTGCCGCGACGCCAGCGAGGAAGCAACAACTTCAACGATGCGGCTGGCGACAGCCTCGATGTCATTGTTTATCTTGTGCTCCCAGGCGCGCACTACAGTCCAGCCCCGCCGATTTCAGGCTCAGGTCCGCTTCGCGGTCTCGTCGGACGTTCGCCGCCAGCTTCGGCATCCAGTATGCAACATTTGTCTTTGGATCGGTCGCGTGTTCGGGGCAACGATGCCAGAAGCAACCATCGCAGAAGACGGCGACTCGTGCGCGGGGGAAGACGATGTCAGGGCTGACGCGCGCACCGTCCAGGCGAAGGAGGACATCCAGCGCATCGCGCGCCAGACCTCGGGGTTGAACCTCACCCACTGGAGTACCGCCCGCCACACCGGCCGACGCGAAGAACAGACCGTCGGCGAAGACCAGAGCGCCCGGACAATCGGGCTCTACGTCACACCGGCCTTTCGCATCGGCAAGACCGGGGGACGTATGAGCATCTTCACGGGTCGCACCATGATTCGATACTCGGAACAAAAACACCCCAGCGCCCCGATCGAAGCCGCCGACATCGCCAACGCCATCGAGCTCCTAGATAACGGACAGGCAAATCCCGCTCGCAAGTCAAGCGAACCCTAAAATACTGCGCCGGCGCTTGGAATGGTCAGGCGCAAGACGCCCGTGGATCAGGCGCCCTCTTGGCCGTCGGTCTCGGCAGCAGGCGCCGTGGCAGACTCGACCTGAGCCCGCGCCCAGGTGACGGCCACTGTGGCCCAGCGCAGCGCCGTTTCACGATCGACCAGTTGCGGGTCCTCGGCGTCGTATCGCAGGGTGCCCGCGTAGGGGGTGAGTTGATCCACGCCACGCAGATCGTCCGGCAGAGAGATCCCGGCGTTGTTGCAGATAATGACCAAGCCACCGATGTCGTGCGTAAAGGGAAAGTCCACACCGCGAGCGGCAAGAACGGCCTTGATCGACTTCTCAACTCCTTGCTGAGCGAGCATTCCAACGATTTGCATCAGTGACCATCTCGATCGGCAGCGTCGCCTTGGCGGCAGCCTCATCGTCACTGGCGCGCTGCAGCAGCTGCCTTGCGAGGTCACGCTGGCTAGCCATCAGGCGGCCAGCTCTCGTCCCTCGGCGAGAGCAGCGTGGATCAGGCTTCCGCGCACATCGCGCCACTCGTCAACTCGCTGCTCGCTGACCACGATCACATCGGCCGCTACAACCAGATCACCCAGTGCCCTGCGCAACCGCACCGACTCGGACGCAGGGTGCTCCACCGACGGCTCGATCACAAGGAAGTCAAGGTCGCTGTTCCTGCTCGCCTCGCCCCTCGCGTGGGAGCCAAAGAGGATCACACGCGTGCCGGCCGGAGAAGCGCCGACTAGACGTTTCCCCGCATCGTTGATTGTCGCCTCGTCGATCTCCATACCCGTACAATTTCCCCAAGGTAGGGCCACTTAGGATCCTACGCAGGGGTATAAAGTACGGGAGCGACGGGACTCGAACCCGCGACCTCCGGCGTGACAGGCCGGCGCTCTAACCAACTGAGCTACGCCCCCGCGTTTCGCGCGGGTCGGTCCGCTTCCTGCGAACCTGCGCGCGCCCTCAGTATGCCAAGTGGCCGCCGCGCCCGCCCTCCTGACGGTCGCATACGGATGATCGTCCTCAGAGTACGCGCCGGCAGGTGGCCAGTAGGACCGTCCGCGACCCGCTCGCTGGCGGCGGTCTTACGCCACTTTCGTCCACACGTTCTGGCAAACTGGCCAGCCAGCCAGTTTTTGTCTATTGTTGCTCTCGCCCATGCCGCTCGAGTCCCCCGCACCCCTCCGCTCCTACAACCCCTTCGTCGTCCTCGTCCAAGATCTCCTCGACGAGCGCTCCGCCACCGTCCCCTTCCCGCCCGGCGACACCCGGCCCTCGCTGCGGCGCACCCAGCGCTTCGCCAACGAACCCCTCCCGCTGCTCCTGGAGTCCTACGAGCGCTACGGGCCCGTCTTCACGCTGCGGCTCTTCCACGCCAACTCCGTCTTCGCGCTCGGGCCCGCCGCCAACCACCACATCACCGTCTCGGGCGCCTCCAACTTCGCCTACCGCACCTCCTACTTCCGCGACCTCATGGGCTTCGCCGGCGACGGTCTGCTCACGACCGACGGTGACTTCCACCGCGCCTCGCGGCGGATCATGCTGCCCGCCTTCCACCACGAGCGCATCCTCTCCTCGCTCGACACCATGGCTGCCGAGACCCTCTCCGCGCTCGACTCCTTCAACCCCGGAGCCACCCTCGACCTCTACGCCTGGACCCGCCGCCTCGCCCTGCGCATCGCCATGCGCGCGCTCTTCGGCCTCGATCCCGACGGTCCCGCCGCGTGCTCGATCGACGCCGCCGCCCTCTTCGAGCAGACCCTCTCCTTCTACTCCCGCGACTACACCCTGCGCATGCTCCGCGGGCCCTTCTCGCCCTGGGATCGCCAGCAGAAAGCCACCCGCGCCCTCACCCGCCTGATCTACTCCGAGATCTCCCGCCGGCGCGCCACCGGTGAGCGCGGCGATGACGTCCTCTCGCTCCTCATCGACGCCTCCGACGAGGACGGCGCCACTACTGCCCTCACCGACCTTCAGATCCGCGACGAGGTCATGACCCTCCTCTTCGCCGGCCACGACACCACCACCTCCACCATCGCCTTCATGTTCTACGAGCTCGCCCGCCACCCCGACGTCGTCGAGCGCCTGCTCGCCGAGCAGCACACCCAGCTCGCCGGTAACGCCCTACCCACCCCTTCCCAGTTGATGGGCGACGGTCTGCCCTACCTGGAGCAGGTCCTCGACGAGACCCTCCGCCTCTATCCGCCCGCCTGGATCGGTCCCCGCCGTTCCCTCGCCCCCTTCGAGCTCCACGGCCACACCGTTCCCGGCGGCGCTTTCGTCAACTACTGCTCCTGGGCCTCCCACCGCCTGCCCGACGTCTTCCCCGATCCCCACTCCTTCCGACCCGAGCGCTTCGCCCCCGAGGCCAAGACCGCGCTCCCGCGCGGCGCCTACATCCCCTTCGGCGGCGGTTCGCGCACGTGCATCGGCATGCGCTTCGGCCAGCTCGAGATTCGCACGATCGCCACGCTCATCCTCTCCCGCTTCGCGCTCTCCCTTCCCTCCGACTTCCGCCTGACCATCCGCCAGATGCCCACCATCAGCCCCCGTGAGGGACTACCCATGATCGTCTCCCCGCGGGCCGCCAAAGCCCCCTCCCCTCCGCTCAGCAAGATCGGTGTCGAAAGCGCTGACTTCGGCTGACGCGAACCGCGACGGACTCCGACTCCTCGACTCGCCGTTCACCGCAGGCTCGCCCACATCGACAGCTCATATCTCGCCTCCCCGCCCGGGCCGCTTGCCAACGCGCGCGCTTCCACCCCTTCCACATACACGCTCGCGCTTTCAAACAGCGTCAGCTTCAACCTGCTCAGCAACAGCCCCGTCGGTCGCGCCACGAGCTTGCCGTCTTCAGCCTGCGCCACCGCATCCACGCTCGCGCCCACCCCGAACAGCCCCCCGCTCGCGCGTACTTCCACCGTTCCCCCTTCGCTCTTCACGAGCGCCACCCCAAGCCCTTCCGGTAGCGCCCGCTTGACGTCTTCCTCGCTCGCCACCCCTTCCGCCCGCAGCTTGTCTCCGTGCTTTTCCAGCCTCGCGTCCGTCAGCCTCAGTCCGCCCACTTCCACGCTTTCCACGCTCGCCTCCACGCGATCGGTCCCCTTCGCTTCCTTCAGCAGCCCCACGGCCTGTTCGGGTTCGAGCTTCAGCTTTCCCGCACTCACCCTCACTTCGTCCGCGCGCCTCCACGCCAGCTTCACCGCCGGCCATGCCTTCACCTGCACGCTCCTGACCGTCCCATACTTCTCCACCTTCCCCCGCACCACCCTCGCCGCGATCCCCGGCGCCAGCAGCTGCGCGAGCACCACCAGCGCCACGATCCCCACTCCCACCACGATCGCGATACGCGCCACCAACCGCCTGCCCCTCCTTCGGCTCACCCGCCCAGCTTCGCACTTCCTCGCCCCACCCGGCCCGCGCGCGTCCCAGATTCCCGCCCGCGCTTCGCTAGCCTTGGACCTCCCGACCTTGGGCGCGTAGCTCAGTTGGCCAGAGCACCTCGTTTACACCGAGGGGGTCGCCCGTTCGAGTCGGGCCGCGCCCATCCCACTCCCAGCGATGACCGACTCCTCCGCCTCTGACCCAGCCCCCTTTCGCGTAGCCGTGATCGGCTCCGGCCCGGCTGGCTTCTACGCCGCCGGGCACCTCCTCGCCGACCACTCCGAGCGCTTCGAGGTCGACATGTTCGAGCGCCTGCCCACGCCCTGGGGTCTCGTCCGCTCCGGGGTCGCCCCCGATCACCCCAAGATCAAGTCCGTCACCCGCATCTACGAGCGCACCGCCGCCCATCCTCGCTTCCGCTTCTTCGGCGCCGTCACCTTCGGCGAGCACGTCTCACGCGAGGAGCTCCTCGCGCACTACCACGCCGTCGTCTATGCGACCGGCTCTCCCTCCGACCGCCCCCTCGGCATTCCCGGCGAAGACCTCCCCGGCTCCCACGCCGCGACCGAGTTCGTCGGCTGGTACAACGGCCACCCCGACCACACCGACCTCGAGCCCGACCTCCTCTCGGCCGAGCGCGCAGTAGTGATCGGCAACGGCAACGTCGCCCTCGACGTCGCCCGCATGCTGGTACTCGCCCCCTCCGAGCTCGCCCCTACCGATACGGCCGACCACGCCCTCGACGTCCTCGCCCACTCCCGTGTGCGCGAGGTCGTCGTCGTCGGGCGCCGAGGACCCGCCCAGGCGGCCTTCACCAACCCCGAGCTGCGCGAGCTCGCCGACCTTTCCGACGCCGACGTCATCGTCGACCCCGACGAGCTCGACGCGGCCCTCGCCCTCTCCGGCCCCGACGCCGATCTCACCCCGACCGCCCAGCGCAACGTCGAGCTCCTGCGCGCCTACGCCTCAACCCCGCCGTCGGGCCGGACGAAGCGCATCGTCCTGCGCTTCCTGCTCTCGCCCACCTCGCTCACAGCCGGCGACTCCGGTCACCTATCCGCGGTCGAGCTCGTTCGCAACCGGCTCGCCCCCACACCCGACGGCGGCCTTCGCGCCGAGCCCACCGACGAGCGCGAGACGCTCCCCGCCGGCCTCGTCTTCCGCGCGATCGGCTATCGCGGCATCCCCCTCCCCGGCGTCCCCTTCGACGAGCGCGCCGCCACCATCCCCCACGCTTGTGGCCGCGTCCTCGACCCCTCCACCGGAGCCCCCCTGCCCGGCGAGTACGTCGTCGGCTGGATCAAGCGCGGGCCCTCCGGCGTGATCGGGACCAACAAGAAGGACGCCCAGGAGACAGTCGACGCGATCTCCGCCGACCTCCCCTCCGCTGACACCGACGACTCATCCACCACGGTCTCGCTCGCCCACACCCCCGACACCCCCGACCCTTCCGCCATCGAGACCCTCCTGCGCACCCGCCAGCCCGCCCTGGTCACCTACTCCGGCTGGGAATCGATCGACCGCCACGAGCGCGCCCTCGGCGAACCCGCCGGACGGCCCCGCGTCAAGCTCACCCGGATCGACGAGCTGCTTCGCGTCGCGGCCTCGGAACGGCCCTCCTCCTAGCCGCTCCCCGCGGCCGGTTGGCCGCACCCCCCCTCGCGCCGCCCCCTTCGCCGCTCTGTCCACGCGCCACCCCTTCATGTGGCAGACTGACCGCCGCTGGCCCCGTTAGCTCATCTGGTAGAGCGCCGGACTTTTAATCCGGTGGGGCGGGTTCGAGTCCCGCACGGGGCATTACGAAGGGCCTGGAAACAGGCGGGTTTTGGCTTTGACCTGACCGCCGATCTGCGATTTGGTCCCGGTTTGGTCCCGAGTGCCCCGGACGAGGGCCGATCGCGTCCTCGTCCGGGGGCTTCTGAGACAAAGGCATCGCTGGTTTTGGAGACCGCGCGTCTCGTGTCTCATTCCTTCAAGCTGCTAGGGCTGGCCCACTTGGTCACTGGAGAGAGCCCGGTAGCGATGCCCGTTCTTTAGGATCACGTGTCGGTCGGCCCATCGCCGCAGGGCCTGACGGATCGCACTGAGATCGGCGTGGATGTTGTAGTCGGCGAGGATCTCTTGAATCTCGCCCGGAGACAGTTCTGCACCCTCGGCCTGTTTGACAATGGTCAGGATGTTCGCCGAGATGTTTTGCTGGCGCTGATTTGGCGCGCTCGCGGCAAGTTGCTCCACGCCCTCCCTCGCCCCGGTAGGGCCAATCTCCGCGAACTGAAGCATCCGCAGCGCCTGCGCTAGGAGCTGTTCCTGAATCTCAAGTCTCGCCTTCTCTGCGCGTACCTGTTCGAGCTCGGCTTCGATGTCGGCCGGCTCCATAGCGACCAACTCGGCGAGAACGCGGTGCTCGGGTACCATCGTTCGCCACTGTAGCACAGATGATCCGACTCTGTAGTACTGATGTGCCGCCTTGACACTTCACTGGCGCTGCATCGAGCCTACCGCCGCAGGATGGATAGCAGCCGTCCGCCCCCGAGGACGCTTTCGCGCCAAGTTTGGGCGTTTCCCTTGACTTTGTTCGGGGTGTATGCCTATGGTCGGGTGTACGTAGAAACAGGTTGGCCCCCGCGCAGTTGACGCTGCCGGGGGCCCGGCACCAGGAGGTACGCTCCCGATGCAAGATCAGGATATGCCCGATCCAGGGCGCGTGTTGGATGAGATGCAGCGGTGCGCAACCGCCCTCGCCCGCCCCGGCCAGCGCGAGCACTTCACCGGCGACAACGACCTCGTGTTCGCCGGTGCCGCGGGCGGCCATGTGGACTCCAAAGACCTCCGCGCCGAGTACAAGGACGCGCTCGCCCGAGCCGGACTGCGCAACCTGCGCTTCCACGACCTGCGCCATACCTTCGGCACCCGCGCGGTCGAGCAAGCAGAGTCGATCCTGGAGCTAAAGGAGTGGATGGGACACGCCAACGTCCAGACGACGATGCGCTAGCTGCACTACAAGTCCAAGGCCGACGCCGCGCAAAGGCTGGCGATGGCCTTCAAGGACGAAGACGCGGCCGAGGCGCCGTTTGAGCCGGTGGCAAGATGACGCCAGGCCGTCCTGTATGGCCCACTCTGACGCTCGGCGAACTGGTCGAGGTACTACCCTCGATCGACGACGACGAAAGATCGCCATGCCCAAACAACAGAGGATCATCGGCTATGACGGACCCAGCGGCGCATACGCGGCCGTTGACGGCAAGTTCTTGCCGTTGAGCGATCCGCGAGCACTTGTCGCACTGACCGACTCGGCGCTTCTCGCCGGCCTTGGCTACTCCGACAAGGCGGCGGAGTATCAGAAGCTGATCGAGCGTCGGCGGCGGATCTTCCCCACCTGAGCTCACGGCGCGAGCGAGATCAACGGACTCGCTCGCTGGACGGGCGCCGGCTACTACAATCCGGTATCGAGGATCAGATGACGTCGAGCGTTCTCTCCCCCATCGTCGTTGACGCCAAGCGGCTCCCAAGAGAGCTGCTGGAGCGTGCTGGGCTTGAGCACGAGCCACTCGTCATCGTGGAGAGCACCGCGCGTGGTGAGCTGGTGCGGAAGCTCACACCGGACGAGAAGAACGAGCACCAGGAGCGCACAGGCGAGAGCGTGTTCTTCGCCTCCGAGCAGGAGTTCGACGAAGCAATGCTCGCTGCGCCCTACGAAGGCGAACACCCGGATCAGTAGGCGCCGCAAGGTGTCGCCCACCTACGAGCGCTCCACGCGCTTTGAGCGCGACATGCGCAAACTGACCGGCGAGCAGCGTCGCGCCTTCCTAGCAGCCCGTGACGAGCTGGTGGCCGGCCTGCGCGCACAGCCGCCGCAGTTCGCTCCGCGGCTCCGCGTCAAGCGCGTACAAGCCACCGACGGCATCTGGGAGATGACCTGGGCAGGGGATGGGCGCGCGACCTTCAGCTACGGCCAGCAGGTTATGCCCGGCGAACCGCACATCGTGTGGCTACGGATCGGCAAGCACGCCATCCTTGATGATCCCGAAGGCTGACAACGCACTGGAAGGAAGCTGGTACCTGGTACCAAGACCCCGAAAAATCCGGCGGGTAGCCAGGCTAAACCCGGATCGGCTGGAAGCTCGAATCGGTCAGTGCTCACATCAAAATCCAGCGGATAGCGGACAAACGATCCGGTGGGTTGGAACCAAGCCTATGGCTCGTGAACGCGACTTGGATTCTGTTTAATGGAATCTAAACGTGGTCCCCGAATTGGTCCCGAGATGAGCATTTCTGAGATGATCTGAGCACACACAAACGCCCGTCGTTGCTGGAAAACAGACCTCAGATAACCCCTCTTGGAGCCACCTTTAATCCGGTGGGGCGGGTTCGAGTCCCGCACGGGGCACTTTTGGCGGTGGAGCACCTATCCAACGCCCTTCGGGCCGTTCTCCTACGGGACGGCCCGCCTTGGCGGCGCATGACAACACGCCGAGTCGGTTAACTCCTCCCATGGCCCTTCCGCCACGCGCGACGCCTCCCGCCGAGGTGACCGTCGGGAGTCCTCGGCACACGAGCAGCAGACGGAGGCTCGTGCTCTCAATCACATCCGCCGCGGCCGGCCTGTCCCTGGCGTTGTGGCCCCTGCTCGCCCCCGCAACCGCCACCGCCCAACCCCCACTCCCAGTCGTAGTGACGATCAACCGCCTGGCCCCGGGCCCGCCAGTACCGCAGGCATTCCTCGGCCTCTCCTTCGAGGCGGCCGCCCTGGACCAGATCGCCCAGTACGCCGACCGCGGCGACCTGGTGAAGCTGCTGCGCTCGCTGGGGCCGGGCGTGATCCGTTTCGGCGGCATCACCTCCGATCAGAACATCGGCTGGAGCGACCCGGACACGCCGAAGCCGCCGTGGGCCTCGCGCACGATCAACGCCGCGCAGCTGCAAGCCATCGGCCGACTCGCCCGCCGCAGCGGCTGGAAGATCCTGCTGACGGTCGGGATGGCCCATTTCGAACCGGCGGCCGCGGCGCGGGAGGTCGCGGCCGCGCACAGGGCGCTCGGCGCGAACCTCGCCGCGGTCGAGATCGGCAACGAGCCTGACGCCTACGGTAAACACGGATTTCGGACGCTGCCCTGGATCGCGCAGGGCTACGAGGAAGAGGTCAGCGAGTACCGCGAAGCGATCCAGGCTCTCACCCCGGGCGTGCCGATCGCCGGCCCGGACGTCTCGGGCTCTGGCATCTTCATCGAATGGGGCGAGGAGGAGGCGCTGTCGCAGCGGCCGGCGCTGCTGACCGGCCACCACTATCCGCTTGGGTGCGCGCAGAAACCGCCGCCCTCGATCGAATCGCTGCTGAGTGTGCTCACGCGCGGGCGCGAGTCGGTGTCGCTCGGCACCTACATGCGGGTCTCGCGCAACCTGCACGTGCCGTTGCGGATCGACGAGGCGGGCTCGGTCTCCTGCGGGGGAGTGGCCGGGATCAGCAACACGTTCGCCTCGGCGCTCTGGGCGACCGGCTACATCACCCAGGTGATGGCCTCGGGCGCGGTGGGAATCAACCTGCAGGGCAACCCCGGCAACTGCGCCGGCTACACCCCGTTGTGCGCGCCCGATCCGGCTGCGCTGGCGAAGGGCGCGCTGCGCGCCCAGCCGGACTGGTACGCGATGCTGCTGAGCAGATCGCTCGTCGGCTATCGCCCGCTGCCCACGACCGTCGCGGCGCAAGGGGAACCCGCCGCACCCACCACCGCTCCCGAAGAAGCGCCCGCCGGTAGCGAAGGCGCGCCGCCGGCCACAGACAACGGACCGAACCTCGTCGTCGCGTCGTTCTCCGGGCCCGGCCACGGGGTGCAGGTCGTGCTCGTCGACGACGAACCGCCGGGTGCACGCCCGCTCGCGCTGCGCCTGAACGTGGGCGCGGGCCTGGGCCCGGGACAGATCCTGCGCCTGACCGGACCGGCCCCGAGCGCGACCGGCGACATCCTGCTCGGCGGCCACGCGGTGGCGGCCGACGGATCGTTGCGCGCGCCCATCCATCCAGAACGCGTCGTCGCCCACGCCGGCGTCGTGAAGGTCAAGTTGGCGCCGAGCAGCGCGGCGCTCGTGACGGTTAGCCCGCGAGCGCTAGCGCACAAACATCGCAAAGCCGGGCACTGACCGCCCCTGGCCGGTCGCGTTTGAGACGGCCTCAGAAATCGACCCTCCCTCGCGATCGCCCGATAGGCTTCCGCGGGTGAGCGTTATCTCCCCCAACACGACCACCACCCACCACCGCATCGCCATCGTCGGCTCGGGCTTCGCCGGGCTCGGCGCCGCGATCAAGCTCAAGCAGGCCGGGATCGAGGACTTCGTCGTGCTCGAGCGCACCGGCGACGTCGGCGGCACGTGGAACGTGAACACCTACCCGGGCTGTCAATGCGACATCCCGTCGCATCTGTATTCGTTCTCGTTCGCGCCAAACCCAGGCTGGACGAGGACTTATTCGTGCCAGCCGGAGATCTGGGAGTACCTGAGGCGTGTGTCGCGCGAGCAGGGCATCGACCCCCACATCCGCTTTCACCACGAGGTCACCGCGGCGCGCTGGGACGAGGACGAGCGGCTGTGGCGGATCGAGACGAACATGGGCGAGCTGAGCGCGGAGATGCTGGTCGCCGGCCCCGGTCCGCTGGCCGAGCCGAAGCTGCCGGAGATCGCGGGGATCGACACGTTCGCGGGCACGATTTTTCACTCGGCGCAGTGGAACCACGAGCATTCGCTGCTGGGCAAGCGCGTCGCGGTGATCGGCACGGGCGCCTCCTCGATCCAGTTCGTGCCGCACATCCAGCCGGAAGTTTCGAAGCTGCACCTGTTCCAGCGCACGCCGCCGTGGGTTGTCCCTCACCGCGACCGGCGTACGACTCGTGCCGAGCGACTGCTCTACCGCGTGTTCCCGCCCGCGCAACGACTCGTGCGCGGGCTGGTGTATTGGTCGCGGGAGCTGTTCGTATTCACGCTGATGCACCCTCGCGAGGGCTCGCTGGCCGAGCGGACCGGGCGCAAGCACCTGCGTGAACAGGTGCCCGATCCCGAGCTGCGCGCCAAGCTGGCCCCGCGCTACCGCATCGGCTGCAAGCGCACGCTGATCTCCAACGATTACTACCCGGCGCTCCAGCATCCGAACGTGGAGGTCGTGACCGATTCGATCGCCGCGGTCACACCGCGCGGGATCGTCACCGCCGACGGCGCCGAGCGGGAGCTGGACACGATCATCCTCGGGACCGGGTTTCACGTGACCGACATGCCGGTGGCCGAGTGGGTGCATGGCCGCGGGGGGCGCACGCTGGAAGACGTCTGGCGGGGCAGCCCGCAGGCGTATCTCGGAGCGACGGTGGCGGGCTTTCCCAATCTGTTCCTGCTCGTGGGGCCGAATACGGGCCTGGGGCATAACTCGATCGTGTTCATGATCGAGTCGCAGCTGAACCACCTGATGGACTGCGTGGCCCACCTCGACCGCACGGGCACGAGCGTGTTCGAGGTGCGCGCGGGCGTGCAGGAGCGCTTCAACGAGGAGCTGCAGCGCAAGCTGCAGGGCAGCGTGTGGACCTCGGGCGGGTGCGTCAGCTGGTATCTGGACGAGCACGGCCGCAACTCCACGATCTGGCCGGGCTCGACCTGGCCCTACCGCCGGCGCACGCGCCGCTTCGATCCGGCCGACTACGAGCTGAGCGCGCGACCCGCGCATGAGCACGTAGAGTTGGCCGCCGTATGAGCCGCATCAAGCAGGCCCCGTTCGACGTGCGCGGGCGTACCGTGTTCATCACCGGCGCCGCGCGTGGCATCGGCGCGGCGACCGCGGAGCGCCTGCATCGCAAGGGCGCGAATGTCGCTCTGGTCGGGCTGGAGCCAGAGAAGTTGCAGGAGCTCGCGGCCCGTCTAGGCGAGCGCGCGGAGGCGTTCGAAGCGGACGTGACGGACTTCGAGGCGCTCACCCGCGCGGTCGAGGGAACGGTGGCGCGATTCGGCGGGATCGACGTGGCGATCGCCAACGCAGGCGTCGCGTTCACGGGCTCGCTGATCAACGCCCCGGTCGAGCAGATCGAGCGCACGCTCGCGGTCAACCTGCTCGGCGTGTGGCGCACCGACCGCGCGGTGATCGAGCAGCTGATCGCCCGCCGCGGCTATCTGCTGAACATCTCCTCGCTGAGCGCGATCGTGCACCCACCGATGATCGGCGCCTACGCCGCCGCGAAGTCGGGCGTGGACGGGCTCAGCGACTCCCTGCGCGCCGAGCTAGCGCCCAGCGGCGTGCAGGTCGGTTGCGCCTACTTCGGCTTCCTCGACACCGACCTCGTGCGCGCCGGCTACGCCCAGCCCTCGGCGCAGGTCGTCAACGGCAGCTCTCCGGCCTTCATCCGCAACCCCGCTCCCGTCTCCAAGGCGATCGACGCGATCGAGCGCGGCATCGAGCGGCGCTCGGCGCGCGTGTGGGCGCCGCGCTGGGTTGGGCCGACGATCGCGCTGCGCGGGCTGTTGCAGCCGCTGGTCGAACGGCGCGTGCTGCGCGAACCCGAGCGCCTGGCCGAGGCGATCCGCTTGGCCGACCCCGCGTCGAGCTCCGTCGCCGAGCAGGACCCGCTGCTGGGCGTAGCCGCGCAGGCACTCAAACCCTGACGGCCGCTACTCGGCCCGGGAGAACTCCCATATCGCCACGAACAACATGATCAGCCCGAGGGTCGCGATGACCGCGGCCTCGACCAGCGTGGGCACGCGCCAGCCGAACCAGGTGACGCCGGGGACGAGCGCTTCGCGGGCGGCCGGGGAGACGTTCAGGTGGGAGAAGATCGCACGGCGCATCGGGTCGACGGCGTAGGTGAGCGGGTCCAGGCGATTGAGGATCGCGAGCCACTGGGGCAGGTTGGCGACCGAGAACATCGCGCCGGAGAGGAAGAACATCGGCATGATCACCATCTGCATGAGCGCCATGAACGACTGCATCTGGTTGATGCGCGCGGCGAACATCACGCCGAAGGCGGTGATCGCGAACGCGATCAGCATCGAGAGCGCGAACAGCTCGAGGATCAGGCTGAGTTCGTAGGGGATTTCGACGAGCCCGGCGATCGCGATCACGATCAGGCCCTGGAAGGTGGCGACGGTGGCGCCGCCGGCGACCTTGCCGAGCACGATCGAGCTGCGGCGCACGGGCGCGACCATCATCTCGCGCAGAAAGCCGAACTCGCGGTCCCACACGATCGAGGCGGCGGAGAACATGGCGGTGAACATCACCGCCATGCACAGCACGCCGGGGTAGATGAACGTTTTGAAGTTGACCCCGTGGGTGCCGGCGGAGGCGAGCGTGGCGATGCCCGTGCCGAGCACGAACAGGAACAGGAACGGCTGAATCAGCGAAGTGAGGATGCGCAGACGGTCGCGGCTGAAGCGGATCAGCTCGCGCTTCCAGACGACGCGGATCGCGCGCAGCTCGCTGCGCAGACTGCGCGCGGGGACGCGCACGCGTGCGAGATTATGGGCCGGTGGGCCGCTGGGCGTCGCCGGCGGACCGACGGGCGTTGTGGTGGTGGTGGTTTCAGTCGCCATTACGAGGAAGGGCGTAGGGGTAAGTGTCTCTAATTTGAAAGTTGTGCACCATTGTCATACGCGCCTTAATTTTTAATACCAACATCCTCCTCCTTCATCTTCTCGCGCGATCACCGACTCATCATGCGGGCCATGTTGCGGCGCATGTCGGTCATGCCGGACTCCTCGGCGTCGCGGATGGTGGTGCCGGTGTAGGACATGAACACGTCGTCCAGGGACGGCCGCGAGACGTGGACCGACTGGATCGTCTGCCCGAGCTCGGCGAACAGGCGTGGGACGAACGCCTCGCCGGCGGGCACGCCGAACGTGACGGCGCCTTCGGCGACGGTCGCCTCGATCTCGAAGCGCTCGCGCAGGGCGGCGATCGCCGCGTCGTCGTCGTCGGTCTGGATCTGCACGCGATCGACGCCGACGCTGGCCTTCAACGTGGCGGGGGTGTCGAGCGCAACGATCGTGCCGCGGTCCATGATCGCGATGCGGTCGCAGTACTCGGCCTCGTCCATGTAGTGGGTGGTGAGGAAGATCGTGATGTCCTCGTCGCGCTTGAGCTCGGAGATGTAGCTCCAGATCGAGCTGCGCGTCTGCGGATCGAGGCCGACGGTCGGCTCGTCCAAGAACAGCACGCGCGGGGAGTGCAACAGGCCGCGGGCGATCTCCAGGCGACGCTTCATGCCGCCGGAGAACGTCATCACCAGGCTGGAGCGCCGCTCCCACAGCCCGACCATCTCCATCACCTGCTGCAAGCGCTCGGTGACGGCATCACGCGGAACCCCATACAGCTCGGCGTGCAGGCGCAGGTTCTGCTCGGCGCTCAGGTAGCCGTCGAGCGTCGTGTCCTGAAACACGAGCCCGATGTTGCGCCGCACCTGGTCGCGTTCGCCGACGACGTCGTGCCCCGCCACGCGCGCGCTCCCGGCGCTCGGCTTCACGAGCGTGCAGAGCATGCTGATCGTCGTGGACTTGCCCGCGCCGTTGGGGCCGAGGAACCCGAACGTCTCGCCGGCCGCGACCGCGAAGTCGATGCCCCGCACCGCTTCGAGCTCGCCGTAGCGCTTGACGAGGCCATTCACGGAGACGGCGAGCGCGATGTCCGGCAGTGGCGTCCCGTTGACGGAGCGCCGATCGGTCAGTGCGGCTGTGGGTGCTGGACTGGGTTCGTTGGGCATGGTCTGGAGGTCGGACTCAGGCGTCGCCGTCCACGGTATCGCGCTCGCCGTCGTCCTCGCCGGAGTCGCCGTCGGCGAGGATCCTGTACAGGTCTTTCCTTGCCGTCGTGAGAACCTTGCGCGCCTCACCCATCTGCGCCTCACTGCCGGTCTTTACCACCTGCGTGAAGGCGGAGGCGACCTCGCGTATCAACCTGCCCAGCTCGTGCGCCTGGTCTGAGACGTCGCCGCTCATCTGCTCCCACGGCGCCGGCGCCTCCGCGCTCCGCTCCTGCACGTAGGTGCTGCCGGCGTCGGTCAGCTCGTAGTGCTTGCGGCCATCGCGCTCGCCGGCGCGGATCAGACCCTCGTCCTCGAGCTGCTGGAGGGCCGGATAGACCGAGCCCGGGCTCGGTCGCCAGACGCCGTCCGAGCGCTCCTCGATCTCCTGCATGATCTGGTAGCCGTTACGGGGTTCCTCGGCGAGCAACAGCAGCGCGGCTGTGCGGATGTCTCCCCGCCGTGCCCTGCGCCCCCGTCCGCGGTGGCCGCCGCCGGGCGAGAATTGGCCGCCGCGGGGGTCGCGTCCAGGAAGGCCAGGAAGGCCGGAGAAACCAAAATCTCTATGTCTGTGTCTGATGCGATGCATGTACTTAACTCCTATCGTTGACTATCACGATAGTAGCACGATATATCGCGTTATGTTTTTAGATCAGTGGCGGAAGTGACGAATCCCCGTGGCGACCATCGCCACCCCCGCGGCATCGACGGCCGCGATCACGTCCTCGTCGCGCACCGACCCACCGGGCTGGACGATCGCGCCGACCCCCGCGTCGATCGCGAGCTGGGGACCGTCGGCGAAGGGGAAGAACGCGTCAGACGCAAGGGATGACCCGACGAGCAGGTCGGGCTGGGTCGCGCGGGCTTTGTCGATGGCCAGGCGGACGGCGTCGACGCGGCTGGTCTGACCGGCGCCGATGCCGATCGTGGCGCCGCCCGCGGCGATGACGATCGCGTTGGAGCGCACGTGGCGGCAGACGCGCCAGGCGAACAGGAGATCCTCCCAGTGGGCGTCGGTGGGCTGCGTGGCGGACATCGCGCGCATGTCGGCGCGGGTCTCGGTGAGGACGTCGCGGGTCTGTACGAGCTGGCCGCCGATGACCGGTTTGGAGTCGACCTCATGGCTGGGCGCCGGCCAGTCTGGAAGCTCCAGCAGCCGCACGTTTTTCTTGGCCTGCAGGATCTCGAGCGCGGCGGGGTCGAAGCCGGGCGCGAGCAGAACCTCGATGAACTGCTCGGACAGACGCTCGGCGCAGGCGCGATCGACGGGCCGGTTGAGCGCGATCACGCCCCCGTAGGCGCTGAGCGGATCGCAGGCGAAGGCGCGCTCGTAGGCCGACTGAGCGGTCTCCCCGAGGGCGCAGCCGCAGGGGTTGTTGTGCTTGACGATCGCGCAGGCGGGCGTGTCGAACTCCTCGACGAGCTCGCGGGCGGAGCTGAGGTCGAGCAGGTTGTTGAAGGAGAGCTCCTTGCCGTGCAGCTGAGTCACTCCGTCGAGCAGGTGCGTGGATGAGCCGACGCGAGCGTAGAAGGCGGCCTGCTGGTGGGGGTTCTCGCCGTAGCGCAGGTCGGCGACCTTCTCGTGGGCGTCGCGCCAGGTGGGGGGAAAGCCCTCGTAGGTTCGGCGCGCGAACCAGGTGGAGATCGCGGTGTCGTAGCGCGAGGTGAGCGCGAAGGCCTTGGTGGCGAGCAGGGTGCGGGTCTCCAGCGAGATCAGCCCGTCGGACTCGCGCAGCTGGTCCAGCACCGGCGCGTAGTCCTCGGGGTCGACCACGACGGCCGCGAACGCGCTGTTCTTGGCGGCGGCGCGGATCATCGTGGGGCCGCCGATGTCGATGTTCTCGACGATCTCCGCGTCGGTGGCATCGCCGCGGGCGAGGGTCTGCTCGAACGGGTAGAGGTTGACGCACACCAGATCGACCGGCTCGATCGAGTGCTCTGATGCCGCCTGCAGGTGAGTGGGATCGTCGCGCAGCGCGAGCAGCCCGGCATACAGCCGCGGGTGCAGCGTCTTCACGCGCCCGTCCATCATCTCGGGAAAGCCGGTGAAGTCCTCGATCGCGCGGACGGGGATGCCGGCCTCGGCGAGCGCGCGGGCGGTGCCGCCGGTGGAGACGAGCTCCACCCCCAGATCGGCCAGGCCGCGGGCGAAGTCGAGGAGACCGGCCTTGTCGGAGACGGACAGGAGCGCGCGTCGGACGCGGACCTCACCTGGAGCAGCCTGTTCGAGCATCGTGAGCGCCAGCCTACCCGTCGATGGCGATGCGGCGCGAGTGCTCGGGATCGGCCCGCAGGGCGTCCCGCGCGAACAGGCGCACGGCCTCGGGCAGGAGCGCGTGCTCCAGAGGACGCAGCGCCGCGAGGACCTCCTCGGGGGTGCGCGCGGCGGGGAGCTCGACGGCGCGCTGGAGGATGACGGCTCCGGTGTCGACGCCGGCGTCGACGAAGTGGACGGTGACGCCGAAGACCTTGACGCCGTACTCCAACGCCTGCTCGATCGCGTGCAGGCCGGGGAAGGAGGGCAGCAGCGAGGGGTGAACGTTGATGACGGCGCCTGGAAAGCGCGCGAGGAAGGGCTCGGAGAGCAGGGCCATGTAGCCGGCGAGCACGATCAGGCGCGCGCCGCGCGCCTGCAGCCAGTCGGCGAGCGCCTCGTCACGGGCGGCACGGTCGGGATAGGCCGCGCGGGCAAACACCTCGGTGGGTACGTCAAGCGCCTGCGCGCGCGCGAGCGCGGGCACGCCCGCGGCCGAGGAGGCGACCGCGACCACCTGGGCCTCGTGCGTGTGGACGGTGTCGAGCAGCGCCTGCAGGTTGGTGCCGGCGCCGGACACGAGCACGGCGATGGGCAGCGGCTCATCGGACACGGCGCGGACGATAGCTGTGACTCAACTCACAGTGAGCGCAGAGGGAGGGCGGTTCAATCGACGGTGAGGGTGGAGAAGCACAATCCACAACTAATTTGGGACGAAAGAAATGATCACATCCATCATCGTCACGGCAGTCATTGCGGGGGCGCTGGGATACGCGTTCAAGCAGGGCAGGCACGGCGATCTGATCGTGCACAGGCCGTATAACAACCGTTACAACGACGCCACCGCGGCACGCGACCACGCGCTGTTCGAGTAGCCCTGGCAGCGGATTGAGTGTCAAGCTCGTATGAGCGGGAGGGGTGGTGTGTCCTGCCCCTCCTGTTCAGAACCATCCTCCAGCGCGTACTTGCCGTTCGCCTCGCTGGTGCGCGCGAGCGGATAACGACCGCTGAAGCAGGCGTCGCAGTGCGTGGCGCGCTCGCCCTGGATCGCCTCGTAGACGCCGTCGAGCGAGAGGTAGTGCAGCGAGTCGCAGCCGAGCTCGGCGGCGACCTGCTCGCTCGTGCGGTTGTGGGCGATCATCTCCTCGCGCGTGGACATGTCGATGCCGTAGTGGCAGGGGTTGACGATCGGCGGAGCGGAGATGCGCATGTGCACCTCGGCGGCGCCCGAGTCGCGCAGCATCTGGACGATCTGGCGGGTGGTGTTGCCGCGCACGATCGAGTCGTCCACGACGACCAGGCGCTTGCCGGCGATGACCTCGGGGAGCGGATTGAACTTCAGGCGCAGACCGTGGCGGCGCAGCTCCTGGCCGGGCTGGATGAAGGTGCGGGCGACGTAGCGGTTCTTGACGAAGCCGTCGTCCTGGGGCAGACCGGCGGCGCGGGCGAGGCCGCGCGCGGCGGCGTTGCCGGAGTCGGGGACGGCGATCACGAGGTCGGCCTCTACGGGCGACTCGCGCCAGAGGATCTCGCCCATGCGCCCACGCGCGACCTGCAGGACGTGGCCGTTCATGCGCGAGTCGGGGCGGGCGAAGTAGATGTACTCAAACACGCACAGTGCCGGGCGCACACTCGTAGGGACTTGGCGGCTGGAGAGGCCGCGCTCGTCGAGCGTGACGATCTCGCCGGGAGCGACGTCGCGCAGGTGGCGGGCGCCGATGATGTCGAAGGCGCAAGACTCGGAGGCGACGCAGTAGCGGCTCTCACCGCTCGGATCGTCCGCGGCGGGCTCGAGCACGCCGAGCGCGAGCGGGCGCAGGCCGTGGGGATCGCGGAAGGCGATCACGCGGTCGCGGGTCATCAGCACGATCGAGAAGGCGCCGCGCAGGCGCGGGAGGATCTCGGCGATTGCGTCCTCGATCGACTCGGCGGGGTGGGTGGCGATCAGCGCGGCGACGATCTCGGAGTCGGAGGTTGAGCTGAAGGTGACGCCGCGCGCGAGCAGCTCCTCGTGCAGTTCGACGGCGTTGATGAGGTTGCCGTTGTGGCCGAGCGCGAGCTCGCGCGTGGAGCCGTGCGTGCCCTCCGAGCGCTGGACGGGCTGGGAGTTCTCCCAGGCGTTGGAGCCGGTGGTGGAGTAGCGGACGTGGCCGATCGCGAGCTCGCCGGCGAGCGTGCGCAGGTCGTTCTCGCCGAATACCTGGCTGACGAGTCCGAGCTCGCGGCGCGTCATGATGTGCCCACCGCGGTCGGCCGCGGCGATGCCGGCGGACTCCTGACCGCGGTGCTGCAGGGCGTAGAGCGCGAAGTAGGAGAGCCGCGAGACCTCGTGGCCGGGCGCGTACAGGCCGAACACACCGCACTCGTCGCGAGGGCCGTCACGCATTAGGACTACACGCTAACAGCATGGGGTCGAGACGAGGGGCCATGGAGGCGCGAGACGCGGTGGTCCGCGGAGATGCGCGTGCGTGGAAGGGAGCGTTTGCGTAACGGGGCAGGGTACGTCGAGGGATGCTTGTGAGCGGCGAACAGCGGTGGAGGCTTTCGCCCTCAAAGGAAGAACTCCGCGAGGGCGCCATGCGCCTCGGTCAGCTCGGCGAGGGTAGCGGTGAGCGAAAGCTCGCCGAGGTCGATGCGCAGCGCGTCGGCACAGACCGTGCCGATTACGCGCACACGGGTGCGCCGACCGAGGGCGCGGACGCCGGTGGGGATGCCGCTGACGATGAAGCCGCCGGGCGCCTCGCCGAAGAGAATCCGCGGGATATTGTCCTCACCGCCATCCTCGCCGTCGCCGTCGAGCTCGTCCAGTCGCACCTCGGCGCCGAGCCCGCCCGCGAGGCAGCACTCCGCCAGGGCGACGGCGAGGCCGCCCTCGGCGATGTCGTGGGCGCTGGAGAGTCCGCCCACGCCCACGGCGCCGCGGACGGCGAACTGGGCGGAGCGCACGGCCGCGATGTCGATGTCCGGCAGCTCGTCGGGGAGCGCGTGCCCGTGCAGCTTGGACAGCTCGCTCGCGTCGAGCGAGGGGGCGAAGGGACCGACGAGCGCGATCTCATCGCCCGCCCGCGCGAAGCCCAGGCGACCGGCGTTGCGCGCGTCGGGCAGGCGTCCGACCATGCCGATGACGGGCGTGGGGTAGATGGGGCCGGCGGGGGTCTCGTTGTAGAGGGAGACGTTGCCGCCGACGATCGGCGCGTGCAGCGCACGGCAGGCGTCGCCGAGGCCGCGCACGGATTCGGTCAGCTGCCAGGCGACGTGGGGCTTCTCGGGATTGCCGAAGTTGAGGTTGTTGGTCGTGCCGAGCGGCTCGGCGCCAACGCAGGCGAGGTTGGAGGCACACTCGAGCGCCGCCTCGATCGTGCCGCGGTAGGGGTCGGCGGCTACGCGGCGGCCGTTGCAGTCAATCGCGACGGCGAGGGCAGGAATAACCGGCCCGCCGTGCCCGTCCGCGCCCGCATCGGCCACACCCGCGCCCGCATCGGCCTCGCCAACGCGCACCTCCTCCCCCCCGAGATTGCGGATCGCCAGGACGGCGGCGTCGGCCTGCTCGGGACGGCGGACGGTGCGCGACTGGACGATCGCGTCGTACTGCTCGAAAAGTGGCCGGCGGGAGGCGATGTTGGGGCTACGGAGGAGCGCGAGCAGGCACTCGCGCGCAGTGGCGCCGGGCGCGAGTATGGCGGGCGATGGGGTGTAGATCGGTGTGGCGGGGCGGGCCGGTGCGAGGTCATACAGCGGGCAGTCGTCGACGAGCGCGCTGACGGGCATGTCGCCGACGAGCGCGGGGCCGTCGAACACGCGCATGCGCCGGGTGTCGGTGACGGCGCCGATGGCCGTGCCGTGTATCTCCCAGCGCTCGCACAGCGCGAGCACGTCAGGGACGCGCGCAGGCTCGACCACGCAGAGCATGCGCTCTTGGGACTCGGAGACCATGATCTCGAAGGGCGCCATGTCGCTCTCGCGCAGGGGCACGAGCGAGACGTCGATGTCGATGCCGACCCCGCCGGCGGAGGCCATCTCCGAGGCCGAGGAGGTCAGACCGGCGGCGCCGAGGTCCTGCAGCGAGACGAGCAGGCCGCGGTCGAGCAGCTCCAGCGAGCACTCCAGCAGCTTGGACTCCGCGAAGGGGTCGCCGACCTGGACGGTCGGGCGCTTGCCGGAGTCATCGTCGCCGAGCTCGGCCGAGGCGAGCACGGAGGCGCCGCCGATCCCGTCGCGGCCGGTGGAGGCGCCGAACAGGATCATGACGTTGCCGGGTCCGGCGGCGGCGCTGCGCACGAGACGCTCGCGCGGCGCTAGGCCGAGCGCCATGGCGTTGATCAGGCAGTTCTGCTCGTAGGGGGACTCGAAGTAGACCTCGCCGCCGATGGTGGGGACACCGATTGAGTTGCCGTAGTGGGCGATCCCGGAGACGGCCCCGTCGAGCAGGTAGCGTGAACGCGCGCTCGTCGGCTCACCGAAGCGCAGCGAGTCGAGCACGGCGATCGGGCGGGCGCCGATCGCGAAGATGTCGCGCAGAATGCCGCCGACACCGGTGGCGGCGCCCTGGAAGGGCTCGACCGCGGAGGGATGGTTGTGGGACTCGACCTTGAAGGCGCACACGAGCCCGTCGCCGGCGTCGACCGCGCCGGCGTTCTCGCCGGGACCCATGACCACGTGCTCGCCTTCGGTGGGCAACGTGCGCAGGAGCTTCTTGGAGTGCTTGTAGGCGCAGTGCTCGCTCCACAGCAGCGAGTACATCGCGAGCTCGACCTGGTTGGGGGGGCCGGATTGGTGCTCGCAGAGGAGCTCGTACTCGGCGCGGGTGAGCCCGAGCGCGAGCGCGTCCTCGACGGTCGGCAGGGTGGCGCTGTCAGACACGATCGCCCCCACTGACCGCTGCCCGCGGCGACGACCCGGTCAGATCCGCGACTCGCTCAGACACGCGCGCCCTCGACGGTCAGGCGCATCGACTCGAAGATCGTCAGCCCGTCGGTCGAGCCACCGGTGAGCGCGTCTACGGCGTGCTCGGGGTGGGGCATCAGACCGAAGACGTTGCCGGCCTCGTTGCTGACGCCGGCGATGTCGCGCAGGGAACCGTTGAAGTTGTGTGCGGGCGCGTAGCGCAGCACGACCTGACCACGATTTTCCAGCTCGTCGAGCGTGGGCTCGTCGGCGTGGTAGCGCCCCCAGGAGTGCTTGGCGGGAATGCTCAGGCGCGCGAGACCGGCGCTCGCGCGAGTAAAGGCGGTGTCGGATTGGACGACGTCGAGCTCGACCTGGCGGAAGGTGAAGCGCAGGTTGGCGTTCGGAAGCAGCGCGCCGGGCAGCAGGTGGGCCTCGCAGAGGACCTGGAAGCCGTTGCAGATCCCCAGCACGAGCCCGCCGGCGTTGGCGAACTCGATCACGGACTCCATCGCGGGGGAGAAGCGCGCGATCGCGCCCGCGCGCAGGTAGTCGCCGTAGGAGAAGCCGCCGGGCACGACGATCGCCTCGGCGCCGCACAGGTCGCGCTGCGCGTGCCAGATCAGCTCGGCGTCGCCGACGCGCCGGGCGGCGCGCAGCGCGTCGACCTCATCGCAGGAGCCGGGGAACTGAAGGACGCCGAACTTCACTTCAATGTTGCCACGGCCTCGGCGTCGGCCGGGTCGATTCGCTCCAGGCCGGGAATGCCTTCGAAGCCGCGATCGGGACTGAGAATCGCGTCGATACCGCGATTGAGCGCTTGGGCGGCGAAGATCGCATCGCGCATGTCCAAGCGCTCGTGCTCGCGCCAAAGCTGCAGGGCGCGTTCGATGTCGCTCGGTGTGACCGTGTGCAACCGTGAGGTTCCCGCGATGTTCAGCGCATCTTTGGCGGCCATGGTGCGTGAGACGCCGCGCCTGCACCTCACGTGAGCGAACTCGTGAATCAGCTCCACGCTTGCCTCGGAGGAGAGCAGGCCCTGAGCACCGTCGTCCATAACGGCTCGGCAGGGATCGCGGTACGGATGCTCGCCTCCAAGCGCGTAGATGAACACGCTCGTGTCGAACAGGAAGCGACGCACGGGAGGCGCTACTCGTACTCGTCGTACAGCTTCAGCAGCTTGCCGTACCTGCCCTCGATGATCTCCTGCTTCATCACCGGCCAGTCATCGACCGGCATGGGCTCCGCTTCGAGCAGTCTCGCAAACGCCTTCGAGCGGGCGTCCTGCATGCCCGCCAGCTTCTCGTCTATCGCCTCACGGATCAGAGCCCCCATCGAGATCCCACGCTGTGCGGCGATCTCGCGCAGGCGGCGGTGCAGCTCGTCGTCCAACAACAACTGGGTCCTGCGTGTCAGATGTGCAGCTGGCATATATCTACGCTAGCACATACACATGCGTACCTGCGTTTTGGGGGCTACACTCCACCATCCAGCAACTCGACCTCGTAGTCCTCCACCAGCGGGTTGGCGAGCAGGCGCTCGCACATCGAATCGAGCTGCGAGGAGTCCTCCACGTCGAGCTCGACGAGTCGTCCGACGTGGACGTTGGCCACGCCCGCGAACCCGAGGGCGGGCAGCGCCCGCTCGACCGCGGCGCCCTGTGGATCGAGGATGCCGGCCTTGGGGCGAATCAGCACGCGGGCTCTCATCACGCCGAGGCCACGATCGGCCGCACTGACACAACACGCCCCATCAGACGCTCGCCCCGGCGCGCTCCAGCCAGGCCTGAAACGGCTCGCCGACGATCAGCTCGTACGCTTCGATGTAGCGTGCACGTGTGCCCGCGACGACCTCTTCGGGGATTGCCGGCGCCGGCGGCCGCTTGTCCCAGCCGCTGGAGGCGGCCCAGTCGCGTACGTATTGCTTGTCGAAGCTCGGTTGTCCTCGGCCGACCTCGAAGCCCTCCACGGGCCAGTAGCGCGAGGAGTCTGGCGTCAGCACCTCGTCGCCGACGACCAGCTCGCCGGTCGGGTCGAGACCGAACTCGAACTTGGTGTCGGCGAGGATCACACCGCGCGCGCGGGCGTGGGCGGCGGCGAAGGAGTACAGCTCGATCGAGGTCGCGCGCACGCGCTCCATCAGCGCGCGGTCGCCGACGAGCTCGGCGGCGCGCTCGAAGTCGATCGCCTCGTCGTGGCCGACGTCGGCCTTCGTGCTGGGCGTGAAGATCGGCTGCGGCAGCTGCTCTGACTCGCGCAGGCCAGGCGGCAACTCGATCCCCGAGACGGCGCCGGTGGCCTGGTAGTCCTTCCAGCCCGAGCCGGTGATGTGGCCGCGTACGACGCACTCGACCGGCAGCATCTCCAAGCGCCGCACGGCCAGCGCGCGCCCGCGCGCCTCCCCGGGCACGCCGTCGGTCGCGGAGACCAGGTGGTTGGCGACGATGTGGCCGGTGGCGCCGAACCAGAAGACCGACAGCCCCGTCAGCACGCTGCCCTTGTCCGGGATGGGAGTTGGATGGACCGCGTCGTAGGTCGAGATGCGGTCGCTGGCGACCATCAGCAGGCGGTCGCCGTCGGGGCCGCCGAGGTCGTACATCTCGCGGACCTTTCCACTGGCGATCAGAGGCAGGTCGGCGAGGGCGGTCATCGTTGGCCCGACTTTATCGACGCGCTCGGCCACACCGGGCCGCGGCGGATCGACCGGCGTTCAGCTGTTGACCAAGCGCGCGCGGCCTCAAGCGATCTCGTCCAATCGCCCCACGATCTCCTGCGCGTAGCGCACGTAGTGCCCGTAGTCGAAGATCTCATCGAGGTCCAGTCCAGCGGCGCGCTGGTCGCTCGCGAGCAGCTCGCGCAGGGGGATGCCCTCGTCCCACGCGCGCTGGGCCAGCTTCTGGACGATCCGGTAGGCGTCGTCGCGGGTCATGCCCGCCGCGACGAGCGCGAGCAGCACGCGCTGGGAGAACAGCGCGCCGTGGGTGAGCTCGAGGTTGGCGCGCATGCGCTCGGCGTCGACGGTCATGTCGCGCACGAGCGCGATCGTGCGCTGCTGGAGGTAGTCGAGCAGGATCGTGGAGTCGGGCAGGATCACGCGCTCGACGGAGGAGTGGGAGATGTCGCGCTCGTGCCACAGGGCGACGTTCTCCAGCACGGCCTGGGCGTTGCCGCGTAGCACGCGCGCCAGGCCGGAGATCTGCTCGGTCTTGATCGGGTTGCGCTTGTGCGGCATCGCCGAGCTGCCCTTCTGACCGGCGCGGAAGGGCTCCTGCGCCTCGCGCACCTCCGTGCGCTGCAGGTGGCGTATCTCGGTCGCGAAGCGCTCCAGGCCGGCGCCGGCGAGGGCGATCGCCTGCAACAGCTCGGCGTGGCGGTCGCGCGCGACGACCTGCGTGGAGACGTCCTCGCGCGTAAGCCCGAGCCGCTCCAGCACGCGCGCCTCGAACTCGGGGCTGGTGGCGGCGTAGGTCCCGACGGCGCCGGAGATCGCGCCGACCGTCGCCTGGGAGAACGCACGCTCCAGGCGCAGGGCGTTGCGGTGGGCCTCGAACGCGAACCCGGCGAGCTTCACGCCGAACGTCGTCGGCTCGGCGTGCACCCCGTGCGTGCGCCCCACGCACAGCGTCTGCGCGTGCTCACGCGCACGCGCCGCGAGCGCCCCAACCAGTTCGTAGGCGCCCGGCACGAGCACCTCTCCGACAGCTCGCAGCTGCAGCGCGAGGGCCGTGTCGAGCACGTCCGAGGAGGTCAGCCCGAAGTGGATCCAGCGCCCGGCCTCGCCGGCGGAGGCGGCGAGCACGTCCACGAACGCCGCCATGTCGTGGTCGGTCACCTGCTCGCGCTCGTCCACCGCCTGCACCGTGAACGTCGCGCCGCGAATCGCCCGCAGCTCCGTCTCGGTTGGGCCACCATCGCCGAGCAGGCCGGGCAGCTCCTCGCAGGCGGCGAGCTCGACCTGGCGCCAGGTCTCCATGCGCGCCCCATCCGTCCACAGAGCGCCGAGCTGGGGGCGGGTGTAGCGCGAGATCATGCTCCGAGAATCTGCGCTGCGAGGATCGCCGCGTTGCGGGGGTTGTCGAGGCCCACGCAGGCCACGGGCACGCCCGGGGGCATCTGCACGATCGAGAGGATCGCGTCCAGGCCGCCCGCGGCGGTGAGGCGCCCGGACAGCGGCACGCCGATCACGGGCAGATCGGTGTGCGCCGCGACCGCGCCGGGCAGGGCGGCGGAGATGCCGGCGCCGGCGATGATCACGCGCAGACCGCGCATGTGAGCGTTCTTGGCGTAGTCGGCGACGACGTCCGGTTCGCGGTGGGCCGACATCACGCGCAGCTCGTGCAGGATGCCGCGCTCTTGCAGCTCTCTCGCGGCCTTCTCCATCGTCTCCATGTCGCTCTCCGAGCCCATCACGATGCCGACGCGGGGGGCGTCGAGGTCCATCTCCTCCAGCTGTGCTCGCACCTCGGCCTCGGCCAGGGGCGTCGCGATCGGGGATACGTCACCCATCGCGGCCCCCCAGCTTGAGCTCGCGCGTGCTCTTGAGCCGGCGCTGGAATGCGCGCACGCCCCCGCTCAGAGGCGTGGGAGGTGCGGAGCTCTCACCCGCGCCCTCGGCGATGTCGCCGCGCAGCTGCATGCCTTTGAAGGAGATCATCCTGGCGGCAGCATACGCCGACCTCCGGGCCTCCTCCAGGTCCGCGCCGAGCGCGGTCACGTTCAGCACTCGCCCGCCGGCTGTGACGATCGTCCCGTCCGGTGCGGCGGCGGTGCCGGCGTGGGTGACCTCGACGTCGTCGGGGACGAGGTCGAGGCCCGAAATCGGATCGCCGCTGGAGGACGAGGCGGGGTAGCCGGCGCTCGCGAGCACGACCGTAACCGCTCGCCGAGGCGACCACAGGTCGAGGTCGTCGACCGTTTCGAAGGGCAGGCCACCTGGAAGCACACAGCTGAGCAGCAGCTCGAGGAAATCCGTGTCCAGGCGCGGCAGGATCGCCTGCGTCTCGGGATCGCCGAAGCGGACGTTGTACTCAAGCACCCGCGGACCCTGAGCGGTCAGCATCAAGCCGGCATAGAGCACGCCGCGAAAGGGCGTCCCCCGCTTGCGCATCCATTCGACGATCGGGAAATGCACGCGGAACGACAGCTCGCTCAGCTGATCGTCATCCAACTCGACCGGAGGCGAGTAAGCCCCCATGCCTCCGGTGTTGGGACCCGTGTCACCTTCGCCGATGCGCTTGTAGTCGCACGCAGGGGTCAGTGGCATAGACCTCCAGCCGTCGCACAGGGCGAGCAGCGACAGCTCCGTACCGACCAAACGCTCCTCGACGACGGCGCTCGCGCCCGCACCGAAACGGCCCTCGATGAAGATGTCCCGCAGGGCGGCCTGCGCCTGCTCTGCGTCGTCGGCCACGGTCACCCCCTTGCCGGCGGCAAGCCCATCGGCCTTGATCACCACGCCGGGATCGGCCAGCTCACCCACCGCGTCGATCCCCTCCCGGAGTGAGTGCACATGACGCCAGCGTGCGGTGGGCACGCCGGACTCCTCCATCGCCTGCTTGGCGAACGCCTTGGAGCCCTCCAGCTGGGCCGCGGCGGCGCCCGGGCCGAACGCCAGCCGCCCGCGCGCATCCAGCGCGTCCACGAGACCGGCCACGAGGGGCGCCTCGGGGCCGACGACGGTGAAGTGGACGCCCTCGCGCTCCACGGCGGCCACGATCCCGTCGACGTCATCGGCCGCGACGTCGAGCAGGCGCGCATCCTGGGCGATGCCCGCATTGCCGGGCGCGCACAGCAGCTCGATCTCGTCCTCCGAGCGCGCGAGCGCGCGCACAAGCGCGTGCTCACGTCCCCCGCCACCGACAACCAGGACCCTCAAGCGATCTGCCTCACACGCATAGAGCCGACCCTTTCCGGGTCAGAGCGACGCGATGAAGTCATCCACCGGTATCGCCGCCAGCGTCTCGTAACGACCGGTGCCGCGCGAGCCCAGCTCCAGCGAGACGCGCGCCATCGTCGCCTCGTCGGGCGCCTCGACGACCGAGATGAAGTCGACGTGACCGAGCGTCGCCCACTGCGCCTTGACGCTCGCGCCGAGCTGCTCGACCTCCTTGTTGACCTCCCTGATCCGCTGCGGGTTGTTCTTGACCGTCTGCACACCCTCCGGGGTGAGCGTCGAGAGCATGATGTAGGTGGGCATGGCGATGGCTCCTCCGTCGGGTTTTGGCCGGTCGCGTTCCGCGCTCGCGCGCGCAAGGTTGTTTGTAGCGGATTGGCTGGCCCGCCGGCTGCGTGCCGGGCCGCCGGCTGCGCTCTCCGACCGCGCGCTCCAGAGACATCACACGGAGGAGACGTTGACAAGCGGGTGCTCCAGGTCTAGTGTGCCGCCCGGGCTCGGTCGGTTCTCAATCAAAAGATAGGAGCGGGTAATGAGAAAGTCAACTAAAGGGTTGGTCACACCGGCGTTTGTAATTTCGCTCGTCGCGCTGATCCTGGCAGCCGGAGGCACGTCGTTCGCGAGCGTGCCGGTCGCCTTCGTCGCCAAAACATTGGGTCTGAACGGGAAGCAGAAGACACAAGTTAAGTCGATCGCCGACAAAGAGATCAAAAGCAAGGCTCCGAAACTTTCCGTGCTGTTTGCCAAGACGGCCGGCAGTGCGGCCTCCGCCGGCAGCGCCGTCACCGCAGGTAGCGCCACCAACGCGACCAACGCGACCAATGCCGCCAATGCCGCCAATGCCGCAAACGCGACCAACGCCGGCAACGCGAACACGGTCGGCGGGCAGACCGTGACGCATTTCTTCCTCAAACAGCCGACCCAGGCCGGCAACCCGACCGTGACGCTGCTCAACGTCGACGGTCTGACGCTCACCGGATCATGCGACAGCTTTGGCGAGCCGGTGCTGACAGCGAACGGTTCAAGCGAAGCCGAGTTCAACTCGTTTGGCAACGGCGACACCGACGTCAACAAGGTAGTGGACGGCTTCAGCTCGACGGTCACCCTGCTGCCCGGTGGTAGCGGTCGCAATTCGGAGGGCAATGCGACAGCGGCTTACGCGACGCCCGGCGGCGCCGTCGTCACCGTCAATTACGGATTCGACTACACGACAAGTTTCGATGAATTCAAAGGCTGCGGGATCTGGGGGACCGCGATCTCGAGCTGACGCGACCACTGACCAACCGCGCAGCCGGGGGTCGCGGTAGCAGCACAGCGAGGGGCGCCAGCGGCGCCCCTCGCTCGTTGACTACAGCCGACGCATACATAGTGACCACGGTGTGCGGTCAGGCCACTGCTGCTGCCGTCCCTGCCCTCGCCGTCTCCAACACGAGCTCTCCGTCGATCGAGTCCACGCGCACTGAGTCCCCTTCGCGCAGCTTCCCCTCCAGCAGCGCGAGGGCAAGCCGGTCCGTCAGCTGCTTCTGGATCACGCGGCGCAGGGGCCGAGCCCCGTAGGTGGGGTCGTAGCCCATTGCGGCGATCAGCTCGCGGGCGGCGTCTGTCAGCGTCACCTGCACGCCGCGCTCGGCTACGCGCGCGATCACGCGGGCTACCTGGAGGTCCACTATCTCCGCGATCTGCTCGCGGGTGAGGGAGTGGAAGCGGACGATGTCGTCCAGGCGGTTGACGAACTCGGGCTTGAAATGCTGGAGCAGTTCGGTGCGCAGCTGCGCGTCCGCCGCGACACCGGTCCCATCCTCCGCGCCGGCCCCGTCAGACCGAGAGTCGCCTGCGTCGGCGCCACCGCCGACGGGCAGGTTGGAGGTCATGATCAGGACGGTGTTCTTGAAGTCGACGGTGCGGCCCTGGCCGTCGGTGAGGCGGCCGTCGTCCATGACCTGTAGGAGCGTGTTGAAGACGTCGGGGTGGGCCTTCTCGATCTCGTCCAGGAGCACGACGGAGTAGGGGCGGCGGCGGACGGCCTCGGTCAGCTGGCCGCCCTCTTCGTAGCCGACGTAGCCGGGGGGCGCCCCGACGAGGCGGGAGACGGCATGCTTCTCCATGTACTCGGACATGTCGATGCGCACGATCGCGCCCTGGGAGTCGAACATGAACTCGGCCAGCGCGCGGGCGAGCTCGGTCTTGCCGACGCCGGTGGGGCCGAGGAACAGGAAGGAGCCGATCGGACGGTCGGGGTCCTGCAGGCCGGCACGGGAGCGGCGCAGCGCGGTGGCTACCGCGTCGATCGCCTCGTCCTGGCCGACGACGCGCTCGTGCAACCGCTCCTCCATGTGGATCAGCTTCTCGGTCTCGCCCTCGAGTAGACGCGAGACGGGAATGCCGGTCCAGCGCGCTACGACTTCGGCGACGTCGTCGGCGTCCACCTCCTCTTTGAGGAACTGCGGCGCGCCCGCGCCGTCGGAGTCGCCATCCTGCCCCTGGGCGCGTTCGCGCTCAGCCGTTTCGTAGGAGGCGAGCTTGCGTTCGAGCTCGGGGATCTCGCCGTAGCGCAGCTCGGCGGCGCGTTGCAGGTCGGCTTCGCGCTCGGCCCGTTCGGCCTCGGCGCGGGCCGCCTCCAGGCGCTCCTTCAGCTCTGAGACGCCCTTGATCGCGTCCTTCTCTCGCTGCCACTGGGCGGTCATCTCGGCGGAGCGCTCGCGCAGCTCGGTCAGCTCTGTCTCGATCGCCTCGCGGCGGGCCTTGGATGCCTCGTCCTTCTCCTTGCGCAGCGAGGTGAGCTCGATCTCCAGCTGCATTACGCGGCGGTTGACCTCGTCGATCTCGGTGGGGACGGAGTCGATCTCGATACGCAGGCGCGAGGCGGCCTCGTCGATCAGGTCGATCGCCTTGTCGGGCAGGAAGCGGTCGGCGATGTAGCGGTGCGAGAGGGTGGCCGCGGCGATCAGGGCGCCGTCTTGGATGCGCACGCCGTGGTGGTTCTCGTAGCGCTCCTTCAGCCCGCGCAGGATCGCGATCGTGTCCTGCACGGTCGGCTCGCCGACGGTGACGGGCTGGAAGCGACGCTCCAGCGCGGCGTCCTTCTCGATGTACTTGGTGTACTCATCCAGGGTCGTGGCGCCGACGCAGCGCAGTTCCCCGCGCGCGAGCATCGGCTTGAGCAGGTTGGAGGCGTCGACCGAGCCCTGGGCGGCGCCGGCGCCGACGATCGTGTGCAGCTCGTCCAGGAACAGGATGATCTGACCCTGAGCCTCGGAGACCTCGGAGAGGACGCCCTTGAGGCGTTCCTCGAACTCTCCGCGGTAGGCGGCGCCCGCGATCAGCGCGCCCATGTCCAGGGCGATCACCCGTCGTTCGCGCAGTGACTCGGGCACGTCCCCGGAGACGATCCGTTGGGCGAGGCCCTCGACGATCGCGGTCTTGCCGACGCCGGGCTCGCCGATCAGCACGGGGTTGTTCTTCGTGCGCCGGGAGAGGACCTGGATCACGCGGCGGATCTCCTCGTCGCGACCGATCACGGGGTCGAGCTTGCCCTGCTCTGCCATCTCGGTGAGGTCGCGGCCGAAGCGCTGCAGCGGACTCTGCTCCTCCTCGCCTTGACCCGGCTGCTGAGGCGTGGCCGAACCCGGGGCGCCGTTAGGAGTCATCGCGAGACCTCCGGGGGCCGGGAGCGAAGGTCGAGCGTACGTCGGCTGCGCGCACGATGTCGGTGCCGCCCCCTTGGTAGGGAACGAGCTCGGCGCGGAAGGAGCGGCGCACCTCCTCCAGGCGCTCCGCCAGCTCGACCTGGGCGCGCAGCGCCTGCACCTCCAGCTCTTCGATGCGGGCGTGCATGTCGTTGACCTCGGCCTCGAGGTCGAGCACGCGCTCGACGCCGGCGAGGTTCAGGCCCAGCTCTGCCGTCATCTCCTGGATGCGCCGCAGACGCTCGACGTCCTCCTGGGAGTAGAGGCGGGTGCCGCGGGGCGAACGCTTGGGTGCGATCAGCCCGCGCGCCTCGTACGTGCGCAGGGTCTGGGGGTGCATGTTCGCGAGCTCGGCGGCGACGGAGATCATGAACACGCCGCGCTTGGTGTCGACCTGGACGCGGGCGATCGACCTGTCCGACCGTGGCGTGCTCATATCGACACGCTCCGATGCGCGTTAACGCGCGCGCGCGCGTTAACGTCGAAAAAGTACATCGACCCACGCCCCCCTAACGTCGAAAAAAGCAGATCCACTCACGAGCCGCCGCCCCCGGATGACGTTGCCCCCGAGGCCCCGGCTCCCTCGAACAGGCGCGCGCGGGGGTTGCCGTTCATGACCGCCGCCAGGGCGTCGACGGCCGACTGCTGCTCGTCGGTGAGCGAGTCGGGGACGTCGAGCACGAAGCGATAGTGGATGTCGCCGCGCGAGGCCTTACCCCCGAGCTTCGGAGGGCCCTCGCCGCGCAGGCGCTGGACGGCGCCGGGCTTGGTTCCGGGTTTGACGCGCAGCGTCTTTGACCCGTCGAGCGTCGGGACCTGGACCTCGGCGCCGCGCAGCGCCTCGGGGATGCTCAGTGGGACCTCGACCTCGAGGTTGTCGCCGCGGCGCTTGAACACCGGTGAAGCTGAGACGTGGGTGACGAGGTAGAGGTCGCCGGGGGGGCCGCCGTTGTGCCCGGGCTCGCCCTTGCCGGCGAGGCGGATGCGCCCGCCGTCGCGCACTCCCGCGGGAATGTTGACGCGCAGGCGCTTGACGGTGCGCACGGCGCCGGCGCCGTGGCAGGTGGGGCAGGGGTCTTCGATGATCGTGCCGGAGCCGCCGCAGCGCGAGCAGGGCTGGGAGATCGAGAACATGCCCTGGCCCTGGGTCTCGACGCCGCGCCCTTCGCAGACGGGGCAGACGGTGGGGGTCGTGCCGGGCTTGGCGCCGGTCCCGTGGCAGGTGGGGCAGGTGTCGTGCATCGGCACGGACAGGGGGATCTGCGCGCCGGAGATGGCCTGGTCGAAGGTGATCGAGACCTGCGCCTCCAGGTCGGCGCCGCGCTGCGCGCGTGGACGTCCCGCGCGAGCGCCCGCCCCTGCGCCGCCCCCGCCGCGGCCCCCCCCAAAGAGGTTGGAGAGAATGTCGCCCATGTTGGAGGCGTCGAAGTCGAAGTTCCCAAAGCCACCGAAGCCGCCCCCGGGACCGCCGCCGGTGGAGAAGGGCCCCGTGCCGGAGTCGTACTGTTTGCGCTTGTCGGGGTCGCCGAGGACGTCGTGGGCCTGGGAGATCTCCTTGAAGCGCGCCTCGGCGTCCCTGTCGTCGGGGTTGCGGTCGGGGTGGTACTTACGCGCGAGCTTGCGGTAGGCCTTCTTGATCTCCTCGGGGGTCGCTTTCTTTGCGACCCCGAGCGTCTTGTAGTAGTCGGGTCGAGATGCCATGTCGGGCTCCTGGGCTACACCTAAGCTGCGACGACGACTCGCGCCGGGCGGATGACGTGGTCGCCGAGGCGATAGCCGGGCTGGTAGACCTCGGCCACGGTCCCGCTCGCCGCCCCCTCCACCGGCTGATGGACGACGGCCTCGTGCAGGGCGGGATCGAAGATCTCGCCGGCGGGGGAGAAGGACTCGATCCCGACGCGCCCGAGCGCGGCGGAGAGTTCTTCGCGCACGAGGCGCACGCCCTGCAGCAGCGGATCGTCCTGGTCCGCGGCATCGAGCGCGCGGTCGAGGTTGTCGAGGGCGGGCAGCAGCTCGCGGGCGAGCTTGATCGCGCCGCGCTCCTGGGCGAGCGCGGACTCGCGCGCGACGCGGCGGCGGTAGTTCTCGAAGTCGGCCTGGGTGCGCTGGGCCAGCGCGAGGTACTGGTCGCGCTCGGCCGCGACCGTGATCAGCTCGTCGAGGTCGCCCTCGATCTCGGCCGCGTCGCCGTCATCGCCATCGCCGACTCCGACCACACCGGCTGCGTCGGCGGGCTCGGACACGGTGTCATCCCCCGGCGCGGTGGGTGCGCCGGGGGTCTGCTCCTGCACTGTCTGCTCGGGGGTATCGGCACTCATCGGTGTCCCCCGTTTATGACTGCGGCTCGTCTACGACCTCGGCGTCGACTACATCCTCGTCGTCCGCGGAGGATGAGCCTGAGCCGTCGCCGGATGCCCCGTCGCCGTTGGGGCCGCTTGCGGCGGCCTGCTCCTGGGCGCGCTGGTACATAGCCTCGGAGACGGAGTGGAAGGCGACCTGCAGGGCCTCGGCCTTGGCGTTGATCGCCGCGGCGTCCTCGGACTCCAGGGCCTCGCGGACCTCCTTGACGGCCTCCTCGATACGCGAACGCGAATCGGCGTCGACCTGGTCGCCGAGGTCGGCGAGCTGTTTCTCGGCCTGGTAGGCGGCGTTCTCGCCGTTGTTGCGGGCCTCGGCGAGCTCGCGCGCGCGCCGGTCCTCCTCGGCGTGGGACTCGGCGTCGGAGACCATGTTCTTGATCTCCTCGTCGGAGAGCCCGGAGCCGGCCTTGATCTCGATCTTCTGCTCCTTGCCGGTGCCGAGATCCTTGGCGGAGACGTTGAGGATGCCGTTGGCGTCGATGTCGAAGGCGACCTCGATCTGGGGGATGCCGCGCGGCGCGGGCGGGATGCCGGTGAGCTGGAACTTGCCGAGCGACTTGTTGTACTGCGCCATCTCGCGCTCGCCCTGCAGCACGTGGATCTCGACCGAGGGCTGGTTGTCCTCGGCGGTCGAGAAGACCTCGCCCTTGCGCGTGGGGATCGTGGTGTTGCGCTCGATCAGCTTGGTCATGACGCCGCCCTTGGTCTCGATGCCGAGCGTCAGCGGCGTGACGTCGAGCAGCAGCACGTCCTTGACGTCGCCGGCCAAAACGCCGGCCTGGATGGCGGCTCCGACTGCCACCACCTCGTCTGGGTTGACGCCGCGGTGGGGCTCCTTTTTGGTGAGCTCTTTGACCTTCTCCTGGACGGCGGGCATGCGCGTCATGCCGCCGACGAGCACGACGTGCTCGATCTCCTTGACGCCCTTGTCTTTGGCGTCGTCGATCGCCTGGCGCACGGGGGCGACGACGCGATCCAAGAGGTCGGAGGTGAGCTCGGCGAGCTTGGCGCGGGTGAGGCGCGTGTCGAGGTGCTTGGGCCCGGAGGCGTCTGCCGTTATGAAGGGCAGGTTGATCTGCGTCTCCTGTGTGGTGGAGAGCTCGATCTTGGCCTTCTCGGCCGCCTCGTAGAGACGCTGGAGAGCCATGGGGTCGGCGGAGAGGTCGATCGCCTGGTCGCGCTTGAAGTCGGCGACGAGCCAGTCGACGATGGCCTTGTCGAAGTTGTCGCCGCCGAGGTGGTTGTCGCCGGCGGTGGACTTGACCTCGAACACGCCGTCGCCGATCTCCAGCACGGACACGTCGAAGGTGCCGCCGCCAAGATCGAACACGAGAATCGTCTGGTCGGCCTCCTTGTCGAGACCGTAGGCGAGCGAGGCGGCGGTGGGCTCGTTGATGATGCGCTTGACGTCGAGGCCGGCGATGCGCCCGGCGTCCTTGGTGGCCTGGCGCTGGTCGTCGTTGAAGTAGGCGGGGACGGTGACGACGGCGCCGTCGACGGATTCGCCCAAATAGGCTTCGGCGTCGGACTTGAGCTTCTGCAGGATCATCGCGGAGATCTCGGGCGGGGAGAACTGCTCGCCGTTGGCTTCCACGCGCGCGTCGCCGTTGGGCCCGGAGACGACCTTGTAGGGGACGATCGACTCCTCCTCGCGCACCTCGGCCTCCTTGCGGCCCATGAAGCGCTTGATCGAGAAGATCGTATTCTGCGGGTTGGTGACGGCCTGGCGCTTGGCGACGGTGCCGACGAGGCGCTCGCCGGAAGCGGTGAAGGCGACGACGGAGGGGGTCGTGCGCCCGCCCTCGGCGTTCTCGACGACGGTGGGCTCGCCCCCCTCGAGCACGGCCATGCAGGAGTTGGTCGTGCCGAGGTCGATACCGATGGTCTTGCCCATGAATAGTGCTCCTTCTAAAGACGGTGAATAAATCTAAGCGCCATTGAAGCAGATTTCATGAGCGGTTTCAAGAGGTACGTGCAGGGGGGTCGAGACCTGGCGCGACGGCGAGTCGGCGACGAAGTGTCCGCGGTCGATCGCGTGCGCCAACCGAAAGCGCTTGCAAAACCGCTCCTGCTGAGCGGATTCCCGTTATCCTGAAACGTATGCGCGCAGTGCTCCTCGACCCGCCCACGGATCTGCTCGAGAGCCGGCGCCGCTCGGGAGTCGATCGTTTCGACGAGATGTGGGAGGGTGTTCTGCACATGGTCCCGGCCCCAAACCACGCGCACGCTTCGGTCGAAGCTCAGCTGATCGTGATCCTGGGATCATCGGCCCGCGCAGCGGGTCTGGAGACGATCGGCCAGAGCAACCTCGGCGAGAGCGAGCACGACTATCGCGTCCCCGACTGCTCCCTGCATCGCCCCGGCGCCTCCGGCGTGTGGCACCCAACCGCGGCGCTCGTCGTGGAGATCGTCTCGCCGGGCGACGAGAGCTGGGAGAAGCTGCCGTTCTACGCCGCCCACGAGGTCGACGAGGTGCTGATCGTCGACCCCGAGAAGCGCTCGGTCGACTGGCTCGGGCTGAGCGACGGCGAGTACCGTCCGATCGAGCGCAGCGGGCTGATCGAGCTGGGCGCGGCCGAGCTGGGCGAGCGGATCGACTGGCCGGCGGTCGAGTAAGGGCCTCGACGCGCTGGTCGGGGGTGCTGATCAGGGAGCGGTGGCGAGCGCGCGCTGGACCTCTGTCCCGTGGGGTGTGAGGGTCCAGGCGTTGGGTTCGCCGTGGGCTTGGCCGAGGCCGGTGTTGTGGACGAGCCCGAGGCGTTCGAGGCGGGTGAGGAGCTTGGAGATCTGGCCCTGGTCGTGGACGCCGGCGTGGTCGGCGATTTGGCGGTTGGAGGCGCCGGGGGTATTGGCGATGGCGGCGAGGACCTGGAGGGTGCGGTAGGTGATGCGCATGTTCAGGCCCGCGAGGGGATTGGCGGGAGAGGGGGGCTCCGGTGTCGTCGTTGGTGTCGCGCGGGAGGATCGGGGTGCGCACGAGGACTTCGCGATCGGCGTGGGATGGTTGAGCTCGCGTCGCGCGGCGGCCTGCCCAAGATAGGGCAGCACGATCACCCCCATCAGGGGGTTCAGCAATCCGATCAGGGGCGCGGGCTCGCGCGCGGAGCGCGAGGACCCGTTCCGTGCGCGGGGGAGGGCGTATGCGCGGCGTTGTTCGAGCATACGCGCGTGGATAACGGAGAGCACAGCACCGACGACTCCCTCCGCCGCGAGGGGAGGCGAGGACACCCGGGATGTTCCCCTGGATGTTCCCCGCCCGTTTTCTTTGTTGGCGGTGCGTCCCTTCTCGATGATCTTGGTGAGTGTTTCGAGTACGCGCGCACGGCGCTCCAATACCTCGGGTCCGGCGCCGAGCGCGTCCACGACGAGCAACGATCCGAGCGCGGGCTCCTCGTCAAACAGGGTGAGCAATGCGGCGAGACCTGCTCGAACCTGCTGACCCCACGCGGACGGGGCGCTATCGGCTATTGCGCGGGAAACGACACGGTCCGCGCGTGAGAGCGCGTCCTCGAACACCGCCAGAAAGCAATCCTCGCACCCCTCGAAGAGCTCGTAGAACGTGCGCCGCGACACCCCTGCGCGCGCGACGACACGCGCGACCGTTACCCCGCTGGCGCCGTCCTGCGCGACGGCTTGGACCATCGCGGCGAGGAGCCGTGCGCGCTGGACGTCCAGGACCTGGACGGAGCCCTCGCGTGGGTGAGCGCCGGACTTCGGACGACGACCCGGCCGGCGAGCACGAGCAGGGGCCACGACCAGATCACCCCTTCCGCCTAGCCTTCTTGGCCTTTTTAGCGGACCTGGTCTTCCTCTTCGCCGGTTTCGCCTTGGGGCACCCCGTGACCGTCACGCTCGTGGTCTGGTGCAGCACCGCCCCGTTCTGCGCCACGAATTCGGTCGGCATCGACAGGCTCGCGGGAACGGACTGCTTGACGTTCTTGGTCGTAGTGCGCTTGCGGCCGTTCTTCGTCCTGAGCGTGACCTTCTTCTTGACCGTGATCGTCTTGGTGAGCGCACAGAGGTTGCCGTTAGCGGTCAAAGCCGAGAAGGGACCCTGCGGCAATGTCAGCTCGAAGCTCGACACGGGCTGGTCGGGGACCGTCTTGAACGTGCTGCTCGTGATCCCCTGTTTGCTGATGAACGTGTCACCGACGAGGTCGATCGTGATGCCGTAGCCCTGCAGCACGAGGATCAAGTTGGGGAACGCTTCGGCGCCGTTACTGACGAAGTACGCAGGACCTTCGATCGGGACCGGCAATATCGGCGTGACCGCCCTGGCGTAACCCACCACGCTCGCGGCGGGGCACCCCGCAGGGTTTGTGTCGAACTGTGCCTTGGTGCACGCCTTCTGCAATGTCGTCAGGCGGGAGGGGAGTTGCTGGGGTAGTTCGACTTTGACTTGGTGGATGTTGGCGTTGCTCCCGAGCGCTCCGGGCATGGTGAGGTTGACGTTCAGGCTGGCGCCGTCCGCTTTGCTGGTTTTGCCGGATGTGGAGACTGAGAAGTCGGGTTTGAATGTGAGGCTGGAGCAGTCTGCGGCCTCGAACGGCGTATTGACCGCCACCGGCACCTGGTCCGCTGGGTTTGTGAAGTCCGCTCCCGCGCCGTCGATCGTGTCGGTGATTCCCAGCGGGTTGCAGTTGGTGGGGTTGATGATGAACTTTTCCTTGTTCATGTAGACGCGGATTTCGCGGACGTGCACCACGATCCCGTCGATGATGTGCGGGATCGGATCGGACTGCGCGCCACTGACTTCGACCTGCGCGGTCGTGGGGTTGATGTTCAGCGCGAAGCGGATCACGACTGTGCCGAGGTCGAACGGGCCGACCTTCGCGCTCGTGATCGAGACGATCGACAGCGGCGCGCCGTGGTAGGCGCCGGCGAGATACACCTTCCCGGGTGTTTGCGCGAGGACGGTGCCGACGCCTGCAGAGACGATCGTGTGCCCGATTTCTGAGGCCTGGGGGCACGAGGGGTTTGCTTCCTCTTCCGCTCCGCTGACACCACGGGCGGCTTCGATGTCGGCTTCGGGACAGAACGGGATCCCCGAGAGGTTGCCCGTCAATCCTGGAGGCAGCGTCGTCGAGAAGCGGGTCAGCTCCTGTTCGCCGTCTTCGCGCAGGATCCGCAGATAGAACGGGCTGTAAGACCCACCCGCATTGTTCTGCGTGCCGCTGATCACCTGTGGTTTGAACGGCGGGACACCACCAAGGGGGCAGGCTCCTTCGTGGACGCCCTGCGTGATTTCAAACGAGCTGGACAGCAGTCGTGCTTCGCCCGGCGCAGACCACGGCGTCAGCGCCGCTCCCGTCGTATACGTCCCGCATGTGGGTGGGCTGACCAGCGGCGCGGTCGCGCCGGGGCGGAACTTCAGCGTGAAGCGGCTGAACGGCTGCTGGGGGTTGTTGAGGAACGTCGATGTGAGTCGTCCCGTGACGGGGTTCGGTTCGAGCTTGCCCGCGACCTTGATCACGATCCCCTTGAATGGGTCCTTCGCGACGATGTACAGCGCGAGCAGCGACCCACCAGGATGTTCGGGTGAGCCGAATGGGTTGTCGTACGGTGTGGCGATATAGACCGCGCCCTGGATCTTTTCGCTGAGCAGCGGCGTTTCGATTTCGATCGACCCGATCTTCGATTCCGGCGGGCACCCTTCGCCCGGCTGTGATTGCGCCGTCTCAGACGCGTACTGGGCCGGCGTGCACGCCCCGAGGCCGGAGCCCGCCCCGGGGTTGACCGTGAACCCTTCGGGCAGTGTGACCGTCGCATCCTTCAGATCGGAGGTCGAGATCGAGATCGGGTTTTCCCAGCTTTGCGTGTTCAACAACGACACGTCAAGCCCCGACGGCGATTCCGCGCTGCGCGTCGTCGGCTGCACTTCGATCGACGGTTCGAACGGGACCCGTTCGCATTCCCCCACCGGCGCGATCGCCGCCTGTTCGCTCAAGTATTCTTCGGGTTGCTGCCAGTCGTTCGTCCGCAGCGTCGCGGTGAACGGTTCGCCCGTGCAGCTTGTGGGGTTGGCGAGCAACGGCCTGACGGGACTATCGACCGTCTCACCACCACCTTCACACACACCATTGCTGCAGTGACGGCCGCGTTCGGCGTCGTGGCCGGCTTCCGCGGGGACGCCCCACACAGTCACCGACACTTCGGAGACTTCGCCCAACCCCTGCAATTCTTCGCTGGTCACGGTCAAGCCCAGATCCCCCGGGCGGACCCTGATCACGATGTTCTGCACGATGATCCCGTTGAAGCTGAACCCGAACATCGCCGCGATATCCGGATTCGTCACTTCCATGTTGTACAGCGGCTCGGTCACAGGCACACCAAACGGGTCATACGCAAACAGCGCGAGTGAGAAGCTGATCGTCCCGACCTGCGTATCCGGCGGACACTTGGCGCCTGTCGTGCTCGCGGCGTCGAGCTGTTCGGGGGTGCACGTCGGTACGGCCGTGTCGCTGCCGACGAAACCCGCGGGCAATTCAACGGTCGTCGTCTTCAGGTTGCCGTGCGTCGCGCCTTCGGCGTTGTGGACGAGCTTGAACGCCGTCGTCAGATCGGCGTGCGCGCCGGCCTGACCACTGGAAGGGGTGATCTTGAACGAGCCCGGCTTCAACGCAAACGCCCCAGCGCTACCCGGCGCCAGGACAACCAGCATCAGGCAAACACCTGCCACGAGCGCGGCGAGACGACCGCACACCCGCTCAGCGCGACCGCCGAACATCGTCGCAAACCACGGAACCGAGCGCATCATCGTGCACCTCCCTTCCCAGCGACCACCCTGGAGCGCTTGCCGCGCTTGGCCTTGCGTTTCACGGGCTTGGCCTTCACACAGCGCCCGTGGCTCGCCGTGCGGCCCTTCGCGCATCTCGGCGCCTTGCCCTTGGCCTTCGCCTTCGCGACCGGCGGTTCTGCGAGGAGGTTGCCTGCCCCGCTGAACGTCAGACTCGACGGCGTCACATCGTTCGGTGGGCTCGCGGGCGTCGAGCACGCAGCGGCTTCGCATTCCACCGGCGGCGATTCCGGCGGCGCGAACCCGCCGCCGATACGCGCATCATACACATCGCCCGCGCTGTCGGTGTCCCGCGCCACGAGCTGGGAATGCGTCGCGAAGAACACATCATGCCCCGACGGCGTGGTGCCCAACAGCATATTCCTCGAACCATTACGACCATTCGTGATCAGGCTCAAACAGCCCTGCACATGAGCGCAACCGTCGATGCCGTTCTTGCGCCACTCGTACACATCACTCGATTCAGAGAAAAACACATCTGAGTGTCCAGGGTCCGGTGCCCGTGGAACTTCGCCGTTCAGTGGAACTTCGCCGTTCACGTCCTGGGGCACGAGCGCGTTGGGAGTGTCGAAGAACACGTAGTCACCGTTGTCGGAAGAGATCCGCTCGAGCGGCGCGCCGTTTAGGACGATGTTGCTAGTGCGCTCCTGGGACCCTTCCGGAACGAACTCCGATGGCAGCTTTGGTTCGGGATCGAACGGAGAGGCGCACGACATGCACTGGATCACCTTTTCGACACTGTCATAACGATACACCTGGACATGTGTCCCATTGCCGCCCGGGACCCCGCCAACCCGATAGGCAGGGAAATAAAAGAAGCGCCCATCAGGGGTCGTGGAAAAACCGCCACCGTTACCTTCAGTGCCGAGTTCGGCCTGCGGGACGCGAGTAAATGTCTTCGCGGCAATGTCATACCGGCCAAGCCCATCGTAGAACGCGGTCAGATCTTCAGAGACGATGAATTGTTGCTGTTCAGCGTGCAAACCGGCCGTTGACGGCAAAGGCGTGACGGTTGCGGATTCGGTTTCGTAGAGGAAGAATCCACCGCCACTCTGACCTTCCAGCAGAACCTTTGTGCCGTCAGGGTCGGCCGCGATGAAATCATACGCGCCGATATCGACGGTTTCCGCGCCATCCACACGCATATAGAGATTGTGCGTGCAGTTGTCGCTGAAGAAGACACGATCACCGTCAGCCGAGACAGCGTGCCGACTACTCAGCTGGTCGACGAAGATTTTGGGCAGGAAGCCCGTATAGCTTTCAAAACCATGGACCAATTCGGCGCCACAGGTACTGATCGGCGCGCCCCCCGGCCCGACGTTGAGCCGACGCAACTGACCACCAGAATATTCATAAAGGTCATATGCTTCCGCGCCCACCGTCCCCGTGGGATGACCCGGCAACAATTCGTGGTTCACCGTACGCAGGATCAGCTTGCTGCCATCGTCAGAGCCACCGACCCAGTGATCTCCTGTGAACCCTCCTTCGGGTTGGTTAAAGGCCGTGGAGGCCACGTCGGTGTAGGGACCCCCGGCGGGACCGACCCTGAACTGCTGTGTGGCAGAGTGCCCAAGCGGACCGAACTTCGTCTGGGTGTACGTCACGAGCGCGAACTGGGTCAGATCGGGACTGAAGATATCCGGCCTGTAGGTTTCCTCACCCGCTTCCGGCTGCGGCGTCAACGACGTCATCTGCCACCCCGCGGAACCACGCGCAAAAGCATACGTGGAGAGAATGTTGTCAGGGCTCGAACCCCACTTCGCGACCGTCTGCACCACTGCGTGATCGCCGTCTTCGCCGATAATCGAAGTGGTCCCACCGGCACCATAATTGAAGATGTCCTGCGCGCCACCCTTGTCCGGCGGCGTCACCAACTCATACCCACGACAGTCCGGCAGACGAGCGGAAGGACCGGTACGAAACGCTTCGTTGGGACATGTAGCCGGCTGCGCCACTTCTTCTTCACCGGCTTCCACCCGACCCGGAACCGGAACCGTCAAAGTCTGTTCTTCACCATAGATGACCGGGTTGCCCGCAGCCGTGTTGGTGGCGAGGAGACGGAAATGGTAAGTGACACCCGGTTCCAAACCCGGTAGATCCTGACCGAATGTCACAGGTTCAACCCCAGATCCGCCGCCAGAGCCCGCGTCTCCCGCTGAGGTTTCAGCCGGGTTGGCGAACCCTTCCGCTTCGAAATGGCCCTGGGTCACGTACTGGAAGTGGTAATGAGTGTCGAAACCATTCGGCACGACGCTCCCGATCACACGTAAGGTTTCACCGTCGAGCGCGTGCACAGCGAATGTTTCCGCGGTCGGCGGACCATACGTTTCAAAGCGTGCTATACCGCCGCCCCCACTCACGACCCCTTCGCCGCCTTTGTCCTTGGCGAGCACATGCACGTAATAGACCGTGTCAGGACTCAGGCCCGAAAGGATGCTTTCGGGTATGCTGTGGAAGCTATTGGCGGCCGGAAGAGTTCCGCTGCCGCCGGGGACCGAGATCCACGGACCGGCTTCGCCGGTGGCGTATTCAAGACGGTATTCGGTTTCTTCGTAGGGCTCGATCAGAGCGTTCAGATGGACCGACGTTTCAGCGACATCGGCGGCGGTGACGCTCTCGATGTGGGGGTTGGCACCCGTCGTCTCGACCGAGACGATCCCCGAGACGATGGTGCCATCCGCGTTGGTGGCGCTGACACGGTTGTAGTAGCGCGTGTTCGCGCTGAGACCACCATGCAGTTCTCGACTGACTGTCGTCACGTTGACTCCATCCGATATGCCGCTGGCGGGAATTTCGCCCCCGGCCCACGCGGTCCACGGCCCGGCTTCGCTAGTGGCGTATTCGATGACGTAACTGGTTACCAGGCCGGAAGGATTGATGGTGACTTCGACATCGAGGCTGATAGGTTCGTCCGAGCGGGCCACAGGTCCGTTTTTGAAGACAGGCGGGCCGGCGGCGAACGCCGAGCCCGCGCCTACGCCAAGAGCGAGCACAACCGCCACGGGAAGACAAGCGAGAACGAGACGACAGCGCCCACGCAAACGCGGCAGCTCGGTGGGTATCTTTGGATGCGGTGTCATCGTCTCCTCGGTTCTCACGGATGTGTTTGGTCGTATGTCTCGGATTGGTGAGTCCCCGTTCTCCGGGCCACCAGCTGAGGACACCACCGACGGCGATCGACGCGAGAATCGCCACACACGCCCTCGCGCCCATCCGCACACGGCCGAACCGTGTCCGAACGCGGGAAGACTCGATCGCCAAACGCGACCATGATCAGATGGGAATGCTTTCTCTTGGCGTTTCACTTAGATCGATCTCCGTTCTCACACCCGACAACCAGAACGCCCGCCCCGCCCCCGGAGCGCCGACGAACGACGCCCCGGGGTGGGAATGGCTAATAGCTTGCTTCTAACCCGTTACCGCCCAGGTGGCTTTGACCCATGCTGGGCTTTCTTTGAATGAGACCACCAGATAGCAGCCATCCGCGCTGGCGCCGAGTACGTGGTTGAGCGCCGGATTTTCAATCTCGACGACTTCGGTGTTGACCAAGCCGTTTTCCCCTTCGTAGACGCAGAGGTTGCCGGCTTTTGCCGTGGGCGCCGCAGCCGTGCCTTTACAGGCTTCCGGCGCCGAATGCCCGGTGACTTCCGCTTGAGTCACAAAATGAACCTGACCGGAGCTGAGAGGACCTTCCAACGGAATACTAAACGAAATGGGAAGATACCCGCCGCCTGCGGCGAGGGAGATGGTGCTCACCACGCCTGTCTCCGTCGCTCCTTCCTGCAGGAACGCCGAGCTCTGAGCGCTTTCCCCATTGCACGCAAACGTCGTCCCGCTCGAAGACAAGAATTCCGACCCTCCAGCTTTACACGACCCTTTCGCGCCCGCGAACGATTTGCTCGTCACGCTCACACCATCTTTGCCGTTCGTCCCATTCGTCCCATTGCTCCCCGCCGCGCCCTTTTCACCAGCCGCACCGGACCCCCCGGCGGGCCCCGCCGCACCCGCGGACCCAGCCGGCCCCGCGGGCCCAGCCTTCCCCTTCAACGAAGCCAACACGCTCGGCTTGATCTGCTTAGTCGAGGTGATCACGTACTTACTCGCGGCAAACGCCCCGCCGGTAAGCGCGAACACGAACGCGACGCTCGCGATCACCGTCGCGGGACTCAAATGCAACCGTTTACGCAGTGCTGAGAACATCAGGTCTCTCCTCCTGGAAATCGGAGGGGACCGACAAGAAGACCCCTCGCTTGTTGTTGTGAGAACGCGTCAAGGGGACGCGGAAAGAAGATCACGGAGCGCCGCGGCCTCGGGTTAAGGCCGCGGCGCCCCGAACGACGACCGGCGCGCATGGGAGTGCGCGACCCGGCCTCCTCGACCGCCACCGCCAGATGAGGATGGCGACGGCGACGAATGGCTGAGTCCCGTCCCGATCCGAAGACCCGGTCGGAACAGGAGGTGGCGGCGCCCGAAACCCGGGCCGCTTCACGAACAAGAAAGAACCTACCGTGCGATACGCTTGTTACATGAGCGATGCGCTCAAACTGACCATCGTCTATGAGCCCGGAGAGGATGGCTGGATCGTCGTCTCGATCCCTGAGGTGCCCGGCGTCCTCAGCCAGGGGCGCACCCGCAAGGAAGCGCGGGAAATGGTGCTCTCGGCCCTGAACGACTGGCTGCGGTTCTACGTCGAGGATCAGAGCAGCGAGAGGCCAGGCGAGATCCCGGCAGGCGCCGACACCGAGCCCGTGCACCTGAGCTTCGCGGCGTGAAGCGCCGCCAGCTCGAACGCCACCTGACGAAGCACGGCTGCCACCTGGACAGAGAGGGCAGCGAGCATTCGTGGTGGGCCGCGCCGGGCGGCAAGCCGCGGGCATCGATACCCCGCCACCGAGAGCTCGGCTACAAACTGGCGCGCAGCATCTGCCGGCAACTGAATGTGCCTCCGCCGACAGGATCGCGTTAGCGCAGTGTGATCCAGCTTCGCCTCCAGGCGCGCGGCAAGACAGGTCGCGCTGCGAAAATGGCGCGCACTGTTGTCCAGCTACGCCTCCAGGCGCGCGGCAGGTCCGCTCGCGGTGCAAAAGAGATGTGCACTTGAGTCCAGCTACGCCTCCAAGCGCGCGGCAAGACAGGTCGCGCTGCGAAAATGGCGTGCGCTGTTGTCCAGCTACGCCTCCAGGCGCGCGGCAATACGACTGGCGGTGGGCTTGCCGGACGTTCGCGTGCGTGTAAGCACTGTTCCGGTCTCGCGTTACCTCGTGCGGGCGGCGAACGTCCTTATGCGCGTGGCAGGGTAGCTTCGAACAAAGCGCGTGAGGGCGTGGTTCATCAAATCCCGCGAGGGGGGCGAACAACCGATCCGAATCGGCCGCTAGACGAGGGGCGCTACTGGGGCAAGAGAGAGAGAGAGAGAGAGAGAGAGATGCATCAGCAGTGCTGAGGCATCTACCTACGGGCGCAGCCGAGTGCGCAACGACCCTCTTCACATCTGTCCCCAACGGACTCATGCTGAAACGACAACCCCTCTTCATGCGACCCGGTCCCTCTCCCGAACTACATCCCTCGACAAGCGCTTGAACCCGGTCCAAAGGCCGACCCAAACCCGATCTATTTCTCCGCGCTCCCCTGATCGAGAGCACTTGACCTACCAATCATAAGCACACCCGGCACCATTCGTCAACCCCCCTACCGCAAGTCCCATGTTTCCGGGCCAAAATCGCACTGTCAGCCCGAAACCTCGGCGGTTCTAAACGAACATCCCACGGCTCGGGCGCAACAGATCCACGTGCACCCGTCCCGATCGCAAGACCGCGTCGGGATAGGAAGCAGAGGCAGCCAACCCCGACCGCCTCGCGAACAAAGGAGGATCTGGCATCATGAACCCCGTGGCAGCACCGCCCCATGTGACGCTCAGCGGCGACCGCGCCGGCGAGTACGTGATCGAGGAGGAACGCCCCGACGGGCGCCTCGTGCTCGCGCGCGACACGAGCATCGCGGCAATTCGCAGGCGTCACGATCTGACGCCCGCGACGCTCGCGGAGTTCGAAGAGGAGTACGGGACGGTCCGGCCACCCGACGGCGATGGGTAGACCATGCCGCCCAAGCGCGGCGCCGCGGTGCGGGTGGTCTTCGACGAGGACTCGTGGTCGGAGGACATGGCGCGAACGACCCCCAATGGCCAAGCCGTAGCTGAGGCGACTCGGCGCGACTACGAAGGAGCCGGCTGCCCCGGCGAGGATCTTCTTGCCTGCGACGGCGAAGCCCGGGACGGCACACGACTGCCGGAATGCGCAAAGGTCTACCTCCCGTCTCCCGACGGCAAGTTCGGCATGGTGTTCGATATCGACCGCCAGGCAGGGAGCCTCGTGCTCGCCTACCTCGCCTTCGGTACGCGCCACCACCCCAAGGAGTCGCGCGCGCCGTCGGTCTATGAGATCGCCCACCGGCGACTGAACTAAACGAACACCCCGCGACTCGGGCACATGCGCGCCAGCGCGCACTCGTCGCATCGCGGGCCTCGCGCGAAGCACGTCCGCCTGCCGTGGCGCAGGAGGTTCACGTGCAGCTCCAGCTCCTCCCCCGGCGGGGTCAATGCGAGCATCTGATCGTGCAGCCGCTCGAACGGGGCTCCCGGCTCCAGCAATTCAAGTCGCATCCCCACTCTTGACACGTGCGTGTCCACCGGCACGTCCCGCATCCCGTACGCGAACAGCAGCACGCACGCAGCCGTCTTGCGGCCCACGCCCGGCAGGGCAATCAGGTAGTCGCGGGCCTCGTCGAGCGGGGCCTCCCTCAGCCAGTCCAGCGACAGCTCGTGCTCCGGGTCCCTCGGGTCGGCCGCGATCGCTCGCAGGATCGCCTGGATGCGCGCCGACTTCACCTTCGAGATCCCGCCCGGCCTGATCGCCTCCTCGACCTCCCCCACCGGCGCGCGCATCACCGCCTCCCAGCTCGGGAGCCGCTCGCGCAGCCGCAGGTAGGCCACGTCGCGGTTGCGGTCGTTCGTGCTCTGCGACAGCACCGTCAACACCAGCTCCGCGATCGGATGGCCGTGCGGCTTCATCAACGGAACGCCGTACACCTCGCGCAGCCGTTCCCTGACCCTTATGACCCGAGCGCGCGTCGGGGGCTTCCACGCCTTCCGGCCGCCATCCCGCCTGATCTTGCCCGCCGGCATTGGAAGGACCCTAACCGTCGGGCCGCCTGTTCGGGCCGCCCGTATGTGGCCGGGGACACTGCGACTTTAGGTCACAGCCAAAGTTGCCTACCACTCCAAGCCCGAACCCGTTCCGCACGAACCCTATGATCGTTCGCCGATGCCTCCCGTCAGCGACCGCAACGCCACGATCGGCACGATGCCCGTGTTCTGGCGCGAGGCTCCCGTCGTGGAGGGCGTCCCCCCACCGCTGTACATGCACGGGGTGCCGACCAACTCCGACGACTGGCTGGCGCCCCGCGAGCGCCGCGCCAGACGGCCGCGATGGAAGCGGTGGTGGCGAGCGCAAAGGAGCACCGACGAGTGGTTGGAACCGCCCGCGTACGCGACCGGGTTCCTGGAGCGCACCGGCGGCCTGGCGCCCGACCTGCCCGGGTTCGGGCGCAGCGGCAAGGCCGGCAACCTCGACTACACGATCGACGGCTACGCCGACTTCATCGAGCGCTACCTCGACCTTCTCTCGGTCGAGCGCGTCAGCCTCGTCATGCACGACTGGGGCTCTGTCGGGCTCGCATTCGCCCAGCGTCACCCCGAGCGCGTCGCGCGTTTGGTCGTGATCGACGCCGTCCCGTTCCTGCCCGGCTACCGCTGGCACCGCACCGCGCGCCTGTGGCGCACGCCCCTGCTGGGGGAGCTGGCGATGGGCGCCACCACACGCGCCGTCATGCGCTTCTCCACGCGCGAGGCGCGCCCCTCCCGCGAGCCGATGCCCGACGCGTGGCTGGACAGCGTGCTCGACCACTTCGACCAGGGCACCCAGCGCGCGATCCTGCGCCTGTATCGCAGTGGGTCCTCCGACGTGCTCGCCGCGGCCGGCGCGCGCCTGCGGACGCTGAGCATGCCCGCGCTCGTCGTCTGGGGTCAGGCCGACCCCTACATCCCCGCCCGCTTCGGCCGCGCCTACGCCGCGGCGCTCCCCAGCGCCGAGCTGCTCGAGCTGCCAGACGCCGGGCACTGGCCGTGGTTCGACCGGCCCGACGTCATCGCCCGTGTGGCCGACTTCCTCACCGCCGCCGCCCCCGGCGCCGCCGCGGAGTGATTCGATGGCCTCGCCGGCCGTAGCCGCGCACACTCCGCCCGCGCGGTCAGCGTCGCGCGCGCTCCTCGACGTTCCGCCGTGGGCGCTGGCCGTAGCCGTCGCCGTCCCGCTCGCGCTGGCCTACCTGATCGTCCAGCCCCCCGCCGGCGACCTCGCGGCCGCCACCTACCGCGGCGACCTGTTCGCCCGCGCCGGCTTCGTGCTGCGCGACAACGGCTGGTACGCCGCGCACGGCCACTACCTGCCGGGATACTCGCTGCTCTCCCCCGAGCTGGGGGCGTGGCTCGGCGTCTACACCGTCCTCTCGCTCTCCGCCGTCGCCGCCGCCGCGCTGTTCGGGCTGATCGCCGAGCGCGTGTTCTCGCCCGCCGGCGCGCGGGTGGCCGCCGGCTGGTTCGCGCTCGGCTTCGGCGTGGGGCTGCTGTCCGGGCGCGTCCCCTACGACCTCGGCTTCGCTATCGGCCTGGCCTCGGTGCTCGCGCTGCTGACAGGCCGCACCGGCGTGGCGCTCGCGCTCGCGGTGCTCACGAGCCTCGCCAGCCCCGTGGCCGGCGCGTTCCTCGCGCTCGCGGGCGTCGCCGACGCGCTGGCCTCTGCTGGATGGGAACGACGCGCCGCGACCGGCCCGGGCGCTGGCCGCCCACACGCCCAGCACCGCAACAGAGATCGGCGCCCGGAGGCGCGCCGGGGACTGGCGCTCGCCGCCGCCGCGCTCACCCCGGTCGTGGTCCTGGCGCTGGCCTTTCCCGAAGGCGGCTGGGAGCCGTTCGCGCCGTCGGTGTTCTGGCCTGCGCTCGCCGGAGTCCTGCTGATCGCGCTGCTGCTGCCCCAGGGCTCGCTCACGCCACGCGCACGTCTGGTCGTGCGCGTGGGCGCCATGCTGTATGCGCTGGCGCTGATCGGCTCCTTCGCGCTGCATACCCCCGTCGGATCAAACTCCGCGCGCCTGGGCGCACTGCTCGCGGGTCCACTACTCGCCGGCGCCCTGTGGGATCGCCACCGCCTGATCCTGTGTCTGCTCGCGCCGGTGCTCCTGTACTGGCAGCTCGAGACCCCTATCAACGACGAGATGGCGCTCGCCGGCGACCCGTCCGTGCACGCCGCCTACTACGCCCCCCTGCGCGCGGAGCTGCGCGCCCTGCGCCACGGCCGGCGCACGATCGTGGAGGTGCCCCTGACCGGCTCGCACTGGGAGGCCGCCGACCTCGCCGGCCACGACGGCATCGCCCTGGCCCGCGGCTGGGAGCGCCAGCTCGACACGCGCTACGCCCCCCTGTTCTACGAGCCAGGGCTGACCGCCGCCGCGTATGAGACGTGGCTGCGCGCCAACCGCGTCGCCTACGTCGCGCTGCCCGACGTGCGCCTGGACGACGCCGGGCGCGCGGAGGGCGCGCTGATCGCCCGCGGACTGCCGTATTTGCACGAACTATGGCGCTCCGCCCACTGGCGGTTGTACGCCTTCGACGCATCGTCCCGCTAGGCTTTCGCCCAGATGCAAGGGTCCGTCTTCGCCCGCGTTCGTCTCCTGCAGGCGCGCCTGTTGCCTCAGGGGTGGTTGGACGTGCTGCGCCAGATCGCCCTGTTCGCCCTCGCCTACCTCGCCTACCGGCTCGTCCGCGGTCTCGTCGAGGGGGACGCCAACGCCGCCTTCGCCCACGCGCGTGACCTGATCTCGCTGGAGCGCACGACCCACCTGTTCGTCGAGCCCTCGATCCAGGCATGGGCCTCCGGCAGTCGCGTGCTGATGGACTTCTCCAGCTGGCTGTACGTCAACGCGCAGACGACCGTCACCGTCGGGGCGCTCGTCTACCTGTACATGCGCCACAACCGCAACTTCTACTTCGTGCGCAACATGTTCATGATCGCCATGGTCATCGCGCTCGTCGGCTACACGGTGTTCCCGACCGCGCCGCCGCGGTTCATGCCCGAGTGGGGCTTCATCGACTCGGTCTCGGACTTCACCGGCGTACACGTCTCGCACGCCAGCGCCTCGATGACCGCGCTGTTCAACCCGTACGCCGCCGTTCCCTCCATGCACGTGGCGTTCGCGCTGATGATCGGCTGGCCGCTCGCACGGTTGGCGCGCCATCGCTTCGTCAGCGTGCTGTGGCTGCTGTATCCGTTCCTGATGGCGTTCGTGATCGTGGTCACCGCCAACCACTTCATCGTCGACGCCCTCCTCGGCGCGCTCACCGCCGCCGCTTCGGCGTACGGCGCGATGTGGCTCGCCCGTGCGCGGCCGGCAGCCTGGCGCTTCGCGGGGGCGTCGGTATGAGCGAGGCCAACCCCAGCTCGCCGCCAAGCTCGACCACGACGATGGCGCCACGACGACACGAAGCCTCTCCGCGCGGCCCGCGGCGCGGGGCCTACCGCGGCGGGCGACCGCGGCGCGCCCGAGCGCCGATCGGCTCCGGCGTTCGGCGCGAGCTGGTGCGTAACGCCCTGATCGAGTCGCGCCTGACACCGAACGCGATCTCACTCACCGGCCTAGCGCTGAACCTCCTCGCGGCGGCGCTCGTGTGGGAACAGCTGTTCTTCCTCGGCGGCGTCGCGTTTATCGTCGGCTCGATCATGGACACGCTCGACGGCCGCTACTCGCGCATGTCGGGCAAGGGCACCCCCTTTGGCGCGTTCCTGGACTCCACGCTCGACCGCATCGAGGAGGGGATCGTGCTGACGGCCGTCGCCGGCTACTTCGCGCTGCAGGGCGATCGCGTGGCGGCGGCCGCGGTCGTCGTCGCGGTGCTCGCCTCGTTGATGGTCTCCTACACTCGCGCCCGCGCGGAGGCGCTCGGCGTCGAGTGCAAGGTCGGCATCGCCACCCGTCCCGTGCGCGTCGTGATCCTCTCGATCGGCCTGATCTTCGCCCAGGGCCACGCCTCGCTCGGCGACCACGTCCAGCTGCTGGCCCCGGCGGTGTACGTGCTGGCGGGGCTCAGCCTGATCACCGTCGCCCAGCGCATCGCGCACGTGCGGCACGAGCTGTCGGCGGGCGCATCGTCGTCCGTGTGACCTGGCACGCGATGCGGGGTAGTCCTTAGGTAACGGAAGGAAAGTTGTGTACCAGCTACGCCTCCAGGCGCGCGGCAAAGCCAATCGTCGTGGGCTTGCAGGCCGTTCGATGACGTGAAAGCGAGGCTTCGGTCTCGCGTTTCATCGCGCGGGCGGCGAACGTCATTGGGCGCGTGGCATGGTAGCTTCGAACGAGGCGAGCGGCGGCGGGTTTTCCAGCCGGCGGAGCAGTCCAAATCTTCAGGAAGGAACCCACTTGACTCCCATCAGCAGCAACGGCGCCGCGCGCAACGGCGCTTCGTCCAACGGCGCCGCGCGCTACCAGCGCGACAAGGTCCGCGTCGCGATCGTCGGCGTCGGCAACTGCGCCTCGGCGTTCGTCCAGGGCGTGCAGCACTACCGCGACGCCGACTCGGCCGCGGAAGTGCCCGGCCTGATGCACGTCGATCTCGGCGGCTATCACGTGCGCGACATCGAGTTCACGGCCGCGTTCGACATCGACCGCACGAAGGTCGGCAAGGACCTCGGCGAGGCGATCTGGGCGGGCCAGAACAACACGATGAAGTTCGCCAAGGTCCCGCGCAAGCTCGGGGTGCCGGTGTACCGCGGGATGACCCACGACGGCCTCGGCAAGTACCTGAAAGAGAAGATCACCAAGGCTCCGGGCGAGACGGCGGACATCGTCAAGATCCTCAAGGACACCCACACCGACGTGGTCGTGTCCTATCTGCCGGTCGGCTCCGAGCAGGCGACCAAGTGGTATGTCGAGCAGGTGCTGGAGGCCGGCTGCGGGTTCGTCAACTGCATCCCCGTGTTCATCGCCCGCGAGGACTACTGGGACAAGCGCTTCAAAAAGGCCGGCCTGCCGATCGTCGGCGACGACATCAAGTCCCAGGTCGGCGCCACGATCGTGCACCGCGCGCTCGCGCGCCTGTTCGCCGACCGCGGCGTGAAGATGCTGCGCACTTCCCAGCTGAACGTCGGCGGCAACATGGACTTCTACAACATGCTCGAGCGCGAGCGCCTGGAGTCGAAGAAGATCTCCAAGACCAACGCCGTCACCTCGATCATGGACCACGAGCTGCCGCCCGGTGACGTCTACATCGGTCCTTCGGACTACGTGCCGTGGCTGACCGACCGCAAGTGGGCGCACATCCGCGTCGAGGGTCAGGCCTTCGGCGACGTGCCGCTGAACGTGGAGCTGAAGCTCGAGGTGTGGGACTCGCCCAACTCGGCCGGCATCGTGATCGACGCCGTGCGCTGCTGCAAGCTCGCGCTCAACCACGGCGTCGGCGGCCAGCTCGACGGTCCGTCGTCGTACTTGATGAAGTCGCCCCACAACCAGCGTCCCGACGACCAGGCGCGCGCGGCGACGGAGAAGTTCATCGCCAAGTACGCGGGCGCCCCTGGAACGGCCCAGCGAGCGGGAAAGGCCGTGAGGACGGCCAAGCCTGCGACGGCGCGAGCCAAGGCCAAACCCGGCGCGAAGGCGAGCGCCGCCAAATAGGCCCCGCGAGACACTAGCGCCATGACGCTCCGCGAAACCGAGCGGGCGGCTGGATAATGAAAGCGATGGCCTCGTCACGGCTCTCGATCGCCCATGTGACTCCCTACCCGTGGGAGGCGCAGGACAACGAGGTCAACGTCCACGTCCGCGCGATCTCCGAGGAGCTCTCGCGGCGCGGGCACCGCGTGCTGATCATCGCCCCGTCGCGCTCCCAGGAGCGGGTGCGGGCCTCGCGACGGGAGCTGCGAGCCGCGCGAGCCCGAGCGAGCGGGCCCGAGTCTCTGCTCGCGGGAACCGACGGCGGCACGCCCGCGGTCATCGCGGTCGGCGAGGTGCTCGACCTGCCGGCCACCACCCACAACGGTCCCCCAGACTCCTCCAGGCGGCGCACGCCCGCACTGCCGATCGACGTCGCACGCACGATCGAGGAACTGCTGAGCACCGTGCCGCTGGACGTCGTGCACGTGCACGAGCCGTTCGCCCCGAGCACCTCCAACGCCGCGCTGCGCCACTCGCGGGCGCTGAACGTCGGCTCGTTTCACTCCGCCTCCGAGCGCTATGTGCTCTCCACGCTCGTCGCGCGCCGGTTCGTGGAGAGCTTCTACGGTCGGCTCGATGCGCGCACCGCCAGCGCACCCGCGACGGCGGAGCTGATGGCACGCCAGTTCCCGGGCGACTACCGCCTCGTGCCCGACTCAGGCGGCGCCGCCGCCGAGCTGGAGTCGATCTATCGCGAGCTGGCGGCCCGCCGGCACGACCCCGACGGCGATCCCGCGCTGCGCGAGCGCCTGGTCGGACGGCCGCGGATCGACGTGGACCTGCACATGCACACCGACCACTCATACGACTGCGCCACCCCCGTCGAGGTGCTGCTCGCGAGCGCGCGCGAGCGCGGCCTGGGGGCGATCGCGGTGACCGACCACAACGAGATCTCCGGCGCGCTCGCCGCGCGCGAACACGCGCGCGAGGCGAACGTCGGCGTGAAGGTGATCGTCGGCGAGGAGGTCAAGACGGCCGATCAGGGCGAGGTCATCGGGCTGTTCATCGAGGAGCTGATCCCGCGCGGCATGACCCTGCAGGAGACCGTCGCGGAGATCCGCCGCCAGGGCGGGCTGGTGTACGTGCCGCACCCGTTCGATCGGCTGCACTCGGTCCCCGACTACGAGCACCTGCTCGCGATCGTGGAGGACGTCGACGCGATCGAGGTGTTCAACCCGCGCGTGGCGATCGGCGCGTTCAACGACGAGGCCGCCCGCTTTGCCGCCAAGTACCGGATCGTCGCCGCGGCCGGCTCGGACTCGCACGTCGCGCAGGGTCTCGGCTCGGTGCGCAACCGCATGCACGACTTCGACGGCCCGGCCGAGTTCCTGCAGTCCCTGCGCGAGGCCGAGATTCATACGCGCCCCACGAGCCTGCTGTATGTGCAGGCGCTCAAGTTCCTGCAGACCCGCGCCACCCCACCCTCCGCGCGCCGCGCCAGCCGCGCGCGACGGGTCAAGCGTGCGCTGGGTGGCAGCCGGCGGTCGTGATGAGAAAGTCCGCTCGCGGGGACTCGCAGGCCGCAAGCGGCCGGTCCGAGTCGCCGCCGGGCGCGCAAGCGGCGATGCAGCGCCAAGGACAAGCGAGCGCGCCGTCAAAACCTTCGGGGTCGATGCCCGTGACCGACGACGAGATCCGCGAGAAGTACCTGGAGCGCGCCATCCGCGAGCTGAACACGCTCACGCGCGAGCTGCAGTCCTGCCCGCACTGCCCGCGCGGCAACCTGATGCCGGTGCTCGGCTCAGGACACCCCCAGGCCGACGTGATGCTGCTCAAGCATGCCCCCCAGCCGTCGGAGATCGAGGAGGGCGTCGCCTTCTACGGCCGCGCCGGCGGCGCATTGATGAAGTCGCTCAAGCGCCTGTCGATCGACCCGCTCGCCGTCTACGGCACGCTGTGCGTCAAGTGTCCGCTCAGCGACGATGACGCCTCACCCGCGGACTTCGCCTGCGTCGCGCGGGTCGTCGAGGAGATCGCGATCGTGCGGCCGCGGATCGTCGTCGTGATGGGCGCCGACGCGCTCACCGCGCTCGGCGAGATGGATATTCCGCTCGCGCGTGAGCTTGCACCGCGCCTCGGTGAGATCCAGCAGCTCACCCCGACGATCGACGCGCTGTACGTCCCCAACATCGACGACTCGCTCGACGAGACCGACGCCAAGCGCGCGTTCTGGGCGGCGTTCCGTGCGCTGGGGGACTGGTGGGCTGCGCAGCCGCCGTATTGAGGGCTGTTAGACTGAAACCATGGCAACCGTGGTACATCGGCACGCGCCGAAGCGGAAGCCCGACGAGCGGGCCTCTACCTCGCCGCACCCACAAGGCGAGCATCTCGCGGCGTTCGAAGCTCGACCTCGCTCCCTCTTCGGCAACCAGCTTCGCTGGGCAAAGGCCGTCGTTGAGGACTGGCTCGCTGAGTATCGACATACCTGATCATTCAAATCAGCCGTCTCAGATAGGGTCTCGCTATGTCCGAGACTCGGATCAGACTTTCGATGGCGGTCCTGATCTCAGTAGTGCTGCTGGGAGCTGGTCTGTACATCTTGCTTTCTGAAAGCTCCAACTCCGATCTGCAGAAGGCGGCGACCGGTTGGATTGGAGTCATCATCGGCTATTGGCTGAAATAGTCGCTCTCACAGCGCTAGAGCGATCTTGCCCAGCTTGCCGCCGGCCGCGAAGCGCTCGTAGGCGGCGGCGGCCTCCTGCAGCGGGAACGTCGCCGCGATCGGCACGCGCAGCGCGCCGGTGTCGAACAGCGGCAGGACCTCGCGCTCCAACAGCCGCGCGGTGATCGCTTTCTCCTCCAGCGGGCGGGAGCGCAGCGTGGAGCCGTGGATGCGCGCGCGGGCGCCCATCAGCGCGAGCAGGTTCAGCTCGGTCTTGACGCCGGCCGAGACGCCGATCACGACGATCCGTCCGCCGGGCGCGAGCGCGGACAGGTTCTCGGGCATGTTGGGCGCTCCGACGAGCTCCAGAGCAACGTCGAACGGTCCGTGCCGCGCGAACTCCTCGGGCGCGATCGCCTCGGCGCCGAGCGCGGCGACCTGCTCGCGCAGCTCCTCACGGCGCACGGTCGCGGTCACGCGCGCCCCGGCCGCCCGGCCGAGCTGGATCGCGGCGACGCCCACCCCGCCGGCGCCGCCGTGCACGAGCAACCGCTCGCCGGAGCGCAGCCCCGCCTGGACGAAGATCGCGTCGTGGGCGGTCGTGAACACCTCGGGCACTCCTCCCGCCGCGGGCCAGTCGAGCCCATGGGGCACGGGCATCAGCTGGCGCTCGTGTACGACCGCCAGCTCGGCCTGAGCGCCGCCGCCGACGACCGCCATCACGCGCTCGCCCTCCGTGAACCGCATGGCTCCTGGACCGAGCGCGACCACCTCGCCGGCGAGCTCCAGGCCCGGGATGTCCTGGGGCGAGCCTGGCGGCGCCGGGTACAAGCCGCGCCGCTGCATCATGTCCGCGCCGTTCAGCCCCGCCGCGCGCACGCGGACCAGCACCTCACCGGCGCCCGGCTCGGGGTCCGGGTGCTCCTCGATCACGATCTCCTGCTCACGGATGGTGGCGGCGCGCATCTGCTCGTAGCCTATCCGCGCTCAAACAATGAGACGCACTCGATGTGGTGCGTCTGCGGGAACATGTCCACCGGGCGTACCTTCTTCAGCGTCCACCCAGCCTCGACCAGCTCGGCCGCGTTGGGCGCAAGGGTGGTGGGGTTGCAGGAGACGTAGACGATTCGTCGGGGCGAAGCCTCGATTATGCGCCGGACGACTTTCTTGGACAGCCCGGCGCGCGGCGGGTCGACGACGAGCACGTCGGGGCGCCCGGCGCGCTGCACGAGCTCGGGCAGGGCGAGACGGGTGTCGCCGGCGAAGAAGTGGGCATTCGTCACCTCGTTGCGCCGGGCTGAGGCGATCGCGTCGGCGACCGCCTGCTCGACCAGCTCGATCCCCCACACCTCGCCCGCGCGCGGCGCGAGCGTCAGCGCGATCGTGCCGATGCCGCAGTACAGGTCGTACACCCGCTCCCAGCCCTGCAGCCCCGCGTACTCGCTGACGACCCCGTACAGCAGCTCGGCCATCTCGGTGTTCGTCTGGAAGAACGCCTCGGCGGAGATGCGCAGGTCGAGCTCGCCCAACCGCTCGGGCAGCTCGGCCTCGCCCCAAACCAGCTCAGTCCTGCCCCCGGCGGTCGTCTCGGCGACGCTCTGCGAACGCGTCCAGAGAACGCCGCTGAGGCGCTCGCCGAGCGCGCGCGCCAGCACGACCGCGAGGCCGTCCGGCTCGAGCTCCCCCTCGGTCGTGACGAGACGGATCTGCAGCTTGCCCGTCTTGCGCCCTTCGCGCACGACCAGGTTGCGCAGGCGTACGCGCCCGTCCGGCGCGGGCGGCGGCGGCTTGGCGCGCTCGCCCTCGACGGCGGGCGGCAGGCGTCCGCGCCTGCGACCGCGATCCCAAGCCGACAGTCCCTCGGCTGCACACCAATCGAGCACGAGCGCCCGCGCGCGGTTGCCGACCTCCGAGGCGAGCAGACAGTCGCCCATGTCGGTCACCCGATTGGCGCCGGCGGACACGTGGAAGCCGCACACAAGACCGCCGTCCTCGGTTTCGCCGAACGAGTACTCGAGCTTGTTGCGGTAGCGCCACTGCTCCAGCGCGGGGACGATCGGCTCCAGGTCAAAGCCGTCCAGCCGCCCGATCCGGCGCAGCGCCTCGCCGACCTGTTCGCGCTTGATCTGCAGCTGGCGCTCGTAGGGGAGCACCTGCCAGGGCACGCCGGGATGATCGGCCCTTGGAGGGATGCGCTCGGGACTTGGCCGCAGCACCTCCAGGGCGCGCGCGTGCGCGTAGGAGCGCTTGCGCTTGTAGACGAGCGCGCGCACGCGATCGCCGGGAACGGCGCCGGCGACGAACACGACGTAGCCCTGATCGCCGAGCCGGGCGACGCCCTCGCCGCCGAAGGCGAGCGAGTCGATCGTGAGCTCGAGCTCATCGCCGGGGCGCGGGCGAGCAGGGCGCTCCTCGCCCGGGTGCGGACCGGTCGGGCGCTCGGGCTCGTCGGCGGGCGTGGTCTCGGGCAGGGTCCCGGGCTCGGGCGTCATCGCGACACAGAACCGTCCGCCGGAGCGAGCAGAAGCTCCAGGAGCGCCTTCTGCGCGTGGCGGCGGTTCTCGGCCTGGTCCCAGATGCGCTGGCGCTCACCGTAGAGCACCTCTGCGGAGATCTCCTCGCCGGGATGGGCAGGCAGGTCGTGCATCGCGAACGCGCCGGGCGCGGCCGCGTCGAGCAGGGCGTCGTCGACGCGATACGGAGCGAGCGCAGCGCGGCGCTCGGTGGCGGTGTCCTCGTCGCCCATGCTCACCCACACGTCTGCATACACCGCCTGCGCACCCGCCACCGCGGCACGTGGATCGGTGTGCAGCTCAAGCGTTCCGGTCGCTCCGGCAGGCGCCGGTGGCGGCGTGGCCTGTTCCTCCAGCGTGTAGCCGGCCGGGGAGGCGATCGCGACGTGCATCCCCGCGAGCGTGCCGAGCAGCGCCAGCGAGCGGGCTACGTTGTTGCCGTCGCCGACGTAGGCGACGCGCACGCCCTCGAGCGTTCCGTACGCCTCGCGCAGCGTCAGCAGATCGGCCAGCGCTTGGCACGGATGATGCAGCGCCGTGAGCATGTTTACGACCGGCACGCGGCTGTGCTCGGCCAGCTCTTCCAGCATCGCGTCCGGCCCGGTGCGCACACCCACCATGGCGACGTGCCGAGACAGGACATAGGCGGTGTCGCGCAGCGCCTCGCCACGCGAGAGCTGCAGCTCATCTGCGCGCAGCACGACGGGATGGCCTCCCAGCTCGTGCACCCCCACCTCGAATGACAGCCGCGTGCGCGTCGATGGCTTCTGAAAAATCAGCGCGACGCTGCGCCCGGCGAGAGCGCGCGAGGACAGCGGCGCGGCCTTCAGCTCGAGCGCGCGGTCGAGCAGCGCGTGAAGCTCGGCGGCCGACAGCTCAGAGCCGGTGAGGAAGTGGCGTAGTGGCATGGACCGGCCAGTCTAGGTGCAGTTCCCGCCGGGCGACCCTCCGGGCGAGCGGCCGGGCCCGGCCGCTGGCGCCGGTCACCGGTCTGCCGACCGGCCTGGCCGACTGCGACGTTCGTTAGGCTGAGGCGCAAGACTCGCCAAGAAAGGATCGCCCTGATGAGAAGCCGTCTGTCCGCTGTCACGATCGCCTGCTTCGCGCTGCTGCTCGCGGCCGGCTGCGGGTCGAGCGGCTCCAGCTCCAGCTCGTCCACGGCCGCCTCGGCCAAGACGTCGAGCACGTCCTCCGCGGGTGGGTTGAAAGCGGACACGACGCCCAAGTACGCCTCCCCGTCCTCCTCCTCGCCGATCCAGAGCGGGGTCGTGCCGATCGCCTACCGCAACATCGCGATCGACCCGGACACGCTCAAGGTGAAGGTCGGCAGCACGATCAAGTGGACGAACTACGACTCGGTCGAACACAACGTCACCAGCGAGGGCGGCGTGGCGAAATTCGCCTCGAAGGACTTCGGCGAAGGGGGCACCTACGAAGTCAAGCTGACCAAGCCGGGGACCATCCACTACGAGTGCACGATCCATCCGGCGTCGATGAACGGGACGATCGAAGTCGTGAAGTGAGGCGGTGAGGGAAGCCTGCGGTGCATGCACCGCAGGTCTGGCGGGCGCATGCGAACAAACGAGTAGGCAGCGACCTTAAAGCGGCCACGAACACAGGGACACTCGTGTTCGATAAGCGATCAGAAAGGCATGCTAGATGCTCTTCACATCCCGTAAAGGGTCCAGACAGAGCATCAAAACAGGCCAACCTTGAACGCCCATCGGCCTATCAGTTCTGTTCCCGCTCGCTTAGCGTCGCTGCAGGGCCGTCCGTGATGCTAGCCCTCAAGAGGACGTAGCCGTTGCATATGTGCAGGCGTCAGGTTGCGCCCAATACTCCCTCAGGAGCTCCAGCGCATGACCCGGTGGACATCTTGACACCGCCGAATCTTGTCGCAACCCCCCGACATCGAGGCCCGATTTCTGCGCCATGTCGCAAACGTGTCCGACTTCCTGACAGAAGTGCGCTATACTGGCGGAACAATGCCCGCAGAGCACGACAGCATTACGACAAAGGGAGGACCGTTGTCGGGACTAGTTCTTGATCGAAACCCAGAGCAGCAAGAACTCGCCGACCTAGAGCGACGAATCAGCGAAGGCCTCACAAAGCTTCGCGAGGCAATCGAGGCGGCCGGTCCGGCCGCTCAGGATGCAGTCGATCCTGAATACGCAAAGCGATGGATAGAGACGGCACGACGACTATCCGTGCAGCTCAGCAACGACCTCCCGCCGCAACTTGAGCCAGAAGCCGTGGCTGAGATCCGAAAGATCATCATCAACCTACTAGCCGCCCTTCAAGAGTCCGACGAAACCCGACCGCTCGATGCGCTCGACCGGTTCTTTGTTGATTCTGAGGCTATCCGCCACATCGTGCGTGACGCGCTTGACGAGCACGCCGGGTGTCGCGATGACGACGCTCGACCACTTGTGGCTTACCTACAGCAGGCGCTCCCCCGTATCACCCAGGCTGATCAAGCGCGCCTTGCCGGCGTCTCGACCCGTCATCTACAGCGCCTGGGTAAAGAGGGCGGCACACCGCCGTATCAACTCGTCCTGGCAGTACACCTTGTGCGGCTGCTTCGACATGTATGGAACCCGGAGGGGGTAGTCGCCTGGTTCCACAGAGAGCGGGCGGAACTCGACGGCCACGCCCCAATCGACCTAGCGAGCGAGCCGGGCTTTGAAATGGCACTTGTGCGCCTGGCGAGACAAGGGAGAGCGGGGCATGGCGCCTGAACCAGAAAATTACCCAATCGAACGACAGATAGCACACCGCTATTCCAGCTACGACACGCCATTCTGGGTGCGCGAGAACAGCCAGCCCGGCCGCTGGCATCGCCCGGGCGACGGACCGACTCAATACCTGTCCCTGAGCACCGACGGCGCGTGGGCCGAGCTGATCCGCAACGAGGAGTTGCACGCCGAGGACGAGGTTGCGATGGTCAGTGTTTCCATGTGGGCCGTCCTCATCGAGGGAGGGATGATCGCGGACTACTCGACTTTTGAGCAAGCAGAACAATCCGATTTCGACCCTGCAGCACTCGTCTCCGAGACCTACGCACAGTGCCAGAGCGAGGGCGCCAGGCTTCGCAAAGAGGGTTTCTCCGGGGTCATTGCTCCAAGCGCCGCGCTGCCAGGCACCTTGAACGTGACGCTGTTCGGCGCCCGGATGATGTCGACCTGGGATCGACCGAAGTTTCTCGCGTCGTCTATCCCCGTGACGATCATCACGAAGGGTGCGCCGCCACCTGGCCTACTTCCGAGAGTCCGGCAGCTAGGCGCTCCGCACCGCGGGCTGATCGAGCATCTGGCGAACCGGGCCCAGAAGTCCACGGCGGCCGATCCGGACAAAAGGGACAGCACCACCGGCACCTGACCGCGTGGCCATAGCTCGGGGTTCGTCCAACGGCAGGACGCACGGCCGTTCAACCGTGTTATCTCGGGCGATTCCGAGGCCCCGAGCTATGACCACGCGCCTTTTCTTCCGATAGAGTTACGTTTGAACGGCCATGCGTCTTGCAAACCTTCGGGCAAGCAAGATTGCTTGGCGAAGGGCCCGTCGAAAGGCGGGTCCTTCGTCTTTTAAGGCACCGACCACCTACCGCCCCTTGTCCGCGAACGACAAAGAGACTAGAAGTCGGGTAGACCCTCGTCGGGAGTAGACGCCCTGGCGTAGTGACGGCGGGGGATGCGCCCGGCGGTGCGCGCCAGCCGTCCGGCCTGCACCGCGTGGCGCATGGCGTGGGCCATGCGCACAGGGTCCTCGGCACGGGAGATCGCCGAGGCGGCCATCACCGCGTCGCACCCCAGCTCCATCGCGAGCGTGGCGTCGGAGGCGGTGCCGACGCCCGCGTCGAGCACGACGGGCACGGACACGGCCTCGCGGATGAGGGCGATGTTGTAGGGGTTGCGGATGCCCATGCCGCTGCCGATCGGCGAGCCCAGGGGCATCACGGCGGAGCAGCCGACGTCGACGAGGCGACGGGCGAGCACGGGGTCGTCGGTCGTGTAGGGGAGCACGACGAAGCCCTCATCGACCAGCTTCTCGGCGGCACGCAGCAGCTCGGGCGCATCTGGCAGCAGCGTGTCCTCGTCGCCGATCACCTCGAGCTTGATCCAGTCGGTGGCGAAGGCTTCGCGGGCGAGCTTGGCCGTGAGCACGGCGTCGCGCGCGGTGCGGCAGCCGGCGGTGTTCGGGAGCAGCTCGACGCCCGCGTCTGCGAGCACGTCGATCAGCGAGCCCCTGGATTGGGACCCGCCCACCCCGACGCGGCGCAGGGCGACCGTCACCAGCTCGGTGGCGCTCGCGGCGATCGCCTCGGCCATCAGCTCCAGCGAGGGAAACCCGCCCGTGCCGAGCAGCAGGCGTGAGCGCAGCGTGCGGCCGGCGATCGTGAGGGTGTCCGGCGGCGCGGCGGTGGACACGTCGTGCGGTTGGCCGCCCAGCTCGCTCACGCGCGACGTCGTCTGGCTGGGCTCGCTCGGATCGCTCACGCGCGGCTCATCCTCCTTGCATCGCGGTGAGCACCTCGACGCGGGCGTCCTCTGCAAGCGCGAACGTCTCCCAGCACGCGCGCGGCAACACCTCGCCGTCGACCGCCACGGCGACTCCTCGCGCGCCGGACTCCAGGCCGAGGCGCGCGAGCACGGAGGTCACGGTCTCACCGGCGGGGATCTCGGAGGGCTCTCCGTTGAGGATCATGCGGGCACCGCCTGGAAGCGATCGGGCCGGCAGGCCTCGGCGAGCGGTCCCGGCGACTCGTCGGCGAGCATCGCGGCAACCAGCTCGGCGGTGAGGGGCGCGAGCAGGATGCCGTTGCGGTGGTGGCCGGTCGCCCAGATGAGCCCCTCCAGCGCGCCGCGGCCGATCACGGGGATGTTGTCGGGCGTGCCGGGGCGCAGCCCGACGGACAGCTCCTCGATCCGCAGCTCGTCGATCCCGGGCACGAGCTCGGAGGCGTCGCGCAGCAGCTCATACACCCCGCCCGCGGTCGGGCTCAGATCGAAGCCCTGCTCCTCGACGGTCGCCCCCAAGACGTAGGAGCCGTCGGCGCGCGGCACGAGATACCCGCCCTCGAAGCGCACTACGCGCCTCAGCAGGCCCGGTCCGGATGGATCGCGCAGACGCAGGATCTGGCCCTTGACCGGGCGTACCGGCACACGCGCAGCGGAGGGCAGACCACCGATCTGGGCCGTCCAGGCGCCCGCGGCCAGCACGACCCGCTCGGCGCTCACCCGCTCATCTGGTCCCAGGACGAGCCCGGTAACCCGTTCTTCGGAGCCGTCCAGCAGCAGCGACTCGACCGTGGTGTGCTCGCGCATGGCGACCCCGGCGAGCTCGCAGGCACGGCGTAGCGCGGCGAGCACCGGCCGCGGATCGACCGAGTGGTCGTCGGGCGCTTCGATCGCCAGCCGCACGGTCGGCGCCAGCCCCGGCTCGCGCTCGCGCGCCTCGCTCGCGCGCAAGCGCTCGGCGCGCAGACCCAGCGACTGTCGAAACGCAAGCCGGCGCTCCAGCTCGCGCGCCTCGTCCTCGTCGCGAGCGACGACGAGCGTGCCCGTCTTCAGCAGCAGCCCCACTCCGACGCCGGCCGTCACTTCCAACTCGCGCGCAAACTCTGGCCACATCTCAGCCGCGCGCAACCCCAGCTCCAGCACGCGTCTGCCGGCCGTGCCGAACTCGACCTCGGACACCGGCGCCAGCATCCCGGCCGCCACGTGCGAGGTGGCGCCCCCCACGCGGTCGCGCTCCAGCAACGTCACCGACAACCCTTGCGAGCGGGCACGCCACGCGCAGGCGAGCCCGACGATCCCACCGCCGACGATCGCGACGTCGGCCGATTCGGTGTGCTCGGACATACGGTTGATGCTAGTCCGGTGTCAGACTCAACGGGAGTGTCCGCCAACGTCCTGCGCAACGATCGTCTCGCCCGCCTGGCCGCCGCGCGGCTGTATCTCGTGTGCGACGCCTTGCCCGGCGGCCGTGAGCTGTCGGAGGTGCTGCCGGGCGCGATCGTCGGGGGTGTGGAAATCGTGCAGTTGCGCGTCAAGGACGACGGCCACCATGGAGACCTTCGGGAGCGGCGGACGCTACTCAAAGCGGCCGCGCGGACAGCGGAGCTATGCGAAGAGCACGGAGCGCTGTTCGTGGTCAACGACTATCCCGAGGTCGCGGTGGAGGTCGGCGCCGACGGTGTGCACGTGGGGCAGGACGACATGGCGGTGGCGCGGGCGCGGGCGATGGTCGGCCCGGAGATGCTGGTCGGACTCTCAACCCACACGCGCGCGGAGATCGAGGCGGTGAACCCGGCCCTGGTCGACTACATCGGAGTCGGACCGGTCCATGCCACTCCGACCAAGCCGGGGCGCCCTGCGGTGGGCGTGGAGCTCGTGCGTTACGCGGCGGCTCACGCCCGCGTGCCGTTTTTCGCGATCGGCGGCTTGGATGCCGGCAACATCGGTGAGGTCATCTCGGCGGGAGCACCCCGCGTGTGCGTCCTGCGCGCCGTCGCCGACGCCGATGACCCCGAACGCGCCGCGGGCGAGCTGCGTCGCTTACTCGACACGAGACCGATCCGCGTGGGAGCGCAGACATGAGCTCGTCGCGCCGCGCCTCCAACCCAATCGATCCCGGCGCCACCCCGCCACGCCCGTCACGAGACGAGCTCGCGCGGGCGACTCTGGAGCCCCTGCGCGAGGACGAGCGCCCGCCGGCACTGCTCGTCGCGATCGCCGTCGCCGTGCTGCTGGCGCTCGGTGTGGTCGTCGGCGCGCTCACGGTCCACGGCCTCGGCAGCCACGGCGGGTCGCTGGCGGGAGGAGTGTTCTTGGCGTGCGTGCTCGCGCTGCTCGCGGGTGGGATGTATCGGCGGCGTTACTGGGCGGTGCTCGCCTTTGAGGCGGTGCTCGCGTTTCAGATCCTCGTGACCTCGCTCGCGCTGGTGGTCGCGTCCACGCTGCTCGCGGCGGGTCTGTGCCTGGTGTCGATCGTGCTCGCGGGGTGGCTGTTCTGGAAGCTGGTCAGGGTCATGGGGCGTATCCAGGCACGCGAGCTGGGATAGCCATTGCGCCTGCCCTGGCCGCGCGGCCGGCTTCGATAGGCTCAGGCCGGATGGCTGAGAATTCATACGACTGCATCGTGATCGGCTCCGGGCCGGGCGGCTATGTGGCGGCGATCCGCGCCGCGCAGCTCGGCAAAAAGACCGTCGTCGTGGAGAAGGACAAGGTCGGCGGTCGCTGCTTGAACTACGCGTGCATACCCGCCAAGGCCGTCCTGCGCTCCGCCGACCTCTTGTCGGAGATCCGCGACTCCGACGAGTTCGGGCTGAAGGTGGCGGGCGTCGAGGTCGACTATCCGGCCGTGCAGGCGCGGCGCGAGAAGGTCGTCTCGACCCTGACCGGCGGAGTGGCGGGCCTCTTCAAGAAAAACGGGATCGAGCTGATCGAGGGCGAGGCCCAGCTCGGCGCCCGTGACGGCGATTCGAGCGGGATTCCGGTGCGGGTTGGCGAGCGCGAGCTGAGCGCCGCGACTGTGATCCTCGCCGCCGGCTCGGTTCCGCGCTCGATCCCCGGGGTGGAGCTGGGCGGACGCATCCTGGGCACCGAGGAGGCGTGGGCGCTGGCAGAGTTGCCCGGCAGCCTGGCGGTCGTCGGGGCCGGGGCCTCCGGCGCGGAGATCGCCTCGGGGTTCGCGCGCCTGGGCAGCGAGGTGCTGCTGCTGGAGGCGCTCGACCGGGTGCTGCCGAGCGAGGACGCCGACATCTCGCGCCTGGTCGAGCGCGGGCTGAAGCGCCAGTCGATCGGTGTGCATACGAGCACTCCGATCGAGTCCGTGCAGGCGTCGCAGGCCAACGTCAGCTTCGCCTACGGCTCCGAGTCGGCCGAGGTCGACTATCTCGTGATCGCCACCGGCCGCGGCCCCGACATCCAGGCGCTCGGCTTGGACGCCGCCGGCGTCGAGCTGGACGAGCGGGGCCTGGTCAAGGTCGACGGCGCGCTGCGAACCTCCGCACCGGGCGTCTACGCGATCGGCGATCTCGTCGCGGGCCCCGCGCTCGCGCATAAGGCCTCCGACGAGGGCATCGTCGCGGCCGAGGACTCGGCCGGCCTTGAGACTCACCCGCTCGCCTACATCGACATCCCGCGCGCGACGTTCTGCACTCCGAACGTGGGCTCGTTCGGCCTCACAGAGGCGCAGGCCCGCGAGCAGGGCTACGACGTCGTCATCGGCAAGGTCCCCTACGGCGCGGTCGGTGGGGGCACCGTCTATGGCGATCGCACCGGCCTGGTCAAGCTCGTGGGCGAGTCGAGGTACGGCGAGCTGCTCGGCGGGCACATCGTCGGCTCGCGCGCGACCGAGCTGATCCAGGAGCTCGTCAACGTGCGCGCGCTGGAGGGCGGCTTCAGCGAGGTCGCGCGCACGATCCACGGCCACCCCACGCTGTCGGAGGCCGTGATGGAGGCTGGACGTGCGGCCGATGGCTGGTTGATACACGGCTGATACACGGCTGAGTCGCCCTTCGCGACATGCGGGCAGGCGCCGGACTAATCTCGGCGAGATGAGCACCGCGACGGACTCCGCCTTCTACTTCGACCTGGCCAGCCCGCTGGCATATCTAGCCGCGGAGCGCGTCCTGCAGGTTTTCTCGAACCCGCCCACCCCGGTGGAGTGGCAGCCGGTGCTCGCCCGTGACCTGCCCGCGGCGGAGGCGTTCGACGCGTTCCGCTGTCGCGAGGAGGAGGACGTCTTTCGCGTCAACGTCGCCCGCCGAGCATGCGAGCTGGGACTGCAACCGCTGCGCTGGCCGGAGCCATTCCCGTTCGACAGCGCGCTCGCGATGCGCGCCGCGACGTACGCCAAGTCGATCGGGCGGACCGTGCCGTTCGCACAGGCCGCGTTCCGCCAGGCGTTCGCCGGCGGGCGCTCGCTCGGCGAGGCCGACAACGTGCTGATCGCCGCGGCGGCGTGTGAGATGCACCCAACCGCGGTGTTGAAGGGCGCCGGACTCGGGTCGGTACGCGCGCGGCTGGACGCCGCCACCGCCGCGGCCGCGCAGGCCGGTGTGAGCGACGTCCCCGCGGTGCGAATGGGTACGCGCGTGTTCGTCGGGGAGCGCGCGCTCGAGCGGGCGGCCGCACACGCACAGGTGGCCGCACACGGACAGACAGCCGCTTCATGAGGGCCAACCGCGCGTATCGCCTGATCCTCACGCGCGGCGGGCTGGCTCCGGCGCTGCTCGCCGACGCGAGCCGCGTCGATCACATCGAGGTCGTGGAGATCGATTCCGGCGAGGTCGTGCTGTTCTGGGATCTCCCCCCACATACCGCCTCGCGCACGGCCCGGGCGCTACGCGCCGATCTGTCGCAGCTGCAGGCCGAGGAGTTCCTCGCGCGCTGGGCTACCGTGAGCAGTTGATGTCCGATCTCAGCCTGCCGGAGCCCGAGATAGCCCGCGAGTGGTTGGCGACGATGACGCTCATCCGCCGCTTCGAGGAGCGGGCGGGGGAGATGTATGCACGGGCGAAGATCGGCGGGTTCCTGCACCTGTCGATCGGCGAGGAGGCGACGATCGTCGGCGCGGCGCGGGCGTTGCGTGACGAGGACTATCTGATCTCGACCTACCGCTCGCACGGGAACGCGATCGCGCGGGGCACCCCGCCCGAGCGGGTGATGGCCGAGCTGTTCGGACGCGCGGACGGCTGTTGCGGAGGACACGGCGGTTCGATGCACATGTTCGACGTCGAGCGCCGCTTCATGGGGGGCTACGGGATCGTCGGCGGCAACCTGCCGATCGGGGCGGGCATCGGTCTGTGCAGCGAGTATCTCGCCCGCGACGAGGTGACGCTGTGCGCGTTCGGCGACGGCGCCTCCAACCAGGGCACGTTCGGCGAAACGCTGAATCTCGCCGCGCTGTGGCGGTTGCCGGTTGTGTTCATGGTCGTCAACAACCAGTTCGGCATGGGCACCTCGATCGAGCGCCACTCGGCGGTGACCGACCTGCGCCGCAAGGGCGAGTCGCTCGGCGTCCCCGGCATGCGCTGTGACGGCATGGATGTGCTGGACACCTACACGGCCCTCGGCGAGGCGCTGCGACGGGTGCGCGAGGACCGCCGTCCGCTGCTGGTGGAGGCCGTCACCTACCGTTTTCGCGGTCACTCGATGGCCGACCCCGAGGAGTACCGCACCCGCGAGGAGGTCGCGCAGTGGCGCGAGCGCGACCCGATCCCCCAGTTCGGCGATCTGCTGCAACGCGAGGGCATCCTCGACGAGGCCGCCCGCGAGCTGATCGAGCGCGAGGCGGCCGAGCGCGTCGAGCGCGCGGTGGAGTTCGCCGACGCCTCGCCGTTTCCCGCGCCCGAGTCGCTGTATGAGGACGTGTACGTGCTCGGCGAGCAGGCCCACGGGCGGTACCACGGATGACCACGCCGCGCTCACGACGGGGCGATGGGGATGACCGAGCCGCTCGGATCGTGGTCGAAACCACGGAGCCTGGCCGATGACCAAGCTGCGCTACCGCGAGGCGCTGAACGCGGCGCTGCGCGAGGAGCTGCGCCGCGACGATCGCGTCGTGCTGCTGGGCGAGGACATCGGCGTGTTCGGGGGCGCGTTCAAAGTCACCGAGGGCCTGCTCGATGAGTTCGGCGAGCGCCGCGTCCGCGACACGCCGATCTCCGAGAACACGATCGTCGGCATGGGCGTCGGCGCGGCGATGACCGGCCTGCGCCCGGTGGTGGAGCTGATGACGATCAACTTCTCGCTGCTCGCGTTCGACCAGATCGTCAATCACGCCGCCCACATCCGCTATATGTTCGGCGGCCAGGTCTCCGTGCCGCTGGTCATTCGCATGCCCCAGGGCGCGGGCCACCAGCTCGGCCCGACCCACTCGCACTGTCTGGAGGCGATGTTCCTGCACGTCCCCGGCCTGCTCGTCGCCGTGCCCGCCACGCCCGCCGACGCTAAGGGCCTGCTGAAGAGGGCGATCCGCGACGAGAACCCGGTCATATTCATCGAGCACGAGTCGCTGTACGGCGTCCGCGGAGAGGTTTCCGACGATGAGGAGGAGCTCGTGGAGTTCGGCCGCGCGCGCGTCTGTCGCGAGGGCTCTGACGTGACGATCGTCGGCGTCTCGCGGATGGCGCTCACCGCCGAGCGCGCGGCCGCCACGCTCGCCGACGAGCACGGCGTCCAGGCCGAGGTGATCGACCCGCGCACGCTGCGCCCGCTCGATCTGAACACGATCCTCGCCTCGGTGCGCACGACCAACCGCTGTGTCGTCGTCGAGGAGGGTTGGCCGCACGGTGGCGTCGGCGCGAACCTCGCCGCGCTGATCGCCGAGCACGCGTTCGACGATCTCGACGCTCCGGTCGCGCGCGTCTCGGGCGCGGACGTGCCGATGCCCTACTCCAAGCCACTGGAGGACATCGCCTATCCGCACGAGCCCCAGATCGTCGCCGCCGCGCTGGGCACGCTCGGGCTGGGGGAGCAATCGGGATCTGCGACGAGGATCGCCGCACAGGACGATCCTCGATGACCGAGATCGTCATGCCGCGCCTGTCGGACACGATGGAGGAGGGCACGATCCTACGCTGGCTCGTTGGCGACGGGGAGGCGGTGCGGCGCGGACAGGAGATCGTGGAGATCGAGACCGACAAGGCGACGATGACCTACGAGTCGGACCTCGACGGCGTACTTCACCTCCTCGCTGCCGAGGGCGACACGCTGCCCGTCGGCGCGGTCATCGCAAGCGTCGGATCGGCCGGCGCATCGACTCCGAACGTGGCTCCCGAAACGCCCGCCGTGAGTCCGAAGGCATCCGCCGCCGCTCCCAACGCACCCGCCGTGACTCCCGAGGCCGCGGCGTCCCCACCCGAGAGAACGGGTCTCTCTCGGAAAGAGGGCGAGCGAGTCAGGGCGTCCCCGCTGGCCAGGCGGATCGCGACCGAGCGCGCGATCGATCTGCATGAACTGTCCGGTACAGGACCGGGCGGGCGGATCGTAAAGGCCGATGTCGAGGCTGCCGCCGCAAGAGATCGCACACCAGGGGTCGAGAAACCGACTACCGCCAAGGGCGAGACGACCGAGGTCGAGCTGTCGCGCACCCAGCAGACGATCGCCCGCCGGATGGCCGAGTCGAAGGCCACGATCCCGCACTTTGCGCTGCAGGCCGACGTCGACATGGAGGAGTGCGTCGCGCTGCGCTCAGAGCTCAAGCGCCTCGGCCGGGCGGACGCGCCGACCTACAACGACATGGTCGTCAAGGCCTGCGCCCTGGCGCTGCGCGAGCACCCGCGCGCGAACTCCAGCTATCGCGACGGGCGCCTGCAGCTGCACTCGCGCGTGAACGTCGGCGTGGCCGTCGCCACCGACTCGGACGAGCCCACGGGCGGAGCGCTGATCGTGCCGACCGTGTTCGACGCCGACCTGAAGTCATTGGGCGAGATCGCGCGCGAGACCCGCGCGCTGGCCGTGCGCGTGCGCGAGCACTCGATCACTCCGCCCGAGCTGGGCGGCGGCACGTTCACGGTCTCGAACCTCGGCATGTTCGGCGTCGATGCGTTCACCGCGATCGTCAACCCGCCGCAGGCCGCGATCCTGTCTGTCGGCTCGGTCCGCCCGCGCGCGGTCGTGCACGAGGGCGAGATCGTCGCTCGGCAGCGGATGACCGTCACCCTGGCGTGCGATCACCGCATCCTCTACGGCGCCGACGCCGCGCGTTTCCTGGCGCGCATCCGCGAGCTGCTCGAACAGCCCGCCTCACTGACACTGTGACGAATTCGGGGCCCGGCGAACCGGACCCCGAGGTGATGAATGAGCAACTCAATAGAGCTCGTCTTGGCGAGTAACGAGCATATCCGGCCCAACGCTAACCTGAACAGAGCCGATGATCGTGACCGACCAGTCCTCGCCAGAGCTACGGGTGCGTCACCTGGGCACGGTCCCCTACCGCGACGCGCTCGCCCTGCAGCTGAGCATCCGCGAACGCCGGCTGGCGGGGGAGCTGCCCGACACGCTGCTGCTGCTCGAACACCCGCCCGTCTACACCCGCGGCCGCCGCGCGGGCGCGAGTGAGCTGGCGCTCGGCGAGGACTACTACCGCGCCCGCGGCATCGAGATAGTCGATACCGACCGCGGCGGGCGCGTCACCTATCACGGGCCCGGTCAGCTCGTCGGCTATCCGATCGTGCGTGTCCACGACATCGGCGCCCATCTGCGCACGATCGAAGCCGCCATCGTCGCCGCGCTGGCGGACGAAGGCATAGAGTCGCATTCGCGCTGCGAGGAGGGCCCGGACTACACCGGCGTGTGGGTCGAGGATCGCAAGATCGCCTCGATCGGCGTGCACGTCTCGCGGGGCATCGCCACGCACGGGTTCGCCGTCAACGTCGACATCGACCTCGCGCCGTTCTCGTGGGTGATCGCCTGCGGTCTCCCGGACGTGACGATGACCTCGATCGCACGCGAGCTCCCTGCCGGGCGCACGATCGACCCCGATGGCTTTCGCGCACGCATGGCGGACCGCTTCGCCGACGCCCATCGCCGGCGCCCGCGGACGGGGACCGCCTGCGCGGATGCTGGCCGATCTTTGATCGGTCAAGTTCCGACCCCCGAGGACCTCGCCTCGGTAACCGGCCACGGAGCCCTCGCATGAGCGCCACCCGCTCGCGCTCAAACCCCGGCGGCATGGACGTGCTGAGCGTGCTCGGCCCGAACGTGCGGCCGCTGCGCGAGCGCAAGCCGCCGTGGTTCAAGGTGCCCCCGCCGGGCGGCGAGCGCTATCGCGAGCTGACCGAACTGATTCGGGCCGAGAACCTGCACACCGTCTGCCAGGAGGCGGCCTGCCCGAACGTCGGCGAGTGCTGGGAGCGGGGCACGGCCACGTTCATGATCCTCGGTGACACGTGTACGCGCCGATGCGGGTTCTGCAACGTGAAGACGGGCAAGCCCACCTGGAACGACCCGCTGGAGCCCGCGCGGGTCGCGCGTTCGATCGCGCGCATGGGCCTGCGTCACGCGGTCATCACCTCGGTCGACCGCGACGACCTGCCCGACAAGGGCGCCGCGGCGTTCGTCGGCGTGATCCGCCAGATCCGCCGGCAGGCGCCGGACTGCCAGGTCGAGGTGCTCACGCCCGACTTTCAGGGCCAGGAGATGCCGCTGGCGAAGGTGATCGCCGAGCGCCCGGACGTGTTCAACCACAACGTCGAGGTCGTCCCGCGGCTGTATCCGCTGGCGCGACGCGGCTCGGAGTTCTCCCGCTCCTGCCGAGTGCTACGGCTCGCGGGAGAGCTCGGCGAGGGCGAGGTCGTGACCAAGTCGGGGCTGATGGTGGGACTCGGGGAGACCCATGAGGAGATGGTGCAGACGTTCGCGGCCCTGCGCGAGCACGGCGTGCGGGTGCTGACGGTCGGCCAGTACCTGCGCCCCTCCGAGCGCCATCTGCCGGTCGTGCGCTACTGGCATCCCGACGAGTTCGCCGCGCTGGAGCGCGCCGCGTACGAGCTCGGCTTCGACCACGTCGCCGCCGGACCGCTCGTGCGCTCCTCCTACCACGCCGACCAGCACGTTCCGCAGCGGCGCGAGGGCGTCGGGCCGCTCGCCGCCGCGAGCGCGTAGGCCTGACCACCGCGCCTCGCACCACATCGCACCCACCGCGCCGCCAGCCGGGCCCGCGCGGGTAGGCTCACGCGATCTTTCCACTCACGGACGACATCCAGCCGGATCGCTTCCCGACGATCGTCGAGGTTCCGGTCGTGCTCCTGCTCGCCGTGTGGTTCGCGGTGCGGCTCGGCTTCGGCTTCACCGGCCCCACGTTCGCATGACCCGCCGGCTCGTCCTCGCCGCCGCGCTGCTGTTCATCGCCGGCTTCGCCTTCCTGACCCACAGCGCGGTGTCCCAGCAAGGGTTTACGCTGCTGAGCGCCGTCTCGATCTTCGTGCTCGTGCTGCTCGGGATCGGGATCGTCGGCGCGATGCTGAACCCCCCGCGACGATGACCATGGACGACTCCTCCCCTTTCATGACCCCCGATCAGAGCCGTCGGCGGCGCGAGACCGCCCGGCGGCGGCGCGCGCGTAGACGCGCGATTGCCATCGGCGCGCCGGCGCTGGCGATCGTCGCCGCGCTGGTGGTCATGATGGCCCTGGCAAGGCCGGACACCCACAGTTCGGCGGCGGCGGCGGCGGCGAGCGGGCGGGCGCATCCTCGCGCACACGCGAGCACCGTCCCGACACCCCGTCCAACCCGCTCGCCGATCGGTCTGCCCCTCGGCACACCCCCACTCGCGCTCGCGGGGCTCGGCGATCCGCAGCAGGACCGGGTGCACATCGCCTTCCACACCCCGCCGCGCGCCGGACTGCTGTTCAACCTCGACACGGGTCAGGTGCTGTGGCAGAGCAACCCCTACACGCGTGTGCGCATCGCCAGCCTGACGAAGATGATGACCGCGCTGCTGACGGTCGAATCGGCGCCGCCGGGCGCCCCCGTGCTCGTCACCAAGCAGGCGATCGAGGCGGCCGGGTCGAAGGTCGGCGTGCTGCCGCTGGGCAGGCATGTGCGGCTGGAGAGCATGCTCTACGGCCTGCTGCTGCCCTCGGGCAACGACGCCGCGATCGCGCTCGCCCAGCACGTCTCGGGCAGCACGAGCGCCTTCGTCACGCGCATGAACGCCAGAGCGGCGCAGCTCGGGATGGGCTGCACGCACTACTCCTCGCCGTCGGGTTATGTCGATCAGTACAACTTCTCCTGCGCCGCCGACCTGGCCCTGCTCGCGCACGTCGATCTGCAGCAGCCGCGCATCGCCTCGATCGCGCGCACCTACACCGCCGAGCTGCCGTTCCCGATCAAGGGCGGGCATCTGTACCTGTACAACAACAACCCCCTGCTGATCTACCACTACCCGGGGCTGACCGGCTTGAAGACCGGCTACACGCTCGCCGCCGGCCGCTGCCTGGTGGCGACCGCCGAGCGGGGCGGCGTGCGCCTCGGGGTCGTGCTGCTGCACTCGCCCGACCCGGGCACGCAGGCGAGCTATCTGCTCAACCGCGGCTTCGAGGGCGTCTACCACCAGCCGCCCGTCCCGCAGCTACCGATCCCCGCCGGGGCGTAGAGCCGCCCGCGCCCGAGAGGGAGTACCGTTAAAGGCAGATCGATTGACTGGTCAGTCAGCCAGCGATCTCCCAAGCGCCCGCGCGAGCCGGCCGCATAACCGAAGGAGGAGCCGTGGATCTCGACGACACACCCGAGCAGGCCGCATACCGCGCCGAGGTGCGGGCATGGCTGGACGAGCACTCCTCCGAAGCCCCCATCCTGCAGGGTCCCGGAGCGATCGAGGACGAGGACGAGATCATCGCCGCGCGGCGGGTGTGGCAGGGCAAGCTCGCCGAGGGCGGCCTGGCCGGGGTGGTGTGGCCGAAGGAGTACGGCGGCCAGGGCCGCGGTCCGATCGAGCAGGTGATCTGCAACCAGGAGATCGCGCGCGCGAAAGTCCCGGGGATTCTCGACGCGATCGGCGTGGGCATGCTCGGACCGACGATCATCGCCCATGGCGACGAGGACCAGAAGGGTCGCTATCTCGGCCCGATGCTGCATGGCGACGAGGTCTGGTGCCAGATGTTCTCCGAGCCCGCCGCCGGCTCGGACCTGGCGGCGGTGCAGACCCGCGCGCGCCTGCAGGAGGACGGTAGCTGGCGGCTGACGGGCCAGAAGGTGTGGACGACCAATGCCCAGTTCGCCGCCTACGGCCTGCTGCTGGCGCGTACCGACGCGGACGTGCCCAAGCACAAGGGCATGACGATGTTCGTCGTGCCGATGGACGCACCCGGGGTGACCGTGCGCGGGTTGCGCCAGATCTCCGGCGAGGCGGAGTTCAACGAGGTGTTCTTCGACGACGTGCCGCTCGACGCCGGCGCGGTCGTCGGCGGCGTTGGAAACGGCTGGGGCACGGCGCTGACGACACTGATGTACGAGCGCGTCACGATCGGCCTCGGCGGCGAGGGCCTCGGCTACAACTCGACTCGGTTCGCGGGGGCGATCGCCGGCGACGAGCACGCCCGGCGCGACCCGGAGGTCAGGCACCAGCTGGGCGAGATCTCAAGCGAACTGCTGGCCGTCAGATTCACCGGCTACAGAACGTTGACGGCGCTGCAGAAAGGCCAGATACCCGGCCCGGAGGCGGGCCTGGCGAAGGTCACGATCGTCAACGGGGCGATCAAAGCCGGCGATCTGATCGCCGACGTGCAGGGCCCGGACGCGCTGGCCGAGGACAGCGAGTGGGCCTACATGATCTCGTTCCTGCCGGGCCTGAAGTCGGCGGGCGGGACCGAAGAGATCCTGCGCAACACGATCGGCGAGCGCGTGCTCGGCCTGCCGCCGGAGCCGCGCCTGGACAAGGGCATCCCATTCTCGGAGCTGCGCTCCAAGGAAGGAGCGGCGGCATGACGGGCACACGACCGCAGACGCCCATCCACGACACCCACCGCCGGAGGACCGGCGCCACCGCGGCCGAGGAGGTCGCCCGATGAACCTCGCACTCTCAGACGAGCAGGTGTTCCTGCGCGAGGCCGCTCGCGGCGCTCTGTCGCGGTTCAAAACGCTGGAAGCCGCCCGCGCGGCGCTCGACGGCGAGCAGAGCGCGCTGCCCGACATGTGGCCCGCCGCGTGCGAGGCGGGCTGGCCGGGACTGCTGATCGACGAGGCCCACGGCGGGGCGGGGCTGGACGTGTTCGACGCGATGCTCGTGCTCGGCGAGTGCGGTCGTGTGCTCGCGGGAATCTCATTGCTGGGGCACCTGCCGGCGAGCGCGATCCTCGGCGACTCCTCCAACACGGCTTCGCTGCTGGCGGCGCTGGCTACGGGCGAGCGCAGGGCGGCGTACCTGCCGGCGAGTCCGCCGAGCGATGTGGACGGCCGCTGGAGCGTGGACCCGCGCGGCGGCGCGGTGCGTCCTCCAATCCCGGTGGCCACGGGCTCGGGAGATGCAACCGCGCTGCTCAGCGGCGAGCTGGCGTTCGTGCCCGACGCGCCGGGCGCCGATCTGCTCGTGGGCGTGGCGCTGCTCGACGGCAAACCCACCGGCGTCGCGATCGAGGCCGGCGCGCAGGGCGTCAGCGTCGAGGCGGTCATGCGCTATGACTCAACCCGCTCGCTGGGGCACATCTCGCTCAGCGACGCTCCCGCCACCGTCCTGGACGCATCCGAGGAGCAGCTCGCGGGAGCCTGGCATCTCGCGCAGGCGCTGATCGCGGCCGAGTCGCTCGGCAGCGTCGAGACCGCGCTGGAGGTGACCGTGCAGTACGCCAAGGAGCGCCACACGTTCGGCCGCGCGATCGGCTCATACCAGGCGGTCAAGCACTCGCTCACGGAGGTGCTGCGCCAGCTGGAGAACGGGCGCTCGTTGCTGTACTACGCGGGCTGGGCGCGCCACGGCGCGCCGGCGGAGTTCCCGCTCGCGGCCGGCGCCGCGCGCTCGGTGGCCGGACGTGCGCTCGACCACGCTGCGCGCACGATGATCTCGGTGCACGGCGGCATCGGCGCGACCTGGGAGCACGACGCGCCGCTGTACTTCCGCCGCGCGCAGCTCTCCCGACGCCTGCTCGGCGGGACCGGCGCGGCTACCGACCGGGTCGCGGGCGAGCTGATCGCGCAAGCGGACGCGGCCTGATGCTCCCGGGCTGACGCTCCGCCGGTGCCGGCCCGAGCGTCGGGCAGTCAGCGCGTGCGGTCGCGTGCGGCGCAAGTCCGTCAGTGCCCGTGCGCACGCGCGGACGGCGCCACCCGGGCGGCGGCTGCCCGCGGGGCGGTATGGGCGGGTGTGAGCGCCGCCAGCACGGGCGCGCCGTAGGCAGCGTGCACAGCCGCGACCATCGCCGGTTCGACGCCGCAGTTCGCGCAGAACCCATGCTGTGACCAGCCGATCGCGCGCGCCAGCACCTGATCGGCGTAGGCGACGCCGGCGGCGTCATGGCCGTAGTAGTCATACGCCGCGCTCCACGCGCCCCGTTCGAGCGCGAGCGTGGCGCCGTCGGCGGACAGCAGGTGCGCGGCCGCCATGATCGCGTCGAAGTCGTCGTAGATCGACGGATGCCTCGCCGTCGGATGGTCATACGCGGCCGGGCGCACGCCATAGCGGTAGGAGTTGCTGACGAGATCCCACGTCGATCCGGTGCCCCGTCCGCCCCCGTTGGTGACGTTGAACTGCATCGGCCCTCCGCAACAGCCGGCGAAGTTGAGGCCGTGGTAGGTCGAGGGGGCCGTCGAGAACGCCGACTCCTGCTCGTGGATCGAGGCGATCAGCAGCCAGTTGACGCCGAACGTGGTCTGGGCGACGGAGTAGATCGGGTAGAACCCTTCCATCCAGCGCGTCGACACGCGCGTCTGCAGCGGGCTTTCCAAGCGCGTAAGCGACTGCGTCTCGGCGGGGGGCTGGGCGACGATCGCCGCCGGCGCGGATGTCGCTGAGACTCCCGCGGGGCCGGCCGGGGGAGCCGGCGTGGCGGCGGCCACCAGCACCGCCGGCGGCGCGGCTGGGACACTCGGCGAGCGGCCGACGAGTCCGGTCAGCACCGCGACGAGCACCGCGACGCCGAGTGCGGCGATCGTGCCGGCCAGCAGCCAGTGGCTACGCTCGGAGGGCGGGGTCGGAACGTGCTCGAACGCGGACACCGGCCGATCCCCCGCGAAGAAGCGCAGGCGACGCGCGAGCGTGGTCGTCCTTTCACCCATATCCACCCTGCTGGCACGGTAGCGGGAGCGGTTAAAGAGAGGGTGTGTCCGAGGGGTGTGTCCGCGTCAGACCCCGAGCACGCGGCGGAGCACGCGGTCGAACGCGGCGGAGGGCAGCAGCGCGTGGGCGAGGACCATGCCGCGGGCGTCGCGCCCCACGAGGTAGCGCGCGCGGGGCCGGCGCGCGGTGAGCGCCCGCTCGATCGTGGCGGCGACCTGCTCGGGCGAGACGCCGCGGCGCTCGGTGTCGTTCAGAACCTTGGCGAACGCCGCCGGCACGTGCCCATACTCGCGCTGGAGCTCGGGCGGAATCTCCAATCCGTCCGCGGTGTCGCGGGCCTTGTCCCAGATCGGTGTTCTCACCGACCCCGGCTCGACCAGGGAGACGTGGATGTTCGAGTTGTACAGCTCTCCGCGCAGGGCATCGCCGAGCGCCTCGATCGCGTGCTTGGACGCGGCGTAGGGCCCGTTGAAGGGCACCGAGACCCGGCCGCCGATGGAGGAGACGAGCACGATCCGCCCGCGTGCCGCGCGCAGCGAAGGCAGCAGCGCCCGGGTGACCGCGACCTGGCCGAACACGTTGACCTCGAACTGCATCCGCAGGTCCTCGGGTGAGACCAGCTCCAGCGGCCCGCCGACGCCGATGCCCGCGTTGTTGACGAGCGCGTCGAGTCCTCCCCTGGACGATGCGGCGCCGGTCTGCTCGCGCACGAGCTTGGCCGCGGCGGCGATCTGGGCGGCGTCGGTCACATCGAGGGTCAGCGGTATCACCTGCCCGGCCACGGCCTCTCCGAGCAGGCGCTCGCCCGCGGCGGAGTCCCGCACGCCGGCGAACACGGTCCAACCGCCGCCGGCCAGGCGCAGCGCGGTGGTGCGCCCGATGCCAGTGGAGGCGCCGGTGATCAGGGCGGTCGGCATGGGACGACCCTAGCGAACGCCCGTGTGCCGGTGGGCGCCCGTGCGTGGGAGCGAGTCCGCCGCCCTGCTGGCGGTGGGCGCACCCCGCATGTGAGCACGCACCCCGCATGTGAGCAGTCTCACGAGGCAGTTAGCCACCGCTTAGGATCTAACTCGATGGTTCCGCGCGTGGGCAAGCCCTCAACAGCCTCCCGCGTGGCGATCGTGTGCGCGATCCTGGCCGCGCTGGCGGGCTGCGGGTCGAGCGTGCGTGGCGGTCTCAGCACGCGTGCCAGCGCCGATTCCGCGGCGCTGGGCGTACCCGACACCTGCGCGACCGCGGTACTGGGCGCGCTCGGCAGCGTCGCCATGCACGTCTATCACGAGGGGCTCTCCAGCGAACGCACCGGCTCGGCGCTCAGCTTCATCACGCGCTCGATCCCCCTGCGCGAAGCCGTCGAACACGACGACTCCCAGGCCGCGCGCGCCGCGGCGCAGGCGCTGATCGCGACCGGGCACATGACCAACCTGCGGGTGCTGCGCGGCGGCGGCGGCGCCGGAGGCGGTGGTCAGGTGCTGGCCGACGTGGGGGCACCGAACGCGCTCGCGCCCCTGCGCGGCCCCATCCTCGGCTCCGGCGGCAGGCCGATCGGTACGTTCGTGGCGAGCGTCTGGGCCGACAGCGGACTCATTGCCGAGACCAACGGGATCGCAGAGGGCTCAACCGCCCTGCGCCAGAACGGGCAGAGCATCGCCGGCTCGTTCGCGCTGGGACCGGGCGCACTGCCGCCGCGGGGAACCCTCACGGTCAGGGGCACGGCCTACGCGTATACGTCGTTCCCCGCCGGCGCCTACCCGACCGGACGGCCACTGCGCGTGTACCTGCTCAAGTCGATCCCCTCGATCGCGCCCCTGTGCGGACACACACCGACGGATACGGTCGTCAACGCGATCGGCCGTGTCGCGCGGCTGATCTACGCCGGCGAGGTGGGAGCACGCGCCCGTGCGCAGGCGTACCGCGTGCAGCACAACCAGCCGCTGCTGCAAGCCGTGGCCGCGCACGATCCGGCGGCGACGCGGCTGGCGATCGAAGGACTGCTCAACGAGCACATCGTCCGCCTGCGGGTCAGCGCGGGCGGACGGCTGCTGTCGGACGTCGGCGGGCCGTACGTGCTCGGGCCGGTGCACGCCCCGCTGCGCCTGAACGGCCGGCGGATCGGCAGCGTCGTGCTGTCGATCCAGGACGACGAGGGCTACAAGCGCCTCGCCCAGCGACTCGCCGGGCTGGACGTGCTGATGTACATGGGCTCGCGACTGGTCAAGAACAGCCTCGGCCCGGCGCCGGGCACGGTGCCCGCCGGCGGGTCCTATCGCTACCGTGGGCGCACGTTCCGCGTGTACACGCTCCACGTCGAGGCGTTCCCGTCCGGCCCGCTGCGGATCGCGGTGCTGATTCCGATCCCCTACTCGTAGAGCCTCACCGCCGAGCCCGTCCGCCTTCGTATAGCCAGCAGGTGCGGTAACCGGCGCCGACTGCTGTTGGCGCGGGACCGGCTATGGGTTACCCACCCATAGCCCCCCTCGCGGTCGCATTCCTCAGGCGGATGCGAGCGAGGCCTGCTTACCGCGCAGTCCGTCCAGCAGCTCCGTGAACGAGGCGGAGAATTTGGCGACTCCCTCGCGCTCGAGCGTGTCGGTGACCTCGTCGTAGCTGACGCCCGCCGCGGCCAGCTCGGCGAACAGCGCGTGCGCCTCCTCCAGGTCCTGCGTCAGGCGTGGCTGCGGGTGGCCGTGGTCCTGGTAGGCCGCGATCGTCTGCTGGGGCATCGTGTTGACGGTGTCCGGCCCGATCAGCTCCTCGACGTAGAGCGTGTCCGGATAGGCCGGGTTCTTCGTCGAGGTCGAGGCCCACAGCACGCGCTGGGGCGTGGCGCCCTTGCCCGCCAGGTACTCCCAGCGCGGGCCCGCGAACACCTCCAGGTAGTGCGCGTAGGCGAGCCGCGCGTTGGCGATCGCCAACTTGCCGCGCAGCTCGTCGTGCCCGCCGATCTCATCCAGACGGCGGTCGGCCTCGGTGTCGATGCGCGAGACGAAGAAGCTCGCGACCGACGCCACCCTGCCGGGGTCGCCCCCGGCGGCGATCAGTCGCTCGATCCCGCGGATGTAGGACTCGGCGACCTCCGCGTAGCGGCGCAGCGAGAAGATCAGCGTCACGTTGATCGAATGGCCGCTCGCGATCACGTCCTCGATCGCCGCCAACCCGGGCTTGGTCGCGGGGATCTTGACCATCAGGTTCGGCCTGTCCACCCTCTCGTGCAGGTCGATCGCCTCGCGGAACGTCTGCAGCGTCTCGTAGGCCAGCGTCGGGTCGACCTCCAGCGAGACGTACCCGTCGCGCCCGGACGTCGCGTCGAACACCCCCCTGAACACGTCGCACGCGTCCTTGATGTCGCGCACTGCGAGCGCCCAGAACGCCTCGCCGGCGTCGCGGTCGGCGAGCTCGCTCAGCTGCTCGTCGTAGGCGTCGCCCGAGGACATCGCCGCCTGAAATATCGTCGGGTTCGACGTCGCTCCGACGACCGAGTCCTCGTCGATCAGGCTCTGCAGGTGCCCGCCCCTGATCGACGCGCGCGAGAGCGAGTCGATCCACACGCTCTGCCCCAGCTCCGAGAGATCCTCCAGCGGCCTTTTGCCCATCAGCTTGCCTCCTGTCTCTGTCCGAGCAGCGTTTGCGCGCCGGCGAGGATGTGCTCGACGGTGAACCCGAGCTCTTCGAGGACCTTCGCTCCGGGCGCGCTCGCGCCGAAGCGGTCGATCCCGAGCACCCCGCCGCGATCGCCCACCCACCGCCACCAGCTCAGGCTCACGCCCGGCTCGACCGCCAGACGGGCGCCGACGCTCGGTGGCAGCACCTGCTCGCGATACTCGGCCGGCTGTGCTTCGAACAGCTCCATGCACGGCATCGACACGACCCGCGTGCGCGTCCCCTCCGCGGCGAGCGTGCGCGCGGCCCGCAGCGTCAGGGGCACCTCCGCGCCGGTGGAGATCAGGATCAGCTCGGGCTCGCCCTCGCCGGGCGCGGAGTCCCACAGCACGTACCCGCCGCGCTCCAGCTCGCTCGCCTGCCCGAGCCCCTCGCCGTCGCGGTCGAGCACGGGGATGCCCTGCCGGGAGAGCAGCAGCGCCACCGGGCCGTCCGTGCGCTCCAGCGCGACCCGCCAGGCCTGCGCGGTCTCGTTCGCGTCGGCCGGACGGATCACCCACAGCTCGGGGATCGCGCGCAGCGACGCGTAGTGCTCGACCGGCTGGTGCGTGGGACCGTCCTCGCCGAGGCCGACCGAGTCGTGCGTCCACACCCACACGACCGGCAGTCTCATCAGCGCCGACAGGCGCACCGACCCGCGCATGTAGTCGGAGAACATCAGGAACGTAGAGCCGTAGGGCTTGACGATCCCGCCGTGCGCGGCGGCGCCGTTGACGATCGCGCCCATCGCATGCTCGCGAATGCCGAACGGCACGTTGCGTCCGGAGTGCGGGCGGGAGAACGCGCCGGCGCCGACGAACGCCGTCTTGGTCGACTCGACCAGATCGGCGGCCCCCCCGATCATCGTCGGCGCATACTCGGAGAACGCCGCCATCGTCTTCTGCCCGGCCGAGCGCGTGGCCATTTCCGTGCCGGGCTCGAACCACGGCAGCACCTCGCGCCAGCCCGGGCGCAGACCGCTGCCGTTCCAGGCCAGATCCCAGTCGGCGGCGAGCTCGGGCAGGTCCTGCCGCCAGGCCTCGAACCGCTCCTGCCACTGTGCCTGCGCGCGCGCGCCGGCGTCCACGAGCGACATGTGCTCGCTCACGCGCTCATCCACCCAGAACGTGCGCTCGGGGTCCTCCCAGCCCATCGCGACCTTGGCGGCGCGCACCTCCGCCTCGCCCAGCGGCGCTCCGTGCGCCGCGGCGGTGTCGACCGCGTTCGGCGCGGGATAGGCGATGTGCGAGCGAATCGCGACGAACGACGGCCGCTCTCCTTCCTCGCGCGCGGCCTCCAGCGCGGCGGTGAGCGCGTCGAGGTCCTCGGAGTCGGCCACCCGCTGCACGTGCCAGCCGTCGGCGGCCAGCCGCTCGACATGGTTCTCGCCGTCGAATGAGATCGCGGTCGTGCCGTCGATCGTGATGCGGTTGTCGTCGTAGCAGACGATCAGCTTGCCGAGGCCGAAGTGCCCGGCGATCGAGGCCGCCTCCTGGCTGATCCCCTCCATCAGGTCCCCGTCGGAGCAGATCGCGTACGTGTGGTGGTCGACCACCTCGCTGCCGGGCCGGTTGAAGCGCTCGGCGAGGAAGCGCTCGGCGATCGCCATGCCGACGGCGTTGGCGAACCCCTGGCCGAGCGGGCCGGTCGTGATCTCGATGCCCGGCGTGTGCCCGCGCTCGGGGTGACCCGGCGTGCGCGAGCCCCACTGGCGGAACTGCCGCAGATCGTCGAGGCTCAGGTCATAGCCGGTCAGATGCAGCAGCGAGTACTGCAGCACGCACGCGTGCCCGGAGCTGAGCACGAATCGATCGCGGTCGGGCCACTGCGGGTCCCGCGGGTTGCACTTGAGAAAGCGCTCGAACAGGGTGTAGGCCAGCGGTGCGAGCGCCATCGCCGTGCCGGGGTGCCCCGAGTCGGCTTTCTGGACCGTGTCCATCGCCAGGCCGCGGATCGTGTCGATCGAGAGCCGCTGTGTTTGCTCTGCGGGCACGGCTCGATCCTAGAGGCTGCGCCGCGCCGACGCCGCCTCCAGGATCGCCGTCCTGCCTACCCCGCGTACGGCCGGCGACGGCCGGCCGGTAGGCAGGCCACCGAATGCACTCTCCCGGACGCGCACCAGCGCCTGCGCGGGCGCACCCTCACGAGCCAGTGCAGGTCGTGGCGGCAGTGCGAGCGGCGGTACGGCCATCGTTGATGGAGCGAGCGAAGCATCCGCTGCTCCTCGCAAGTCGGCAGTCTCATCATTATCTACCTCTCTCCCTCCCTCTCTGCTCGTTCCGGCACGTGCACTGCCCCCGCCCGTAGGCGGCGGCACCCCGCGCGCGGCTTGTCGGCCAAATCGGCCAACAGAGATCCCTGCAACGGGACGGAACGTCCCAACTAATAGTACGGTGCCTACAGAACGGGAGCAGACTTGCCCATTCCGCGACACACCCTCTCTCCCTCCTATTCGGTCCCAGCGTCCTGCTTGACCACTGACCCATACCCAGGCCCCCAAATCGATTTTGACCGCGCACGCCACCCTAACCAAAGCTCTCTGACCGTGCGCCGGTTCTTTCCCGCTACCGACATATAAATCATGTTTTACTCAGTCTGTCAACCTCAAAGCGCGTTAGTCTGTCAAGCGGACCGCGAGCCAGGGAGGAGTCCCGTGGGAGCTACTGGAAGGGATCGAGCAGACCAGGGCTCCCGGGCGGGCGCGAACAGCCCCGGGCGGGCGCGGGCAAGCCCGCAGGCGAAGGGGGGTGCGAAGGCGGGCGGCGCAAAGGCGGACAGCCCGAAGCGGGGGCGCTCAGTGCAGGCGCACGCGGGGAAGACCCAGCGCACGAGCAACGGTACGGGTGGAGCTGACGGCGGTCGCTCTCAAGAGCCCGGCCTGCCACGTGGCCCTCAGGCGCTCCCGCGCGAGCAGGTCGCCGCGCACCAGCGCGAGCGGCTGTTCAAGGCGATGGTCGAATGCGTGGACGAGCACGGGTACGTCGCGACGACCATCTCCGAGCTGGTCACGCGCGCGCGCATCTCCCGGCGCAGCTTCTACGAGCATTTCCGCAACAAGGACGAGTGCCTGCTGGCGACCTACGACACGGTCATCGAGCGGCTGGGGCGCCGCCTGAGCGACGCCCATGACCCCGCCGGTGAGTGGGACGAGCAGCTGCAGACGTTCATCCGCACCCTGTTCGACGCCGCCGGCGACCGGCCCGACGCGGCGCGGCTGGTGTGCGTGGAGATGGGGGCGGCCGGCCCGATCGGCGTGCAGCGCTGGGCTGAGGGGGCTGAGCGCCTGCAGCGCCTGATCGTCGCCGGCTTCGCGCGGGCCGACGGTCCGGGCACGGTCCCCGACCCGATGGCCCGGGCGATCGTCGGAGCGGTGCGCAGGATCCTGTATACACGCGTCGAGCGCGCCCGTTCCAGCAAGTCGCTGCGGGCAGACCTGGCCGAGCTCGTGCCCGACCTGCTGGCGTGGATCGCGTGCTACTACCCCTCCCCGGAGGGACTGCCGCTGCGCCCGCGTACACGACGCGCAAGCACCATGGGCGCACAGCTGGGCGGACGCGCGCCCGGCACGCTCTCCGCGCGGCCCCTGTCGGGCGAGCGCGGACTGCCGCGCGGCGAGCACAATCTGCCGCGGGGGTTCGTCACCCATAACCAGCGCGAGCGGATATTCGACGCGATCGCCAACCTCACGGCGAAGCGCGGCTACCCCGCGCTGAGCCTCGACGAGGTCGCGGGCGAGGCGGCCGTGTCGCTGCAGACGTTCTACGCTCACTTCGCGGGCAAGGAAGACGCGTTCGTCGCCACGTATGAGACCGGTCATGCGCGGGCGATGGCGGTCGTCAATCAGACGCTCGCCCGGCAGAGGAGCTGGATCGGAGCCGTGCGCGCGGGGGCGGCGGCACTGCTGGAGCTGCTCGCCTGCGAGCCCTCCTACGCGCACCTGGCGTGCGTGGACGTGATGATCGCCTACCCGCACATGGCCGAGCGCGCGCACCAGGCCAACGACTTCTATGCCGGACTGCTCGATCTGCGCACGGCCCGGGACGCGCCCTCCCTATTGCCCTCCCCGGTCGCGGGGGAGGCGATCGTCGGGGGGGTGTTCGAGCTGCTCCACGACTACGTCCTGCGCGGTCAGTCACACCGCCTGCCCGAGCTGGCCGACCACGTCGTCTACATCGCGCTCGCCCCGTTCATGGGGGCGCAGGCGGCCTGGCGGGCGATCACGGAGGGATGAGGTCTGGCAGTGCCCCGGCCTGCACTCTCCGGTATCCCGCGACATACGTCCGGGATCTCCGAGACATAACAACAGTGCGCCCGGCGGGAATCGAACCCGCGGCCTGCGGCTTGAAAGACCGCTGCTCTTTGGCTCCCCGAAGAGAACCGTTGACCACTGAGCTACGGGCGCGCGATGGGACTTGGAATCGAGTTGTGCTGCTGGAGAGCCTAATCTAAGCATGTGGGAGCGTACATGCAGAGCGGCGGCACGGCAGCCCCGCCGATCGGCGATCGGCCGGCACCGCCTGACTCGAAGCGCCTGCCCGTGAGACGGCTGCTGATCGGGGCGCTCGTGCTGGTCGTGCTCGGCGCCGGCGCGACGCTGTTCGGCTGGAACCTCGAAGCGTGGTTCAGGCACATCTGGGACACGATCACGACGATCCCGCTCGCCAGCCTGCTCGGGGCGCTCGTGCTGATCACGCTGCAGACGACGATGGTGGGGACCTCGTGGTATTCGATCTTGCGCTATGCGTACCCGGACGCGGGTGTGAGGTTCGTGCAGGTGCTGGCGTGCTACGCCGCGGCGGTGGCCTTGAACTGGGTGCTGCCCGCGAACCTGGGGACGTTTGTGATGCTGCTGATGTTCACGACGATCATCGCGGGCGCCACGTTCGCCGGTGTGCTGGGGGCGATGGCGGTGGAGAAGATTTTCTTTACGCTGATCGGCACGGCGTGTTATGTGTACTTGTTCCTGACCGTCGGCGGGTCGTTCGACCTGCAGCTGGGGTTCATCAGCGCACACCCCTGGGCCACGGCGCTGCTGCTGGCGGGGATCGCGATGATCCTGTTCCTGGTGGCGCAGGCGCTGCGCGAGCGAATCGCCGAGTGGTGGGAGCAGGCGAAGGTCGGGGGAGGCATCGTCGTGCATCCCCGCGCGTTTCTCGGGCGGGTGGTGCTTCCGCAGGCGATCAGCTGGGCGGCCGGCCTGGGCATCATCGCGGTGTTCCTGGGCGCGTATGACATCCCGGTGAGCTTCCATACGATCATGCGCGTGGTGGCGGGGAACTCGATCGCGAACATGACCGCGGTCACGCCTGGCGGCGCGGGCGTCACGCAGGCGTTCAACGTGGTGTCGTTGCGAGGCATCACGAGCGCCTCGAACGCGACCGCCTATTCGGTGGCCCAGCAACTCGTGGTGACCAGCTGGAGCATCCTGCTGGCGATCGTCGTGCTGGTGCGGGCGTTCGGCTGGACGGGCGGCAGAACGCTCGTCACGCAGTCCTACACCGAGGCGCGCCAGAAGACGTCTGAAAAATCGGCCGAGCGCAAGGCCCGGCGGCACGCCAAGCGCCATGGCGGGGCGGCAGCCGGCACGGAGGCCGAGCCCGCGGCCGGACCGTAGCGGTTCAGCCGATCAGCTGCACGAGGCCCTTGACGATCAGATAGACGCCGACCCCGGCGGCCGCGACGATCGCCAGCGAGCGGCCGTTGCGCGCGAACCAGAGGTTGATGCGTTCGAGCGCGCCGGCGGCGCGGTCGGGGACGACGAGCAGCATCAGCATCGGCAGCTCGACCATCCACAGCATCACCGCGACGACGCCCACCAGCGAAGCGAGCTCGCCGCTGGTCGAGAGGTTGGCGTCGGCGATCGCCTTGACGGCGCCGATGTAGATCGGGGAGGGGAGGACGTAGAGGACGATCCCGAGCAGGAACGCCAGCCGCCGGCTCTCCAGGTAGCGCTCGATTTTGGACGGCGCGGCGCTGGCTGGCGCCGGCGCCGTTGGGTCGGGACGGCGGCGGTGCAGGCGCAGCGCGAGGAGCATGAGCAGCACCCCGAGCGCGACGTCGACGGCGGCACCCGGGGTCAGGTGGTGGGAGCCGGTCGCGCCGAGTTCGACCAGCGCGTAGAGGATCAGCGCGCCGACGGAGTAGGTGACGAGGCCGGCGGCGAGCACGAAGGCGAACACGCGCGAGCGGACCTCGGTGCCGCGGCCGAGCGCGATTACGGCCGCGACGGCGGGCGGGTAGATGGAGGCGGCGAGCGCCAGGGCTAGGGCTTGGGAGGGCACGTTGTACGTGTTGTGGGGAAGCGACAGCCTGTCAGGCGGTCAGGCGTCTTCGGGGTCGCTCGGGGGAGCGGTGTCGGGCACACCGGCAGCCGGAAGACTGGGCGCCCCGCCGATCGCGTCGAGCGCGCGGCGGCGGCGCGCGCGTATACGTGCGAAGCGCGCCCGTGAACGAGCCATCCTGTGTCCGTCGGGCGGGTAGCGACGGCGCGCCCAGGGGGAGGTGGGAGCGGCCAGGCGGATGGCGCCGGCGAGCGAGGCGAAGGGTATGAAGATCCCGAGCAGGCCGAGGATCGGCTTGCCCTTGAGGATCGCGAGCGCGCACAGCAGCACGTCGAGGGCGACGACGAGCACGATCGAGGACACCGCGGATGACTGTTTGGCGAGATCGAACGGCGCGAGGCCGAGGACGATGAGACCGCCGAGCAGCGTGGCGATCACGACGGCGTCGAGCGAGGCCCGTCCCTCCTGCGCCCAGTAGACGTCTTCGAGGCGCACCCACAGCGCGAACTCGTCGAGCGTGAGCCCGGCGCCGACGCCGAAGAGGGCCGCGAAGATCTCGTTCCAGGGACTGCCGGGTTCGAGCGCGAAGCTGAGGAAGCCGGCGCTGAGGATGAGCACGATGCCCCAGACGAGGTGATGGATGTGCAGCCCGCCTTTCGTCTTGACGCTCCCGGGCCACCAGGTCACGCGAGGGCTGCGGATCAGGCGGGCGCTCGTGCGGATGAACAGGAACGAAGCCAGGAACGCCCCCAGCACCACGAACCCGGCTCGCTGGCCCGGTTCGTCGAGGAAGTGCCGGGAGATTTCGAAGTGCAGTCCCATTGAGCCGTCACGATGGCGATGGCCGAGTATAAGTCGCGATAGTGCACGCCGGGACGTGGGAAGGGGCGTCGAGACCGGGCGTGCGCAGGCCGATCGAAGATCGGCCACGAGAGCGGGGTGTCCGCGGTCGATCGCGTGCGCTGAATGCAGCGCTCGCAACACGGATCCTGCTGAGCGGATGCGACGGCGCGGCGCAACGTGGAGTCCGGTCGAGGCTGGGTTGGGGGCTTACGGCGGTCCTGCGCCGCCGGCCCCGCGCGGCTGCCAACGGGGCACTCCCCCGGAGGGCTACGATCACTTCTCATGCGCAGGCAAGACTGGAGCCAGGTGGTGTCGGCAACGGCTCTGCTCGCCGCGCTCGCCGCGCTCCTGCGGGGCCATCCGCGAAGGGCGGTTGGCTTCATGGCGGCTGCGATCGCCGGCGATACCGTCGCTCGCCGCTGGAGCCGCGGCGAGCCGGCCCCGCTGCCATACGCGCTGCGCTGGGAGCTTGCGATCCCGCGCCCAACCGGCCCACTGAGGCGAGCGCTCGCGGCGCGAGAGGGAGAGCGGATCCTCGAGATCGGTCCCGGGCTTGGCCAGCACGCCGTAGAGGTGGCGGGGTACGTGGGTCTGGAGGGACGCGTCGACGTCCTCGACGTCCAGCAGGAGATGCTCGACGCCACAGCCGCGCGGGCCGAGCGTCGGGGGGTACGCAACATAGTCGCCGCCCTTGCCGAGTCATCCGGACGGCTGCCATACGAAGACGCCTGTTTCGACGCGGCCTACATCGTGACCGTGCTGGGGGAGATCGCAGATCGCCGGCAGACGCTGGTGGAGCTGCGCCGCGTCCTCAAGCCCGGCGGGCGGCTGATCGTCGGCGAGATAGCGGTAGACCCTGACTTTGTTCCAGCACGACAGCTGTGCCCGATGGCCGCGGCAGCCGGCTTTCGCCTTGTGCGCCGATTCGGTCCCCCGTTCGCCTACCACGCGCAGTTCGTCGCTGCCTGATCGAGTCCTGGCTGGTCCGCGCGGGGTGCGTCGAGGTGGCGGCTCTCGAGAACTCCCGCGTCGAGGAGTCCCGGATGCGCGCGTGTGCTCGTGCAGAGAGCCTGATCCTCCTGGTCGTGGGGTTTGGGGCTTATGACGGCTCGGCTCGCCGAAGGCTCATCGGTTCATCGACACCAACGCTTTACGCGATCTCCAATATATGAACTGTCCTTGACTATGGAAGTCTGTCTTGATAGACCGTGCACACTCACTTAACGGAAAAGGAGGACGTAGTCATGGCGTCAGTGCCACGGTACGAGACCGAAGCCGAGAGACCGTCTCTGGCGAGCACCGGCTTCGCCCGCATCTCCGAGGATGAGATCGCGGCGATCGGCATGAGCGATAGTCAGCTCATCGCCTTCCTTCGCAAGCACGGAGCCGAGGATGTGGAGACGAGAAATGTCGAGCCCGATGAGATGATCGACACGGAGTGGATCGCGCTTCATGGCCGTCCTGTTCCTCCGGAGGCGGTGAAGGGGTCGATGGAGCGCGGCATGACCATCGCAAGGGGCCGGGACCTCGGAGCCGCAGTCGAGTCGGCGCGGGAGATCTGCCAGGCGATTCGCAAGGTTGACCTCGTTGCCGTCTTCATCGACTTCGAGTGACAGCTCGGCGCGCGCGGACAGCTCGGCGCGCGCGGGCCGCATCAGTCCACTGGCGGCGGAAGCCCTGCGGCCATATGGTGATCTCAGCCCTACCGCTCGTATGCCGCTGCACTCCCAGGCGGTGATGCTGCAGGCGGATGGCTTGTTCGGGGAGGTGCATCCCGCATTCGGGTTGCTCGCCATGTGGATGCCTCTGGGCTACCGCGACGAGCTCAGGCGCGCGGGCGTGCTGTCGGATCCACACGCTACGCCCTGTTGCTCCGACAACTCGCTGGGGGTGCTCCTTGGTGGGCATGGGAGCCTCACCAGCGATGAGCTCGTTCTCCTGGTGATGCTGTCGGAGTATCCGACCGCGAGTCGGGGGTGCGGTCCGCACGAGCCGATCGAGCTGCTCGTGGCTGCGCGGGTGCGCGAGCTCACGGGCGGCTCTGTCGTCGTGTCGCCGCCGCCGCGCCATCGGCGGGTCGATCCGTTCCTCGACGCTCTGCGCTCTCTGTGGCAGGTCGGCCACTCGATGAAGGCGGGTCGGCTCGGCCGCGCGGCCACGGCGCTCGAGGAGCTGCGGGCGGCGGTGCGCCGTCTGGGTGCCCGATACGACCCTTGGGTCGTCGACCTGCTCGATCGCCGCGTGCGGTGGTGCGAGGTGTCTCTCGACCTCCGGCGGGGACGGCCTTCGGCTCTGGAGGCAGGGCTCGCGCTGCTGGCGCGGGGCTGCGAGACGACCTCGCGGGTCGGATCCTGGTCCATCGACGAGTTTCGCCGACGGCGGTTGGAAAGGCTCACGCAGCACTTGCTCAAAGCGGCGGCGTTCGACGAGGCGAAGCAGGCGGCCGAGGAGGTTGTGGGCCTCGATCCGTATGACGCTCGGGCGTGGCTGACGTTCGGCGACGCCATGTGCCCCTTCGATCCGGCCGCGGCGCTCAGAGCGTACCGTCGCGCCTCCCACCTCGATCCCACCGTGACCGGGATCGCCGCGTTCCGCGCTGGGGCGCTCTTGGAGAGGCGCCACGTCGTGTCGGAAGCGCTGCTCGAATACAAGCGAGCCATGGACTTTCGACCCGACGGCGCGGCCGCAGAGGCGATCCTCCGCCTTACCCCCCCACGCCATCCCCTCGCCGTCTGGGCCTCCGCCCAACCCCAGTCGCACGTGCCGTGGGTCTTTGGCGTCTATCGACCGTTCTTCGACCTGGGCGATCCAGGTCCGGGACCGCTGATGGCGTTGGGGCCGGGTCTTGCCTTCGGTGCGTGGGCGGATCGCGACGCCGAGCCCGGGAGGCCGAATCTGCAGCGCATGCTGCCTCCTGCCTTCCGACAATCACTCTGTCAGCAGGCAGGGCTGCCCGCATACGATGTGTGGGATCCGTTGCAGCTCGATGAGCGCCATTGGACTCCTCGGTGGGAGGACATCTGCACCGGTCTGGCGCACTTCGACCACCTCGAGATCGAGGAGCGAGTGCTGCTGATGAGGGTCTTGATGATGCTGGCTATGTGGGAGGCGCTCATCTACTATCTCCCCGACTACGCCGATTGCCGCGAGCGACCGACCGATGCAGAGGCGACGCTGAGTTACCTCTATGCGTTTGCGGAGCACATGCTCCATCTGGGGGCGCCACGGGGGGCATATACCCCTCGTCGAATCGAGCGTGTCGCGCGCCGCGCGCCGCGCGGGTCGCGAGCCGCCTTCGCCGCCCAGTCGAAGATGCTGATCTACAGCGCAAGGTTTGCGCCCAGTGCCGATGACGCGACCGCCTGGGCCCAACGTGCGCGGGAGTCGCTGGAAGGGTTCGACTACAGCCCGAACAGCTATTCGGGGTTGATGTGGTGGAGTCGTTTTCACCGCGCAGTGGCCTACGTGCCGTATCTACGCGGCGACTGTGAGGGGGCGCTGAGACACATGAGCATCGCCGAAACCTACGGACGCCGTCTCCTGCCGCGCACCTCGGACGAGCAGGTGTTGAAGAGCGAGAACCTTTACACGATCCTCGAGAGCACCGCCAAGACCCTGATCGACGCAGGCCGCCTGGTGGAGGCGGAGGCCGTGACCTTGCGGTCCATGCGGTACAACCCATGGGACTCCAAGACGAGTCTCGAGCTGGGCAACATCCGCTTCAGGCTCGGCAAGCATCGTCTGGCCGCGGAAGCCTACGAAGCGGCCGCGTGCATAGGGCCCCCGGGGACCGAGATCGCTGCGTATCTCGCCGGCGAGGCGCGCATGTATATGGGCGAGCGTGAGTCCGCCCGCCATCTCTTCCTCCTCTCTCTGACGGCGGATCACCATGGGCGATCGCCTCGCCGGCGACTCGACGATCTGGAGCCGGCGACCGCTAAGAGCTCAGCGACGGACAGCTTGAAACCGGCTGGGCTCGACACAGGCGAGACGCTGCCGTTGGAGCCAGGCGAGACGCTGCCGTTGGAGTCGGCGGGCGCAGGCCGGTGGCGCGACCCCGTGGGTTCGGCCCGGGTGGACCGATGAACGGGGTCCGGCGCAACACTCCTCCAGGGGAGTGGTTGCGACCTGACCGCCGCCCGCCGCCAGGGGGGCTGGACACAACCAGGGACGCCCTCCGGCAGGCGCCAACGGCGATCATGTTCGACGCGATCCTCCGCATCCCGTCGTCCAGATTTGGAGCTTGGCGGCGACGAGCGCGAGCGAGTGTCGGATGTCGGACACCGGGAGCAATGGCAGGTCTCGCGACTGAGGACCGAGGCTCGCGGGCCGGAAGACATCGGTGTGATCGCGCTCAGCGGGGCCGCTTAGCACTAGGCTCAGCGTATCGCGGTCGCAGCGGACCTGATGGAGTTGTTCCACATCCAGAGCGTATGTCGAGCCGGAACTAAACTCGGCGATGCTGCTGACTGATATTCGCCCTTTGCCGGCTGGCGTCAACGCATACTGACCACCGGCTCGGCTCGGCTCGAACCGATATCGCTCGACCGCATCTCCGCCGTCGGCGAGCGTGTACTGCGCTGAACGAACTCGCCCGGCGATGATCGCAGAGGCAAAGGGCCACCTATGGTTATGGACGTTCGAGGCTGACGTATCGCTTAGAGACCAGTGATGAATGCGCAATGTAGCGCCGTTCTTACGAAGTGCGATCACGAGCTTCCGAAATCCGTTTGGGTGAACGTACGATCTTGAGGCGGCTTTGGCTAGCTGGACAGGGTCTTGCATCAGCCGCCGTACTATGGCCGCGACTTCTCCCGAGACAAGCAGATCGACTAGCTCGGTATGGAGGTCAGAGAGATCGCCCCGTGCCACGTACCTAGCCCACGATCGCAAACGTGATCACAACCGCTACGAGGGCGAGATACGGGCTCGCCACTCGGGGGGCGAGAAATGTTCGTGCTACATAGCCCAGCTGGTCTTTGAGGGATCTTGGCGACAGCGACTCGCTGATAAGCGGTCCATCGTAAGGTCGGCCATCGCGCAGGAGTTCCTCAAGGCTCCTGGAACGTTGAATCGCCCGGTCCTCTACGTGTTGGTAGACAGTCTCCATTAGCCAGAAGATAACAACTGTCGCCAGCGTAACCGCGGTATACTCGCTCGGGCTAATATGATGACTGTCGGAAAAGAAGGCGATACTCAGGCCGGAGACTGCCGTTATTATCCAATTGCGCTGCCGAAGGCGGACCTGCTCCTTCCGTTCGATTATGCCCGCTAAGATGTGAAGCTCATCGAGCGCGATCTGTGGAATGTCCCGGTGAGTTGCGGTCATGTCGTTCGATTTCGCCTATGGCCTTGCGGCGAGTATGTTCGCATCTCGTCAAAGATGCCGGCAAGGGCAAGGAACTCCCTCGGGTCGAGAGGCCACTCCTCACGCAAGTACGCTCTTACGGGCTTGCCTGGGACGACACCGGTCCACCTGTGGAACGCGCGCATCGATCGCTCGAGGGATCTCCAAGCCTCACGCACCCTATCGACAGACATCGCCAGATCTCCTTCCCGGTCACCATCGCATTTGCGAGTGTAGGTCAGACTACTCGGTAGCGACCCGGGGGCAGTTCACCTTGCACGACTCATTCCGAATAAGCAGCGGGCATGCTCTGACTTGAGCGGGATGACGCCCCGCGAGGTGTCGGCCGCGGTGGGCCCAAGCGCATCCCCGCGATCCCCCTTGCCAAGCTGGCTCTTCACAAGCGTCTGTACGGTCAGGACTCGGCGCCGGGTTGCTGGGTTCACGCCTTGACCACGATCGTCGTGGCCGCACGCTCCGCCGGCGGGCGCCTCGCGTAGTCGACGCGGTGGATGAGGACGCAGCGAGCTTCTATCGTGCCCACGACTTCCAGCCCTCGCCGACAGACCTCACCGGCTGATCGTGAAGCTCAGCACCGCGGCGCGTGCGTTCGGCCTCACCTGGCCGTAAGCTGTCTCGGATGGATCTCACTCCCCCCAACCAGCTACAGCAGTGGCTGATCCTGGCGTTGGGCCAGATGGGTGGCAGCGCATCGCGCGCGGAGGCACTTGCAAGGATCGAGGCCACCTTTGGTTTGTATTTCACAGCTGACGATCTCGATTCGTCGCCCTCGCGTCCATTCGAGACCAAGTGGAGAAATCGAGTCTCGTGGCAACGCGACCGCATGGTGAAGGATGGCCTACTGCTTCCTTTTGAAAGGCACGGGACCCCTTGGAGGCTTAGCGACGACGGCAGGCGAGAGTATGAGGCACTTCGCCACGAGAGCAGTCTTGACGATCCGCTCGTGAACTTCAGGCCGAAGGACAGCTCGGACTACATAGCTCATGTGGAGGGGCGTGAACTGATCAAGCGACGCTCGCACGAGGCGCTGATCGCGGACTTCGGCGCATGGTGCGCCAGCCTCGGCTTCGAGGTTGATACGACGGTGCACCCTCGCGATCTGGTTCTGCGCCGACCTGGAGAGGAATGGTTGGTTGAGGCGAAGGTCCTCTACATGGGCAATGCGACGGGCGCAGTGCGCGCTGCCCTGGCGCAGGTGCTCATGTATCGCTTTTTTCTGTACCAAAGGCGTCGACCCAGACTCCTCGCTCTCTTCAGCGAGCCAGTGGGTGACGCCTATGTCGCGTTTCTGGATTCGCACGATGTGGCATCCGTGTGGCGCGCAGATGATGGTCGTTGGTGGGCCTCAGCGACTGCGATGGCGTTTGCCTCCGGCGGCGGCGGGACCAAAGCGAAGCGCCGGAGTGACGGCTAACCCGTGGCGGCGGCTGAGCACGGCCTGCGGCCCGCGCGGCACGTCCACCGGCCGGGCCGGCTCGACCACTGTGACGGGTACTCGCCGAAGCCGGGACCGAATCGCTTGGCGTGTAGCTCCCCAATGCGCTTTCACGCAAGTCCGTTTTCGAGGCCATCCCTTGACCCCGGTAGGTCGGGGATGCCCTGCCTATAGTCGTCGAGCCGCAAGTAGCGCCTCAATCAGTCGGATGACGCGCTCGTCTTGTCTCGCGGACTATCCCTCTCAGGGTGATCGGAATCTTGATGCTCGTACTCCGCTTCTCAAACGTGGTTTGATTTGTCCGTCATCTCGAAAAGCCTAATCGGACGGGTCGTCGGAGTTATCAGCCGCTCAGGCTTCTCAGTGGCCCGCGCGGCGGCGGCGAGCGCGCACGCTCGGGAGCCGCGCCTGGGTCGTGTGCAGCGTGGCTACAGCAGGAGGTAGGACGGCGAATCCGCCGTCGCGCGTGACGAAGTCGGTGGCTTCGCTCGCCATCATCGTGGCTGCATGCACGGCGTCGTAGGACTGGAGTCCGTAGTCCTGCATCAGGCAGGGTACGCCTGAGGCGACATCGTGTATCTCGATTCGTGACCAGGCGAGTGAGTCGAGCATTTTCTCCCATGCCTTGTGGCTTGGTCAAGCAGGCGAGCACGCCGCGCGGCGGCGGCGGACGACCGCGCACGGCCACGGGTCAGTTACCTGGCAGATGAGCCCAGCAATGCCCTATTGCGCAGGAGATTTCGCCCGAGACTACGAGGTCTTGGCCGCGCGGACGTGAAGGAATCCCGGGCGCTCAAGCCACCGCGCCGCTTCAGGAAAGGCTTCTATGTAGGCATCGTCGGGTATCGGCTCGATCACCCGCTCCACGAGGAAGCCGGCGTCCTGAAGTGCGCTGAAGTAGTCCCCCAAGGGACGGTGGGTGTCGTGTAGCGTCATGCCTGCGGCGCCTCGCCGCAGCTCCTCGGTGTAGTGCACCGTCTCGAAGTAGCCGGCGCCTGCGTCACCCCAGGAGTTGATGGGATGGAGGACCGAGAAGCAGAAACGGCCCTCCGGGCGCAGTACACGCGCGATCTCGCCAATAACGCCGGGCATGTCATCCATGTTCATCAGCGACAGCGAAGCGATTGCCTGGTCGGCCACATCGTTGGGGAGCGGGATTGCGACGGCATCAGCCACGTGCACCTCGAATGAAGGGTCTGCCTCCGTTGCTGCCTGAGCGAGCGCGGGAGAACTCTCGACTCCTACCACGTGATGTCCAGTCTCTTTGAGCGCCCGCGCGAGACGGCCCTCGCCGCAGCCCACGTCGAGGGTGAGTTCCCCAGGTGGCGGAAGCAGCGCCAGCAGGGCAGGGAGGTTCAGATACCAGAAGGCGTGATCGCACGCGCGGGAGCGAGCCCATCGCATCCAGTCCTCGGCGTTCTCATCCCAGGCGGCACGGAGCCAGTGCGCCTCTTGGTCTGCGGTGCTCATCGCCGCAGTCTTACGACTGCGAGACTCTGCTGCCTACTCCTCGGCTGAATGGGCACAAATCGGGACTCTGCGGTTCCACGGCACCAGCCAAGGCGACCAGCCTGCATCGAAAACCCGCCATCTAGCAGGGGATTCGTCTATGGAGCTAGCGAGACTCGAACTCGCGACCTCCTGGGTGCGATCCAGGCGCTCTCCCAACTGAGCTATAGCCCCGTGCCGCCTGCGCTATTGCGCGGGCGAGGACCTGCAAGTGTAGTGGCGAGGCCGCGAGGCGGTAGCGAAGCGCCGCGGCCCTGCGCAGTATGGTTTGGCGGCGTATGGGATTGCTCGACAACGCTATCCGCGAGCACTTGGAGCTAAAGCGCCTGCGAGGCGCCGATCCGGGGCTGGTCTCCCGCGAGGAGAACGAGGCTTTCGGACCCGTTAAGGACGGCGAGCCGACGAACACCGGTGACGACATCGCCGCCTCGGGAGATCTTGCCGGCGAGGATGCGCCGCCCGGTTCAGAGCAACCTGAGGGCTTCTCGAACGTGGGGCAGGAGACGGCCGAGCTGGACATGCGGACGGTGCTTGACGACGAATCCGATCGAGATGCAACCTCGGCTAGACCGGTCACCGCCGGGTCGGCCGTGGAGAGACCTTCGAGCGGCGCTCCTCACGAGCAGGGCGCTGCCGATGACTCGCTCGAATGGGAGATGCCCGGAGACGGCGGCGCCCATGGATCCGACGGACGAGCTGATGACGATCTGCCGAGCGGTGAGTCAGGAGATGAGCCCGTCGAGGACGTCCTGGAGGAGACCCCCGACTTCCTGCGCGACACCCCCGAGCAGGAGCGGCTCTGGTTCGAGCAGCGCCCGCCACGGGACTTCGACTTCGACAAGTAGCTGTCCTGCCCGCACTTCCTGCCCTAAGATCGGGGTCCATCAGCCGCTCGTTCCGATTGAGCCGCTGCGGTAAACGGTCTACCATTACGGTGATGCGCAGCACGCCACTACTCACCGAAGCTCGGCCGCTCGACGGGTACGTCGTGCATGTACGGGTCGAGGACGGCACGACTGCCGACGTCGATCTCTCTTATCTGCTCGACTACGGGGGGGTGTTCGAGCCGCTGCGCGACCCGGCCTACTTCGCGCGACTGCGAGCCGACGCCGAGGCGGGCACAATCGTCTGGCCCAACGACGCCGACATCGCCCCCGAGGCGCTGTTCGCGCACGCGCAGCAGCACGTCACCGCCACGGCTTAGCTCGCTATAGCTCACGGAATCCGGCTCCGTACGCCGTATATTGAGAGCCGAGGGGCCATAGCTCAGCTGGGAGAGCGCCTGCTTTGCAAGCAGGAGGTCGCCGGTTCGATCCCGGTTGGCTCCATAAAGTGCCTGCAAATGGGGCTTTTTTGATGTGATGCACTGGGGCGTTGGATGTGTGCCTACGGTTCTGTCCATCTCCTGCCCATTGCGAGAAGCCCAGCAAATACGGGCCTCTTTCAACCGCGGGCCACGCTTCCTTCGGAACAGGCGCTCTCATAGTTGATATACGGGCGTCCACAGATGAAAGTGCCTGCAATTCGGGGGATTTCTGGATTTCTGCTGGAAGCGTTCTCGGCCGCAGCGTGGCCCTCAGCTCGTGGGAAGCGCCTATTTGCAGGGGAAACGTTTCGGCACTCGTTTCGGCACTTTCCTCCTGCGTGCCAGAAGCCGGCTGGGCGAACGGAGGCCGACTCTCGCCATCGGATGAAATCCTACGCATATAGGGCTACCATGTGTAGACTTTCATCCGATGAGATCGGACTGCATGCTCGAGATCGTAAGGCGCGCCGGTGGCACCGTCACCTCGGCTGAGCTGATTGCCGGCGGAGCACGGTGGGAGGACCTGTACCGGCTGCGTGACCTCGGAGTCCTAGTGGAGATCTCCCGTGGCGTGTATCGCATCGTTGATGCCCCAGCGACTGCGCACCTTGATCTCGTGGCGGTGTGCCGGCGGGCTCCGGCCGCGACGGTCTGCTTGAACTCGGCCGCCAGCTTCTGGGATCTGACCGGCGAGATGCCCGACGTCGTGCATCTCGCCGTGCCGCGCGGCGCACATCGCCCGCGCGTCGCCTACCCGCCGACAAGGGTGCATATCTTCGCGAGCGCTACCTTCTTGCTCGGCCGTGTAGAGCAGGAGGTGGAGTCGGGGGAGACGATCGCGATCAGCTCCCGCGAGCGGACGGTCGTCGACCTCATGAGGTTGCGCTCACGTGTGGGGCGCGATCAGGCATTCGCTGTGCTGCGGGCCTATCTGGACGGTCGCGACGCTCGGCCGGGCGAGCTCTTGGCGTTGGCTCGTGAGCTGCGCACAGGGAAGGCTATGGCGGACGCGCTGGAGACGATGCTGGCGTGAGCACGCGCAGCCCGGAGGAGGCCTATAGGGCTCTGCAGCGGCTCGCGCGTGCCGAGGGACGCACCACGCAGCAGGCGTTCGAGTTGTACGTGCACGAGCGCTTCCTCGCGCGCCTGGCGAACTCGCGCTTTGCGGAGCGGCTCGTGCTGAAGGGCGGCATGCTGCTGGCGGCGCTCGATGCACGGCGCGCCACCCGCGACGCTGACATGCTCGCCCGGGGGATCGACAACGACGTGGAGAACCTGCGCGATGTCGTCAGCGAGATCGCTGCGATCGAGCTCACCGACGGGGTCGTGTTCGACGTCGAACGCATCTCGCTGGTCACAATCCGCGAGGACGCAAAATATGAGGGCATCCGAGTTGTCGTGCCCGCGACTCTTGGTGGTGCGGTCTTGAAGCTGCGGCTCGATCTGTCATTCGGTGATCCAGTCGATCCTCAGCGCATCGACTACCCAACACTGCTTGACGATACGGCCATTTCGTTGCTTGGTTACCCCTTGGAGAACGTGATCGCAGAGAAGGCAGAGACGATGATGGCCCTCGGTGACGCAAACACCCGCGACCGCGACTACGGCGATGTCTACCTCCTGTCGGGCATCTACGCACTCGACCGCGATCCTGTGCGGAACGCCCTGCTGGCGACCGCCAAGCATCGAGGCCACGAGGTCCGACCACTGGGACCGCTGCTCGTGACGCTACGGGAAAGTCGCCAACAGCCGTGGGCTGCATATCGTGCTCGTGTCGGTGTGCCGGGATTGCCCGAGCGCTATGCCGAGGTTGTCGACGCGGTGGTCGAGTTCCTCGACGGCCTGCAGGCGGACGACGGCTCTTATTGGGATCCGCGCCAGCGTCGCTGGGGATAGCGAACCGGACGGTCGGCTGAGCAATTGTCAGGAGTTGTGGATGAGAAGGTGGGGCATCAGGCGGCGATCTTCTCGTCCGTTGTCGTGGTTTCGTCGTCTGTGACCTTAATTCCGTCCTTGAACTTCACGCCGTTGAGCACGTCGGTGACGAGCTCGTGGCCGTTGAACCGTCGCCAGGGCTCTTGGGCAGCGTCCAAGAGCTTGTAGGTCATCGCGAGCGCGGCCTTCTTGGAGCCGGCGCCCTTGGTGACCTTGGTGCGCGGCTTGACGGTCGCGAAGCTGCTCTAATCGGGTTCGTGCTCCGCAGGCTCCGCGCGCGCCGCGCTCAAGCGAGACTCCCGATGTGCGCAAGGCCTACAACTACACTCGGGCCGCTTACGAGCGCAGCAGCTCCCGCACCTGAGCCCGAGCTCGCCCAACAGCACGGCGCTGCTATTGCTCGGCGCTGCCGGTCGGCCAGCGGGAATAGCCACTCCTGTAAGACGACACGGAGATGACGCCGCTTAACGACACCGGAATGAAACCGTCGGCGCGACAGGCGCATGAAACCCCGGGGGCCCCAAACTACTTTGCGGCTGGCTACCGCGAGACAGCCCGATCTAGGGCTCGGCGGAGGGATCGAGCCTACCAGCGTACGGGCACAGCTCGAACCCGATCGGGCTGTTCGTTAGCTGCCGCTCGCGCGGAGCGTTGCGTAGCCGGGTGCGACCGGTGTGATCGTCGCGTCATCGAGGCGACGGTGAACCATCGAGATGGTCGCGAGCATGTCCAGCGCATCCTCTTCGGTGAGGGAGAACTCGATCTTGGCGTCGTGCGCCGTTGGGTTGCGAAACGCACCGACGACGCCGCGAGCGAAGTGGGCGTAGCCGCTGTGGGCACTGCGCTCCGATGGCGTCTGGAGGCTGTTGAAGGCCAAGGGCGGAAGGTTGTTCTTGAGTGTGAAGGCCTCGTCAACGAGTTGTGCGCCGTCGCTCTGGAGTCCGGTCTTCGTGCGGATCTTGGCCGAAACACTCTTGGAGGCCTCGAGCACGGCGTGGAAGTAATTGCGTCCAAGGAGCTCGGCGCGACAGTAGCGGAGGACGTCGGGATGGACTCGGCGTGCCGTCAGCTTGGCACGCAGCGCATCTGCCCGAGCCCTGGCGTCGTCGGCTGTGCGTGATGCACGTCTCGGAACGAGCCGACCGTCGTCGAGGAGTTCGAGGCCGCTGAGCAGCAGGATCTCATTGATCGACGTCCTCAGTCCGCTGAGGCTCCCGGCGGCGAGCTCGTGTGCGGGGTCGAGTGCCTGCTTGACGAAACGCAGCACGGAGCCGCCATGTCCATCGCGGCGTTGGGCAAGTTCGAAGGACTCGCGCAGCATCCGCCACTTCGTGCTCTCGGTTCCCATTGGCAAGCGCAGCTCGACGAGCTCGCGACGGAGCTCACCTCCGGTCGGTCCGTCGAGGAGCTTTGCGAGGTGGGTGATCTGCGCGGAGCTAAGGGCTGGCGGGGCCGCAGCCATCACATGAGGATGGCGGATCACGACGACGGCTCAAGGCGCGCCCGGTAGAGCGACCCCGTGAATGAGACGCCGCAGCACTTGCGCCGCCCGATGTGGGAGAGCCCGGTGCCATCCATGTGAGACAGGTGATGAAGACTCCAGTCAGCGCACCGAGCACGAAGGCGACCACGACCACTGCTGCGAGGACGCCGATGACAGTGATCAGCAACTGCAGCGTGCCCTCGACGATGGCGATGGCGCTGAGTAGAAGCGTGAGATTCTCTCTTGTCATGAACATTAGGCGGCGCTCTTAGCCAAAACATAGGGTCGCGTCCGGGCCGGACCGGAAATCGTCGATCAGGCTTTGGCCGGCACCTCTCCGCGACCGGCCGGGACGTAAGAAGGGGCGGCGCGCAAGCGTCAGGGCAACCAGTGGATGAGCTGTATGTGCAGTTGCCCGAGCGTGAAGGCTGTGTGCGCCAACCCGGTCAAGGTGTCCGTGAAGCTCTCGGGACCCAGGAACTCGATGTCATCCTGCTGAGGATCGTCATTGGTGCCGTGATGCCTCAGGTTTGAGCGCATGATCCCCTGAAGCTCGCCGGTGGCTTCGAGGTGTATATACGCGGAGTGCACCATACGGTTGCGTAGGTGGCCGAGGTCGCGGCACTCGTCCAAGACGCGCTGGGATAGGTCGACGAACTTGGGCCGGTCAAGCTGCCGGCGCTCGAGGAACGCGGCGACCCTGTCGCGCGTCTCTTGGACGAGCCGGCCGTAGGGTAGCTGCGCGAGGATCTGACGCTCGCCGTCGGCGTATGGCGGCTCGGTCAGCAGCCAGCAGATCTCTGCGAGCTTGCTCTCAACGTACTGGAAGCTCACGATGAAGATGCCGATCTGACGGTAGACCTCGTCGGCATCGAAAGGCTCTCCCACCACACATCAGTTTTCCACAGACCAAAGCACGAACACCCTCAGAGCTCGGCCTCTTCGTGGTTCCGTTCCGAAGCTCTCTCAGATCGTGCGAGAGACCCTGCACATCGCGAGACAAGCCTCATGCGGAGGCGTCCTCGAATACGATGCTGAGGTAGTGGGCGCTGGGCGCGTCGCCAACTAGGGGTCTCGGTGTAGGCAAACCGGCCCGGCGGTCTGCGTAGTCCTTCATCTCTGTGATCAGCCATCTCGGGTGGTCAGGCCCTCGGTCAGGGCCGACTGCTGCGACAGCGAGAAGCACGCTGACGGCAGCTGCGGCTGCCAGCGATAGCTCTGACATCGCTCAACTCTCGACGATGAAGCGTCGGCGGATCTCCTCGAAGATCGCGTCGGCCTCGGGCGGGGTGAATGCTGGAGAGCGAGCAAGATAGACGAAGTCAAACGGCTGATCTACCTGGAAGTCCCGCCAGCCCGTGGTCGTGAAGGGGACTGTCGGCTCGAGGTGCTCGATCGTCAGGTTCTTGGGAGTCAACAGGTTTTCTGAGAGCTCCTGGCGACTGCGCACGGCTGCCAGTTGGATGTTGCGCGCATGTGGATCGAACTCCTCCAACACGTAAAGGAGGGCGTCTTGGCCGCCGCCGCCGTCATTGAACACGTATACGAGCTCGCTCAACCAGCGACACGCGATCGCGAACGCTAGGTAGTTCCCATCACCCAGCGCGCCTTCACCGGTCTTGGGGTGGTGTCGATTCTCGGGCTCGTCGAACAGCAGCGAGGTCATCAGGTAGACGTAGCCCGAGTCGCCGAGACCCAGGTCGGCATGAGCATCGACGTGGGTCACATGGAAGGGCGGCTCCAGCCGCCCGGCGTCGATCGCCTCGCGCCAGCGGAAGAACAGCTCGCCGTGGTTCTCGACGACGGATCCCGGCAGTGGCTCGCGCAGGCCGCATTGATCATGCAGGAACGCGAGGACCTGCTCAAGTGGCCAGGGCGGGAAGTCCGCGCCGTCGAGCCGGCCGTCGTCCGCGCCACGCAGGATCGCGGCGTCGCTGAGAAAGAAATCGAGGTCGAGATCGAGGATCCGCTGCATCATGGCCACTCTACGTTGCATGCTCGGGGCCGGCGGGCGGGAGGCCGCTGTCGCTCAGGCGAAGCTGCGATCTTCGCCTGAGCCATAGATAGCATGCGCTTCCGCGGACGCGGCGATCACCTTACGGCCATTCCGCGGCGGGCAGTCCGATCGACGGCCTTCCTGGGCGGAGCCGGCTGAGGGGACTAGAGTCCTTCTCAGTGGATGTCGCCGACCTCAACGGCTGGCAGCTTGCTGTCTACAACGAGATTCTGGAACGAGGGCCGCTGACGATGCATCAAGTCGTCGCGGCAACGGCACTGCCCGCCAAAGAAGTCCGGCCACTGCTTGTGCAGCTTGCGCAGGCTCGCTTGATTCTGCTCCGTAACGACGGCTGGTACGCGCCCTAGCCGGCCTGCTCAAGCGCGGCTGGGGATGGAAGATCGTCGATGTCATCCAAGATGGCCGCGAACTCGGTCATCAGGAACATCGTTAGGGAGACGACGCGCCGGCCGTCGTTTACATTCAACGGCTTGCCCACCCGCTCGTTGGCGTGCGTCTGCCGCTGAATCAGGTCCACATCCGCGTCCCACAGGTCGAGCATTCGTTCCAAGGAAGTAGTTCGGCGCTCGCCGATCCGCGGCTTGTACGTCTCGATGACAGCCCTCAGTCGGTTCTTCGTATGGGTTGGATCGGGGTCCGGCTCATCCGGCGGGAAGCGCTCTTGAAGCTCGCCGGCAAAGTCCTGCACGGCGTCGCGACAATTGAATCCGATATTCGCGAGCTGAGAATCAGGCTTGTAACCGAACAACAGCTTCTCGGCGCGGCTCCAAGGACCGAAGGCGCCGGGGTACGCCTTTGAGAATTGCTCTGAGCCGAACAGGCGTCGAACGGCCATGTAGACCTCTTCCATCGGATCGGCGTCCTCTCGCGCAACTTCTCGTCCGTAGTGGGTGAGTTCGACGTGAACAACTCGACCTCCACCGGTCCTTGTCGTGGCGGGTCCGAGATAGCCCGCGTCGCGCAGTTGAAGGAACAGTCGCTCGTACAGCATCTCCGCAGGCAGCTCAAAACCCATCGCCTTGACCTCGTTCGCAACCTCGTCGCTGTCGGTCGAGGTGTAGTTGTCGCGAGTGATCCGATCTATAGCGACCAAGATCGCCTTTTTCAAGCGGCTGAATCAACGCCTAGGATGCCCTTGGCCCGGCGGCCAGCTGCCGGGAATGGGGAATCCTTGTTCGGTTGCGTAGTAGTAGTCGGTGAGCGGCCGGTCCCATTCGGTCTTTCCGCTTCCGTCGAGTGGTGTGTAGACCCCGTTGGGTGCCCGCATGATGCGGCCGGCCTTCCAGGCGTCCCATAGGTTTGTCCCGAGCACGCCAGCGTCCTTGGGAGCCTCCATGCCTCGCTCGATCATGAACTTGTATAGCGAGGTCGGGCCGACTGCGGTCCCCCCGAGTGCGTTTGCGGCCTGTTCGAGGGCTTGCACGGCGCGATCCTGGGCCGGTGCCGCTCGTCGCCTGCGCGGCTGCTCGGAAGGCCCGTCGTGGCTCTGCCCGCTCGCTTGGATGCGCCCACGGGAAACCCCCGATGCGTGACCCACGAGCCGGCGCAGAAGCTCCACCTGCTCGTTGAGCGTCTTCTGCTCGCGCAGCTTTTCCTCGTAGAGGGCTAGAAGCTGAGGCATCTTGGCTGCCACCTCCTCTGGATTGGACAGATCGACCTTGAACTCCATATCTGATCGTAAGTCTAGCACATCGCGATAGCATCGGGATAGACTAGAGATCGAGGCTCCGGGGTCTGCTTCCGGTCTGTCCGGGGACCTCGCTACCTATCCACGGCGACTGACAAAACCCGCTCTCCGTAGCGCAGGACCGATTGGTCAGGTGCGCATCGCGACAGGGGGCATTTCGTCGCACACGTGGCTGGCGGGGGAGCGGATCTGAATCTCTTTCCGCAGGCCGTTGGTCCCAATCGCGGGCGTACCGAGCAGGGGCGTAGATGGCGTGAGATGGAGCGCTACGCGGCACGCAATCCTGGGACACCGCTGTTCGTGCGCCCTGTATACGACGGCGATAGCTGGAGGCCGGTGGAACTCGACCACGCAATCCTGACCGAACAGGGACTGCGCGTAGAGCGGTTCTCGAACGACGCGTGAGCCGCACCGAAAGTGGCTGCGGCTCGTTCATCGAAACATGCGAGTTTGCTGCACGCCGGGTTGGAGGCGTCCCTCGACGAGGGCTCGTAGGCGGGCGGGCTCTCCGTCTCGTTGGTTCATCTGGCGTGCGTAGATTTCAAGGGTGAGGGCTGGGGTTGCGTGCCCGAGCTGGTTGATGACGTAGGGAGGTGACTCCCCGATCGCGAACAGCAGCGAGGCGAACGTTCGGCGCAGTGCGTGTGGGGTGATCCCATCGGGTAGCGGGGCTTCGTCGTGCCGTTCGAGTGTTTCGCTGGCACGGGCTATCGCTGGCTGCAGAATCCGTTTACGGACATTGGTGGCGGTGACGGCTCGCCTGGTGCTGGTAGCGAACACCAGCTGGTTGGCTGTGTGCTCACCGTGAGCCTTGTGCTCGCGGAGCTCGTCGCGGAGTACCGGCAGGAGGTTGATCGTGCGGACTCCGGCGTCTGTCTTTGCTTGATCGATGCGCAGCGTCCCGCGAGCGAGATCGATCTCGCCCCAGTGCAGAGCGAGTGCCTCACTGATGCGTAGCCCGGCGAACACGAGCGTCGAGAGCAACACACGGCGATGGCCGCACCTCGGCTAGGCTTCTCGATCAAGCTCGCCGGCAGCATCGAGCAGGGCAACGATGTGATCGGTGCGATCGAGCCATGCACGACGGGGCTTACTCACGGGCAGGCGCCTACGGCGGCCATGCGTAGGGTTTTGCGCGACCAGCTCGTACTCGATGGCCAACTCGAAGATCGCTCCGAGCGTCAGCAGTGTCTTGTTGATCGAATCGGCGGACAAGGTGCCTTCGCCGAGCTTGGTCTGGCGGTAGCGGTCGACGTCCATGACCGTGATCTCGTCGAGTCGGGCCGAAGCGAAGAAGCCCAGCAGATGCCCCAGGCGCCATTGCAGGCTGGCGTAGCTGGCGGGCGCCAGGCCGGTCCCGCGCCGTCCTCCTTGGACCTTCTCGCCCGCGAGCCAGTCCTCCGCGAAGTCGGCCAACTTCGGTGGACGGGGCCCCGAAGCGTGTCGACGGTGCTTCCGTGGCGGCTCCCAAATCCCCCGGCGGACCCTGAACATCAACAGAGCCATCTCCCGTACTGCCTCCTCGCGCGATTCCGCTTCGAGCGTCAGATACCTTCGCTGCCCCTCGTAGCGAAAGCGTGCACCCCAGGACGTGACCTCTCCCGTGACACGCGAGCGGTTCTCGCACAACTGCCCTGTCGCACGCCTCATCAGCAGGTGATTGTCATTCGCTCCTCTGGCGGCAGGCATCCCCTGGATGACGGAGCGCGCGCCGCGGCCTGTCGCGGCGACCGACGGTCGGCGCGGCGCTCGAGCGCAACCGGCGCTGGATAGGATGGCCAGCCAACCGGGCCGAACCGGCGACCTTGACGCGCCTGGAGCTGGCACCAACCGCCGACGCGGTGCGGCGACCGAGTTTTGGCACTCAGTGTCGAAACATCCGCGCAGACCCCGGGAAATGCGGGTATATTCCGGCAGTCACCCTCGGCGGCTAAGCGCCGAGCTTAGGAAGAAGATCCCTGCAAACGCGAGGATTTCTGGTCCGCTCCCAAGGATCCCGCGGGATCCTTTGCAAGCAGGAGGTCGCCGGTTCGATCCCGGCTGGCTCCACTCAAGGAAGTGCCTGCAAATGGGTGCCTTTGGCCCAGAAATGGTGCCTCGATTGGCACTTGGTTTCGGCGGGGAGTACCGCGGGTGAGTACCACATCGGGTCCGTTTTAGCGGGAGATCGGCACCGCGACGGATTGCAAGCAGGAGGTCACCGGTTCGATCCCGGTTGGCTGCACCATGGGAAGCAAGGTCGAACCGGCCGGTCCCCAAGGGGGCTGGGCCTTCGGCGTTCCAAAGCGGAGTTCAGGATCTGATCGACGCGTTGACGGCTGGCTGACGATCGAAAGCAACGACTACGCGTCGTTTGGGCCTGCGTAAGGCCCAAGAACGCCGAGGTTTACCAACCGGTAGCGCATAGCTTCCTGGCTGACACGGAACGTCTCAGCGAGCTCAGCGATTAGCAGTTCCGGGGTGATCTTGCGACTTCGAGCGACCAGTCGCTCGATCTCTCCCTTCATGAACGTGCGCGGCATGAGGAGTTCGGCCGCAAACGCGTTGGCTTCGACCTCCTCCGCATCGGAGGTACCGTCTCTCCAGTTCACGCGTACCAGCCGGTCGATGAAGACGCCTTTGTGCAGGACTAGATGACCGCACTCGTGGGCAAGCGTGAATCTCTGGCGGGTTGCTCCGTGAGTCGAGTTGACGCCGATCAACGTCTGGCCTTCTCCGCGATAAAGCATCCCCGAGACCTGGCCGTCGAACGCCTCGTATTGGATCTCCGCTCCGAGGTGCCTGGCGATCTTCTCGACGGGCACGGGAAGCCGACCGACCCCGCTGCTCTCCAGAAGATCCGCGGCCCTCTTTTCTGCGGGGGATTGCTTTGTCATTAGTCGCTCACCTCCGTTGGCGGCTGGCGCTTAGCGAGGATGGCCGTGGCGAACGCGACGTCCTCCTCGTCGTCGGTGGCAGCACGAAGCGTTTCGGCCTCGGCCGGGAGTAGCTCCTCGTTGGCCGCTTGCGTATCGGGAAGTAGGTCGTCCGGACCCTTGCCCACGGCTGACGCGAGCAGAAAGAGCTGATGAAGGGCGATGTGTTGGCGGCCTCGCTCGATGTTGGTGATCGAAGTTCGCTTGAGGCCGACGCGTTCTGCGACTTCGTCCTGAGTCAGGTCGGCATCGAGCCGAGCTGTACGTAGGAGCTGGCCAAACTGCTTATAAAGACGATCCACTCGTGCAGTATGCCCCAGTTAGAGGCGGATGTCAATCTGGCTGACAGTTGCCCTCGCTGACATCTCAAGGAACGCTCGCGAGTCTCCTTGACATCGCTCCCGCGGGCGTCTACGCTGATGTTAGTGACAGTCACCTAAGGAGGATTCTATGTCAGCCACACCAACATCGAGCGAGGAGGGGGCAGCCGAGGAGGCGCACCCGAAGAGACCCATCACCATCTACGTGAACACACGTCCCAAGGAGGAGGTCGAGCGTGAGCTGACGTTCGACGAGGTGGTCGCGTTGGCCCAGCCCCTTCAGTCCGGCCCGAACATCGAAATCACCGTCGCCTACAGGAAGGCCGCCGGGACGAAGCACAAAGGCGACCTCACTGAGGGCGAGACGGTCAAGATCAAGGACGGGACGATCTTCGATGTCACAGCGACTGATAAGTCGTAGCCCAGATCTCACGAGGCTGCGGGACGAGGGCTACGAGGTCAGCATCACGGCCAACTACCTCGTCCTCAGCCACGTGCCGTACGTCACCGCCAACCGAGAGGTTGCGTACGGCACCCTAGTCTCGGAGCTTGAGATGGCTGACGACGTGACCGTGAAACCGACGAACCACGTGGCCACGTTCTCGGGGGATACACCCCATGACGCTGATGGCCATGTCCTGGCGAAGATCATCAACTCAAGCGGCCACCAAGTCCTTGCCGAGGGTCTCGAGATCGACCACAGCTTTTCGAGCAAACCGGGCGATGGATACACCGACTACTTCCACAAGATGACGACTTACGTCAGCCTGCTTGGTCGCTGGGCGCGATCGATCGACCCCGAGGCGACGGCCATCACCCACCCTCTGATCGTCCCCGACGAGGAGGAGGGTTCCGTCTTCACGTACGCCGACACGGCGTCAACCCGCGCCGGCATCGGCGTTCTAACGGACAAGCTCGAGGTTGATCGTGTCGCCATCGTGGGGGTCGGCGGGACCGGGTCCTACATACTCGATCTGATCGCCAAGACACCGGTCAGGGAGATCCACCTGTTTGACGGCGACCGCTTTGTTCAGCACAACGCTTTCCGCTCCCCTGGCGCGACGGCGGCGGCCGAGCTCGCCCTGGTTCCTCAGAAGGTCGACTACTGGGCCGCTCAGTATTCAAAGCTACGTCGAAACGTCGTACCTCATGATTGCTTCGTCGACGCTTCCAACGTCAGCCAGCTCCAAGGTATGGACTTCGTCTTTCTCGCCCTCGACGACGGGGATGCTCGGCGCCTCCTGGTCTCGAAGCTCGAGGAGTTCTCGATCCCGTTCATCGACACGGGCATCGGCGTGTACGAAGGCGACGGCGTTCTCGCCGGCCTCCTCAGGCTGACGACAAGCACGCCGGCCCAGCGTGACCACGTCCACGAGAACAAACGGATCCCGTTCACGAACAGCGGCGAAAACGACTACGAACGGAACATCCAAGTCGCAGACCTCAATGCCCTGATCGCCGCGCTGGCGGTCCTCCGCTGGAAGAAGCTTGCGGGCTTCTATGGCGATCTCGAGCACGAGCATCACTCGCTTTACGGCATTAGCGACAACAGCATGATCAATGAGGATCGCGCGTGATGCGCGCGGCTCGACTGACGCACGAGTTCGTTGACCACTTTCCGGATGTCCTCGCAGAGGGCGTCCTATACGTCTCCTTGCCGTTTGCCTCGGTGGCCCACTTGTGTTGCTGTGGGTGCGGGAACGAAGTCGTCACGCCGCTGACGCCCCATGACTGGCAGCTCGCGTTTGATGGCGAGACCATCTCCCTCACACCCTCGATCGGCAATTGGAGCTTCGGCTGCCAATCGCACTATTGGGTGACGCGTGGCCAAGTGCGCTGGGCTCCGAAGTGGACGCCTGAGCAAGTCGCTTCAGGACGCTCGCGAGCACGAGGTGCTCGGTCGCTATCCGAGAACAAGGCTGTGGCCGACAACGCCGCTCAATCTGCGTCACCTACGCCGCCCACAGGACACACCCGGGTACCGAGATGGCTCAAGCGGCTGTTTCGGCATTAGTCCGCCTCATCTAAGCCGACGTCCAGTTCGCCTTTGAACGCCTTCGCGAGTACCGCATCAAAAACGTCGTCGGCGCGTCGCGCGGCGGCGTCAATCCGCTTCTCCAGCGTATTGGCTATGGCAAACAGCCGGTCGACACGGTCCACTATCTCCTGCTGCTCGGCGAGAGGCGGCACGGGAATCAGGAGCTCCTTGACCTTCTTGCGGTTGAGCGCTGCCTGGTTACCGCCTCGACCGACCGCTCGGGTGATCTCGTATTGACCCAGCGCCCATCGCCAGACGTACTCTGACATCAATACTGAGGGCTTCGGGATGATCCCAGCAACGTTCTGGTTCGTAGTGGCGGTGATATCCAAGATTGCCGATTGACCGCGGGTCTTGCCTTCCCCAATCATCGCGATAAGCACCGTCCCAACGGGATATCGCTTGGCATTGCTATTTGCGAGGCCCTCGTCGCTGATCGTCTCCCGTGTTTCGGATATTCGGCAGTTTGCGACCTCGCCGGAGCTAGTCCAGGGGATGCCTCCTCCCCAGTACGCCGAGTTCTTTCGCGAAGGCGTGCCGCCGACCTCGACGTCCGCGACGTCCCCGATCGCGGCCCACGACCAGCCAGGGGGTAGGGAACCTCTCCCGTCGGGCTGGTGAGCCTTCTCGGTCTCAGTCTGCTGCTGGTCCGACGGCATGACCTGGCGCGGGCGCCAGTCGGCAGTTAGCTGCCCAGCGCAGCCAGCCACCAACACGGCCGACCGTAGCCGCGCGACGCTGCTGAGAGCTCCCTCGAGGGCCGACGTCGCGCGGTCGCCCAGGTCGCTAGCGCGGTCCAAAACAAGCGCCAACGCCTTCTGCTCTGGCAAGCTCGGGAAAGCAATGCGTATTTTCGCGGCGTTCCGCCCTGATAGCTCAGGAAAGGTGGTCCCGCTGGCAGCTTGCTCGGCGACGGGCTGGAGAAACTTAAGCGCGTGGTAGAGATAGTTTCCGTCCAGGCGCGGGCCGGGGACAAAGCTTCGGAACCCCTGGTTTGTAGTGAGCGGATTGGCCGCGATGGCTCGGTAGCCAATCGGAGCCCGACTCGAAAACAGTACCGCGCCTGCGGGGAGATACTTGGCGGACGACGAGTCCAGCCCCTGATCGGTAAGGGCGCGTCTTCCGCGCGCGATGTAGCGGTCTGTGTAACCAGTCAGGTCGGCCGGCGTGATCCACGGATGACCGCCATCTTCTGAGAAGTTACCCGGGACACTCGTTTTCGGGGTCCCACCGCCAACGACCGTTGTTAGCTCTCCGAGTGCGCACACGGTCCAACCGTCTGGCGCACTCTCATCCTGCCATCTCATGAGCGGCTCGCTGAAACGCCCCCGAGCAGCTCTTGCAGGTCGGCCAAGTCGTCTAGAGCCGACTGAAGCTCCTGTACCGCTCCCGCGATCAGCTCGTCGGGTTCAACAAGATCACCGACGTCTTCGCCTTCGTCATCTCGAAGCCACTTGAAGCTCTCGAGCTTGTAGTCCTGAGCGCTGATTTCGTCGATCGTGAACGAGCGCCAGCGACCGTCATCAGAGTCCTCCTCCGCCCTCGCGCTTCGACCGTTTGGCTCGGCGCCATAGCACGACTCGAACCCCCGAAAATGCGTCTCCGTGAGTGGCCGACTCTTCTTCGTAATCTTTGGAACATTTGAGCGGCCGTCATAAATCCACGTGCGTCGGGTAGGGGTCCCCTTTGTAAAAAAGATCACGTTGGTCTGGGTCCCCTCTGTGTACGGGCTGAATGTGCCTCGCGGGCATCGCAACACCGTATGTAGATCGCAATCCTCCATGAGCACCTTGAATACTTCGCCAGCCTGACCCGCGAACATAACGTTGTCCGGTACTACGACCGCTGCTCGGCCCCCTGCCTTGAGCGTCGTAAGGATGTGCTGAAGGAAGTTCAGCTGCTTGTTACTCGTCGAGACCACGAAGTCGTCTCTCTCCGGTGCTTGATTAGCGCCTCGCGTCCCAAATGGCGGGTTCATCAAGACGACATCGAATCTGTCGGCGTTTGGCGGCTCATAGAGGGAATCGCCCAGCGCGATATGCGGTTCCACCTGGTGTAGGTACAAGTTCATGAGCGCGAGTCGGCGTGGGCGGGCAACTAGCTCTTGTCCGTAGTACGTCTGCGACCGAACGCGTCTTGCGAGGTCCCGCTCTAGCGCGCCGGACGTCTCTTGCATCAGCCACTCATGGGCGGCAACAAGAAAGCCCCCTGTCCCACAAGCTGGATCGTTGACCTTGAAGTCGCGGCTCACGCGCGGGTCCGGCTTGATGCAGCGCACCATCGACTGGATAAGGATGCGCGGCGTGAAGTATTGGCCAGCGCCCTTCTTGCCCTCAGCGGCTGCCTTCTCAAGCAAGCCCTCAAACGCCGCCGCCTTCACGTCGACGTCTAGCGCAACCCACTCCGTGTCGTCAATAAGACTAATTAGCTTCTTCAGATTCACCGGATTGGTAAAGCGAGATTGGGCTCCACCAAAGATGTCGCCGAGCATGCCCGGCTCACGCCCGAGACGCCTTAGCGCCTCAATGTATGCGTCGATGAGGTCGGTGCCACTCCTAGCGCGGAGATAGTCCCAATCCGTGCCCTCGGGCAATTCAATGCCACGCTCGTCAGCCATCTTGACGAAGAGCAGGTAGGTGATCTGCTCGATGAAGTCGCCGTAGTCGATTCCGTCGTGCCGGAGCGTGTGGCAAAAGCCCCATAGGCGTGCGGCAACATCCGTCATGCCGCCACCCTTTCATTTAGATCATGGAGGACCGCGGTGAGCCTTCCATCAAAGGCTTGGTTAGCTCGTCCCCAGCCGCCGCTACGAGAGAAGATGGGAACGACCTCGAAGTCTTCCTCGTCGATACTGAGGTTCTCAATTAGGTGTGCCCGAATGCGCCCGAGCCACTCCTGCTGCGAGGCCGTCAACTTGTGGCCGTCGGAAAAGGCTGCGATCGCCTTGTCCACGCGCGACTCTGCGGTCAATAGCGGCGCACCCTCATCAGCCGCGTGCTTGATCATCGAGATCACGTCGGCGAGAGCGACGTTGTACTTCATCTGATGAGCCTTTTGAAGGTGCTCCGTCGTAAAGCGCTGCGGAGCGGTCGTTAGCGCGGTCCGCAACTCGACAAGTGCGTCGGTGCTCCAGTCCGCCGGCCGCCCCAGGAGAATGGCGATGGCATCTACCTTGCTCGTGTTCTCCGCAACGAAGGCATCGAAGGCCACGATGTAGTCCTCCGGCTTGTAGCTCTTTCCGTCGGCCCCGCGCACCAGCCACTCCGACGACACCTCGTCCTCTACCTCGTGAGCAACATAGAAGCTACGGATTGCCCGCGGGTAGTGGACGAGGAGATCCTGGAAGCCGTGGTCGCGCAGGAGCTGCATGGTTCCAACGAAGTCTTCGTTCTGGGCCTTGGTAAGCGCCTTGGCGTAGGCGGCCAGGTCACCGTCGTCGACGTAGGCACCGAAGAGCTCACGCGCCTCTCCCGACAGCCCCTTATCGATGCGTTGGAGCCGCTTGACGAGGCACCGGGTGTTGTACTCGCGGTCACGATTGTCGTAGATGTCGTCGATCAGCTGCTTGATCGAGCGTGACGGCTTATCGGGTGGCTCGGCAGTGATGCCGGTCGCTTCCCGGAAGTACTCGATCAGCGTTCCGTCGAAGCAGTCGACGACCGTGAAATGGTCCTTGTCCGGGTGTTTCTCGCCGAGGCGCGTCCCACGTCCAAGCATCTGCTCGAACAGGATGCGGGACTTGACGGGACGCAAGAACACGATGAACTCAAGGTCCGGTATGTCGACGCCGGTTGTCATGAGGTCGACCGACACCACGACTCCCGGTTCAGGGCGGTTGCGGAACTCGCGGATGCGTTGGAGCGGCCGATCCTCCCGCCCGGTGATCTTCCGGACAAACGAGTCGCCTCGGCCGAAGATGTCACGGGCCGTGTCGACGAGCTGGTCTGCGTGAGAGGTGTGCGGTAGATCGTTGGCAGCGAAGATGAGCGTCTTGGGGAATCGGCCGTACTGCTGCTGGTGCTCGTCTGTGTAGCGCTTGAGCTCTTCGAGGATCTTGCGGTTCGAGTCCGGCGACGTGACCTTGCGCTCGATCTCGCTGGTATCGAACTGCCGCTCGTCCTCGAGTAGATCAAGCTGCTTTGCGCCGGACTCCGGGTCGACGAGACCTACCTCCTCTCCCTCCTTGAGGAACACACCGTTGACTCGCACGTCGGACTTCAGGCTGATCACGTCATAGTCGACGAGATAGCCATCTTCGACGGCCTTCTCGTAGGTGTAGCGAAAGACGACGTCTTTGAAGTACGCCTTGCTGTGCGCAGCGGGAGTTGCGGTCAGTCCGATCTTGGTTCCGTCGAAATGGTCGATCGTTTCGCGCCAGATGGACTGCTCAGCAGCGGTGTAGCCCCGGTGGCACTCGTCAGCGATTACTACATCGAAGGCGTTGATCGGAATGTCGAGCTGAGGCACGTCGGAGTCCGACGAGTCCCAGTCCTCCGCAAAGTGTGCACGTTGCCCGAAGAGATGCATGGCCATCCTCTGAATGGTCGTGACGTAGACGAACGTGTGTCCGCGCTCGGGCTTGGTGAGGTAGTTGGCCGGCAGCTCCTTGGAGTCGAAGCTGCCATCCTCGCCAACGTCGGCGGCGGCAAAACGCTGGCTGTAGACCTCGTAGATCTTGTCGAACTTGAGTCCGGGCTCGGCCTCAAACGCGCCGAAGGCCCGCACGGCCTGGGCTGCGAGAGCCCGACGATCGACAAGGAACAATACGCGCTTCGCGAGCCCCGACTTCATGAGTCGATGAACCTCGTTGACAAGTGTAAACGTCTTGCCTGTTCCCGTCGCCATCGCCACCAGCATCCGCCGCTTTCGTTCGGAGGTCGCTTGCTCAATGGCGGCACTCGCGTCGTGCTGATAGTCGCGAAGAAGGCGATGCGCACTCGGGTTCGCCTTTAGCCACTCCAGGGCCGCGCCCGTATCCGCGGCCAGCATCTCGGTCATCGCCGCCGGCGAATGGAAATCCGCAACCTGGCGAGAGCGATTTAGCGGATCGCGAAGGTCGTGGAACCAAATGGCTTCTCCGTTAGTGCTGTAAATGAAGGGAACCCCATACTTGCCAACCCCGTATGGCCCTCTGACTCCCTCGGCGTATCGTTCGGCTTGGCTCAGGACGTTTTGCGGCCCGAGCGAGAGCTTCTTGGCCTCCACGATGGCCAAGAGCCCGCGATCGGCGTAGAGACCGTAGTCGGCCGGTCCGGTGGTCGTCTCGATCTCCGGAAGTCGGTAGGCGCCCAGAAGTGGGGACACTCCCTGCGACGCATCATGCCACCCGCGGGCCTGGAGCTTCTTATCGATGTAGTTCTTGCGAGTCTGCGACTCGGATTCCGCATTCATGTCCTCAGCTTACGTTGGCGAGCGAGTCTCTGGCAAGCCCGCGAATGGGCTGGACAACCTCTGGTGCCGCACGGAGTCGTGTACATGGTTACGTACGCCATTCGTGGCTCACAGTCCTCGGGAGTCGCACAAGCGACACTAGCTGCACGCTGAGGTCGAAGAGCTGGTCGGTCAGGCCGGTGCGCAGTCGGCGGTCAAGGACTGGCTGGCTGGCCACGTGCGAGGTGATCGGCGTATGTCTGTGCGGCTGGGGCGAGGACGGTATCTCGCGGCGACCTCTGGAACAGCTGCACGGATCGCGTAGCATCTGGCTTCGTGGATGCCAACGAGTTCGCGTACTTCTCGGACCAAGTCGCAGCCGGCAAGGTCATTCTGTTCACGGGAGCGGGCTTCTCGCTTCAAGCCCGAGCCGATGACGGGCACACGGTCTCGTCCGCGAGCCAGCTTCTTCACGAGCTTTGGCCGATCGTTTACGGCTCCGCCGGCTACGACGGATCGACGCTCGCCGACGTCTTTGGTGCCGCCCAGCAGCGACACGTCACTGCCACCCGGGACCTGCTCAACCGGCGCCTACGGGTTAGCCGCGAGAACCTGCCTGACGAGTATCGCATCTGGTTCTCGTTTCCTTGGTACAGGGTCTATACGCTCAACGTCGACACCCTCGCCGACGTCGTGCAAACCGAGTACGAGCTTCCTCGTCGCATCAAATCACTATCGGCGCTCACCGACCCGCCACCCGCCTCAACCCCGGAGCTCGTGGTGGTTCACCTCAACGGAAAGGTGTCCGCGTTTCCCGACGTCACGTTTTCTCAGCGTAACTACGCCGAACGACAAGCGTTGGCCGATCTGTGGTATCCGACGCTGGTACGTGAGCTCTCTACCTACACCGTGCTCTACGTCGGATCCACGCTAGACGAGCCACCGCTCTGGCAGTACGTGGAGGCGCGCGCACTCCGATCCCGCGGTCCCAGCGAGCTGCGCCCCAAGTCGTTCCTCGTAACGAAAGAACTTCCGCTTGGTCGTCAATCGCTGTTGGGCGAGTTCAACATCCGCTATGAGGACGGCACACAAGAGAAGTTCTGTGCCGAGACCTTGAGTCAACTCAGCGATGCTGCGACGAGAGGGCACCTTTCCCTTCGACGTGCGTATCAAGCAGATGCCGCGGCACCGCCGTTTCTGTCTATCTCGGATCTGGCGTCGGCACCCCTTCGAGATGCCGCGGAACTGCTTTTCGGGCGTGAGCCGCGCTGGCCCGACATCACGGAGGGCTACGCGGTTGAGCGCGAGTGCGATCGTGAGTTGCTTGAGCGGGTCCGGACCGAGGACCTCCGGCTCGTCCTGCTCACTGGGACGGCGGGCAGCGGCAAGACCCTTACAGCGATGCGGATCGCCCTCGCCCTCGTCGCTGATGGAGCATCGGGTTACGTCTACAACAGCGACTTTACCGGCGGGATTAGGGCTGTCCGCGACGCTGCCAACAACGCGGAGGCCAAGGTCGTTGTGATCGACAACGCTGATCGCTTTGGAGAAGCGATGTCGGACCTCCTAACAGCGCTGGCTGAAGATGACTATGAGCGGGTTGTCATCGCCACGGTTCGTACCACACGTCGTGATCCACAAGCGCTCGCACGGATCGAAAGCGCCGCCGGCGTCGAGTTCCACGAGCCACCTCTAACGGATTCCGACATCGCGTCCCTACTGGACAGCCTCACCGACGCGCGTCGCCTTGGGGATCTGGAGGACAAGTCTCGGGCACAGCAAGAAGCGGTATTCCGTGACAAGAGCGGGCGTCAACTGCTCGTCGCTATGATCGAAGCTACTTCTGGCCTCGGCTTCGATCAGAAGGTGGCTAGTGAGTGCGAGGAGCTCAACGCGCAAGACCTCCTCGTGTACGCCGTGCTCACGTTGGCGTCAGCCCACGGGACCGCTCTCGACCGCAACGAGCTGCTCGCGGCCTGCGGCGGAGATCCTGTAGCTAGTGCCGGAGCGTTGAAAGATCTGGTCGATAAACATCTCGTGATTACGTCGGACAACGCGCGGCTAGCAATCCGTCACCGCGTGATCGCGGAGCACGCACTGGACTTCTTCCAAAGCGCGGAGGTCGCTAGTTGAGCCGGTTCGTGGGTTGATCTTTGCTCTTGCTGGTGCGACTGATCCATCTGACCGACGTTCAAGGCGGCGCCGACTTCTGAACTGGCTCTTGAACCACGCCACATTGATTCGACTGCTTTTTTCGGCGACCCCGGGGCAGATCGACGTCGATGCTGTACGAAGCGTCTACGACACCGTCGAGCCGCTTCTGTCGCATGACTTTCACTACTGGCTCCAGCGAGGTAGCCTCGAGGTTGAGGAGGGCGACCTCGGACACGCTAACAACTATCTCCAGCAAGCCCGCGCAAAGGCTCCCGACGATCAGCTCGTGCTCGCGGAGTGGGGATACCTTCTGTTGAAGCGAGCTTCCCAGCACGCCAGCGATCCGAAAGCAGCAGCAGAGGCGGAGGAAGGCTTCGCGATTCTTGAGGAACAGATCGCGCTACGCGGCGACCGAGATCCGTATCCGTACCACATCTACGGCAGTCAAGGACTGTCTTGGGTCAAGCGTAGTCCGATGGGTCCCGAGGCGCGCATACACGCCTTTGAGCGCCTCCGCGAGGTTGTCGCGAAGGGTGTTGAACGCCATCCAGAGCGCCAGGACCTTCGCGGCCTCAAGAGCGACTTGGAGACTGAGTACCTGAGCCTTGCCGTAAGCGATGGAGGGCCACGACCACTCGGCGGCTAGGCAGTCGCTCGCCGCGAGAGGTCGCGGAGCCTAGTCTCGATGACGCTTGGCGCGCATCGGTCGCCGAAGGCGGTTGTCCGTGGGCGCTTACAATCATGCGCGTGCAAGCTCTACTCGTTGGCGGTCCCAACGACCAAGAAGTCCGAGAGGTGCCCGATCGGCCGCCGGCGCATATCGACGTTGAGGTCGACGTCGGCCCACCGTGGGAGCCGATCCCCGAGGGTGGGGAGTTTCCTACGGCGGTCTGGGAGACGCACCGCTATGCGCTGAGTAGCGTCAACAGCGATATGAATGCTCCCGAGCCACGGGTCCGTTATACGTATCTTCACAAGCTTCCGGACGACTGAGCGAACCTCGACGCGCGCCCGCCGTCGTGCAGGCCGAGGACGAGGTGCTTGTACTCGGTTGACCCGACCGAGCCGCGCAGCTTGTTCGCCGCCTCAAACAGCGCAGCCCCGCTCGGACCATGCCCCAATCCTGGCACTCCCGGCCGGTAACTAAACGGTATCCACTCCCGTGCCAGCAGCTGGCGCGGGAGGTCGGTCAGGTCGGTCGCTGTGACGCGCGGTGCTCCGCGCGAGGCCGGCGCTTCGAAAGCCGCGTCACGCCCTGCTTGCGCTCGCCTAGCGCTCGAGGGACCCGTGACCACACCCGCAGCGGCTATGCCGTCAGCGTCCGCGGCCGGCACTGCGGTCGGGCGCATCGCGGTTGGGTGTGCGGGTCAGCCAACGTGTCAGCGAGAGGGCAGAGCGAAGCCGCAGGGGGTTGTGGGTCGGTGCCCACCCGGGATTGAGGCGCTCCGGGTAAGCGAGCGAGGGTGTCTGGGTGCGGCTGTTGGCCATCTTCTGGGCCAGGCGCGTGATGCGTGTTGCGTCCTGTCCTTCGTTGCCGAGGTCGTCGCGGGCGATGAACCAGGTGGTGCCGTGTCGGGCGCGGGTTGCCTCGACGTAGGCAGTCTCCTTGCTGGTCTGCCAGCCGCCGGTGAGGACGACGGAGCGCTCGACGGTCGCGCCCTGCTGGCGGTACACATGCTGCGCATAGGCCAGTCTCAGCGAGTCGAGATCCTCGCCGGCGAGCTGGACTCTGCGCTGTGATCCGTCGAGCGTGACGGTCACGCGCCGCTCGTGGATGGCGCTTACTTGACCGCGGGTGCCGTTCTCGACGCGTGGCTGCCCTCGGGGGCGGTGCTGCGTGGTGAAGGCGATGAGGTCGCCTTCGCGCAGGCCGTAGTGGACGCCGGGTAGCGGGAGCTCGTGGTCTCCGAGTTCGCCCCGCTGTGCGCGCAAGTGTTGGGCGCGGGCGTTGAGCCGGTCGATCTCCGTGTTCGCCGCGTCGGCGATCAATGCGACCTCGCGGATATCGCGCCCCTCTGTGAGCGTGGCCCATGTTTGTACGGCGTGCTCTGCTGCTTGGTCGCGCGTGTCGGAGAGGTGCAGCTGGCCGCGTGAGGCGTAGTGCGCCATCGCGCGCTCGGGTTCTCCGGCGCGCAGTGCTTGCCACGCGCGCTGGTCGGCGGGGTCTTTGGTGCGGTGGATGTCTGCGAGTTCGGCGCTGGGTGCGTGCTCGGTGATCCGGTCGAACATGCCGCCGGGGCCGATCGAGGGGAGCTGCTTGCCGTCGCCGACAGCGATCAGCTTTGCCCCGGAGCGCTCGACGAGCTCGGTCAGTGCGTCCAGGCGCTTGTGGTCGACCATCCCCGCCTCGTCCAGGATGACCGTTGTGTCGCTGCCCACGTGGATGGCGCCCGTGTTCGCGCGGGCGACCAGCGAGTCCAGGGTGAGTGTCTGTCCGGCGAGCGCGGGGCTGTCGGCGCCGAGCCGTTCAGCGGTGGACCCGGATACGGCAATCCCGATCGTCTCTCGCCCGGCGGCCTGCTCCGCACGGGCGGCGGCGTCGATCACCACACCCTTGCCGGTCCCGGCGGGGCCGACGAGGACTGCGGCACGCTCGGGACCCGTGAGGACTTCGAGCGCGTGGTGCTGCTCGGGGCTGAGCGGTCCGCCGATGCGCTCCGCGACCTCACGGGCGGCGTTCTCACGCGCGACGTCGCTGACGTCTCGGTCCGCGGGCTGGGCGAGCTGTGTGGCGCGGCGCTCGATCGCCTGCTCCTGCGCGCGAACCGCCAGGGTGGTCATCCGCCCGCCCTCCAGAGTCAGCACGCGCCGGTCGCTCACCATCTCCCGCGCGACGGCGAGCGCCTGATCCGGTGCCATCTCTCCGGCGGCTTGCTCCAGCACGACTGCGCGCAGGTCGCGCTCCTGGAAGACGGCGTGCTGCTCGGTCAGCTTCGCCTCGACCCGATCCTCGATCGCGCGCTCGGCCCTTGGCCGCTCGGATGCGCCGATCAACCGCACGGCCTCATCCGGGCCGAACCTGTGATCGCGGGCGGTCTGTGTCCACACTCGTTGCAGGTCCGAGCGTGTGCTCAGCTCCTTGGACCGGCGGTTCTCGAGCGCGAGGTTCCGCAGCTCGCCGCGTTCGGGTGCTCGGCCGTAGCGGGCACGGAAGCGCTCCGCGGCGCGGGCGACCTCACGGGAGCGCCCGGAGAACGCCTCGCACAGCTCGCGGGGCACACCGGCGATCTCGAAGTACCGGCCATCCTTGCCGGTGCCATGTTCGATCGCGTACCCCTCCCGCACGAGCTCGTCGGCGAGCGCGGAGCGGTAGAACGCGCCGAGCTCCCGCGCGCTGCGGAAGATCGGCCGGGACGCGACCGCGACGATCCGGTCGTCCTCGCGGACCGCGCCGGTGATGACTACATGGCTGTGCAGCTGCGGATCCGGGGCCTGGGCGCCCGCGACGCCGCGGGCGGTGGTGTGCCGGTACTCGGTCGCGATCACGTCCTTGGCGTGCTCTTCCACCACCTGGCCGCTGTAGCGGCGCCGCACGATGGGCACCTGCTCCCGCAGATAGAGGATCGCTTGCTCGACCGCCCTGGCGTGGGCTTGCTCGATCTGCTCGCGCTGCCACGGGTCGCCGAGCGCCCACACCGTCGAGACGGACTTTGGCGCGCTGAACGTCACGTCGATCCCGCCTCCCCGGCCGCCGCCGCCGCCCTCTGGACGAAGCCACCGGCCGGTGCCAGGGTGACGGCCCTCCATCAGCGCGATGAAGTCCGCGCCGTCCACCGGCTCTCCGGGCTGAACTCCGAGGCTCTCCAGGGTGTCGGCGTCGGCCAGCCAGCGGCCGGGGGCCTGCGTCATCTCGCCATTGGGTGTCAGGTAGTAGTCCCCGCGCTCGGGCTCCACGGTCTTGCTCTCCAGGTAGCGCGCGTACCCGCCGCCTCGGGACGCACCTATGCTCGCCGCAGTCATCACATGGGTGATGACCCTGAGCGCGCCAAACCGGCCATGAAATTCGCACAGCGCTCGCTGTGCCACGGCACAGCCGTGCATGTTGTCTGTACTGCTGTGGGAGCGAAGCGACGTGAGGCCGCTCGGGAGGGCCGTCAGCCTGCTGTAGCGAGTCAGGTGGCCACGGCTGGTTCGCTGTCGAAGGCTCGGTTGGGCGACCGCTCGCGTTGAGCCGAGCGAACTCGTTGGCCGGTCCGGGCGGGTTGGGGTCACTAACCCACAACACCAATTCCTATGCCCAGACGTCGATGAGCACCATTCGCAAATCCATAGCCACTCATCCGCCGCTCACGCGCGACGACGTGCTCGACGGCCGCGATGTCGCCGAGCTGCTGCACCTCCCGATCTCAACGGTCCTTGAATACGCGCGGCGCGGACTGCTACCTGGACGCAAGCTCGGACGGCGATGGATCTTCCTGCGTGACGAGGTCGAGGCGGCAGTGAGAGGCCGGTCGGTGGACAGGTCGGCGGCGTGAGGCGCTCAGAAGACCGTGAGGCCGTAAAGCTCGGCGATGCGCGTCAGCGCAGGGTCATCGCGTGTGATGGGTCGTCGCTCCTGCTCTTCGAGCGCTGCGTCCTCGAACAGCGCCCAGCACTCCCATTCGGATGAGAGCCGCGACAGGTAGCGAATGCCGGCGTACTTGAGGCGCTTGTCTGCGTCGCGCTGCTCGTAGGCCCAGCGGCCGATCCAGCGCGTGATGCGGCGGTCTCCGCCGCGCACCGTCGGGACGTCGAGGTCGCTGTACCCGTAGTAGGCGAGCAGCTCGCCGAGCTCGTCGCGGAGAAGCGCACGGGTCTCCGCTGCCTCGACATCGAGAAAGCGGACTACCGGGATCGCCTTGCTCGACGCAGGGACAGCACGGACCGCAAGACGGCGGTGTCGCCAGTCGGCCGGAACCTCACCGAGCGCCATGAAGCCCTCCTCGTTCGCCGCTGCGCTCAGACCGGGGTCGGGCCGGAAACGGGAGAGCGTCTCGCCAAAGCACGCTTCGACTGTCGTCGCGAAGTAGCAGACACGGTAATCACCGGTGGGACTGTCGAAACGGTTACCGGTGGTGCGGTTCTCGAGCAGGCCGGGGTCCAGCGGGTCGCTGAAGCGAAGCGGGTCGGGGGATCGCCCTACCCGCCACAGGCCGCTCTTCGGAGGCTCAACTATCTTCGGTCTTTTGGGTGGCACTCATCCCCCGGCTAGGAACGCCTTGGCCGCCACGAGTACGTCGCGGAAGTCTCCTTCGCGGATGCTCTGCGCGGGGGACTGGTCGTCGAGCTGCGGGTTCAGGCCGAGGAACCATGCGCGGACGGTGTGGGGCGACTCCTCGGCCAGCAGCAGCTGGAACGTCTGGTAGGCGCACCGCAAGCGCTGCTCGTGCTCTGCTCGCGGAGCGCGCTCCCCGGCCGCCCAGCGCGCGACCGTTCTGGGGTCGGACACTCCCGCTATGTGCGCAACCAGTTTCTGTCCGAGCACCTCCTGGAGGTATCCGACGACGTCGGCGATGTTCGACTCGACGGCCTTCCGGTGGGCTTGTTCTGGGGCTGAACGGAGCTTTGGCATGGTTCCCTCGCTCGTCGTGGCACTTGATCGCGTGCTCTTGGGCTTGGCGTAGTTGGATGTTAGCCAATGGCCAGGTTGTTGGCCGGTATTTTGGCCATGTTATTGGCCCGGCTCCGCGATCACTGCGCCGTCTGGTCAGCCAATGGCTCACGGGCAAACGCCCGATTGACCCGCTCAAGATCCTCGGGCCGAGCCTTGGCATGCATGTAGCGCTCCGTGGTCGTGATACGCGAGTGCCCGAGGAACTCCTGGACGAAGCGCGCGTCGGCGTGTCGGGCGATGAGGCTGCCGGCGGCGTGGCGTAGGGCGTGGAAGCGCAGTGGACGCAGCCCGGCGGCGTCACGAGCTGCCTTGAAGCGGCGCCGGACGGCTGACGGATCAAGGCGCCGGCCAAGGCGCGAGCAGAAGATGTAGTCCTCGCGCGAGGTGTAGTCGACGCGGGCGTGCAGCCGTTCGAGGGCTTCCGCCGCTGGGTCGGCGAGCGGGAGAAACCGTGCCTGCCAGCTCTTTGTCGGTCCCTCCACGCCGGCGGATACGGCGCGATGGACGACCATGCGGCGCGCGTCCAGGTCGATGTCCTCCCAGCGCAGCGCGATCAGCTCGCCGAGGCGCAGGCCGGTGTACGCGGCCAGGCGGAACAGCTCACCGTCCTGTGCGTCCTCGCGCGCGCGCCAAACGATCTCATCGGTGCTCAGGTTGCTCGGCTGTGCACCGCGGTGTGACCCGTCGGCCGCTGCGGACGCGATCTGCTCGACCTCCTCGGGCTCGTAAAAGTCGAGCACCGCTGCCGGTGGTTCGCGGCGCTTGGTTGTGCCGGCCACGGGGTTTGAGGGCAGGTTGTGGGTGTCCACACGGCAGGCGAAACCGAAGATCGCCGAGAGCACCTGGCGGTTCTTGTTGACCGAACGCGGGGAGACACCCTCGCTGTCCAGCTTGCGCAGAAACGTGGAGATCTCCCGTGTGGTGATCTTCGCCGCGGGCCTCTCGCCGAACGTGGCCATGAGCACTCCGGGGCTCTTGCCCTTGCCGCGGCGGTGCGGCGCGCCGGGCTCGGCGAGCATGTAGCGGTAGTCGCTCAGCGTCGACGGCTTGGCGCCGCGCTCGTGCTGTAGGTGCTCCAGCCACTCCGCTGCCAGCTCACGGAAGGTGACGCCGCGTTCGCGACGCTCACGCTCGTCCGCTTCGATCGCGCGCTCTTCCTCGTCGTGCTCAGCGATCAGCTCGGCCATGCGCACCGTCGCGCGCTTCTCATCGAAGTAGCCCTCCTGCACCCGTCCGCGCCGCGTAACCCATCCGCTGTCGTCGGACGCTCGCTCAAGCCACGCCGGGCCGACGCGGCGCTTCACCTGTCGCGCTGCGCGTCGCCACTTGGCCTCGTAGACCGGCCTGTCCGCCCGCCCGACGACTACGAGGGCGCCGGTCGGATCGCTACCGCTCTGCTTGCCGTCAACAGCCATCGATCGAGGAGAGTACCACATGAGTACCACATGGCCGCGAGTACCGCTTTGAGTACCCGACTAGTCGGTTTCGCCAGTAATAACGCCACTTTGGACGATGCTAACGCCCCGTATCTGTTGGCTCCAGCATGACCACCCCTGCTTTGCAAGCAGGAGGTCGCCGGTTCGATCCCGGCTGGCTCCATCGACCCTGACGGTGGTCGAACCGCGGGCACAAGGAAGGTCGGTTCGATCGCGTCCCGGCCGTCTATACGGATTTCGTCGGTGAGTTCTTGGAGGATGGCCTTGACGCGCATGGGTCCGCCGTCGTCCAACGCAGCGCGGACCCGGCACCGGATTGCGTCGAGGTCGGCTTCGCTGATGCGTTGTACGGGTTCGCTGTCGGCGAGGGTGGCGAGTTCGCTGGCCCTGGATTCGAGTGCCTTGGTTTGCTCGCCGAGCGCTGCGATGCGTGGCGCGCAGGTGTCCTCGGGCATCGTGCCGTGCTCGAACGCTTGGAAGTAGCGGTCCATCGCTGCTCGTGTCTCGGCGAGCTTGTGCTGCACGCTCGATAGCTCGTCTTCGTGCTCGCCGTCGCGGTGGGCAAGCTGGGCGTATGCGTGGTCGAGCGCAGCGGCGAGCAGGGTCTTGTCGTTGAGCACTTTCCAGAGCTGGCGGGTGACGGCTTGCTCTAGCTTCTCGGCGGGGAGTGGACTTTCCCCCGCTTCAGACGACACTTCTTGACTTGATGTTCTCTCCCTCTCGGTCTTCCTTGTTGTTCGTAGCGTAGAGGAGTTGCTCGTACTCGGCTGGTGAGAGCTGCCGAGCGTCGAGTGACGGCGGTCGCGGTTATAGAACGCCTCGATGTACTCGAACACGGTGGAGCCGAGCTCGCGCCGCGTTGGCCAGGATTTCCGGTGGATGAGCTCCTTCTTCAAGGTGGCGAAGAACGACTCGGCGATGGCGTTGACGCTCCTATAGTTGTCAAGAGCGTGTTTAGTGGGATGTGTTGGGGAGGGGTGCTGGTGTGAGCACGAGGGCTGATTGTGTGATGTTGTGGTAGATCTCGCGTGCGAGGTATCGCTTGAGGCAGCGGATGATTTCGCGCTTGCTCTTGCCTTCTGTGGTGCGTCTGTCGACGTAGGCGATCGTTGGTGGGTGAAAGCGCATCCGGACGATCACGGATCGGTAGAGGGCGCTGTTGGCTTGCCGGTGGCCGGCCCAGTTCACTCGGTGTCGTTGGGTCGCACCGCCGGAGGATGCTGGTATTGGGCAGGCGCCGCAGAGCTTCGCGAACGCTGCCTCTGAGCGTATGCGCTCGGGGTTGTCGCCGGCGAGGATCAGCATCTCCG